>MBRE01000076.1:6781-67356 GCA_001698425.1 Oscillatoriales cyanobacterium USR001 | reverse complement strand
ACCACCTTTTGGTCGCACGTCTCAGATTTTGGGCGTTGCTGAATTAGGGCATGGTAAACTTATAACTTATAGAACCCATTTGGGATCTATTTTGGGATCTATTCGATCGCAGCAATCGCTAAATTATAACTTGATGAAGGAAAAGATCCCAAATGGGTTCTATAGTGGGCGAATGCCAATATAATTAAATTAAATAGGTAACAATACAGTAAATTCTGTTCCCTTCCCTAACTCCGAATGACAGGTAATCTTTCCACCGTGCTTTTCTTCAACGATTTGACGCGCGATCGCCATTCCCAAACCGGTACCTTTTCCAACTCCTTTCGTGGTAAATCCTTGCTCAAAAAATCGTTGCTTAACTTCCTCCGTCATCCCAGTTCCATTGTCAGAAATTTTGACAAATACCCATTGTTCTTGAGAACGATCGGCACTTTCTAAATCCTGAGAAGGGGCGTATTGCCATAGACCCGTATCTAAACAAATCCGATTTTTTAAATTTGCTATCTCGGCAAAAGTATGCCCTAAACTACGTTCCTCCAACGCATCGATCGCATTTGCCAATAAATTCATAAACACCTGATTTAATTGTCCCGGAAAACAGTTAATTTCCGGTAAATCTCCATAATTTTTAACAATTCCAATCTCTGGACGACTTTGGTTAGATTTGAGCCGATGTTTGAGAATTAATAATGTACTATCAATGCCTTCATGCAAATTAAAAGGAACTTTGTATTCCCGATCCATGCGCGAAAAAGTTCGCAAACTGGTACTAATATTTTTAATCCGCTCCACACCCACATTCATCGAATCAAGTAACATCGGTAAATCTTCTCGGAGAAAATCCAGTTCAATTTCCCTAATTTCGTTTTCAATCTTCTCTCCGGGATGCGGGAAAGCCTCTGCGTATAAGTCTAACAAACTAAACAAGCTTACCACGTAATTTTTGGCTGGTTGAATATTCCCCATCAAGAAACTAACAGGGTTGTTAATTTCATGGGCAACCCCCCCAACTAATTGACCTAATGTTGACATTTTTTCCGCTTGAACTACTTGCAGTTGCGCTTTTTCTAATTCTGCCAAATTTCTGGACAATTCTTGATTTGCCGCTGATAATTGTTGATTCATTTCTTGGAGAAGCGCATTTTGTTCTGCCAGTTTTTTATCTTGATATTCAGTTTTTTCTTGCAATCCTTTTTTTAACTTATAGAGTACCAAATGATTTTGGACTCGCACCAGAATCTCTTCTGGTTGAAATGGTTTAGTAATATAATCAATACCACCTAACTCAAAGGCCTTTACCTTATCCAATACATCCTCATAAGCACTCACAAAAATTACTGGGATGTCTTGGGTTCTTTCGTCCTCCTTAAGACACTGACATACTTGATAACCATCCATGTCTGGCATCTCAATATCTAGTAAAATCAGATCGGGATAGTCCAGATGAATTCCTTGGAGCGCTAACTTACCACTGGGCATTGGGCGCACTGTATATCCTTGCTCCGACAACAAACTCATCAAGATTTTCAAGTTAGATGGAGAGTCATCTATAACTAATATTTTACCTGATTTGGCGTAAATTTGTTCAATTTTCATAAACTAATGAGAGTTAGATAATAAAGTCAAAATTTGCTGGAATTCAAAGCGATCGCAATGAGACGCGATCGCCTCCCCTAAAGCCTGATTATGAGAGTTAATCTCAGTAATCAATCTTGCCAATAAATCCAGATTTCCCGTCAATAAAGCCTCTTGAAGTTGTTGCCTCAAGGCTTCAGGTAATTGACCCAAAGCAGCTACAGTTAAGACTTCTTCAGAGCGGGGGAACGAGCGATCGCTGTTAGCCACCGACTCCGAAACATCCGGTAACTGCTGTAAAGCCTTCATTACCTGCTGAAATTCTGTGCGAAATGCCTCCATCAGAGGAGCCAGAGTTTCAATTTGACCCTCTTTAACCGCCTGTTCTAGGGGAGTAGCCGCCTGAAATAATCGATCGGCCCCAAGGTTGCCCGCAGTTCCCCTCACCCGATGAATCTTCTGGCGGGCAGTTTCATAGTCTAATCCCTCAATGGCTTCCTGAATCTCCTCTAATGCTTGTCCCTGACTGCTCCGAAATTGCTGCAAAACTTTCAGGTAAGATTGTCGATTACCACCGATCCGCTTCATCCCACTAGCAGTATCAATTCCCTCTAAATTCGAGAGTTCGACTTCCCTCGCTGTCAGCAGTTCCGTTGCTGATGGTAAAACAGGTAATTCTGAGGGAGAAGTTGTAGAGTCCCTGCTAGTTTTCTTCCTTTTAATATACCGACTCAAAGTATTAAATAATTCATCGGGATTAATCGGCTTAGTAATATGGTCATTCATCCCAGCACTCAGACTCTCCTCTCTGTCTCCAATCATCGCATGGGCAGTCATCGCAATAATTGGTAGCTCGATAAAACGTTGTCGCTCTGTCGCCGCCGTCTGACCCAAGGCTCGAATCCGCCGAGTTGCCTCTAAGCCATCCATTTCTGGCATTTGAATATCCATTAATACACCATCATAGCTATGAGCTTGCACAGCGGCTAGTGCCTCTAAACCATTATTGGCAATGCTCACCGTAAAACCTGCTCCTGTCAATAATTCTTGGGCAATTTGTTGGTTAATTTCATTATCTTCTACCAGTAGTAATTCCACATTTTGCCATCGTTTCTTCAATATTTGGGCTCGTCCCAAAGCATTGTTCTCTAACGGCATCGAGGAGTCCCTTTCTTCAAAAACCTGAGCGATCGCATTAAATAAAGTCGAGCGACTTACTGGTTTCAACAAGCAATCATCCGCCCCCGCCAATTGCGCCTGCTCTAACAATTCTGCTTGTCCGTAAGCAGTCACCAACAGAATACGAGGTTGTTGTGGCAGACTGGAACAAGCACGAATCCGACGAATTGCCTCAATGCCATCGATACCATTTGGCATCGCCCAATCCATCAATACTAAATTATAGGGAGAGTCCCTGGCTCGGAGCAACTCTTCCAGAGCCTCTTCCCCAGATTCCACATCATTTGCCTCAAAGGAAAATGACTCCAAACTATTAATTAAAATCTCGCGACTCACCGCATTATCATCGACGACTAAAACCTTCAGACCCTCCAAATTAGGGGGGACTACTATGGGAGAGCGGGGAGTAGAAGTAGCTGGTGGAAAAACGGCTGTAAATTGAAAATTACTGCCCCGTCCTGGTTGACTTTCTACCCAAATATTACCCCCCATCATTGACACCAGACGCTTACTAATGGCTAATCCTAAACCCGTACCGCCATACTTACGAGTAGTGGAACCATCCGCCTGAGTAAAAGATTGGAATAACTGGCTAATTTGCTCCTGAGTCAATCCGATTCCCGTATCTCTGACTGAGAAATACAGACAAATTTCGTTTTTTTCTAGTTGTTGTTGTGTAATTTTGATTACCACCTCACCCTGCTGAGTAAATTTCACCGCATTATTCGATAGATTAAGAAGCACCTGCTCTAAACGTAGGGGATCTCCATGTATGAATTTGGGGACTTCGGAGGCAATTTCAAACAAAAATTCTAATTTTTTTTCTGCGGCTTTCAAACTAATCAAATTGGCAATATTTTCTAGTACCAGTTCCAAATCAAAGTCAATCTTCTCCAGAATCATTTTGCCCGCTTCAATCTTGGAAAAGTCCAGAATATCGTTAATTAAACGTAGTAATGATTGACCGGAACTCTGAATTTTATATAAATAGTCCGCTTGCTTGCTATTTAACTCCGTCTGGAGTACCAAATGACTCAAACCCAAAATCGCATTCATGGGGGTACGAATTTCGTGGCTCATTACTGCCAGAAAATTACTTTTGGCATAATTGGCGGCTTTGGCAACTTCTGTCGCCTCCTGAAGCTCTTGTAACCGCAGCGCCTCGGAATCTCGTAAGCGATCTAGCTCCACCAATTCTTGTTGAAATAGCTTTAAACTACTCAAAATCTGGTCAAATTCTAGGTCGTATTGACGGTCGGAAATCTGATATTCTCCTTCGCGGTGACGCAAGTAGTTAACCGCTCCAGCAATTTCTATTACTGGTTGTAAAATGGCGCGGCGAGAATACAAAATTAGCACCACAATTAAACCAACTCCTACGATGACAGTGGCAATTGTGATGATATTTAGGTAGAATACTAACTGGTTAAGATTAATTATACTTTGCTCTACTTTAACACGAGAAACCTCTGACATTTCCGTTAGTAGCTTTTCTATTTCAGCAAAACTTTGTATTTCTATCTCGTCGATCGCCGTCAACGCTTCTCGGCGATTACTGCTTTGAAAGGATGCCATAATTATTGGGCCTTCGCCCTTGATCTGATTAAATAACCTGGAAATTTCTCTAAATCTAATTATTTCTGACGGTTTTTGCTCCAGAGGTACTAACTTAATAAATATTAGCTCGAACTTCAGGCTATGTTCAAAGAATGCACTCTTAGCCTTTGGGTCTTCCAAAATAAAGCGATCCAGGGAACCAATCATCCTCGTAGCAGCACTATTGAGCTCCGCATAGTAATGCACACCGGGCAGATCGTCTTCTAATACTTCCTTAATGTCACGGCTACTACCAGCATCAGCAATCTCTTCTTTGCTTAATTCAGATAATATAGCTTCTAGGGGACGACCTGCATTGTCAATTAATTCCCCAATTTTACTATTAGCTTTCTTGATCTTAATCGGATCGTATGTATTCAGCACCATTTTTTCTGATGATTCTTTATATGTTTGGATTAGACTGTCCAATCGCTTCAATTGATATCGGTAATTATTATTCTTGGGAATCAGGTTTAGATAGCGTATTAAATCATCATAATTCTTGAAAAATAGCTGTTTTTCCTCATTTTTCCCCATAACATAACTCTGCAAATTATTATTCATGTCAGTCATTTTTTCTAACATACTAACACTATTTAACGCTGTGGGTATATCTTGCTCTAAAACTTTTTTGGTTGATTCTTGTACCTGCCAACTCAAAACGAGCAGCATTGAGGCAACTGCACCTATGACTATAAAGACTAGGGTAAAAGTTAAGTTGAGACGAGTTGTGATTGAATTTTGTTTCATAGATTTTACAAATTTTGAGATATAGAATTTAACCTTTTTATAATCAAGGCATAATCCAGACATAACTGATTGCCTCTATATTTGGAATTATAGCAGATATACAGGATTTACGATAGTCCTGTGAAACTGGGTTTCGGCTTAACTCAAACAACCGCTATCAAATTATTAAACTACTAGGAAGTGGTGAATTTGGGGATACCTACCTCGCCAAAGATTTAGACTTACCCGAACAGCCTCAAAAAACCAATTTTCTATTTTTGACACTGAGGGCAAAAATGACTCGATCGCCCTGCTAATTTCAAGCGTTCAATAGGAGTACCGCAAACGCGACAAGGTTGACCTGTACGATTATATACCCAAGCAATGCCACCATAGTTACCATTAACGCCGTGAATATTGAGAAAATTGCTAAACGTTGTGCCACCAGCATCAAGGGCATTCTGCAAAACTTTAATAATAGAAACGTGCAGGCATTTAATTTGATCTTTTGTCAAATCTGAACAGAGAGTTTGCGATCGCACTCCCGACAAAAATAAAGCTTCATCCGCATAAATATTCCCTAAACCAGCCACCAAATTCTGATCCAACAAAGCAGTTTTGATCGATCGCATTTTTCCCTGTAACTTCGCCGTCAAATACTTTACACTAAACTCTGCTGAAAAAGGTTCCGGTCCCAAATTTTTCAGACCAGTCACCACTTTTGCCACCTCAATTTCCGGGGGCACCCACCACATTTTCCCAAAAGTCCGCTGATCTACAAACCTTAACTCTTGACCTCCTGCCAAAAATAATCGCACTCTTGTATGTTTCTGTAATGGCTCATCTCGATCCAGCCACAGTAATTGACCAGTCATCCGCAGATGAACCCCTAACCAAGACGGGGAATTGGGAATTGAAGAAAAATCCTCTTCTCTTACCCTACTTTTAATCTTCTCAGTTCCAGGTTCGCCAAGTTCTGCTAAAAGATATTTACCGCGTCGATACCAGTGGGCGATCGCTTTCCCTTGCAAACCAGCTAAAAAATCCACAACAGAAATTGGGCAGGCGATCGAGTTCTCTAGCAACACATCGCCCCCCAATATTTCCAAACCCAGGGTGAGTTGATTCAAACCCCGGCAAATAGTTTCAACTTCAGGCAATTCTGGCACAACGTTAACGTCGATCGGTTCCTTAATTACACGCACCTTCCCTGGGGTCGGTGGCTTGCGGTCAAGGAGAGCTTTTATTAAGAGCTTTTCTTAGCAGTTTTGAGCTTTCCTAACTGCTTTACTCCCTCTTCTACAAGTTATAGGGAGCGATCGTCGTTTACTTAGAAGCTGCTTTAGCCTTAGCTTTGGGTGGTGCAACCTCGAATACTTCGCTGGTAGCGAAGTTGTTCGTATTCACACCGGAATAATTGACACTACTAAAACGAACGATCACGGGATATTTAATGCCGCTTTGGTCGATAGAGGCAACGGTGCCTACTTCCTGAAACCAGTAGGATTCTTTGCGGAGAATACGAACTTGAGAACCACGTTGAACCATGAGCTTTTTTTCCTTTGCGACGAATAAACGGATTAAGCTATTTGTTTTTTACTGTAAAACATTTTGCCACAAAATTAATAACCCACAGATTAAGATTGCTATAGCGACAACTACCAACCACCAACCAAAATGAAACTCACCCGCATAGACCTTAACTCTTGGATCTTACAAATCGCAGATCAAACAATTCTGATCGATCCCTGGCTAGTCGATCCCCTGGTCTTTTACGGTCAACCTTGGTTATTTAGCCTTTGTCACACCAACCCCCCAGCCTTTACCCCCGCCACCTTACCGCCAATTGACCTAATTTTGATTACTCAAGGATTAGACGACCACTGCCATAAACCCACCTTAGAACAACTCGATCGCACCATTCCCGCCGTTGCCTCTCCCACTGCCACCCAAGTCCTGAAAAATTTAGGCTATAGCAGTATCACATCTTTATCAAATTGGCAAGAATTTAACCAAAATAATTTACAAATTATCGCCGTTCCCGGAGCCGAAATTCAACCGGGACAAATAGAAAACGGGTATTTAATCAAAGACTTAACCAATGGCGAGACAGTATATTATGAACCCCACCAATCTAATTTAGAAGTAGTAGAACCACGCCTGGGCAAAATTGATGTAGCGATCGCCCCCGTCGTCGGCCAAATCTTCCCCTTCTTAGGAGAAATTATCATGGGACCAATAGCCGCCCTTAACTTCGTCCAAACTCTCAAACCGCAGTATATCGTACCCAATGCCCTTGGTGATATTCAAGCCAGTGGTATTCTACCCATGTTCATTCGTACAGTTGGTAGCTTAGAGGAATTTCGCGATCGCCTCATCGCCTCTGGGCTCGGCACCCAACTCCTCACACCCACCCCCGGCGAAACCATAGAAATTTCACTGACAGGACTTATTCCGAATTAGGGTTTTTTAGGAAACCACGAAGACACTAAGACACTAAGGAGTTATGGATTACTTACTCGATGCGCGCCATCCTAAAACATTTACTTATCAATCGACTTAATAATTGTTTTATAATTTCTGCAAGAATAATGTACACTTAAATCCAAATCAGAAAAACGTGCTGTTTGCCAAAAAGCAAATTCACACAAATCGGCAAATCAAAACATCGCTTTAATTTAAAAATGTCAAGTCAGCAGGGATAGTTTAAAGGCTTATGTTAAATGAATCTTTGTTTCCTTCCTGCTTACTTGAAATGAGAATAGTTTGCTAACACGCAATTAGCAAATAAAAAAAGCGCTTTGATAACCTTCAGTGAATGTTGTTACAGAAGATTATAAATTGCAGCGAGGCTTGGCTATGACTAATTTTTCAGAGACACAATCCTGGCACTATTTAGACAGGTTAAAGGTCGTAAAAGTTCTAGGTACTAACATAGAAAACGGCTTAGATCCGGCAGAAGTTGCCAGTCGGCAACAAAAATTTGGGGTCAATGAACTAACAGTTAAAGCCGGAAAACCCCCCTGGTTAAAATTCATCCTGCAATTCAATCAACCTTTGCTGATTATCTTGCTGAGTGCAGGTTTAATCAAAGCAGTGATTGGAGAATGGCTGAATGCTAGTGTAATTTGGGGCGTAACTACCACCAATGCCACAATTAGCTTTATCCAAGAAGCAGGGGCAGAGAAAAAAATCGAAGCCCTGGCCCAAGCTGTCACCACTGAAGCTACAGTAATCCGAGGTGGAAAAAAGTTAAAAATTCCTTCCAAAGAACTTGTAGTTGGTGACTTAGTTACCTTAACTTCTGGTGATAAAGTACCCGCAGACTTGCGCTTAGTAAAAGTGCGAGATTTGCAAATTGATGAATCGGGACTAACAGGAGAATCCGTTGCTGTCGAAAAAGAATTAGGGCAATCTGGAGATTTAATTCTGCCTGTAGAAACGCCACTAGCAGAACGGGATAATATGGCCTATGCGGGTAGTTTTGTGACTTTTGGTCAAGGTAGCGGTATTGTGGTGGCGATCGCCAACGACACTGAAACCGGCAAAATTTCCCAACTTTTAGATCGGCATATCGATCTCACTACCCCCTTAACCCGAAAATTCAATCAATTCAGTCAAAACTGGTTGTTTTTCGTCCTAGCAATGGCCAGCTTAACCTTCGCTGTTAGGTTAGGGCAACCAGTCGCACCAGGGCTTTCTGCCTTTAAAGAAGCAGTTGAACCCGCCGTTGCCTTGATTGTGGGTGCAATTCCCGAAGGTTTACCCGCCGTTATTACTGTCACCCTCGCAGTTGGGGTTTCCCGAATGGCAACTCGTAACGCGATCGTCCGTAAATTGCCAGCAGTCGAAACCCTGGGTGGCGCTACCGTTGTTTGTTCCGACAAAACTGGTACGCTGACAGAAAATCAGATGACGGTGCAGGAAATTTATTCTGGCGGCGTATCTTACTCAGTTACGGGTACGGGATACAACGCCGAAGGTGAAATTGAAATCAATCAACTGCCAATTAATGTTAGTCAAGCTCCCACATTGCAAGAATGTTTGCAAGCTGGATTAGTTTGTAATGACTCTTACCTGGAATTTAAAGATGATAACTGGATTGTGGTCGGCGATCCCACAGAAGGAGCCTTAATTGCTGCGGCGAAAAAAGCCGGATTGAGTCAACAAGATTTGGCAAAATCAATGCCAAGACTGGATTCAATTCCCTTTGAGTCACAGTTTCAATATATGGCAACTTTGCATCAAACTCAAGGCGGCAAAACTTTGTATGTCAAGGGTTCTGTCGAATCAATATTAGTTCGTTGCGGTTCTAGTCTTGACAAACAGGGAAATCTAACAACAGTTGAATCCGCAGAAATTCACCAGCAAGTTGATGAAATGGCGCATCAAGGTTTGCGCGTTTTAGCTTTAGCAAAAAAGCCCGTACCTGAGAGCCAAAATTCCGTCGATCATTCTGATTTAGAATCCGATTTGATTTTCTTAGGGTTGCAAGGCATGATCGATCCGCCGCGAGCCGAAGCGATCGCCGCCGTTCAAGCCTGTCAAACTGCTGGTATTCAAGTCAAAATGATCACCGGCGATCATATTGCTACTGCTAAAGCGATCGCTCGTCGCATGGGATTCCGCAAAACCAGACATAATCGGGAACTTGTCGCCTACACCGGCGCTCAACTCGCCGAAATGAGCAAAAACGAACTCGCCGAAGCCGTAGAAGCCGGCTCAGTTTTTGCCCGCGTCGCCCCCGAACAAAAGCTCCGTCTGGTGGAAGCCTTACAACAAAAAGGCGAAATTGTGGCGATGACAGGAGACGGCGTTAACGACGCGCCCGCCTTAAAGCAAGCTGATATCGGGATTGCGATGGGTAGCGGTACGGAGGTTTCCAAAGAAGCCGCCGACATGATTTTGACCGATGATAACTTTGCTTCGATCCAATCTGCGGTGGAAGAAGGGCGATCGGTTTACAAAAATCTCCTCAAAGCCATTAGCTTTATTCTCCCAGTCAATGGTGGAGAATCAATGACCATTTTACTCAGCACTCTTTTGGGGCGAGAATTGCCGATTTTATCCCTACAAATTCTCTGGCTGAATATGCTCAACTCCATCACTATGACAGTGCCCTTGGCTTTTGAGCCTAAGTCTGTCGGCGTGATGAAGCAGCAACCCCGACCGGTTAATGAACCTTTCTTGACAGTAAATCGAATCAAGCGGATTTTGGCGATTTCTCTGTATAATTGGACATTAATTTTTGGAATGTTTGAATGGGTACGTCAGGCTCCTTGGGGTACGATCGAATTGGCGCGGACAATGGCAATTCAAGCTTTAGTAATGGGACGAATTTTTTACCTATTGAGTTTGAGTCAGTTTTTGCCTTCTTTGTTGGCTAAATTTGGCGGCTCGAAAGAGGAAGTTAGCGGCGCTCCCGCTTTGGGTGTGGGAATTTTCGTGGCTGTGATTTTACAGATAATTTTTGCTAATTCCCCGTTTGTCAATCAAGTGTTTCAGACGGCTCCGATGAATTTGGATCAGTGGTTGATTTGTTTCGGTGTGGCTTTGCCGATGATTGGCATTGCGCTCTCGGTTAACAGATTCGATCCTCCGAATTAGGTTTTTTAGGAAACCACTAAGACACTAAGACACTAAGGAGTTATTGGTGACTTACTCGATCGCGCCATCCTAAAACATTTACTTATCAATCGGATTTAATAATTGTTTTATGATTTTGGCAAGATTAATGTACACTTAAATCAAAGTCAGGAAAACGTGCTGTTTGCCAAAAAGCAAGCGCACAAAAATCGGTCAATCAAAACATCGCTTTAATTAAAAGTGTCAAGTCAGCATGGATAGTTTAAAGGCTTATGCTAAATAAATCTTTGTTTCTTTCCTGCCTACCTGAGATGAAAATAGTTTGTTAACACGCAATTAGCAAATGAAAAAAAGCGCTTTGATAACCTTCAGTGAATGTCGTTACAGAAGATTATGAATTCCAGAGGCTAGACTATGACAAGATTTTCAGATCAATTTTCGGGGCTTTCTCGCCGTAAGTTTATTGTGACAGCAGGTGCATCTGCCCTGGGTTCAATATTACTCAAAGGCTGTTTAGGAACTCCTCCAGAACCTAGTGCAAATACCAGCGCTGGCAGTGCTTCTCCCTCAGCAGTTAATACTACTCCTAATGAGAAAAGAGTAGAAGGAATTGAAACTACAAAAGTCACTTTGGGATATATTCCCATCGTTGAAGCCGCAGCATTAATTATTGCCCAAGAAAAAGGTTTTTTTGCTAAATATGGCATGACCGAAGTTACAATTGCCAAGCAAGCTAACTGGGGTGCGGCTAGAGATAACGTAGAAATTGGTTCTGCGGGTGGTGGAATCGATGGTGGCCAGTGGCAGATGCCGATGCCTTATATGATTAGCCAAGGGCTAATTACTAAAAATAGTACGCCAATTCCCATGTATGTTTTGGCGCAGCTAAATACTCAGGGAAATGGGATTGCGATCGCGGCTAAACACGAAGGTAAAGGCATCGGACTTAAACTAAGTCAAAGTGGCCATGACTACATTAAAGACCTCGCCAAAGCTGGAACTCCCTTTAAAGCAGCCTACACTTTCCCTAAAGCTAATCAAGATTTGTGGATTCGTTATTGGTTAGCAGCCAGCAACATCAATCCCGATACAGATGTTAGCTTGCTAACAGTACCGGCCGCGCAAACTGTTGCCAATATGAAAACCGGTACTATGGATGGCTTCAGTACCGGCGATCCTTGGCCTCTGCGAATTGTTCAACAAAAGATTGGCTTTATGTCAGCCTTGACTGCACAAATTTGGAAAGGTCATCCAGAGGAATATTTAGCAATTCGCGGCGACTGGGTAGACAAACATCCGAAGGCAACAGAGGCGATTTTAGCAGCATTAATTGAAGCACAACAGTGGTGCGACAAACCCGAAAATCGGACAGAATTAGTGGCTATTGTTTCTGGAAAAGCCTTTTTTGATGTCCCTACTGATGTTTTAATACCGCCATATTCAGGCAAGTACATTATGGGCGACAATCAACCAGAAATCAACGACTTTAAAATGAGTCCGTTGTACTGGCATGATGGGATTGGTAATGTTTCTTATCCCTACAAAAGTCACGATTTGTGGTTCTTAACTGAAAGCGTGCGCTGGGGTTTTCTGCCCACAGCTACTTTGACAGATCATAAGACAATTATTGATAAAGTCAACCGCGAAGATATCTGGAAGAAAGCCGCAAAATTAGCTGGAGTTACTGATACTGACATTCCTACAAGTACATCTCGCGGTGTAGAAAAATTCTTTGATGGTAAAGAATTTAATCCTGACAAACCTGAAGATTACATCAAGAGTTTGGCAATTAAAAAAGTCTAAATCAGTTAACGGTTAACGGTTAACGGTTAACTGTTAACCGTTAACCGTTAACCAAATAATAGAAACAAAGGAGATTGGGAGAATGGCTGTAACTACAAATCGGAAAGGTGGAGTAGATGCCCAAGGAATGTTGGGCGAGTTTTGGAAGAAAAATTCCCAGAATATTTTGCCGCCAATTTTGGGGATTTTAGGATTTCTATTTGTTTGGCAATTTCTATCAAGTGCTGGAATTATCAAGCTACCAGGACCTAGCAGTTTGTGGACGGATGAACGGACAAGAATTTTGCTGATTTATCCTTTTATGAACTCCAAAACTTATGGAGTTGGTTTGTTTTGGCAGACTTTAGCAAGTTTGGAACGGGTGGCAAAAGGCTACACTTTGGCGGCAATTGTGGGAATTGGTACGGGGGTTTTAGTCGGGACAAATCCTTTTATAAATAAGGCTTTAGATCCGATTTTCCAGTTTTTGCGGATGGTTGCACCTTTGGCATGGGTTCCGATTGCTTTGGCGGCTTTACAACAAAATGAACCTGCGGCTTTATTCGTGATTTTTGTAACATCAGTTTGGCCGATTTTAATTAATACGGCTGAAGGCGTTCGCCAAATTCCTGATGATTACAATAATGTGGCGAAGGTGTTGCAACTTTCTCGGACAGAATATTATTTTAATATTTTGTTTCCTTCGGCACTTCCCTACATTTTTACAGGATTAAGAATTGCAATTGGCTTGGCTTGGTTGGCGATTATTGCGGCAGAAATTGTGATGTCAGGGATTACTGGGATTGGCTTCTTTATTTGGAATGCTTATCAGCAAAATTACATCAGTGAAATTTTGTTAGCGGTAATCTATATCGGGGCAGTTGGTTTAATGCTCGATCGCTTGATGGCTTGGTTACAGCAAAAAATCGCTCCGTCACAAGGAAAATAAGGTACGTAGTTGCGCTTTAGCGCTCTTTTTAGGCCCTTCAAAGTGAGGTTAGTGGAATTACATAACGTGCGCTGAAGCGCTACTACATACCTGAAGCGCTACTACATACAAATCTACACACAGGCAAGAAAATTATGTCAACTTTAATTGCAGTAGAACAACTTGAAAAAACCTTTAATTTATCAGATGGTGGCAAATATATCGCCCTCAAAGGTATCGATCTGGAAATTAAAAAAGGCGAGTTTATCTCCTTAATCGGACACTCCGGCTGTGGCAAATCTACTCTACTAAATATGGTGGCAGGTTTAGATTTACCCACAGAAGGATTAGTCACAATTGAAGGCCAAAGAATTACTCAACCTGGCCCCGATCGCATGGTAGTCTTTCAAAACTATTCCCTACTACCTTGGCGCACAGTTAGAGAAAATATTACCCTCGCCGTAGACTCGGTAATGAGTGGTTTACCCAAGGCAGAACGTCTTGATATCATTCAAAAACACATTGATATGGTGGGTTTAACTCCCCACGCTGAAAAACAGCCGGCATTGTTATCAGGAGGACAAAAACAACGGGTGGCGATCGCGCGGGCTCTGGCCCTACGTCCGAAACTTTTGCTATTAGATGAACCCTTCGGTGCTTTAGATGCTTTAACTCGCGGTAATTTGCAAGAGAAATTAATGGAAATTTGCCAAGAGTACGAAATTACGGCTTTGATGGTGACACACGATGTAGATGAAGCCGTGTTACTTAGCGATCGCATCGTCATGTTAACTAACGGCCCAGAATCGAAAATAGGCGGCATTCTCGAAGTAGATATCCCCCGCCCCCGCAAACGCATGGAAGTAGTTTCACACCCCAGTTATTACGCTCTACGGAGTGAAATGATTTACTTCCTTAACCAACAAAAACGGGTGAAAAAATTAAGGGCGAGAAAAGTACCCGCGATCGCCCGTCACGGCCTCGAAAAAATCAACCTCGAACTCGGATTCGTCCCCCTCGCCGCCTGTGCTCCCCTCGCCGTCGCGAAAGAAAAAGGTCTATTTGCCAAACACGGCCTCGATGAAGTTCACCTCGTCCGCGAAACCAGTTGGCGTGGTATCGTCGATGGCATCGCCGGCGGTTACTTAGATGCCGCGCAAATGCCCTCTGGGATGGCAGTATGGTTAAGCTTAGGAGGCCATCAAGAGAAGCCCATACCAACCGTTACAGCCCTCACCATGAGCCGCAACGGTAACGGAATTACCCTCGCTCGGCGGTTTTATGACCAAGGAATTTATACCCTGGCAGACTTTAAAGCTATGCTGCGGAGAACGCCGGCGCAAACTCATCGGATGGCGATCGTTCACCCTTCCTCGATGCACAATCTATTACTGCGGTACTGGTTAGCGGCTGGGGGAATTGACCCCGATCGCGATGTGTTGTTGAAAAACATCCCACCGGCGCAAATGATTGTGGACTTACAGGGGGGTACAATTGACGGTTTCTGCGTCGGCGAACCTTGGAATTTGCGGGCTTCAATGGAAGGCGTAGGCTTTACAGTGGCCACAGATTTGGAATTATGGCCGGGACATCCTGGGAAAATCTTGGGGGTACGGGAAGAGTGGGCGAATGCTTATCCAAATACTCACATTGCTTTGATTAAGGCATTGTTAGAAGCTTCTCAGTATTGCGCCGATCCTAATCATTCTGCCGAAGTTGCCGAAATTTTAGCGAGGCGGGAATACATCGGTACTGATAAAAGTTACATCCAAATTGGCGATCCTAATTCTGCTGCTTGTAACTTGGATACTCCCATGCGAGAATACGCCCACCATTTGTTTTTTGGCGAAGGGGTGAATCGTCCAAGTCGGACAGAGCAGTTATGGCACATTGTCCAGATGGCCCGCTGGGGTGATACGGTGTTTCCCCGTAACTGGGTGGAAATTCTGGAACGAGTGGTAAGAGTTGGCCCGTTTAGTGTGGCGGCGCGAGAGTTAGGAATGTCGGATATTACTTATACTCGTGGTTCTCTTCCCTTATTTGATGGATCGGTTTTTAATGCTGACGATCCGATTGGATATCTTAATAGTCTGGAAATTAAAAGGGATTTTACAATGGCTGAAGTGATCCTTGATTCCCATCGTCTAGGGCGGTAGGGGCGAAGCATTCGGGCGCGAAAAATCTTTAAGGAATGAAAATTAAATAACTGTTCGTAGTAAGCGCTTTAGCGCTCTCTTGCATCGCTTACCACAAACAACCATCAACTAATTTTTCAACCCATGATTAACTTCTTAGTAAGGGCTTTAGCGCTAAAGCGCTTACTACGAACAAGCATCAACAACCAACAATCAACCAATTTTTCAACCCATGATTAACTTCTTAGTAAGCGCTTTAGCGCTCTTTGCGCTTACTACGAACAACCATCAACAACCAACCATCAACTAATTTTTTAACCCATGATTAACACTGCTCTCAATCAAAACAACACCAAAGCTCACGTTAATGTAGGAATCGATCGCCGCCAACCTTTTTTGGTAATGGATAATGTTTATAAGTCTTATCCAAACGGTTACAAGGCTTTAGAGAATATCAATTTGAACATTGCCGAAGGTGAGTTTATTACGATTATCGGTCACTCCGGTTGTGGTAAGTCGACGCTATTAAATATGGTGTCGGGTTTTAGCCATCCTACTCAGGGTAGCGTGACGATTAATGGGCAGAAAATTACTAAGCCTGGACCTGATCGCATGGTGGTGTTTCAGGGTTATGCTTTGCTACCTTGGCGGACGGTATTTGAAAATGTTTATATCGCTGTGAATGCGGTATTTCCTAATAAGTCAAAGGTTGAGAAAAATGCGATCGTTAAAGAGCATTTGGCGATGGTAGGATTAACTGAAGCTGCGGAGAAAAGACCGCCGCAAATTTCCGGGGGGATGAAGCAGCGAGTTTCGATCGCCCGCGCTTTAGCAATTCGTCCACAGGTGTTAATTTTAGATGAACCTTTTGGGGCTTTAGATGCAATTACTAAGGAGGAATTGCAGGAAGAATTGTTAAAAATTTGGAACGATCATCGGTGTACGGTGTTGATGATTACTCACGATATTGATGAGGCTTTGTTTTTAGCCGATCGCTTGGTAATGATGACTAATGGGCCATCGGCAACTATCGGCGAAGTTTTGCAAATTCCTTTTCCTCGTCC
The DNA here is from genome assembly GCA_001698425.1 of Oscillatoriales cyanobacterium USR001. Classification (GTDB taxonomy): domain Bacteria; phylum Cyanobacteriota; class Cyanobacteriia; order Cyanobacteriales; family Microcoleaceae; genus Kamptonema. The sequence goes on along the minus strand of MBRE01000076.1, from coordinate 50,782 downwards.
CCGCGATCGCGTGCAAATCATGGAAGATCCAGAGTATTATAATCTGCGGAATTATGCTTTAGATTTTCTGTTCCGTCGTTTTGCTCACGATCACGATGCTTAATTGTTAACAGCGCTATATAATGGTGGGCGAATGCCATTCGCCCCTAATAAATCTAATTGTTGTAAATGACAATTTCTGGTAGAAGAGCGGAAGTAGTGATTATATTATAACCGATCGCGTTTTTTCAATAAGGGTTATGGCGTGCGATCGGCTATGGAAAAATTCTGTATATATCTCGGCGGTGCGCCACTCGCTGACAAATTAAAGTTTTTGTCGGTGCATCAACTGTGAGTCCGATACGGTAGTCACCTACACGAATTTTATATTTATCTGGATAACCTTTCATTTTTTCCAGATATCCTAATGCAAAGGGATTGTCTGATTCTAAAAATTGAAAGACTATCGGTTCTATCCTACTTTTAATTTCACCAGGTAAAGCCGCCAGTTCTTTGAGAAACCGATTTGTATATTCAACTTGCCACATAATTTTATTTTATTGAGTTATAATAATTAAGGGCTTGTTCTTTTGATAATCGCTCATCATCTTCAGTTTCTTGTATGAGTTTAGCCAATCCATAGTTTTCCAAAATCTCCTCAATTTTCTCAAATTGTTCAAGAGGAATTTGCACCGCGATCGGCTGCTGATTTTCGTTAACTACATAACTTTTATGAATTTCTAGCATTTTGCGATCGTTTTTGAGATACAGAGTTCAATTATTTATGATAATTGATACAAGTTATTTTGTCAAGACGCGATGCCTGCGGCTGGCTACGCCTAAGCGTTTTTTCAATAAGGGTTATGGCGTGCGATCGCGTTAAGCTACTTTGGGGTAAATTTCGACTTAACAGTCATACCTACTTGGTTGAGCATTGTAATCAGAATGTCAACGGAGAATTGCCAATTTTACCTTTTTGTAAAAGCTGTTGGTAACGTTTCTGTCCAACTTCGAGTATAATAAAATCTATGCTAAAATCGTGTAACAATTGATGTAAAAAAGCAATGACATCAACTTTAATTTATCCTCATATCGAGAAAGTAACGGGTCAACCCGCACGGTTGCAGCGGATACCCCGCGTGAGGGTTGCTCAGATTGTTTTGGATTATCTAGCTTACGGTTGGTCAGTGGAAGAAATGTGTCGTCAGCATCCTTATCTAATGTTTTCAGAAGCTCATGCAGCAATGGCTTATTACTTTGACTACCAAGCTGAAATAGATAATGAGATTCGCACAGAATGGGAGCAGGTACAAAAAGACAGTTTGCTGGTTTAATATTTGGACATCAGCTAGGGGGTACAATCGGACAGTTTGTTAAGGATTTGGAACTGATTGCTTTAGCATCAGAATCTGATGAATGGATGAATGCCGTTGAGTATATTCCTTATTTAGGGCGATCGCTCTATACCAGCATCAAAAAAACATCTTCTATTTGGGACTTAGGTACAAATCCTGTGGAATGTGATGTCAATGATGGCGCAATTAATCACGACATTATTTGTATAATTAATTAATGAAAAATATCTACTTTTACACTTTCTAATTGTTTTGATTTAAGTCTTCTGTTTTAGGAGTTTCTGAAGATGAAGGGAATTCTAGCCGGATATTGATGTCTATTGTTAGTGTATTTTGATTTTCAAAACCCATATCAACTATTTTTACTAAAGCATCTATCGGTAAAGAACTACTAAATTTAGATTCAATAGATGGCTGAGGTTTATATCCTGCTTCTTCTAGCCAATTACAAATATTTCTCCAGTTTCCGACTGATTCATTCGGTGCGCCTGCAACTTTCATAACATATTGATATAAAGTTTTACATAAATAAACTTCAGCACTTTTGGGAGTCTGAAGCATTTTCTGAGCGATTTCGGCGGGACTGTGGCCGCACAGGAGGCCTCGCAGATAGAGTTTTTCAGTGCTGGTTAATCCGCTTCGGGAGCCAGGAGCGATTTGCCGCTTGGCTTCTGCTAGTGCTTTGTATAACCTTTCTAAATCCCAGTTTTTGGCTGCTTCAGCAAACATCTCTTCCTTAGAGGCCATAGGGCGGTATCTTAATAAAATTTTAATATCATCCTAGCCTTTTTACTAACGTTCGTTAGTTGCGAGCTAGTTTTAAGTATTTTATCATCATTCACAGCAATATGTGCCTGAGCTTAAGAGTTCTACACAAAAGCAGGATATTAAGCCATAAAAACTCTCATAGAAAAAAATTAGGTAAAAAATGACATTAGAATTTAATAGTACCTCTGGCTATGGCTTAGTGAATGGAGCGGCAGCCGTTGCCAGTGCGATCGGGCAACAAACATTTCCAGATGTCCCCGATTTGGGTGGCAACAGTTGGGGAAACGATTTGGTCAAAGCCCCCGAAGCTTGGGCAAAAGGATACACGGGTCAAGGAATTGTTGTGGCTGTCATTGACAGTGGTGTTGACATTGAGCACCCAGACCTCAAAAATAATATTTGGCAAAATCCTCGTGAAATTGCAGGAAATGGCATTGATGATGATAGAAACGGCAAAATTGATGATATCAACGGCTGGAATTTTGGCACACGCACTAACACGAACGGTGACAACGATGTTAGACCTGGCACTAGCGATCGTGGGCAGGCTCACGGTACTCATGTTGCTGGTACAATTGCAGCCGCAAACAACAATCTAGGTATCAGCGGTGTTGCCTACAATGCCAAAATCATGCCGATTAGGTTGGGAGATACCATAACAGATCAAGGAGGAACAAAATGGGTGGCAAATACTGTTGGCAGTTTGTCTGACGCAATCCGGTATGCCGCAGATACGGGTGCCAATGTCATCAACATGAGTTTGGGCGGGCCATTAGGATATCCTGCACTACAAGAAGCCGTAGCCTATGCAGCTAGTAAAAATGTTGTTGTTGTCAGTTCTGCTGGAAATGGAGATGAGAATGGTAATGGTCTACCTTCGCCTGGGTTTCCTGCGGGCTATGCCACTCAATATGGCATCGCTGTAGGTTCTGTAAATATAAACAAAGAGATTGCTAATTCTTCTAATTTAGCAGGTTCAGATAACAAAATGGCGTATGTAGTTGCGCCCGGAGTACAAGTTTATTCAACTTTACCTAATAATACCTACGGTTTTGACAATGGTACATCAATGGCTGCACCTCATGTAGCAGGCGTTGCAGCCTTAATGCTGAGTGCAAAGCCTAACCTGAGTCCACAGCAAGTACGTCAGATATTGACTGATTCTGCTACGGCTCTCAGCAATAATGTGCCAGTGGTCGCACCCGTTGGACTATCCATTCCAATACCACCAGAGCCACCAAGACCATTACCACCACCAGTATTCCCGGTAGGGCCGACACCGCAAGATCCTACACCAACACCAACGCCAGTACCAACGCCAGTACCAACGCCAGTACCAACACCAGTACCAACACCAGTACCAACGCCAACACCAATACCAACACCAGTACCAACACCAATACCAACACCAGTACCAACACCAACACCAATACCAACACCTACGCCAGTACCAACACCAACACCAACACCAGTACCACTACCTACGCCAGTACCAACACCAACACCAACACCAGTACCACTACCGACACCACTACCAACACCAGTACCGACACTAGCAACAGCACTCATCACAACACCCAAACCGAATGCCACAGATAATGGCAGTCCAACAGGGCTACCGCAAAATCTTAGTGGGCCAGGATTTTACCTGCTAACAGATAATCCTGACAGTGCCATCCCAAGTGCAGCGATTAGTCAAGGAATCTCAGCCCTATCTGGTAGTGACTCTCTGACAGGCACAGAAGATGCTGACACCATCAACGGCAATCAAGGTGCAGATCGATTAATTGGACTTGGTGGTAATGATATATTGTTCGGCGGCAAAGGTTCAGATTTCATTGATGGGGGTGCTGGCAACGATGTACTCAACGGAAACAATGACAACGACACGCTAATCGGAGGAGACGGCAATGATGTTCTGTTGGGCGGTCAAGGCAATGATATCCTTAACGGTGGAACTGGCAACGATTTACTCAATGGTGGTCTTGGTCAAGACATTCTCACAGGCGGCGACGGGAATGATTCATTTATATTAATGCTAGATCCGGCTTCGGCCTCACTTAATCAAGCCGATTTAATAGCAGACTTCCGCCTTGGAGATAGAATTGGGCTGAGCGAAGGAATCACATTTTCTGCCCTTACTTTCGAGTTTGTTAGTTTGCAGCTTGATGGAGGTAATGCTGTCACTTCTACTGCTATTAAACGAGGTAACAATTATTTGGCTATTGTCTCTGGAGTAGATCCAAGCGCTATGAATGCAAATGTTTTCTTTAGTGCCTAGCCTCTGTTGAAAAGATAATTACGATCTGGGCGATCGCTCTTTATTTAGAAGTGCGATCGCCCCTCTCTCCCAAATAACAAAAAGCGCGTAGGCGTAGCCAGCCGAAGGCATCGCTCCTTAACATAGCCAAACTACGCAGTTCAGGTATTTTCGTTAACGAAAATACCATTAACTACTCTATTTGACTCTAATCACAAATTTGACAATCTTCCCGATCGGCAGTAAAATTAAATAGAAACCTCAATCTATTTTATGGATATATCTCTGACACCGGAAATAGAGCAGTTCATTCACGATCGGGTTAAAAGTGGGAGATACCTTTCTGCCAGTGAAGTTGTTCGTGAAGGGCTGCGTTTGCTAAATGAACGTGAGTTTTACTACCAAGCGCGTTTGGCCCAATTGCAACAAGAAATTACCATCGGCGTTGAACAAGCTGACAGAGGAGAGTTGCTTGACGGTGAAGTAGTAATGCAGGAACTAATGCAAGAACTCAATTGCTCCTCTACAGCAAAGCCATGAGCCGCTATACTATTACTCCTGCTGCCAAAAAAGATATTAAGGAAATTAAAGATTTCATCGTTAGCAATAACCAAGAGGCCGCAAGAATATTTATTGCTGAGCTTACCCAGAAGTTTCAGACTCTGACAGCTTTTCCTGAGATGGGGCGCTTATGGGATGAACTTGTTCCCCCATTACGCAGTTTTCCAATAGGTCGGTATTTGATTTTCTATCGTCCTGTTAACAATGGTATTCAAATTATGCGTGTCTTTAGTGGCTACCGTGACTTGGATGCTATTTTTTCAGAGCGCAATGATACCTGAATAATTGATGTACCCATCGACTCAACAGCCCTAATTTCACTCCTCACAGAAGCTAAACAAGAAAACCTCATCTTGCGAACTGCTGATGGTTTAGAATTTGTTCTAGCTGAGATTAATAACTTCGATCCCTTCGATCGAGAAATTGAACTAACTCGCCAGAATCAAGAGTTAATGGCGTTGCTAAACGATCGCGGACAACAAACAAAAACGATTTCAGCAGCAGAAGTCCGAGCTAGATTAGGATTAACAAGTGGTTAGCAAAGGTACAAGCGATGCCTGCGGCTGGCTACGCCTACGCGCTTCTCCCATAGAAAATCTAAGATTGCGATCGCTCTTTATTTAGAAACGCGATCGCTCTTTATTTAGAAAACGCGATCGCACGTCCCTTTTCCGATTCAATTAATAAAAAATTGCCAATTCAGCCAATCATTGCTAAAATAGTCACAAATAATTATTCTTATAAGCCAATGAGCGACATCTCTATCTGCTTACCAGATGACTTACTCATATACATCAATCAAAAAGCGCAAAACCCCAATTCTTTGATAGAATCTCTCTTGCAACAATGGCGAAAACAGCAAGAAAACGAAGCTTTAGCAGCAGCTTGTCAGCTAATTGACGAACTAAATTTAGGATGGGATGAGGAATGGCAAACTCAAGCGATTACCGACTGGGAAGCATCTGGATAGCTAAATTCGATCCATCAGTCGGAACAGAAATACGCAAAACGCGACCTGCGTTGGTAATTTCTGGTACACTGTTTAACGAGCGCCGCAGCAAAGTAACAGTTTTGCCATTTACTTCAGCTCGTCCTGATGATTCTCGGATTTCTGCTGCTGTGATATTAGTACCTACATCCCCACAGAATGGCTTAGATGTCGACAGTTTGCTAGTCTGTGTCGATCCCATGACTTTCGACAAAACAAGATTAGTACAACAAGTTGGTCAATTGGAATCGGAGCTATTTTCCCAAGCTCAAGAGATTTTGCAGCGCTATCTGGAATTATAGCGATCGCTCTTCATTTTTCCCAATTTCTCGCTACCTATCCCCACTATTTCACTTTGAAATGTACTGGTAGCGCTCTTTTTTATTAGATGCGATCGCTCTTTATTTAGAAGCGCGATCGCTTTTTTTCCTAAATAACAAAAAGCGCGATCCTCCTCATTTTAATTTTCATTAGTTAACTTAGCAAAAATACCTTGAACTTCTTCATCGCTGGCAAAGTCATTTGCTTCAGCTTCACCAATACCTTTCTCGATCTCGAAACCTAGCCATTGATTCATTTCCAAATAGCTGGCGATCGCTTCATTCACTACGTCGCTGAAATCCCGCTCCATCAGGGTAGCGATCGCAGAAAGTGCCGCTTTTTTCTCGCTGTCTAATGTCAGCATCATGTTTTCTTTGTTCATTGCTTGTGTGGTTATTATCAATAGTATGATACCATTATAGCAGATTCCCACACCCTATCACACTATTCCACTTTAAAATGTACTGGTAGCGCTCTTTTTTATTAGGTGCGATCGCTCTTTTCACATTATTTATCAGTAGCGAGCTAAACTATTTTACAGCGATCGCACTTAATTGATGATAAGATTAAATAGTCAAAAGTTAATGGTATAATCTCGATTTAACTAGAAAAATATAAAATAATGGCAATTCTACACGGCAGTTGGCTACTTAATCATCAGGGCAATTACTTATTTATTTGGGGAGAAACTTGGCGATCGATTCTCCCCATTGATTCCCATCAAATAGATACAAATACTTACCATCCCTACGCAATGGGACAAACCGAACTAAAGAAATTTCTAACATCATTACAAGAATCTCAACAGCTAAATTGGCAATTACCTATCACCAGCGAAACCCCCAAATCCAGAAGCAAAAAATCAGCCAAAAACCCAACCCCCGAAAACACCTCAAACCTCTGGAAAGATCACACAATAGCCTTACCAACTAACATAATAGACACCACAAATCAGCTAATTCCCCTGCATTCTGCAACCACATCGAAAGACACCACAGAAATAGCAACTCTTTACCTTTATCCCTGGCAAGTAGAAGGATTTTGTCTCAACCCCTCCGAAGCATTTACCTTCTTACAAGCACTTCCCCTGGGAGAAAAAGCCGACTCCTTTGTCGGATCGGACTTACGCTTTTGGACACACATTAGCCGATGGACATTAGACTTACTAGCCAGAGGTAAATTTTTACCAGCATTAGCAAATTTCAATAATTCTACAACCGCAACTTGGCAACCCTTATTAGACAGCGCCACAGATCAAAATCGCCTCTCTAACTTTGCCAAATTAATGCCCACAGCTTGTCTAACTTATCAGAAGGAAGAAGGCAAAGGTAAAAAGGAAGCAACAATTAGCCAATTACCAATTACCAATTACCAATTACCAATTGATTTACCTCCCACACCTCAAGAATTACTCATGGGATTTTTGCACAGCATTATTGATAGCCAAGTGCGAAAAAATTGCAGCGCAGAAATGCCCAAAATTCCCCTAATACAACAGTGGCTAAAAGCCTTAAAGCAAGAATCCAATATTATCGAACTAGAAACCGATAACCTAGAACGATTAGAAACCGCAATTACCAATTGGAAAACACCACTCCAAAACCTCACCGCCCAAACTCAATTTCGCACCGCCTTTCACCTCCTCCCACCATTACTAGGCAAAAAAGAATGGACATTAAACTACTGTTTGCAATCCATAGATAACCCCGACTTCTTAGTAGATGCAAACACCATCTGGAATCATCCCGTAGAAAACTTACTTTATCGGGGAAAAAACATCAAGTTCCCGCAAGAAACCCTACTCAGTGGTTTAGGATTAGCCTCAAAACTTTATCCCTTAATAGAAACCAGCTTACAACAAGCCAGCCCCAAATTTTGCCAACTTAATCCCCTACAAGCTTACGAATTTATTAAACTAATTAATTGGCGATTTACTGACAGCGGACTAGGCGTAATATTACCCCCCAGTTTAGCCAATCAGCAAGGATGGGCAAGTCGTTTAGGATTAAGTATCACCGCCGAAACCCCTAATTTAAACCGCAATTTAAAAAATACCGAACGTTTAAGCCTAAAAAGTTTGCTTAACTTCCAATGGAAATTAACCATCGGTGGACAGCAAATTTCCCAAGCAGAATTTAATAGACTTGCCGCCCTTAATTCACCCTTAGTAGAAATAAATGGTGAGTGGGTAGAATTGCGAGCCCCTGACATTAAAGCCGCCCAAAACTTCTTTGCCAGTCGCAAAGAACAAATGACACTTTCCTTAGAAGATGCCCTACGTTTAGCCGCCGGCGATACTCAGACAATTGAAAAATTACCAGTAGTTAACTTTGAAGCCAGCGGCCAACTTCAAGAATTACTGAATAACTTAACTAATAATGAATCAGTTAAGTCAATCATTCCTCAGAATTTTAAAGGAGAATTAAGACCTTATCAAGCGCGGGGAGTAGGCTGGTTATCCTTCTTAGAAAAATGGGGTTTAGGGGCTTGTTTGGCAGACGATATGGGATTGGGAAAAACTCCACAGCTAATTGCATTTTTGCTGCATTTACAAGAGCAAAATTCCCTGGAATATCCGACATTAATTATTTGTCCCACATCAGTATTAGGCAACTGGGAACGAGAAGTCAAAAAATTCAGCCCATCACTCAAAGTTTTGCTACATCATGGCAACAAACGCGCTAAAGATAAAGCCTTTGCTACCGCAATTCAAGGCAAACATTTAATCATTACCAGTTATCCCCTAGTTTATCGAGATGCTAAAGAAATTCAAAGTGTTAAATGGCAAGGAGTTGTTTTAGATGAAGCTCAAAATATTAAGAACTCCGAGGCAAAACAGTCCCAAGCAGTTAGACAAATCGAGGCATCATTTAAAGTTGCGCTGACAGGTACACCGGTAGAAAATAGATTGCAAGAATTGTGGTCTATTTTAGATTTTCTCAATCCTGGCTATTTAGGACAGCGTAATTTCTTTCAGCGGCGGTTTGCAATTCCCATTGAGAAATATGGTGATAAAGAGTCTTTACAAAGTTTACGTTCCCTCGTTCAACCCTTTATTTTACGCAGATTAAAAACAGATAAAACTATTATTCAAGACTTGCCAGAAAAGCAAGAAATGATAGTATTTTGTCCTCTTTCTATTAACCAGGCTACGCTTTATCAAAAAGTTGTAGAAGAGTCCTTAGCGGCAATAGAAACTGCTGATGGGATTCAGCGAAGGGGAATGATTTTGGCGTTGTTAGTCAAACTGAAACAAATCTGTAATCATCCAATTTTAGGGAAGGAAAAAGCCAAGGGTGAGGAGTTAGTAATTAAATCTCAGGAATCAGGTAAATTGCAGCGACTTGATGAGATGTTAGAAGAGATTTTATCCGCAGGAGATAGAACCCTAATTTTTACCCAATTTGCTGAATGGGGACATCTTCTTAAAGCACATTTAGCAAAATATTTTAATCGAGAAATTTTATTCTTATATGGGGGAACTCGCCAACAGCAAAGAGAAGAAATGATCGATCGTTTTCAGCACGATCCTCAAGGGCCGCCAATTATGATTTTATCGTTAAAAGCTGGGGGTACTGGTTTAAATTTAACACGGGCTACTCATGTTTTCCACTACGATCGATGGTGGAATCCGGCGGTAGAAAATCAGGCAACTGACCGGGTTTTTCGTATTGGTCAAACTCGGAATGTTCAGGTACATAAATTTGTTTGTACGGGAACTTTAGAGGAGAAAATTCACGATATGATAGAAAGTAAGAAAGCTTTAGCTGAACAAGTTGTTGGCGGTGGGGAAAATTGGTTAACGGAACTTGATACTGATCAATTGCGTAGTTTACTCATTCTCGATCGCGATGCTATTATTGAAGATGAAGAAGATTAACAAATTTAGATCGATGTGGGGTAGGCACAGAGGCCATTCGTGTCAACTTAAGCTGAAACCCGCCAGGGACTTAAGTCCCTGTCTAATAACTTAAGTCCTCTGAATGAGGACTAATAAGTTTAAAAGTCTTCTTTTTAGTCCTCTTCAGAGGACTTAATCTTTGAGACAGGGGTTTTAACCCCTGTCGGACTAAGGATTTTACCTTAAGTTGACACTAATGCACAGAGGCACTACCCCTACAACATTTGGACAACTTATTTAGACGTACTAACTAAGTAGGAGTTGCAGAAAACTGCCCATTACCTAAACCATACAACAATGAAATCGTGTCCGAATTTGTATTAGTCACCGCTACATCTACTTTACTATCACCATTGAAATCACCAGCTACGATCCCGTGTGGTTCCAATCCCACCTTATAAACATAATTAGTTGCAGGTGCAAACGTACCATCTCCTTTGCCCAGATAAACGAGTACATCTCCTGGGGTTTCAGGACCACTCAAATTGAGATTATAGTTGAGCGCCAGTATATCAACTATGCCATCACTGTTTACATCTGCTAATGTTAAGTCTCTTGGTCCAGGGGAAATAAAAGTTTTAGCGGCTTGAAAAGTTCCATTCCCATTACCTAGTAGCACCGAAATCACAGTATTGTTTCCATTGGGATCGTTAGGGTTATCAGGGTTCAAGCTGGCTGTAACTATATCTAAATTCCCGCTTTTAGTAAGTTGCCCCGTTTTGATAACGTAATGACCTGTTCCTAAAACTGGATAATTTTGAGGAGATTGGAAAGCATTACTTCCATTTCCAGTACCTAGCAGAACAGAAACATTTTTCACAAGGGGGGGATTGCTTGCATCGGGGTTATTCCCAGCATAAGCTACAGCTATGTCATTTTTACTGTCTTTATTAAAGTCTCCTTGTGCGATCGCAAAAGGACGGATACCAAGAGGGTAGTTAGTTGCTGCTTGAAAGGTTCCATTTCCATTCCCTAGCAGTAGTGAAGCACCGGTAATCTCAGTTGATGGTTTAAAAATACTTGTTGGAGTAACCGTAGAATTTGGTGTCACTATATCAAGCTTACCGTCATTGTTAAAATCACCCACAATTAGCTTACGTGGTTCGGAAACAACCGCGTATGTTACTGCGGGTTGGAATTTACCATCTCCATTACCCAATAGCACTGCCACATTATTTGAGTCACCATTTGCTGTCAATAGGTCAAGTTTACCGTCACCATTAACATCCCCAACAGCTAAATCCTCAGGAGGTTCTCCACCAGATGAATAGTTGACTGGGGGTTGAAAAGTGCCATTTCCATTACCCAGCAGCACTTGAAGATATTTTTGATTTGTCGGCCCGATAGCTAAATCTAGCTTACCATCGCCATTAAAATCTCCCGTAACAATAGGTTCTGGAGCTAGTATTGGCTTTCCTTGTGAATTTAAACCGCCACCAATTTGCAATTGTACGGCTTTCACTGGCTGAAAGAATAACCGTCTCTCATTGATCCCAAATTGACGGTAGTGTTGAATAGGACTGAAGTTGAGTGCTTTATTGTTATCCAAAAATGTGGTGACATCTGGGTTGACTGCTAAATAAGTCCTAGTAGGGAAATTAACACTGGGATCGCGGCTGGTTACTGAGTTACCGATGTTAATATTGTACTCGTATTGGCCATACTTAATGTAGTGTTCGTAAGCCGTGAGTTGGTCAGCTACGACTAAGCTTTTCACGTCGGCATTTCGGTTGCTGCCATCTTCGCCAAGATAATATTGGGTATTAAATTCTGTAATTGGGTCCCGTTTCTCTTTTTGACCAGACTGAATAAATTGATCGATCGCTGTGGTGCTTCCTTTTTGGACTAAGGCATTCACATCATCGTACTTTGCTAAATAAAATGCTGTATCAAACATTGCACTGGGATTGCGACCCTCAAATCGACCATACTTCATAAAGTGTTCCAAACCACTGCCTAGCTTGCCCTTATCAACGGCTGTTGCCACATCTGGATTCGTACTAAGATAGTAATTGTTGTTAAATAAATCGTTGATGGTTAACATTAGTCTATAGACTCCTAATTTCGTTTCTGTGACAATATTTTACTTGATACCATACCTCTAAAAAATGTGTCAAGTTTTTCAGCCATTTCTCTAAAAACTTTCCAGACTATGTATAATTTATTCTTTATTGTATAACTGTCTCCATACTTCATCTCTTATCTTTCTTACTTATCCCCTAGCATTTCGTCGCAACATCTCAGGCTTAATTCTCCTCAAAGCTGAAGCAGTAAACCGCCGATTCCATTCATCATCTGATATTTCTGCTAATTCATTGAGAGTCGGTGCAATATTTTCAGGATAAGGCTGAAAATCTGGGATATCAGTTTCCTTCGCAAAACGCTGATTCCAAGGACAAACATCCTGACAAATATCACAACCGGCCACCCAACCCTGCAAATTAGAAGCTATTTCCTCTGGTAATTTTTCTGCCCGATTCTCAATGGTATGATAAGCAATACATCGGTTAGCATCTACTACAAAAGGCTGAGTAATTGCCTGAGTCGGACAAGCATCAATACAACGAGTACAAGTACCACAATGTTCTGTATGAGGACGATCGGACTCTAATGCCAAATTAGTTAATATTTCCCCTAAAAATATCCAAGAACCAAACTCTCGCGAAATCACATTGCCATTCTTGGCAATCCAACCAATTCCGGCGCTTTGGGCTAAAACTTTATCCTGAATCGGTCCCGTATCTGCATAGTACCGGGCTTTAATTCCCTCATCTTGTAATTGTAACCAAGTAGTTAATAATTTTAACTTTTTGTGCATAACTTTATGATAGTCTCGTCCCCAACCATAGCGAGAAATTTTGGCATAATTTGATCCTTCAGGACGCTGGTGAGGAGTGTAGTAGTTGAGGGCGACAGATATTAATGAATTTACCTCTGGCATGACTAGGTGAATATTCTGACGCTTTGGGTTAGCCATCCATGCCATATCTGCTTGATATCCCGCATCTAACCAATATCTCAAATTTTGTACTTCTTGGTGAGTAATATCTTTTGCTTGGGCTATCCCTACTTTATGAAATCCCAACTCTAAAGCTTTTTGTTTCACCTGAAAACTGGTAATTGCTACTTTCATTGCCCCTAGCCTCTTCTTGATTGCTTTTTTTCTTGATTTTTAAACATTTCTATGATATGTATAGTTTCCTGAAATTTTCTATCCTATATCTTAAGTTGGCACAATAGTCCAGCTATCTGAGACACAAATAATCTAAATCTATGAATATAGTCGGAAAAATATATATTTTGTAAAATAGTTGACAAATTGCAATAAATCGTTACATCCTTATAATAAAGGAGAAGAGATTCACGAAGCCCAATTACGGGATTTGTAATAACCAAAATCTCTGTTTGTATATGCCGTTTACTATTGAGTCTGCCCAAGGTATTTTTTCTGGTACCAATGTTGCAAGTGCTGTTCCAGATACGATCGCCAAGTTTGCTCAACTCAGTGCAGAAGATCAACTGGCATTACTGTGGTTTGCCTACACAGAAATGGGAATCACAATTACTCCTGCTGCTCCAGGAGCCGCCAGCATGGTAATCGCCGACGGTTTACTGGCTCAAATTAAACAGATGCCTCCTTTAGCTCAAACACAGGTGATGTGTGACTTGGCTAACCGCATTGACACTCCAATTAATCGTTCCTATGCTTCCTTCAGCATGAACATTAAGTTGGGGTTTTGGTATCAATTGGGAGAATGGATGGCTCAGGGACTTGTCGCTCCAATCCCATCTGGGTATAAACTCTCTACCAAAGCCTCAGAAGTGTTACAAACTATTCGGCAACTTGATGGCGGTCAGCAAATCACGGTGTTGCGGAATGCTGTAGTTAACATGGGTTTCGATCCTGATGCTCCTGGGAGTTATGCCAAAGTTGCAGATCCCGTAATCCCTCCAATAGATATGGGATCTCGTACTCAAGTGACGATCGAGGGAGTAACAAACCCGACTGTGTTGAGCTACATTAACAACATGAATGCCTTTGACTTTGAGGCTGCTGTGAATCTATTTGTTTCCAAAGGTGCTCTGCAACCACCTTTCCAGAAGCCAATAGTAGGTCAAGAGGCGATTTTGGCGTATATGCGCGAAGAATGTCCCGGATTGAAAATGATGCCAGAGCGGGGCATATCTGAAGTTGTAGAGAATGATTACACTCAGATTAAGGTGACAGGAAAAGTTCAAACTCCTTGGTTTGGTGCGAGTGTTGGTATGAATATTGCTTGGCGCTTTTTACTCGATCCTCAAGGTAAGATTTTCTTTGTGGCAATCGACTTGTTAGCTTCTCCTCAAGAGTTGCTTAACTTGATTAGTAAGTAAATTGTTCTGAGCAATTTTGGCTAGGCGGGGCGGGTCGATCAAATTGTCGGTAACTATCAAGTATTTCGGCAAACCCGCCCTATACTTTATTACTTTTTCCTTCAGCTATGAGTCTCAGGATTTACGGCAATCGCCAAGTTAAAACTTTACCAGGATTGGAAACTCGACCAACTTTAGGAAGAGTACGGGAAGCTGTTTTTAATATTTGGCAAGGCTATATTGAAGGGTGTCAATGGTTAGATTTGTGTGCGGGTAGTGGTTCGATGGGGGCTGAGGCTTTGTGTCGGGGGGCGAAAAGTGCGATCGCGATCGATAAATCTGAAGCAGCTTGTACGATTATCCGCGAAAATTGGCAGCTAGTAGTCAAAGCCGACCAACAATTCCAAATTATTCGCGGCGATGTAGTTGGCAAACTGCCAACTCTGGCGGGTCAACAATTCGATCGCATTTATTTCGATCCACCCTATGCCAGCGAGTTATACGAACCAGTGTTAAATGCGATCGCCACCCTACAAATTTTAGCCCCTGACGGCGAGTTAGCCGTAGAACATAGCCCCGAAATGCAAAGAGTGGAACTTTTACCCCCTTGGGAAATTTGCAGACAGAAAGTCTATGGCAATACAGGCTTGACTTTCTACCATTTAACAACCATCGGCGATCGCTAATATTTTTAACTAATTTAGGAATCTCCGCCAAATTCAGATAAATTAATTCTTTTTTAAGTATTGTTTCAGCACCATGATATGATTCTCAATGGACTTGCAGAGCCAAGCCTGTCACCTGCATTAGTTTCACTCCCAAGCGCGTGAACTCGCCAAACACACACACGGAAACCACACCTGTCAATGGGGATACCCTTGAAACTGGTTCTGCCTCATCAGCGCCAGCCACAGATCCCATGCAAGACTTTTATCAACTACAGCAACAGTTGTTTATCTACACCCTTGCTGTAACCGGGATTATTTTTATCTCAACCTGGATTGGCTTTGGCCTCAACATTGCTCTAAATTATTTACTTGGGGCGATCGCAGGTGTGGTTTACTTAAAGATGTTGGCTAGAGACGTTGAGCGAATTGGTCGACAGCAGGAGCGCCTGAGTAAGACAAGGCTGGCTCTATTCATTGGGTTGATTATAGTAGCAACTCGATTGAAAGAGCTACAGATATTACCAATTTTTCTGGGATTTCTGACTTTTAAAGTAGCAATTGTCCTCCATACTCTGCAAAGCCTTTTAATTCCCGACCGTCAAGAAGTCAGGGAACCAGCCAAGACCGATCCTTGAGTGAAATTCTCTTGAATGGAAATGCTAAATGTTTTCAACGCCTTAAACGCTTTACCACTTGCTTCATTAGAAGTTGGCAAGCATTTATACTGGCACATAGGCAATCTCAAAGTTCACGGACAGGTGTTTCTCACCTCCTGGGTGGTAATTGCTCTCCTCGTAGTAGCTTCCATTGCTGCGACTCGTAACATCCAAAGGATTCCCAATGGAATGCAAAATTTCATGGAATATGCCTTTGAATTCGTGCGAGACTTAGCTAAGAATCAACTTGGCGAGAAAGAGTATCGCCCCTGGTTGCCATTTATCGGCACATTATTTCTGTTCATTTTTGTATCCAATTGGTCAGGCGCATTAGTTCCTTGGAAACTGATTAAATTACCAGTAGGGGAACTAGCCGCACCCACAAACGATATCAATACGACTGTGGCTCTTGCCTTATTGACTTCCCTAGCATATTTTTATGCCGGTTTCAGTAAGCGCGGTTTAGGATACTTTAAAAAGTATATCGAGCCGACCCCAATCTTATTGCCGATCGCTATATTGGAAGATTTTACCAAGCCTCTCTCCCTAAGTTTCCGTCTATTTGGTAACATTTTAGCGGATGAATTAGTGGTGGCTGTGTTGGTGCTACTTGTTCCCTTGTTCGTACCTCTGCCCGTGATGTTACTAGGTTTATTTACCAGCGCCATTCAAGCGTTAGTATTTGCTACCTTAGCAGGAGCCTACATTCACGAAGCGATCGAAGGACACGGCGAAGAACACCACGAAGAACATTCTTAGCAAGTGTGCAAGATCAAGAGTAAATCTAACTTCAGACTTCACACTTAAGATCCCACCATTTGTAATTTTTCAGTTGTCATTTTTGTACTCTTTGTAAGGAAAATCATCATGAACCCTATCGTTGCTGCTGCTTCTGTTATCGCCGCCGGTTTAGCAATTGGCCTGGGCGCAATTGGCCCTGGTATTGGTCAAGGTAATGCTTCCGGTCAAGCAGTAGAAGGTATTGCTCGTCAACCAGAAGCCGAAGGCAAAATTCGCGGTACTCTCCTACTCAGTTTGGCTTTCATGGAATCTCTAACTATTTACGGTTTGGTGATTGCATTGGTATTGCTGTTTGCTAATCCCTTCGCCTAATTTAGAGAGAGCGCTCAATCGCTTAGATAAAGGGCGGAAATAGTTCCGCCCTTGCATAAAGGAGGAAATTTTGTGTTTGATTTTGATGCAACTTTGCCATTAATGGCGTTGCAATTCTTAGTTTTGACTTTGGTACTGAATGCAGTTTTCTATAAGCCATTAACTAAGGCGCTGGATGACCGAGCGAATTACATCCGAAATACTGAATTGGGAGCCAAAGAACGTTTAGCGAAAGCGAAACTGATGGCAGAACAATATGAGCAGAAATTAGGAGAAAGTCGCAGACAATCTCAAACGATTGTAGCGACGGCTCAAGCAGATGCTCAGAAAATAGCTGCCCAGCAAGTTGCTGAAGCTCAAAAGGAAGCTCAAATGTCGCGAGAAAAAGCGGCAAAAGAGATAGAGTACCAAAAACAAGAAGCGATGCGATCGCTAGAGCAAGAAGTTGACACCCTGAGTCGTCAAATACTAGAAAAGTTATTAGGACCAGCCTTGGTTAAATAGCTTTTAGACCGAATCGTGCCGCGCAATTATGGAAGAGAATCATGGGGACTGTTTTATTACTAGCCGCAGAAGCTAGTCACGAAGGTGGTTTCGGTCTGAATTTCGATATTTTGGAAACCAACCTGATTAACCTGTTGATTGTTATTGGAGTATTGGTTTACTTCGGGCGCGGCTTTTTAGGAAAAATCCTCACAGAAAGACGTTCCGCCATCGAAGAAGCGATTAATGATGCAGAAAAACGCCAAAAAGATGCCATAGCAGCATTAGCAGAAGAACAGCAGAAATTGACTCAAGCGCAGGCGGAAGCTGAGCGAATTAAAGCCACTGCTGAAGAAAATGCTAAGGCGGCAAAAGCGGCTATTCTCGCTCAAGCGGCGCAAGACGTTGAACGCATGAAAGCAGATGCAGGGAAAGAGTTGGAAGCTGAGAGAGAAAGAGCGATCGCTCAACTCAGAGCCATCGTAGCATCTATGGCATTGGAGAGAGTTGAAAATCAACTCAAAACTACCTTAGATGATAGCGCCCAACACCAACTAATCGACCGTAGCATTGCTTTATTGGGAGGTCGATAAGTGAGTACAGTTAATGCAGAAATCGTACAGCCTTACGCATCAGCTTTGATGTCAGTTGCTCAGTCAAATAATCTTACTGAGCAATTTGGTCAAGATATGCGTACCTTATTAGGATTGCTGGATAGTTCACAAGAACTGCGACAAGTATTAGGAAGTCCTTTGATTAAACCCGATGTCAAAAAAAGAGTTTTAGAGCAGGTAGCGGGTGAAATTAACCCCTTCGTCAAGAACTTTTTAAGACTATTGGTGGATAAGGGAAGGATTTTTTTCCTAGAGGGAATTGGCAAAGAATATTTAGCCAAACTTCGCGAATTAAATCAAACAGTTTTGGCAGAAGTGACTTCGGCTGTACCGCTTTCCGAAGCTCAAGAGCAGACAGTTAAGGAGAAAGTTCAAGCCATGACTGGCGCTGTTCAGGTAGAGCTTGAATCGAAACTTGACAGTGAATTAATTGGCGGTGTGATTATCAAAGTAGGCTCTCAAGTAATTGATGCTAGTCTGCGGGGACAACTTCGTCGCTTGGGGATTCGTTTGAGTGCAGGGTAATTTGATTTGAGATTTGGGATTTTGGGATTAATTTTATAATTAATTTAAAGTCTCAAGTTTTAAATTCCAAGGGGTAATTATGGAAGCGGCAAAACCAGTTTATCTGACAGTGGAAGAATATTTTGCCCTGGAAAAAGAGGCGGAGTTCAGACACGAGTATTTTCATGGTGAAATTTTTGCTATGAGTGGTACAACAATCCGTCACAACATTATCACCCAAAATATTACCTTTGCTCTGCGACAGCGGCTCAGGGGAGGCTCCTGTAGAGTTGTTATGGAAAATGTGCGTTTGAATGTTGAAACGGACTTCCATTATACCTACCCTGATGTGATGGTAACTTGTGATGAGCGAGACAGAGGGGATGCTGGTTATACCATAAACTACCCAGTGCTGATAGTGGAAGTTTTATCAGACTCCACTGAAGCCTACGATCGAGGTAAGAAAGCGTCCCAATATCGCCGGATATCTACATTGCAAGCCCATGTTTTAGTATCTCAGTCGGAATGTAGTGTGGAATTATTTAGCCGCACGCAAACATCAAACTGGATGCTAACGGAACTATCAACGCCGGATAGTATCTTAAATCTCTCTTGCTTGAATCTTGAAATCCCCCTAACTGAGATTTATGAAGCAATAGAGTTTGGTTAATTGTTAACGGTTAACAGTTAACAGTTAACCGTTACCAATTACCAATAACAGTTAACAGTTAACCAATAACAGTTAACAGTTAACCAATAACAGTTAACAGTTAACCAATAACAGTTAACAGTTAACCAATAACCACTAACAACTAATAAATTAAAATGGCAGCAATCAGACCTGACGAAATTAGCAGCATTATTAGACAGCAAATCGAACAGTACGACCAAGATGTTAAAGTTTCTAACGTTGGTACTGTGTTACAAGTAGGCGATGGTATTGCCCGGATTTATGGCTTAGATAAAGCAATGGCCGGGGAATTGTTGGAATTTACAGATGGCACTGTTGGACTGGTACTTAACTTAGAAGAAGATAACGTTGGTGCAGTGTTAATGGGCCAAGGTTTGGGCATTCAGGAAGGTTCAGCGGTGACTGCTACGGGCCGAATTGCTCAAATTCCTGTGGGTGAAGCCATGTTGGGACGAGTAGTTGATGCTTTGGCTCGTCCAATTGATGGTAAGGGGGAAATTAAGTGTACTGATAGTCGCTTGATTGAATCTCCGGCTCCTGGTATTGTAGAACGTCGTTCTGTTTATGAACCGATGCAAACAGGAATTACCGCTATTGATGCGATGATTCCGATTGGTCGTGGTCAACGGGAATTGATTATTGGTGACAGACAAACTGGCAAAACTGCGATCGCGGTTGATACGATTATTAACCAAAAAAGCGAAAATGTAGTTTGCGTTTATGTGGCGATCGGTCAAAAAGCTTCTACTGTGGCAAACGTCGTAAATACCCTACAAGAAAAGGGCGCGATGGATTACACAATTGTGGTAGCTGCTAATGCTAGTGACCCCGCCACATTGCAATATTTGGCTCCTTACACTGGTGCAAGTTTAGCTGAGTATTTCATGTACAAAGGTAAGCACACGCTGATCATTTACGATGACCTTTCCAAACAGGCTCAAGCCTATCGTCAAATGTCGCTGTTGCTACGTCGTCCACCGGGACGGGAAGCCTATCCTGGGGATGTGTTTTACTTACACTCTCGCTTGTTAGAAAGAGCCGCAAAATTGAGCAATGAATTGGGCGAAGGTAGCATGACTGCTTTGCCAATTATTGAGACTCAAGCTGGTGACGTTTCTGCTTACATTCCTACCAATGTAATTTCGATTACTGACGGTCAAATCTTCCTTTCTTCTGACTTGTTTAACTCCGGTTTGCGTCCGGCTGTAAACCCTGGTATTTCTGTATCGCGGGTGGGTTCGGCTGCTCAAACTAAGGCAATGAAAAAGGTTGCTGGTAAGGTGAAATTAGAGTTGGCGCAGTATGATGATTTGGCTGCATTTGCTCAATTTGCTTCAGACTTAGATAAGGCAACTCAAAATCAGTTGGCGCGGGGTCAACGTTTGCGCGAGTTGTTGAAACAGCCACAAAATTCTCCTTTGCCAATGAATGAGCAAGTGGCGATTATTTACGCTGGGATTAATGGGTTTTTAGATGATATTCCAGTGGAAAAAGTGAGCAAATTTACTGTAGGTTTGCGTGATTATTTGCGGACTAGCAAGGCTCGTTATGGCGAGATTGTGCAAGGTGAGAAGCAACTGAATGATGAAGCTGAGAAGTTACTGAAGGAAGCGATCGCTGAATATAAGCAGTCCTTCTTGGTTTCTGCATAGAAGATTTGCTGTTAACAGTTAACAGTTAACTGTTAACTGTTAACTTTTAACGGTTTAAGTTGAATTTTTTTGGGGAAGCGAAAGGATAAAATTATGGCAAATCTAAAGGCTATTCGCGAGCGAATTAAGTCGGTCAAAAACACTAGAAAGATTACTGAAGCAATGCGTTTGGTGGCGGCGGCTAAGGTACGCCGTGCTCAGGAACAGGTGATTGCTACTCGACCTTTTGCCGATCGCTTGGCACAGGTTTTATACGGTTTGCAAGCCCGTTTGCGGTTTGAAGATGCTGATTTGCCGTTGTTGAAAAAACGGGAGATTAAATCAGTTGGTTTGTTGGTAATTTCAGGCGATCGCGGTTTATGCGGCGGTTATAATAGCGGTATTATCAAACGGGCTGAGATTCGCGCTAAAGAGTTGAAAGCTGAGGGTATTGATTACAACTTTGTGTTAGTTGGAAGAAAAGCAATCCAGTATTTTCAACGTCGTAACGCTCCCATTGCAGCTACTTTTGCTAACTTGGAGCAAATTCCTACAGCCTCAGAAGCGTCTCAGGTTGCTGATGAATTATTGTCTTTATTCCTATCAGGAACAGTAGATAGAGTTGAGTTAATTTATACCAAGTTTGTGTCATTAATTAGCTCTCGTCCAGTAATTCAAACTTTGTTACCTCTCGATCCGCAGGGATTGGAAGTGCAAGATGATGAAATTTTCCGTTTGACTTCCCATAGTGGGCATTTTGAAGTATCGCGGGAAAAAGTGGCAAATCAGGTTAAAAGTTTGCCAAGAGACATGATTTTTGAGCAAGATCCCGTGCAAATTTTGGATGCTTTGTTACCGCTGTATTTGAATAATCAATTGTTACGAGCTTTGCAAGAATCGGCGGCTAGTGAGTTGGCGGCGCGGATGACGGCGATGAACAATGCGAGTGAGAATGCCAGCGATTTAATTGGGACTTTGACGCTTTCTTATAATAAGGCGCGGCAAGCTGCAATTACTCAAGAAATTCTGGAGGTTTGCGGTGGTGCTGAGGCCTTGAGAGGTTAATTTTTTAGTTGACAATTTGTTGATTTTATGATAAGCGTTTGGGGTTACTCAGGCGCTTTTTTTATGGTTTTCATCATTTCAATAAAAGCAATTTCTTGAGGTAAAATTCCTAAAAAAATACCCCAAAATACTCAATTAATAATCAACACGCGATCGCATCCTTTCACTTCTCCTTTCTTCACCCCCATCAACCCCTTTTTTTCCCCTTTTCCTTTTCAACTGATTACTAACTTCTATAAACACATCGCGGCGAAGATAAGGATAATCACTCACCCAAATATTCCGACTAGGAATATAAATATCTGAAGCCTTAGCAATCCGACTCAAATCTTCTTCATTAGACATCACAATCATTAAAGCTACTTGACCCGGCACAATTTCCTGATGACTGCGATTAATAGGCGCTTTCAGTTGAGTAGTAAATCCCGTTTTATCTCCAACTTCTACATTAATCATCCTTTCTAAATTATCCACAATCACAAGTTCACCTTTCTTATTCACAGTTTCCTCTTGAGTAATCACATCTTCAGTAATATAAACATCTAAAACCCGACCTTGCCAAAAACCCGAATATTTATATTTCCTACATTGAATATTTCGCAAACTAGCAGATAAAACAGGACCCCAAAGCCAATAAAGACCGGCGACAAGTCCCAAAATCAACACTACTTGTCCGCCGTCTTCCCAAGCTAATTTGTAAACTAAGATCAACAAAAGTACAATCACAACAGAAATTAAGAGTCGCTTCAAAAAATCTGACGGTTTACCCCAAGCATATTTGTATTGAGCGCCAGTGGCAACCGCAGGAATAAGTTCTTCAAAAGTTTGTCGAGTTAAAGGCACTAGCATATAATTATCTCTACGAAGTTCTATATATGATATAGCAATCCTAAATCAATTGTAAAATTTTTAGTCCTCTTGACCCCACCCTTGCCCTCCCCTTAGCAAGGGGAGGGTTGGGAGGGGTTCTAGTTTTTTTACAACTCATTTAGGACTGCTATATCACTTCAAACCATCCACAAAAAAAGCCCTGCTGCAAGCAGAGCTTTTTACACAGTCTTAGGTCTGAAAAGAGAGAGTTAACATAACTAACTGTTAACTCCCATCCCGCTTACTAGAATGTGAAAGTAGTTCTCAGAGTACCGATAATAATGTCATCATTGTCATCATTTTGGTTAGGATTCGTAATCCAAACTACACCGGGTGTCACCGAGATATTGTCAGTTAACTGTAACTTGTAGAAACCCTCAATGTGCCAGGAAGAATCATTGCCATAGCCATTATCAAATTTATCAGCAGCATCAATGCTGGCTAAGTAAGGCTCCCGACCGATGACAATTCCACCCAAGTTACCCTCTTTTCCAAGATCGGGGAAAGCCAAAGTAACTGCATAGTTCCAAATTTTGGCATCGCCAATCCCGATTACGCGAGCAGCAGTGTAGCCAACCCAACCACCCAACACGAATCTACGATTGAGTCGCATAGAAGCTTCTAAACCGTAGGAACTGCTAGTAACACGCTTCGGACGAGTACCATCCCCAAAGCCTTCCGTCAAACCATTGATGGAGTTAGCAACACCAGTACCAGTGAAACCGCCCAGCGTGCCAGTACCATTTGCGCTACCATTATCAAACCCAAAGTTACCGCGATCGAAGTAACCGTGATTGTAACTTAGAGCAAATTGTAAATTTTTTGTTGGCGTGAAAGTTAACTGAGCCATCGCTGCATAATCACCACCAAACAAACCATCGCTTTCCGCAGGACTAGCGGCGGTTGCGGCTAAGTAACCAAAGGAGAAAGAAGTAGGACCAAAGATTCCGCCCAACAAACCTCTACCACCAAAGGCATAGTCAAAGCCAATACCTGCACCACCACCTAGACGATAAATCGGGTTTCTTTGTGCAAAAGAAGTCAATGCACCATTACCACCATCAAAGTCTTCAAAGTAAGGGTTAACAGTAGGGATAATATCATCCCAAGTCCCAGCATTTGCCGCAATCGTCACATTCAGACGATTTGTA
This sequence comes from Oscillatoriales cyanobacterium USR001, assembly GCA_001698425.1. Taxonomy (GTDB): domain Bacteria; phylum Cyanobacteriota; class Cyanobacteriia; order Cyanobacteriales; family Microcoleaceae; genus Kamptonema. Next base: position 26,850 of record MBRE01000076.1, on the reverse strand, counting down.
GCAGGGAACTTGTACAGCAAGCTATCCAGAGTAAAAGTATTACCCGTGTTGCCCACTGCTTGCCAAGTTTGCAGACCTTCTTTGGTAGAACCAAAGTTAAAGTTTTGACCGTTACCTACTTGTAATCTGGTCAGCAATAAATCTTTGCCAGTAAAACTGGTGTTTAAATTCAGACGAACCCGTTGTTGGAAGACAGCTTCGTTATTATTAGAACCAATGTTCCTGTCTCTGTTACCTATTGTTCGACCAAAGGCACTAAAGCCTAAACCGCCACCAAAGTCATCGCTGAGAGCGAAAATTGCTTCACCGGTTAACTTGGTAGTAGTAGAGAATTGGTTAGCTTCCAGTTCCGCAGTCCGAGCTTCCAGAGCATCAACGCGACCCCGCAGGGTTGCTAATTCCGCCGCAAATTCTTCTTGTAATTTTTGCAGGGCTGCCAAATCTTCTCTGGAAACTAAGTTAGTTGTGCCAGCAGCAATCAATTCATTAACCCGTTCCAAACAAGCATTTAAACCAGCGGCAAATTCGTAGCGGGTCATTGCCCGGTTGCCCCGATAAGTACCGTCGGGATAACCTGCAATACAGCCGTAGCGTTCAACTAGGGATTGCAGTGCTTGGAATGCCCAGTCTGTAGGTTGTACGTCAGACAGTTGAGAAACTGAGGTAACTTGACCTTGAGCTTCTGCATTTACCAACCCTTCGCTGCTGTACTGATTAAGTTGTTCTAATGTTGATGCTGGGTTGTTATTTTCAGGTGTAGCAGTTTGAGCAACAACTTCAGGAGCTTTTACTAAATTTGGCTGTGCTTGGTCTAAAGCTACCGGCACGGACAATTCCATTGAGGCGGCACTGATTGGTTCTAGTGCAGCGGTAACTAATGGTTCGGGGTTGACAGCGATCGCCTTTTCTGCAATCCCTTGCAAATTCACAGCTTCAGCATTGGACTGGGTATCAGCAGCCATCGCACTAGCAGAGACAACTAGGGTTGCTCCCAATACGGCTGGACTGATTAACAATGAACTCCACAAAAATTTAGACATAATTCACTCTCATCCTCACACCGATTACAGAGAAACTATTGTAACCTTCTTGTTCACATTTTCACCCTATTTATGAAACTTACTCAAATCTACGAGTCGGCAGATTTAAAGTTCACTTCCTGGCTTGATACTAGGGAGTCGGCTCCTTCTAGTTGACAGGTGTAATAAGCTAGGTTGTTTTAAACTTAACTTTTGGTTTGATTGGACTTTAGGGGATTTTGGGCTTGACCTTTGCTTTAGTCTAAGTCCGTATCCCGCCCCCTTTGGGTGTCGCTCAGAACCCAGTTAAGATTTGTAAGTTGTTGATAGGTTAGCACAATTTTGAAAATAGGATCAAATACCCTCTGGTTCTTGTGATTTTTTCCAGGTTTATTTTGATTACCCGGAATAGCTAGGGGCTACGATGCTCAGGGAAGAAGGAAATGGAATCAGCGAGTTTCACTAATCCTTGTCTTCTACGCTGATTCTTCAAGTTCAATCTCTAGGTTATGTCCCAGTACGCTAAAGACTCGACGGTACTCAAATAGTTCCAATAACTCGGCACTAATTTTGTTTTGGGCGGCTTCTTGCCGCATAATTTTTAAAGCTACTTCTGTGGGTAGCCCCCGTTTATAGGGGCGATCGCCTGCGGTGAGAGCATCATATATATCTCCGATCGCCATAATTTGAGCCTGAATTGGAATTTCTATATTTTTCAAGCCTCGCGGGTAGCCACTACCATCTAGTTTCTCGTGGTGGCCGTAGGCTATATGGGGAACGTCTTTAAGATCCTTTGTCCAAGGAATCCGCTTCAGGAATTGGTAAGTATGAGTAACGTGGGATTCGATCGCCAAACGTTCGTCAGGAGTTAAGTTACCTCTAGGAATCATCAGTTGAGCAATTTCTTCGGGAGTCACCAGGGGCTTAATTTCCCCATTAATATCTTTGTAGCTATACTCGGACAGTTCTCGCAGCTGACTCAAGGGTTCTTCTGCCAGAATATGAGGCTCATTTGCCTCTAGTAGCACGTTCCAGTAACGAGCTAATTTATTGATGCCAGATGATAATTCTCCATCCAACTGCTTGATATGCTCACAATAAGGGCATTTTTGGTCTTTGTCTTGATGCCGATAGCTGGAATGCTCTAATAAGTGTTGGAATTTGGATTGAGCGCACTCCATTTCTAGGGTGCGGTGTGCTAGGGCAAAACGGTGACGAATGACATCTAGTTGTTCTTTGTAAAGCTTTTTTTGTTTGGTTAAGATTGCTTCGGGTACGCCGACTTTGCCGAAATCGTGGAGGAGGGCGGCGTAACGTAGTTCTTGAATTTGGCGATCGCTAAAGTATAACGATCGCAACGGTCCTGTGGAAACTACATTTACCTCTTCTGTCAGCCGTACAGTTAATGCCGCTACTCGTTCAGAATGTCCAGAAGTACAAGGATCTCTAGCTTCTATAACTTGCACTGATGCTCTCACAAAGCCTTCAAATAATTGTTCAATACTGTCTTGCAGTTGATTCCGCTCAATTGATATGGCTGCTTGAGAAGCCAGCGATCGCACGATCCGCTCTTCCCATTTAGAATAAGCCTGAGTTAACTCTAAAGTATTCTTATCTGTCAGGACTGCATCTGACCTGATTTTTCGGTTGATCAATTGAATCACGCCGATCGTATCACCAGCCCGGTTTTCCATTGGTAACACCATTACCGAGCGCGTCCTATAAGAGATATCGCGATCGAAACTCGTATCCAGTCTATAAGGTACTCCCTCTGGTAAATCATAAGCATCTAGCAAGTTTAGACTTTCCCCTGTCATCGCCACATAACCAGCCAAGCTTTGGCGCGTCATGGGTATGGCAAACTCATTAAAGGAAAGACTCGGCTGAGATCCGTTTTGCGCTACCTTAAACAGTAACTTCGGCGTATTGTCGGTATTGTCTACTAAATAAACGCTACCGGCATCGCTGCTCGTAATCTCCCGACTCTTAGACAGAATCAGATTTAACAGTTCCCGCAAATCTTGGGTACTGGACAAAGCCGCACCGATATCTAGTAACTGCTCTATTAGCTCAGTTCTTTCAGTAGACTCATTCAAGAACTCTGGCTTCTCAAATACGATCATGACTTGGAGGATGGCGAACAGCCGTTATAATTTGGACTTTTGCCTCTCAACTTTCTTCAGTCCCGATTTTAACCTACAAAAGTTGGGAAATTGCAAAGTTTCTGCTCTAATCTAATTTAAACTCGAAATTTGCTCGGCAAGGGCAAAGTCTTTGACTGTTAAACCTCCAGCATCGTGAGTTGTCAAGTTAACTGTCACTTTGTTATAGGAGATTTCAATGTCGGGATGATGTCCAGCGGCCTCAGCGGGTGCTACTAATTTATTTACCCAAGCGATCGCCTCTACAAAATCCTTAAATTTTCTCACACACTGGATTTGTTTCCCCTCTAAAGTCCAGCCCGATAATTTTTCAATCTCGTCTTGTATTTTGGTATCACTTAGTAATTTCGCCATGATCACAATATCCCTTTTTTCAAATATTCTACCAAAAACTATCCGCTCTTATCAATAGTGCTAAGCCAAAGCTTAGAAACTACTATTGATAAGAGCGGTCTAGCGGGTCTTCAGATTAGAACCTGACTGCCGGGAGTATCCCTAGTTAAGCCTGGTTATCCCAGGGATATTGTTCCCCGTTGGGAACGAAGGCCAATTGCTAGAGAGCAGCCCCGGCACACAGCCGGCATTCTCCAATCTGATGACCCATGCGTTTACTACTTTCTATCATGGGCATCACCTCCTATAGAACCCTAAACGGTTTATTTCAAAAGTTTTACTGTTATTTACAATAACATAGGAATTACAAAAAGCAAGGGAAAAATCAAAATTTTTTCGTAGGGCGGGAATTGCTAGAAATATATAGTTTTTACCCATATAAATCGGGACACCACCTACCCTACGAAAACCCAAAGTGAGAAAATTAGAGAGCGTTACCGCGAGGTAGCACTTCTTCGGGGAAGATGAAGTTTTCGTGCGGCTGATCTTGAGGAGCCATCCAAGCCCGGATACCCTCATTGAGCAGAATATTCTTAGTGTAGAACGTTTCAAACTCAGGATCTTCTGCGGCACGTAACTCTTGGCTGACAAAATCGTAAGCCCGTAGGTTTAAGGCTAAACCGACGATGCCGATAGAACTCATCCACAGGCCGGTTACAGGCACAAACAACATGAAGAAGTGCAACCAACGCTTGTTAGAGAAGGCAATTCCGAAGATTTGCGACCAAAAACGGTTAGCTGTCACCATTGAGTAGGTTTCTTCTGATTGAGTGGGGTTGAAGGCGCGGAAGGTGTTTGCGCCTTCGCCGTCTTCAAACAGGGTGTTTTCTACTGTTGCACCGTGAATGGCGCAAAGTAAGGCACCGCCTAAGATTCCAGCTACGCCCATCATGTGGAAGGGGTTGAGGGTCCAGTTGTGGAAACCTTGCAGGAATAGTAAGAAACGGAAAATTGCGGCTACGCCGAAGCTGGGGGCGAAGAACCAGCCTGATTGACCCAAGGGGTAGATCAGGAAGACGGAGACGAATACGGCGATCGGGCCTGTGAAGGCGAGGGCGTTGTAGGGACGAATGCCGATTAAACGGGCGATTTCTAACTGACGCAGACAGAAGCCGATCAGTCCGAATGCGCCGTGTAGGGCGACGAAGGTCCACAAACCACCGAGTTGACACCAACGGGTGAAGTCCCATTGTGCTTCAGGTCCCCAGAGGAACAGTAGGGAGTGACCTAAGCTGTTGGCGGGGGTGGAAACGGCAACGGTGAGGAAGTTAGCGCCTTCTAGGTAGGAACTAGCTAGACCGTGAGTGTACCAGGAAGTAACAAAGGTGGTGCCTGTGAGCCAGCCGCCGAGGGCGAAGAAGGCGCAGGGGAAAAGTAGTAAGCCGCTCCAGCCGATGAAGACGAAGCGATCGCGCTTGAGCCAGTCGTCGATGGCATCGAATATGCCTCGTTCGTTCTGGGCGCGTCCGACTGCGATTGTCATAATTTCAGATTCTCCAATTGGATATAATTACAACGAACAGTTTTACTCGCATTTTGCCAGCTTTGGGAGATCCCTTAGCAGAAAATGGGTAAATTATGAAGAGACGTTACGTTTCTTTACTGCTACTCATAATGATATGGGGAAATCTTTACAATAGCAAGAGGCAAACTCAGAATTTTTGGGCGGGCTCGACTAAAATCTGGGCGATCGCAGGGTGGGAAAGTGTCAATTGCAGAGTTAGGTAAAATCCGTCTAGTCAACTTGAAGTTGACATAATAAGTTAAAGATATTACCAGCCCCATATCCAGATGCTAAACCTGGCTCTACCAATTTGATTAAAATGTAATTAAGTTTTTTGGCTAAGTCTTCGGTGGTGTTGTAGGTAACTAGAAGTCTGGAAATTAAAGGCGTGACAATGGCGCTAATTTGATTTTGTCTGATTGACTCTTCAGCGGTGGATTTAATGATAGCATAGTTTTGAATAAAAGGAAATAAGGAGCAGAAGGATGCAGAAGTATCGCCATCTTCTATCGCGATTTCTTGGTATAGTTGTTCAATTATTTTTGCGGTGAGATACTCTCTGATTAATGGCTGTTGAGTGAAGCCAAAAATACTTTTTTCCTGAACTTGAATTGCCGATTTTTCAATGAGAGATCGCCACTGGAGAGATTCTAAACATTCTAATAATTCTGCCTGAAAAACTGGCGGAACGATATCGTTTAGGAGTTCTGTGGGCAAAACTGGTTCTTGGTTAATCGCTAACCAGTACATCACTTTTTTTTCTATAGGAGATAAGCGATTAAATTGTTCATCTAACCAAAGGCGAATGCCATTAAAAATAGTTTCTTGGTGTTCTAAAAAATCTCGAATATTTCCCGAAAACAAATCTTGGATGGAACTTGCTGTTATCTTTAAGGCGATAGGATTGCCTTGGTAGCATTCTATTAGTTCCGATTCTTCGGCAGAGGTTCCTGTTAAAGCCTTATGTTTGAGAATTTCCCTAGCAGTGACTGGTGCTAAACCTTGCAGTTGCAAGCAGCGGACGGGTAAAGTTTCTCCGGTTAAAGATGCAATTTCTCTGGGTTTTTCGCGGCTGACAATTAGCACGCAACTTTGGTGATTGGTTTCGGCAATTTGTCTCAGAAGTTGACTGTAGTTAGAGAATCCCTCGCGGTAAGTGCCTGCATAGCTACCACTCTGGAAAAGTAAGTCTAAATCATCGAGGATAATCAGACACCGATGCTGCTGTAAATACTTGATGAGAAGAGATATCTGTTCGCCTACAACCTGGGGTAAATCGGTGTTTTGGTCATTTGATAAAAATTGAAGAATTTTAGCTAATTTTTCTGGTAAAGGTGGGCTATTACGGAGGCTTTTCCAGATGACATATTGAAATTTACTTTGAATTTCTTTGGCTAATTTTACCGATAAGGTGGTTTTACCAATGCCCTCCATACCGATCAGGGTAATTAAGCGGCAACGATCGTGTAAAATCCACTGTTTAAGAGTAGCTAATTCTTGGCTACGACCGTAGAAAATAGAAACGTCGATTGCCTCTGATAAATTTTCCTGGGTTTTTGTTGCTAAGGAAGGATTTGGGAAGGCGATCGCTTTTTCTTCTGGATAATGTTTTAAGCCAAAAGCTTCCAAAAGGTGACAATTAGCCTGACAATCGGGAAAATTTGGTGATGTTGTTGTCGGTGTTTTGACTTCAGACTGGCGTGCGTAAGCTTTGAGGACTGAGTGAATATTGCGTTTTGTAACTTGAGTTTTCAAGGCTAGAGAAAGTCGTCGCCATAGCTGGGAGCCGACATCTTTGAGGTAGTCGTCATCGTAGTCTGATGCAGCGGCCATGTTTTGATAAGACTGTCCTTGCCAGGATTGACGGAATACTAGGTCTTGAACGTCGTTTAAGTGGCCGGGTTTGAGTAGGTTATCTAAAATGGCTAAGGCTTCTTCGAGAGTCATTAGCTGTGGAGTGAAAACGGTGAGTCTGTAATTACTTTTATAACATATCACTTTTTCTGACTATTTTTACTTTTTTTTACTGTATTTATCAAATCTTTATGTAAAGTTCTGGCCTTTTCTGACTTTTTCCCACTGTGGAGACTAAGGTTATCAGGTTATTCTGTAACTAAGAACAGAAAAGCTTGTAAGTGCCAGGTGTAATTATAAGAAAATCTGTGGATTGACAGGAGTATAGTACATTATCTGAATCACGAACACTTCGGAAATTAGTATCGAGTCACTAACTTAACAACCTATCATTCAGAGAGGAAATAAAAATGTTCACCCATAAACCTCCCACATCTCCATACAATATTATTTGTTTTGACGGTGGCGTAATTCGTGGTCTTTTAACGGCGGTTTTGCTAGAGAAGCTAGAAGAAGAGTTAAACGCAGAAGAGCTAAGGGCAAACCATCCCCAGAAGCAATTAAGAGATTACTTTAAGATCATTGCCGGAACTTCTTCTGGAAGTATAATTGCTTGCGGAATTGCTAGGGGATTTTCAGCCAAGAGGATTAAGGACTTTTTTAAGGAATATGCACTCAAAATTTTCCCACCCATAACAGAAACTTTGATTAGCTTAATCTGGCGGTTACTCAACACAGACATGAATTTCAGTGAATTTGACACTTTTAATATTCTTTCTCAAAACCCTGAAGGTGCCAAGAAATTTATGGCTCAACCCGTCTATGACGGAAAAGGTTTGGAAGATGTACTCCAGCATATATTTGGCTACGAGGAATTTGGTGAGTTACCACAATTAGTGATCGTGCCAAGCTATGATGTCTATAATAACGAAGCTGTAATCTTCAAAAACAACGAAAAAGAGTTTAAAACGATGCCTGTGTGGGAAATTTGTAGGGCATCTGCTGCCGCACCTGTTATTTTTCCTGCTCACGTCACGCACAATCAAGAATTCATTAAATCTATTAAATTGAAGGAAAATCAAGCTGAAGAAGCAGGGGAAGAACCAATCATAAAAGTAGGTAGAGAAGGTATCCCTTTGATTGATGGTGGTGTTGTTGCCAATAACCCTGTACTTTGTGCGATCGCAGAGTGTCGCAGACAATTTAACACATTTCCTTCTGTAGTCGCTTCTTTTGGTTCCGGTTGGACTTTGAATCGGATTACAGTTCGAGAAGCTCAAGGTTGGGGTGGCTTGAATTGGGCAAGCTTGCTAAGGAATGTCCCTTTGATGGATGTATTTTCTGATGGTTCAAGCGATGCTACTGATTATATTGCTAAACAATTGCTACTTAAGGGAGAGAGTGAATATTTCCGCTTTCAGCCACTTCTGAAAAAGAATGTTAGTGCTTTTAGTGCCGCTACTGATAATCTCGATTTATTAGTTGAGATAGCAGAAGAATTTCTGGAAACTCAGGAATGCAAGGATGATATGAAAAAGCTTGTTGATTCTTTGACATCGCATCATTGCTTCTTCGATTCTGTGGTAGAGGCAATTCCTCATTTGAGTCAATCCTAAGATTGCTATTGAGTCAAGCTTACGGATCAAAACATATAAACCGGGTTTTTTACGAAAATACTTCGTTGCAACCCACAGATTCAGTAAAAACCCGGTTTCTTTAGTCAATTTTGATGATGATTTAGAGAAATTTAAACATCATTCGGTTCAAATTTTTAGAACTTACGCACTCAGACAATATCTTCTTATACTCGGCTTTTGATGAGATACCAAAAGCCTAGTTACTACCTTGGCAATTGCCCTGAATGCGTAAGTCCTAGACTTAACAAACAATAAAAAAGGTGACTACTATGAACAAGCAAATTATTTTCGTTGACTCCTCTGTACAAGACTATCAAAGCTTAATCCAAGGTATAGATAGCGCTCAAATTGTGATTTTAAATGAAAATTTGAGCGGCATTGAGCAAATTACTAATGCCCTGGCAAGTCAAAAAGATATTGAAGCGATACATATCCTTTCCCACGGGGCTCCGGGTATCCTCTATCTCGGTAATACCCAACTGAGTCTCGATACTCTGAACCGATACGCCCACCAATTACAACAGTGGGGAAGGATAGGAAGCCTCATTTACCTCTATGGGTGCTCCGTTGCGGCGGGAGACGCGGGGGCAGAATTTATCAAAAAATTACACCTAATCACGGGTGCAGCTATCAGCGCGAACCCCAATCCCACCGGTAATGCAGCCAAAGGCGGCACCTGGTCACTCACTTATCAGTACCCTGGAGACTCTTTTTTCTCTGACTCGCTAACTCCTTTCAGTGCTCAAGCCTTGGCGATTTACTCTGGCTTGTTAGGTTGGAAGGTATTGAAAGATATCAGCCCAGGGACAGGTAGTTCATCCCCTCAATACCTCACGAACGTCAACGGCACCTTGTATTTTCAAGCCACAGACCCCACCAATGGTAGTGAGTTGTGGAAAAGTGATGGGACAGCAGCGGGCACCGTCTTGGTTAAAGACCTCTACCCAGGGGCAAATAGTTCAAGCCTTTTCAACCTGACGAACGTCAACGGCACCTTGTATTTCAAGGCCAGTGAAGGCATCAATGGTGTTGAATTATGGAAAAGTGATGGGACAGCCGCCGGCACCGTCTTGGTTAAAGATATCTACCCAGGGGCAAGTAATTCATTCACCAACTCTTACAACCTCACGAACGTAAATGGCACCTTGTATTTCGATGCCAATGACCCCACCAATGGTGATGAATTATGGAAAAGTGATGGGACAGCAGCGGGCACCGTCTTGGTTAAAGACATCTACCCAGGGACAAATAGTTCATTATCTTTCCCCTACCTCGCGAACGTAAATGGCACCTTGTATTTCAATCCCTATGACCCCACCAATGGTACTGAGTTGTGGAAAAGTGATGGGACAGCCGCCGGTACCCTCTTGGTTAAAGACATCATCGGAGGTACAGGTAGTTCAAACCCTTACAACCTCACGAACGTGAATGGCACCTTGTATTTCAATGCTGATAACGGCATCAATGGTTATGAGTTGTGGAAAAGTGATGGGACAGCCGCGGGCACCGTCTTGGTTAAAGATATCTACCCAGGGGCAAATCGTTCATACGCTTCTGGGTTCACGAACGTAAATGGCACCTTGTATTTCATTGCTGATAACGGCACCAATGGTTATGAGTTGTGGAAAAGTGATGGGACAGCCGCCGGTACCGTCTTGGTTAAAGACATCAACCCAGGGCCAAGTAGTTCAAGCCTTTCCAATCTCACGAACGTAAATGGCACCTTGTATTTCACTGCCAGTGACCCCATCAATGGTAATGAGTTGTGGAAAAGTGATGGGACAGCAGCGGGTACAGTCTTGGTTAAAGACATCTACTCAGGGGCAAATAGTTCAAGCTCTCGATTCCTCACGAACGTAAATAACACCTTGTATTTCCAAGCCAATGACGGCACCAATGGTACTGAGTTGTGGAAAAGTGATGGGACAGCCGCAGGTACCGTCTTGGTTAAAGACCTCATTGCAGGGGCAAGTGGTTCAACCCCTCAATTCCTCACGAACGTAAATAACACCTTGTATTTTACCGCCACAGACTCCACCAATGGTACTGAGTTGTGGGGACTCTCCCCTGCCATCATCACCCAAGTCTCTTCTACCACCGCCGATGGACTCTACAAAATCGGCCAAGACATCAGCATTACAGTAAAATTTGACGAACCTGTAACCGTTACAGGAAATCCTCAACTGCAACTGAAAACCGGTACAACCAATCAATTTGCCACTTTGGTAAGTGGTAGCACCACTGATACCCTAACCTTCACATATAAGGTGCAAACTGGAGATGAGAGTTCTGACCTAGAATACCTGGCAACTAACTCCCTCACCGGCGGCACGATTAAAGATAGTGAGGGACTTGATGCTAATTTAACCCTTCCCGCCTTGGGTGTAGCCGCATCTCTTGGAGGAAGTAAAGCCTTAGTTATTGATGGTATCGCCCCCACTGTCACGATTAACCAAGGGAGTAGTCAAGCCGACCCAACGGAAAATACCCTGATTAACTACACCGTTGAATTTAGTGAACCGGTGACGGGGTTTGATAAGACGAAAGTTATTCTCAGTGGTACGGCCGGAGCCACTACCGCTGAAGTGACAGGAGGTGGTAAATCTTACAATGTGGCAGTTAGTGGCATGACTCAAGCGGGTACTGCGATCGCTAGTATTAATGCCAATGCAGCTACGGATATAGCTGGGAATCCTAACACAGCAGCCAGTACCAGTACCGATAACCAAGTTACCTTCACTAAAAATACCGCTCCAGTCGTCGCCACTGCAATGACGGATCAATCAGTGACGGTGAGTACAGCATTTACTTATACAGTACCAACGGGTACATTTACCGATGCTGAAAATGATCCGTTAACTTACACAGCAACAAAGGAAGACGGAACCGCTTTACCGACTTGGTTAACATTTAATGCCGCAACAGGCATCTTTGGTGGCACACCTGCAACGGCGGATATCGGGAATTTAAAGGTAAAAGTTAGTGCATCAGATGGGAAAGCTGCTACTAGCAATACCTTCCTGTTGACGATTGCTGATAAACTAAACACCCCTCCAGTTGTAGCTAGTGCAATTACGAATCAATCGGCAACCCTTAACACAGCATTTACTTATACAGTACCAGCGGGTACATTTACCGATGCTGAAAATGATCCGTTAACTTACACAGCAACGAAGGAAGACGGAACCGCTTTACCGACTTGGTTAACATTTAATGCTGCAACAGGCATCTTTGGTGGCACACCTGGAACCGCAGATATCGGTAACTTACAAGTAAAAGTCAGTGCGTCAGATGGGAAAGCTGCTATCAGCAATACTTTCATTTTGACGATTGCCGATAAACCAAATACTATTCCGGTTGTAGCTAGTGCAATTAACGATCAATCGGCTACGCTTAACACAGCATTTAGTTATAAAGTACCAGCGGGTACATTCACCGATGCTGAAAAAGATCCTTTAACTTACACTGCGACAAAGGAAGACGGAACTGCTTTACCGACTTGGTTAAAATTTGACTCTGCAACTCAGACTTTAAGTGGCACACCTACAACGGCAGATGTGGGGAATTTAAAGGTAAGAGTCAGTGCATCAGATGGGAAAGCTGCTATTAGCAATACTTTCATTTTGACGATTAGCGATAAACTAAATACTGTTCCGGTTGTAGCTAGTGCCATTAACGATCAATCAGCGACGCTTAACACTGTATTTACTTATAAAGTACCAGCGGGTACATTCATTGATACTGAAAATGATCCGTTAACTTACACTGCGACAAAAGAAGATGGAACCGCTTTACCGACTTGGTTAAAATTTGACTCTGCAACTCAGACTTTAAGTGGCACACCTGCAACGGCAGATGTGGGGAATTTAAAGGTAAAAGTTAGTGCGTCTGATGGGAAAGCTGCTATCAGTGATGTCTTCCAAGTTAATGTCAATACACCAACGGTAACACCAACACCAACGGTAACACCAACGGAAACACCAACGGTAACACCAACACCAACGGTAACACCAACACCAACGGTAACACCAACACCAACGGTAACACCAACACCAACGGTAACGCCAACGGAAACACCAACACCAACGGTAATACCGACACTAACAACAATAGACATTAACACGCCACCAGTCGGGCTGATCGATGGTGGAGAACCGACCAAATTACCACAAAATCAAGTGGTAAATAACCAATATCTACTGAGTGATGGAGATGATAATAGCATCCCACAATCAGCATTTGGCAAACCTATATTCGCGTTATCAGGTAATGATAACTTAACAGGAAGTGACGAGAATGATACGATCTATGGCAACCAAGGTGTTGACATCATTGATGGCGCTAAAGGTAACGATCAATTGTTTGGGGGGAAACAATCAGATCAATTGTCTGGTGATATTGGTGATGACTTCTTGAGTGGAAATAATGACAATGACATTCTCACTGGTGGTGATGGTAACGATCTCTTACGCGGTGGTAAGGAAAATGATGTCTTAATTGGTGGAAACGGGAATGATGAGTTATGGGGAGATAAAGGTTTCGATGTTCTCAAAGGTGGTGCAGGAAATGATAAATTTATATTACAATACACTGCCAATAACCCAGAGCAATGTGATGTAATTACTGACTTCACCTCTGCTGATGATCAAATCAAGTTAATTGATACCACTTTTAGTCAGCTTACCTTTGAGTCAGTTAATGTCAGGTTAGATGGAATAAATGCAGTAGCTTCAACGGCAATTAAGTTGGGTAATAACTACTTGGGAGTAGTTTATAATCTGAATCCAAGTGCTCTTGGTGCTGGCTCTTTCTTGTAAGATAGGCGGGAATAAACTACACCTAATGTGAGCTTATAACCTTTGTAACTTTCTCAAATGACATCAGTTATGGCACACTCTTAACTCTGATGCCAACTGAAATTACTATCCAATTCGTAAATCTTTCTAACTTTAATCACGAGGTACTTATTATGTTTCGTCGTTCGATCGCAATCACAGTTGTTACTTTACTATCTACCCTATGTACTACTGTTTATGCTCAAAGAGCAAACAGTGACGGAGATTATAAATCAGCCGATGATGGTCAAGGATATCACATTCGCTGGGAGGTTAAAACTGACCGTTTAAACTGCCGCAAAAGTCCGGGAGATAAACAACAAGTTTTACAACAATATGTTAAAGGCGATTTATTGACTGCTGACACCAATGATGGTCGATCAAATCCAATATTGATGGATGCAGATAGTAAGCCTTGGCTGCGAGTAAAATTAGCAGGTGGAGATTTATGCTACGTTAGAGCTAGAAATCTTTACATCAATCCGCTAAAATCTGGCAAATAGGTAATGCAGGGGATAGGTGATAGAATATTAAATTGAAAGGGCGATCCCAGAGGGGCGGAAAAGATTTAAGATTTTTCCTTCTGTTGTCGCTGCTTTTGGTTCTGATTTTAATACTCAGGAAACCATGATCAAAACTAGACATAAATTGATAGTAAAAGGAATCACTTTACTCAATCTTTTATCTCTCAATCTTGCCCTAAATCAAAATGCGATCGCCCAACTATCCAACTCTGGATTAACTTCGGTTCAAATTCGACAATTGAACTCTCTGCGCGTTAAAATAGCCGTCCCAACTTATACCCCACCTGGTTTTCAAGTAACCAGTATCCTGATTCAACCTTGTCCAGATAATGCAACTCGCTGTCGCTTTGGCCCTCAATACACCATCACCTATCAAGGCCCCAATAATTCCTGTTTCGCCATTGAAGCCGTTGGTGGTGGTATTGGTGGCGTTGACTTAGCCTCAAAATTGCCTCTTAATTCCCCTTTATTTGGCAAAAGTTTCCTCAATTATGGCACTGGCCCTGGCAACTCATCCCCCACTATGTTCTCAGATTGGTTAAAAGGCCCAGAACTCTTTTATCGCTTCGCGGGACAGGGGGCGACGGACAAACTTGCTAATTGTAGGAATATTAACCCTCAAGAGGCAGTTCGAGTTACAGAATCCCTACGATATTTAAACCCTTGATGATCTTTAAAGTAGGACTTATACCAAATTCAGGTTTTTGACCTCGCCTGCCTAAGTCCTGTTTTCCATCCCATTATCCTCTTCTGCTCCTTAGCACCTATACTTAAAATTGGGATCTTACAGTTAATTTTTTTAGACCGAATCCCCAGTAAATTAACTTGAGGCGCGATCGCACCGAGTAAGTGAACTATTCCGAAAGCTCGCAGTGCGATCGCAACAGAGCCTCAGCCTGAGCCTTATTACACCCCGGCATCCTATTAGGAGCATAAAGCACCTCTGTCTCCATCAACCGCGATACAGCCGCCTGATACAACAAAGTCGCATCCAACAGACAATAAAGAAGCGTACCCCAATTCAGAGTACCTTGCTCGTAAGCGCGTAAAATCGTATAAAGCACAGAAGTCAACAAAGAACTAAAAATCCAGTGCAAAGTGCGATTTTGACACCAAGAAACCACCTTCAGTTTATTCATTAACCCTCCACCTAAAGTAGTGAATCAACCTTGCTTTCAATTTCCTGAAGTTGAAGATCAACCCTATCGAACCGGACTTTATTAACATCCTGAACATCTTCGATAGCTTCTTCAACCGTTGTGTCAAGCTCCGCAATATACTCCCAAAGAGTCAGCTTAATGTCCCGATGCCAGAAAGGAACCCTAAAGCTTAATGAATAATCATTCGTGTAATCATTAAGCTTCACAAGTTGGAGATTGTCAAAAAAGATTTTCCTCCCATTCGTAGTAACAGCATTTAAAGTTCCCCCAACGGTCAAGCCAGTAGAAAACTGGTTCTTCAGGACATATTATGCTAAAATAACGTGAGTTCGATGGAGTTTGATCGCCACACCGTTCGGCTGACGCTCACGGCGAAGCCACAAGCTGTAAGTTAATCAGGCGGGAAGTGAAATTAGCTTGCCCAAGAGTCGTCTGTTTTATCGCGATCGCCTGCCCAAGAGTCGTCTGTTTTATCGAGATCGCCTGCCCAAGAGTCGTCTGTTTTATCGCGATCGCACGCCAGCATGAAACAGCCCTGCTGCTTGGCAAGGGGGGACGGCGAAGCCGGGGGTAGAGATTTGTAGTCATAGCTTTAAGAATTGGTATTAAGCGGGTTTTAGCTTAAGGATTCAAAAAATCCAAATGTTCGCCGGGGAGCGATCGCAGTTTTGCTGTCGATCCTTCCAATTTTAACTTTCCTCGATCGAGCATCACAATCCAATCAGCGCGATTAATCACTCTCGGCCGATGGCTAATTAAAATAGTAGTTTTGCCCCAACGATATAATAACAATTGTTCCAAAACTTGAGTTTCGCTAACAGGATCTAAGCCGGCAGTGGATTCATCTAAAATCAATACTGGTGGGTTATTAATAATTGCCCGTGCGATCGCTAATCTTTGCCGCTGACCACCAGAAATATTAGCACCAAATTCCCCTAGAATTGTTTGATATTTTTCAGGTAATTTACTAATAAATTCATCAGCGCCAGCAATTTTACACGCTTTAACAATCTCTTCAAATGTTACATCTGGATTGCCCAAACGAAAATTCTCTAAAATAGAACGACTCCAAAAATGAGCCTCTTGAGGAACTAAAACTACTTGTTGTCTGAGAGAATCAAGAGTCAGGTCTTGCAAGTTATAATTACCTATTCTAATATTCCCAGATTGCAACGGATATAAACTAGCAATTAGTTTCGCTAAGGTACTTTTCCCGCAGCCAGAAGCCCCAATTAAAGCAATGGCTTGACCACCTGGTAAAGTGACAGAAAAATCTGCTAACAAGTCAACTCTACCGGGGTAGTGAAAATTAACTCCAGTGCAAATAATATCAGCGCGATCGGGAATTTGCACAAAAGGCTTATGAGCATCATCTTCATTTTCTGGTTGAGCATCTATGATTTCTACTAGGCGATTTGTGGCTGTTTGAACGCGAGTTATGTCGTCAGCAAATCCTACTAATGTATTCACCCATGTTGTGACATTTTGATTCATGCTAATAAAAGCCAACAATTGACCAATACTCAATTCTTTGTTAATTACTAATCCACTCCCTAACCACAGTAACGCAATACTACCAGAACCACCAACAAATCCAGAAAAAATATGATTGAGGATGCCAATTTGGATGGTGCGAAAAGTCAGATTTGCTAAACGACCAAAGCGGCTTTGTAATTCTTCCCAAAATTGCTGAGTGCTTCCAGTAGTTTTCAGGGTTAAAGCACCTTTAAAGTTTTCTACCATTACGCTTTGGGTTTCTGCTTCTAAGACAAATAAGCTGCGGGTTTTTTGTTGGAGAATGGGGAGAAAAGCGATTGTTGATAGGGTCATTAAAATTGCAATTATGGTTGCAGTTAGGGTGAGGGTGACGCTATAAAATAGCATAAAACCTAGAGAAACTACGGCTACAAAAAATTGACTGGGTAAATTGACAAATACTTCAGAAATTAACTGATTAATTTCTTGAATGTCTTTGAGTCTGCTGATAATTTCACCGCTGCGTCGAGCTTCATAAAAGCTTAATGGTAAGCGGAGAAATTTGCGGCCAAATTCCATGACTAATCCAAGTTCTAGGCGTTGAGAAAAGTGGGCAATTAGGTTTGACTGTATTAATTCTAAGCTACTGCTAAAGAGGTTCATAATTACGACTGCGATCGCGACACTTGTAAGTAATTGAGTATCGCCACGAACCAGTACATCATCTGTGAGGATTTGAATTAGAAAAGGTGAAGCAATAGAAAGTAAACCTAAGACAATATTGAGTAAAAGTGCTTCAATTAAAACTTTACGATAAGTCCAAGCTTGTCTCAACCAACGTTCTAAGGAACTTGTAGTCTGCTGGTCATAATTATGAATAAAAAACCTACTGGGATCTGGTTCAAGCAACAAGCAAACCCAATCTGTCCAACCTTCGATTAACTCTTTTTTAGAAATATAACGGATGCCGATGGCGGGATCGGCGATCGCATATTTTTTTCCTCTTTTACCATACAAAACTATCCAGTGATTGCCATACCAATGAATAATTGCTGGTAAAGGTGCGCCATCAAGTTGGTCTAAAATAGTAGGTGTTGCCCGCACAGATCGAGCATTAAAACCGATAGTTTCTGCTCCTTGTTTTAAGCCTAATAAATTTGTCCCTTGTTGACCAGTTCCTACGGCTTCTCGTAGGCGACTAATTGTTAAAATTTTGCCATAATATTTGGCGATCGAAGCGAGACAGGCTGCTCCACAATCTTCTTCACTTTGCTGTAGAACAACTTGATATTTCATAAAGCGATTTACTTGCCCGTAGGAGGGTGTACCCTGGAAAAATGGTATTAAATCTAACATGGTTATTGGTTATTGGTTATTGGTTATTGGTTAGTTGTTTGTAGTAAGCGCTTTAGCGCTCTTTGCGCTTACTACAAACCAAATCATCAAGTTATTTAATTTTCATTCCTAACAACTAACTACTAACCATTACCTATTACTGATTACTAAATCAGAAAAAAGCACCCATAAATTAGGGGTGCTTTATGTAATTCAAAATTTCAACGCGATCGGTGTTGAAATTTAGCGATATCTCACCACTACCACTGTTCTATAGGAGCGCTCTCGGCGGGGATAGTACATATAGTTGTGACGCGGGTAGTAGTTTCTGGTGTAAACTTGACGATTACTACGATAATTATAGGAACCGCAGTCACCATAAGCGCCATTAATAGTGGCAGAATCTTCGGCAGTAATCTCCGTAAAAAGTGAGTTGTTTTGGTTATCTTGCATGATTAATTTCCTTTGATTTGATTGGCTAAAAAATCACTAAAATCGCACTTCTGCACTAAAGGCAATTCTGTCTCGAAAGTGTCTGTAATTATGGCGGCGGGAGTATTCCTCTTGATAGTGATGGCGACGGGGGTAGTAATAGATATAGAGGCTATTGTTACTCCCGTTTCGACTACGACAGCGAGAAGCACCGTTGATAGTTACGGCTTCTTCAGTAGTAAGTTCGCTGAATAGAGATTGGTTTTCGATTGCTTTCACAATTAACTCCTTTTTAGGTAAATTGAATCCTGAAAAATATCAGGGAACTGTGCAGATTTTTCACTCTACCCTGTGAATTCTGATCAAAATTTCTCAAGCTCTTTTGCCAATCCGGAAAACTGGGAAAAATATAGTAATAGGATTTACGCAGGAAATTGCGTAAGTTTTTGGGTAAAATAAGTAGGCAATAATTAACAATGTCTCGAACTCCTCAACCTAGACCGATTCACTCTTTACAAAGTGATGAATTTTTGCCGCCGCTCAGTAGTTGGATGACTTTGGGAGGGCTATTTTTAGTTGGTACGTTTGGGGCGGCGATCGCTCTTGCCAGCGTTACTAAGTATAATTCTACTGTGAGAACAATGGCAGTTGTCCGTCCGGCGGGAGAGGTACAAATTGTCCAGGCGGCGACGGAAGGAACGGTAGAAAGTGTGATGGTAAGTGAGAATCAGGTGGTGAAGGAAGGGGAGACGATCGCGAAAATTGACAGTTTCCACCTCCGCAGTCAAAAAAATCAATTACAAGATAATATTCAACAGTGTCAGATAGAATTAGAACAAATAAATAAGCAAATTAATGATTTAGAAAATCAAATTTTTGCTATTGTAAAATCTAAGTTAGCAGTCAATAAAACTCAGGTGATTTCTGATGATTCTGTGGAATCTGCCTTGATACAATTAGCCTCTTCTTCGCCAGAACTTGCTCAACAAATTGGTAGAGATTGGCGAAGTTTTGGGGTGAAAAGGTCGGAGATTCAAAAGCAAATAATTCAAGGGAAAAAAGAGTTAGGGCAAGTTGCGGTTAAACTAGAAAATACTGTTGTGAAAGCACCTATAGACGGAACTATTCTGAAAATGGAACTACGAAGTTCTGGGCAAAATGTACAATTAGGAGCCGCGATCGCGCAAATTGTTCCTAGTGATGTACCTCTGGTACTTAAAGCAAAAATTTCGGCTCAAGATATCGCTCAAGTTAAAATTGGTCAAGATGTACAGATGAAAATATCGGCGTTTCCTTACCCAGATTATGGTACTTTGAAAGGTAGTGTAAGTGCGATTTCACCAGATGCGATCGTATCTGAGAATGCTAACAACTCAGAAGCCTATTATGAGATTACAATTCAGCCAGAAAGAGCTTATTTAGTAAAAGAAGCATCTGGAAATGGAGGCTTTTTTGCAACACAAAAGGCTTATACTTCACGTCAATATCCAATTCGATCGGGAATGGAAGGTAGAGCAGATATTATTGCTTCACAAGAGACAGTTTTAACTTTTGTCTTGAGAAAGGTAAGGCTATTGACTGATTTTTAAGACTGACAGGACTTATACCAATTCTCAAAAATTTGGCAACAGTTTTGGTAGCGGCGGGTTCACCCAAATCCCTGCTATTCGCCCAAATATTAAATAACCCGCCCCGAATACTGTTACTACAGTCTTCGGGGCGGGTTTTTGAAGATTTT
>MBRE01000076.1:0-6760 GCA_001698425.1 Oscillatoriales cyanobacterium USR001 | reverse complement strand
GGCGAACCCGCCCCTACCCAAACTTTTGAAATCAGGAAAATTTACAAAATTTTACAAAAAATTTACTAAAGCTTTACATAATCTCCTTAAGTTTAAATTAAGATTGATATTAGTTAGGGGGGTTAGTGTTTTTTTACGAACGATAGCTAGGGCGTTTGTGCCTACGCACCTACGAAGTTTAAATTAGGGAAGTCTACTACTGATGTTGTTAACAGCTGTTGTTAACAAAATAGCGATCGCAGTTATCAGGATATTATTCATATCAGAGTATGCAGATGAAAAAACTTCAAACTACCCGATTGCAGTGGCTAATTGCCATTAGTTTTTTGTCATTATTTACCACACCCGCTACAGCCCAAAACTCATCAATAACCCCAGCCAATGATGGCACAAATACTCAAGTTAATCAAGAAGGAAATCGCCTGGATATTTCCGGCGGCAGTCTCAGCGGCGACAAAGCAAATTTATTCCATAGTTTTCAAAGATTTGGTCTGACTGAAGGACAAATTGCCAACTTTTTAACTAATCCCAATATTCGCAACATTTTGGGCAGAGTAACGGGTGGCGACGCTTCAATTATTAACGGGTTAATTCAAGTTACAGGTGGCAATTCTAACCTTTATTTGATGAATCCGGCTGGCATTATTTTTGGGCAGAATGCCAGTTTAAATGTGCCTGGCTCGTTTACCGTTACCACTGCTACTGGGATTGGTTTTGGTGATAATTGGTTTAGTGCGACTGGTAATAATAATTGGACAACTTTAGTCGGCACGCCTAATGTTTTCGCCTTTACTAATACACAGCCAGGTAGTATTGTCAATGCCGGAAATTTAGCAATTCCTGCGGGTGAAAGTTTAACCTTTATTGGTGGGACAGTTGTTAATACAGGTCAACTTTCTGCACCGAATGGCAGTATCACAATGGTAGCTGTTCCGGGTGAGAATTTAGTCAGAATTAGTCAACCTGGACACTTACTCAGTTTAGATATTCAGCCAGTAGCAACTTCGACATCTTTGCCGCAAAATTGGACACTTCCAGTTTTATCTTTACCACAATTGTTGACGGGAAGTCAACTCAGTAATGCTACAGGTTTAACGGTGAATGAATTGGGGCAAGTGGTATTGACTGGAGGCGAAGTTATTCCTACAGATGCAGGTACTACGATTGTTTCGGGTAGTGTTGATGTGTCATCTTTGGAACCCCCCCTAGCCCCCCCTTATCAAGGGGGGGGACAAGAAGTTACTTCTTATTTACAAGGGGGACAATCAGAAATTTCTTCCTATCAACAAGGGGGACAATCAGAAATTTCTTCCTATCAACAAGGGGGACAATCAGAAATTTATTCCTATCAACAAGGGGGACAATCAGAAATTTATTCCTATCAACAAGGAGGACAATCAGAAATTTATTCCTATCAACAAGGGGGACAATCAGAAATTTCTCCCTATCAACAAGGAGGACAATCAGAAATTTCTCCCCCCTTAGCAAGGGGGGCTGGGGGGGTTCAATTTCGTGGCAATGTTAATATTTTTGGTAGTAAAGTCGGTGTAATTGGTAGTAACATTAACGCTTCAGGCAGTAATGGTGGCGGACAAGTTTTAATTGGTGGAGACTATCACGGTTTAGGGAATGTACCGAATGCCGATCGCACGTTTGTTAGTAATAATTCGACAATCAATGCCGATGCGGTGACGAGTGGAGATGGTGGGAGAGTGATTGTTTGGGCGGATGATGTCACTCGATTTTATGGGAATATTACGGCTAGAGGTGGGAGCAGTTTTGGGAATGGTGGATTTGTGGAGGTTTCGGGGAAACAGTCTTTAGATTTTCAGGGAAATGTTAATACTTTAGCACCCAATGGTACGACGGGATTATTATTACTTGACCCGACTAATATCACAATTATCAATCCGGTTGGTTCATTTACATCACTGAATCAAGTCGATCAATTTGGCGATCCAAATATGGGGGCAAATACGATTAGACGCAATTTAATTAATAATGCGACAAGCAATGTTATTTTGCAAGCAACAGGGAATATTACTTTTAATGCGGCTGTTAATATTGTCAATCCTGGGATCGGACTAAGTGCTGAAGCTTATAATAACATTAATGTTAACAATAATATTACCACAAATGGCGGAGCTATTACCCTCAAAGGTGATGCTGATAATGCAGGTGGAGGCGCAATCAATGTCAATTCTGTAACCATTAATGCTCGTGGCGGCAATATTAACTTAAATGGTACAGGAGGAACAGCCGCAGGTGGCAGCAACGTAGGTATTGCGATTAATACAAGCACTTTGCAAACAACAGGGACAGGTAGTATTACCCTAACTGGTACTGGTGGTACTGGTAGTGGCAATTATAATGATGGCGTAGATGTTATAGACTCGCAAATCATCACAACACTAGGAAATATTAGCATTACTGGCAGTGCCGGCAGTGGAGTTGATCAGAATGATGGCATTTACTTAAGCAACAGTATCTTACAATCAACACTAGGCAGGATCACCCTGACTGGTACTGGTGGCAATGGCACTAGCGATCTCTTGGGCATTCGCTTAGATGGTAGTACCTTACAATCAACAGGAGGAGGCGCGATCGCCCTGACTGGCACTGGTGGTAATGGCACTGGAGATACCAATCGTGGGATAGCTATTCAATTGAACTCCAATATTACCACTCAAGGTGATATTTCCCTGACAGGTACTGGTGGTAATGGTAGCGATTTTAATGATGGGATAATGATTCAAAACTCCAATGTTACTACCACCCAGGGAAATATCACCCTCTTTGGCACTGGTGGTAATGCTACTGGCATTGAAAATCGTGGAATTGTTGTTGGAGAGGCCAATATTACCGCCCAGGGAAATATCACCCTCTTTGGCACTGGTGGTAATGGCACTGATAATAACTACGGTATTCGCATAGGTGTTGCCACCTTAGAATCAACCGGCACTGGCGCGATCGCGCTTAATGGTACAGGAGGAAATGGGACTGGGAATTTTAATTACGGGATAATTCTTTACAGCAACGCTACAATACAATCCACAGGAGGTGGCGCGATCGCTCTTACTGGAAATGGGGGAAATGGAATTAGTAGTCTAGCAGGCATTTACCTAACCAACAGCACATTACAATCAACAGCAGGAGGTGCGATCGCTCTCAATGGTACTGGTGGTAATGGTAGTGGCATTGAAAATCATGGGATAAATATTGAAAACAACTCTAATATTACCGCCCTTGGAGGAAATATCACCCTGACGGGTAATGGTGGTAATGGCACCGATTATCTCTCAGGCATTTACCTAGACAACAACATCACATTACAATCAACAGTTACAGGCGCGATCGCCCTAACAGGTAATGGCGGTAATAGCACCGAGACTAACCATGATGGGATAACTATTTACAACAACTCCAATATTATTACTGCTCAAGGAAATATCACCCTGACGGGTAATGCTGGTAATAGCAATGGTAATACCCCAGGTATTCATCTGGATGGTAGCACCCTACAATCAACCACAGGCACGATCGCCCTGACTGGCACTGGTAGTAATGGTGCTGGAGATAACAATCGTGGGATAAATGTGCAAAACTTCTCTAATATTACTACTCAAGGAAACGTCACCCTGATTGGTATTGGAGGTAATGGTAGTGGTCCTTACCGTGATGGCATGATTATTCAAGACTCCAATATTACTGCCGGGGGAGATATTACCCTGACAGGTATTGGTGGCAATGCTATTGGCGATGAAAATCGTGGCATAACTATTCAACGCGACTCCAAAATTACTACTCAGGGAAACATCACTCTGACCGGTACAGGTGGTAATGGCACTGATAATACCCCAGGCATTTACGTAAATAGTAGCATCTTAGAATCGACAGGTACAGGCGCGATCGCTCTGACCGGTATTGGTGGTAATGGTAGTGGCAATTACAATGATGGCGTAGATGTTATAGACTCCCAAATTACAACAACACAGGGAAATATTAGCATCACTGGCACTGCCGGCAGTGGAAATGATAGTGACGGCATTTTCTTAAGTAGCAGTATTATAGAATCAGGAACAGGCGCGATCGCCCTGAGTGGTACGGGTGGAAATGGCACTGGGACTGACAGTGACAATGATGGGATAAATGTTATAGACTCCTCCGTAACTACAGCACAGGGAAATATTAGTATTACTGGTATTGCCGGCAGTGGAGTTGATTCTAGTGACGGCATTTTCCTGGGTAACACCACAGTACAATCAACAGGAACAGGCGCGATCGCTCTTTCTGGTACAAGTGGTAATGGCACCGGGAATTTTAATCAAGGAATAAATATTCAAAGTAATGCTAATATCTCTACTCAGGGAGATATCACCCTCAATGGTACTGGTGGAAATGGAACTAGCGATCGCCAAGGCATTAGCTTATCAAGTAACAGCAAAGTAGAATCAACGGCAGGCAATATTACTTTACGCGGTACAAGCATCACCGGTGAAACTAGCATCCTCCTAGACTCAGGCAACATTAACACAACTCCTGGCACTGGCAACATCACCCTAGAAGCAGACATCATCGACATCTCCGGCAACACTATTATCAGCGGCACAAATACCCTCCAATTCCAACCGCTAACTCCCACAGGCAATCTGACAATTAACTTTAATACTCCCACCGCCATCCAACCAGGATTTGCACAAATTAACATCGGTCAAACGGATACCAGCGGCGTAATTTCTATCAACGGCGATATCACCTTCAACAACCCCGTAACCTTACAATCTCCCCAAGGTAACGGCACAATTAACACCACCCAAACTGATATTACTGGTGCCGGCAACGCCACAATTACCCTCAATGCCAGTCAAGCTATTACTACAGGCAACATCACCAATTCTAGCCGAGCAATTACCCTCACTGGTAATACAATTGATACCACTGCCGGCACTCTTAACACAAGTTCTACTACAGGTAATGGCGGCGCGATCGCACTCTCAGCTACCAACGGTATTAAAGTAGGCGCGATCGATTCCAGCACCACTTCTACTGCTAACAATTCTACCGCCGGAAACATCACCTTTAATGCCGGCAATAGCACCATCACCCTCACAGGTAATATCAACGCTTCTGCCACCGCAGGCAGTGGTAGCAATCTCACCTTTTCTAGTCCCGTCATCCTCACCCAAACCCTCACTAATTTAAGCACATCAGGAAGTGTCGGCGGCGGTAATATCACCTTTAATAACACATTAGATGGCATCAGCGGCAACAACCCAGATTTAACCTTAAATACTGGTAGTGCTGATATCATGTTTTTCGAGGCGATCGGCAGTCCCAATCTATTAGGAAACCTGACGCTTAATACCACAGGCAATGCTATTTTCAGCAATTCCGGTAGCTTTATTAGCTTAACTGCCAATGCCAATAATACGCAACTCGCCGCCAACATGACAACTAGCGGTAGTAATGGCATGAGTTTCGGCAACCGTGTCACCCTCACGGGAGATAGTACCTTAAAAGGCGATAAAATTACTTGGAATGGCACTGTTTCAGGAACCGGCAATTTAACTCTACAACCTTATACTGCTGGTTCAGAAATTACCATAGGTAATAGCATCGGTAGCGGTTTAAACTTACCCAGCACTCAAATTGAGTTAATTCAAACTGGCTTAACTTCTCTCACCATTCAAAATAATAATAGTGGCAACATTACCGTTAATAATCCTACCACATTTAACACACCTGTCACCTTAGAAGCTAATGGCGCTTTAATTACAGTTGGTAGCGCGATCGCAGGCACTTCCAATAGTTCAATTACCCTCAACGCCAACACTACTAATCTCAACTCAAATATTAGCACCAATGGTAATGCAATTACCTTTAATAGTAACGTCCTTCTCGGCAATACTTCGACCCTAAGTAGCAGCGGCGGTAATATTACTTTCAACGGCAATGTTGACGGCGCAAATAATTTAGCGATCGATGCCAGTAATGGAAGTACAATTTTTAACTTTCCTGTGGGTAATTCTACACCAATTGGCAACGGTACGGGAGCCGCACTTACCCTAAATTCAACGGGAACTACCACTTTTAAAGATATCCTTAAAACTAATTCCGGTATCATTGCCACAGGCCCGATTGTCTTGACAAATGATGTGACATTAGGCTTAGGCGATACTGCGACAAATCTCCAGTCTGATTTGCAACTGCCAGGAATTACTTTCAGTGCTGCAAATGGGGCAACTTTTGGTAATATTATCCTAACTGGTTCACCGATAATTACATCACAAAATAATCCCTTAACGTTCAACGGTACTATTAACGGAAATCAGGCACTTACTGTTAATGCCGGAGTTAGTGATGTCAGCTTTAACAGCAGTATTGGTAATTTTAATCCTTTAACTAGCTTGCAAGTTACCGGACAAAATATTACAGCTAATTCTACAATTGATAGCACGGGAAATATTAACCTGACTGGCACGGGAAATGTCACATTAAATGGTGCGATCGGCAATTCTCAACCTTCTAGTAGCTTGCAAGTTACCGGACAAAATATTACAGCTAATTCTACAATTGATAGCACGGGAAATATTAACCTGACTGGCGCGAGAGATGTCACATTAAATGGTGCGATCGGCAATTCTCAACCTTCCAGTAGCTTACAAGTTAGCGGACAAAATATTACAGCTAATTCGACGATTGATAGCACGGGAAATATTAACCTTATTGGCACGGGAGATGTCACATTAAATGGTGCGAT
>MBRE01000075.1 GCA_001698425.1 Oscillatoriales cyanobacterium USR001 | reverse complement strand
CTTGCACCATACTCTCGATCTGCGATCGCATAACCCATACTGCATCACATCTGGGCACTGATTCAGCAAGCCCTAAGTACGGGAGAGCCTTACTGTTGAGGGTTCTTGTAGCGGCTTAACCGCCTTGGCGGTTGCTATACTTAATCAAAGCAGCATCAGTAGAACCTGAATATGATTGACCATCCAAGGAACCGCTAACACTGCCAGTTATATAGATATTGTCAGCATTATCTATAATCATCCTGTAGGTATCATCTTTACCCGCAGTACCTATTTGTTCGCTCCAAGAACGAACGCCATTGCTATCTAACTTAGTTACAAAGATATCAGAAACTCCTGCATTTGTACTGCCATCTAAAGAACCATTAGTCTGGCCAGCAACATAGACATCACCTTTTTTATCTACGGCGACTCCGAAGGAATTTTCATTGCCAACGGTTCCAAACTGATTTGTCCAAATCTGCTTACCATTGGGATCGTACTTAACTACAAAGTTATCTGAACCACCGATATTGATATTACCATTCAAATTGCCTCTAGTGCTTCCAGTAACATAAAGATTGCCATCTTTGCCAATAGCTACTCCATAAGCAGCATCGTAGGCTACTGTGCCAAAAGTCTGTCTCCAAACCTGTTTGCCATCAGTGTCATATTTAGCAATGAAGGCATCTGTTCCATTTTCTAGCGTTTCATCAGTATGTCCTACAATGTAGCTATTCCCAGCATTATCAGTAGTTATTGCACGAACATTTTGGTCTTCCGGTATGTCAAAGTCTTTAGCCCAAACCTGCTGACCATCACTGTTATATTTAGCGATGAATGGATTTTGATGGGGTAATATTCCTAACCATCCTTTTGTAGGATCGAAGGAACCCAAAGTATTGCCAGCAACATAGAGATTACCTCCATTATCAATGCCAATTCCTGTAGCGTAGTCTGACATATCCGCAAAGGTATCTACACTACTAAATACTTTCTTCCAGATTTCATTACCATTGCTGTCATACTTATAGATATAAGCATCGTTATTAGAACGGTCATTAGTGTATCCAACAATATAAACATTATTGGCTGCGTCAACCTTTACTCCTAAACTACCATCTGTTGCCGGATCTCCTAATTTTTTCTGCCAAATTAGGTTGCCATTACTGTCATATTTGGTGAATAAAGTATCCCAGTTACCGATAGTAAAATCGCCATCCCCTGTGAAACCAACCATGTAAACATTTCCGGCACTATCGGTAGCAATATCTCTGCCTATCTCTTGAAGTGAAGTACCAATCTGGCGTGCCCATTGGAATTTTGGATCGGCATTTGCTTTGACTTCAATATTCTGAGCAAATTCGGAAGTATTATTATTTGGATCGGTGGCAGTAGCACTAATATATTGACCAACGGGAACAGCTAAGGGTAATGTGATATCGAAAGTAGCATTACCATTGCTATCAGTCGTCACATTTTGGAAAGTGAGGAATTTCTCACCCTCACCATAACTGTCAGTAGCAACACCGCCACCGCCAAAACTACCTTCTCCAAAATCGCCTTCTCCAAAACCTCCACTGCCAGAGTTATTTAAAGCGGTGTTAGAGAACAACTCTACTCTTAATGTAGTATTAGGAGTGCTGTTTATCTTCCCTTTAATAGTTGTCTTCCCACTGCTAGAGATAGCTGAAGTCAACTCAGGGAAATTCTGTAAATTGTTAGCGCCTGTATCGCTATCTCCTACATCATTCATCGTTGTTCCACCGTCATTAAGATCAATTCCCAATTCTCCGTTACCTGAGATGGAATTACCCAGAATCGCATTGCTAGTTGCACTGGCATCTTTGACAAAGATACCACTTTTACCATTACCACTTATGACATTTGATGTGCCGATTGTTGTCCCACCAATAGTATTATTAGGTGTCCAAACTGATATGCCACTATAGCCGTTGCCTAAATCTTGAGTACCAGTTATATCAGTACCAATGAAGTTTCCTTCAATAATATTGCCCCCATTACCAGTCAATCGGATACCATCAATACCAAAACGGTTGATTGTTAATCCTCTCACCGTACTGTTGCCAGCAGAGATATATAAACCATCGACTAAACCTGCTTTACTACCATCTAATTCAATCACTGGCCGATCCGAAAATCCTGGCTGAGTTGTTCCATCAATAATCACTGAATCGGTAATCTGTGGTAGTGCCGATAAAGGTTGAATAGTAAAACTATTAGTGGTGATATTGTACCCCGGATCGGTAGGAGGAATCTTAAAGATAACTGCATCCTTACCAGGGGTGCTATTTGCCCACTTCAAGACATCTCGTAAACTACCTGAACCGCTGTCATTGGTATTAGTAACAACGTTGGGAGACTCGTCTAATTCCAATCCGTAAAGCTCCAGCTTCCAAGTATTCCATTCTCCTTTTAATTGGTTGCCATTCTTATCAATAACCTGCAACTTCCAATCACCCTTTGATAACTCGCCCCAATTGCGGATCGAGCTAAATCTCCACTGATTAGAATCTGGCTTTATCAGATCGCTATTATTAGAATTTGGGATGTCAGGGATGGTATTTGATAACACTGATTCAGTGCCATTGGGAGAAATCAGTTTCACCGTTAAATCACCCCAGTCAGGGTGATTTGAATCCAAAAATACATTGGCTTTTTCAACAATAATATTTTTGTCAATTGTAGTTTTCGCTTCGATTCCCGTTGGATTGCCATCAGGGATTGGTTTCATCACATTCTGCAAGTCAGATGTTACTGAAACTTGCTTTCCTACTGGTGCCCAATTAATAGCCGCATTCACCGCAGCAGCAGCATCAACTGCGCCAAAGCCATAGTCATAACTTACCCAATATCCCGCTTTATTCTGCACCCATCTGGGTTTCCCTGCTGCATCTATGCCATCAGGATCGTTTCTTTTAGCTGTCTTTGCCAAAATTTGCTGTACGTCGCGGGTAGTGAGATTTGGATTAACTTCTAACATCAAAGCAATCACTCCAGAAACCACTGGCGCAGCCGCAGAAGTGCCGCCAAAATCATTAGCATAACGAGAACCATTTTCAAAAATAGCCGTCGTTGTAATCCCTTGTCTGTTATTAGGATCGCCGCTGTCAGAAGATGCTGAAATGAAAATTGCCGATCCCGGTGTACTATAAGCTGCGCGGTTTCCTGCTTTATCAATAGCTGCTACTGAAATTGCAGTTAGAGAACTAGCAAAGCTATTGTAATTAACATTTCCGTAGAAATCTCCCTCATTACCAGCAGCAAATACATAATTATTACCTAGTCCATTTCTACCTTTTGCAACTCCACTTTCCAACGCTCCCAAAGCTAAGGGTTGCCGTCGCATATATTCCGGGCCAAAACTGTTATTAAAGATATCAATGGACTGGTTACGATTTGTTTGTCCTAATTGGGTTTTAGGATCGAACCAAACATCAGCAAGCTGTTGACCATAGAAGTCAACTTTAGGGTCAAATGGATCGGTATTTCCCATGATCCTCAATGCTACTAAGCTCGCTTCAGGGGCTACCCCCATCATCCCTTTACCATTTTCATTTGCTACTCCAATTCCTCCAACTGCGGTTCCGTGAGGATTAACACTTTTAATTTGTAATGTCCAGCGTTTCAACAATTCTTGACTAAGCTGCTGCATTGCCAGATCATCATACAAATCTACATCAGGATTTTGAATTTCTAATGTCCAATTCCCACCAGCATAACTCCCATAAAAAGATTGATTCAAAAGGAATTTTTGAGAGCTATCTCCATTCAAATCAATCGGGGCTTTTTGTGAGAATTGCAGAGTATCCCTACCTGGCCACCGTATTCTTACGCTACGGAAACCAGTACCATAAAAAAGATCGAACGCAGATTCATTAGGACTGTACAGAGATACTTGTAAGTCCTCAATTTTTGGTAAATTAGGTGGCAAAGCTTGACTGAAATCAAAGCTAGTATTAACCTCTGTCACCATGCCTGTCAAATTAACAGGTATAGAAAAGTTTATGGTATAACGCTTATTGACTACTGGTTTTGAAAGATCCGCATTAAAGCTAACTGTGGAAGTTGGAGACGGATCGTTATCTTTATCGCTAAAATCATAACTCAAATTAGGATTGTAACGACCTGTGAACTCTGAGTGATTGTATTGCAAACCATCATCAACAACGGCAATAGTTGTGCCTTTACCTCGCACTATTTCCGAAGTAATTGGATTAGTCACTCCCCAAGCTGTGGGCAGATTTGCATTAGGTAGATTCCACTGATCGCCATATAAAGTTTCCTTCGGTTGATACGCATCATACAACTGTAATCTGACAGGAACCTGGGGATAAGCATATTCTACTCCTGAAACTTTTGCTAACTGATCTGCCACATCTTTAACGACCATTCCCGCTGGAAATTTCCAGATAAATGTGTTAGGAATATGACCAGTTTCTCCCTGATCGATCGCGCCTACACTGGCGGCTAATTGTTGCGAAGATTGTCCCGGTGTCACCCATACCACCCACTCTTTTACTTCTGCTAAAGCTTCTGGTGGGTAGCTATCAATATTTGCCGCAGCGGGGATCGATAATTTGACATCAGCAGATAATCCACCTTCGCCGGGATTGGTGATCATAGCAAATTTTTCTATCACTACTTCGCTATGAGCACCGCTTTTGTCATAAGCTATCCCTGACAATTGATAACGCCCTGGTGTTAATTTGCTCAAATCATAGCTAAACTTAAATAGGCCGATGCCTTCACTATCACTCTCAAACGCTGTTACATCATTGGTAATTTCAATTTTTTCGCCGTCTCCTTTCTGTAACCAAAAATCAACGCGATCGATGTCACTTACGCCTTCAGCATCAATTACCTTAGCACCTTCAAAACTTAGTTTTTCACCATTTGTATAGAGGGGATAAATTTTAAATTGTAGGTCACTTGGCGCAGTATTTACTAAGAAATTGCTTGTCAATTCTGTCTTTGCATCAGATTTATCGATCGCGATCGCCTTAAATTGATACTTCCCGGCCTCTAAACCTTTCAATTCATAATCAAACTTAGCCAAGTTATTGTCTAAACTATCAGCAGTGAAATTAGTAACATCACCAACTTTTTCCCATTCTCCTCCCTCTTTCTGCAACCAAAATTCGACTTTAGCTAAATCGCTAGTTCCATTTGCATCAAAGATTTTGCCATCAGTAATCTGAATTGCCTCATTAGGTTTAACAGTAGTTGGCAAGCTAAGTTGTAAATTTTGAGGCGCTTGATTAGGAAGCGGTATTGGCACAACCGGTATTGGCACAACCGGTATTGGCACAACCGGTATTGGCACAACCGGTGCTGGTACAACTGGTGCTGGTACAACTGGTGTCGGCACAACCGGTGTTGGCACAACTGGTGTTGGTTCAGGTTCAACCGGTGTTGGCACAACTGGTGTTGGTTCAGGTTTTGGCACAACCGGTGTTGGCACAATTGGTGTTGGTTCAGGTTTTGGTTCAACCGGCGTTGGCACAACCGGTGTGGGCGCTGGTGTCGGCACAACCGGTTCAGGAATCGGGTTTGTAAGAGGATCGTAATTGATATAACCACTTATTTTCTCTCCAAGAACAGAAGTAAGCCAATTATTAGCAGGATCGATTAAATCTTTCATCGGAACTGCTTTACCGATCGCCCCCGTCAACTTGAAAATAACATCATTATAATCCTTATCAGAATCTACAGAATCAACCCGAGCATCTTCGATCGCAAATCCTATTCCATAACCAGTAACATCAGCCAATTGACCATAGAGAAAAGCACCATTTGGGTTAATACTAGATAAGGAAAATAAGGGACGTTTTGCCCCACCAATTGCAGGATTATCAAAAACGTCCTGCACCTTGCCATTTGGTACTAACATCACAGCAAATGCCTTACCAGGAGCCATCGTAAAAAATTTTACCCCCTGATACGGCCCTTGATTAAAATTCAACTTATCTTGAGTTCCTAAACTGCCCTCTAAACCCTTATTTGCCCCTTCTGTCGCATCAGAAATTACAATATGACCCGATACAGAATCACTCAGGGCGCGTCTTGCAGCTTCCTTAGTAAATGCCTGAGAACCTGGAATATATTTTTCCATTCCATCCAGTGCAAAAATGGCTATTTCGCCTTGATATCGGCCACCATCGTGAACAAAATCGAAGCCAACTTTACCATTTTTATCGGTGATGAAATATCCATAGTCAATATTCATTCCCGTTAACGGAT
The DNA here is from genome assembly GCA_001698425.1 of Oscillatoriales cyanobacterium USR001. Lineage (GTDB taxonomy): Bacteria > Cyanobacteriota > Cyanobacteriia > Cyanobacteriales > Microcoleaceae > Kamptonema. Next base: position 36,099 of record MBRE01000075.1, on the reverse strand, counting down.
CGACTTTCCCATCGGGAGTAATACTAACTTGATATTGGGTATCGCCGGCCACCGGAGAAACAATTAAACTATAGTCTGCCGCACCTAAATTATCAAGAATAAAAGTGCTTGTATTTATGTCGCTAGTGACAATACTTTTGATGACCTTCCCTTCTTTGTCCTGGACTTCTACTTTGATCGGACTGGTAAAACCCGCCGCAGAAATGTGGGTTTTACTCATAATTCCAGGACTGAAAAAATAGCGATCTGTGGGGTCAGTTTTCCCAGTGAAGTCGATATTAATATAGTTATCTGTGAGACTACCGATTTTAATATTAGACATTTTGCACCCCGATCGAGAAAGTTATGTTGACAAAAAGTAAGTGCGCGGAATGTGAGCAGGCGTAGCCAGCATTAGACATCGTTTCGCGATTTCATAACCTGGGTTATCGATCGCCTGCGATGTTTTGCCTACTATTTATCTATCTGGAGCGAAGCCTTACTTTTTATGCAGATATCCGATTTTTGTAATAAAACTTTACAAAGACCTGTTTGTATCCAGAATCTAGCAGCGATATACATAAGTGATTACTTTTGATAAAATCAATTCTAGGTATTTCATCTCTATGTAAATCAATATTGTGATGAAGATTTGATGAAGTTATTATGAAGATTTGATGAAGTAGGGACACGGCAATGCCCATTGGTGTCAACTTAGGCTAAAAACCGCCAGGGACTTAAGTCCCTGTCTAATAAATTAAGTCCTCTGAAGAGGACTAATTAAGTTTTAAAGTCTTGTTAGTCCTCTGAAGAGGACTTGATCTTTGAGACAGGGGTTTTAACCCCTGTCGGACTAAGGGTTTGAGCTTAAGTTGACACCAATGTGTACTTACACATCCCCGCGATCGCCTCCCTTGCCTTGACTCCTAAAATTATACAAACTTTAACAAAATTCATAAAAATATAAACATTTTAATATATCAAAATAGCATAATTAAGGTTAGTTCCCTCAGAAGAACAAACCTGTTCATTAAAAAAAATTATGCGGCAACTATTAATGAGTTTTTTGTCAGCAGCTTTTATTACTCCAAGTGGTTGCGATCTTTGGTCGTCTGAATTAGTATGCTTGCACGTCATTTCAGATGCTCTGATTGCTTTGACTTGCTATTCAATGCCTCTGTTAAGTCTCTTTTTTGTCCAAAAATGGCGGGATTTGTCTTTTAAATGGATTTTTCTGCTATTTGGAGCCTTATTTGTTGCTGGCGGTACGGGACATCTGATGGCAATTTTAACATTATGGTATCCCGTTGATTGGCTGTCAGGAATGCTGAAAGGTTTAACTGCTTTGCTTTCCGTATTTGCTGCGGGAGTGGTGGTGACATCGATCCCCAAGGCGATCGCATTGATTCCAGATCGGTTAGAGATGGCAAATCTTAATCTAACAAAGGAAATCAAAGAACACCAAAAAGCGGAAGAAGCAATTCAGATACTGAAGGCGGAGTTAGAGCAACGAGTGAGCGATCGCACGGCGGCGATGACTTGGGTTAATGAACAATTACAAAAAGAAATTGCCGATCGCAAACGTGCAGAAGAAACCTTACAACTAACACAATTTTCTGTCGATCGCTCCGCCGATGCCGTATTTTGGATCGGCTTTGATGCCAAATTATTATACGTCAATGATGCCGCTTGTCGCACTCTTGGTTATTCGCCAGAAGAACTACTGACGATGACTTTACATGATATTAACCCCGACTTTCCTGAAACTGCCTGGAACTTGCATTGGAATGTAATGAGACGGTGCGGATCGGTGAATATTGAAGCTCACCATCGAACTAAACATAACCGAATTTTTCCTGTAGAAATTACGATTAATCATTTGCAATTTAATGGTAAAGAATATCACTGTGCATTTGCGCGGGATATTAGCGATCGTAAATTGGCAGAAAAAGCTTTACAAGCAAGACAAGAAGAGTTTAGCTCTCTAGTTTCTAATATTCCGGGAGCCGTCTATCGGTGCGCCTGCGACAATTACCGCACGATGTCATTTCTTAGCAACGGTATAGAAGCAATTAGTGGCTATCGAGCCAGCAGTTTTATTAAAAATCGAACCCATACTTTTGCAAGTATTATCCATCCCGAAGATCGCGCAATTTTTGAACAGACTGTGGAGAAAGCTGTCAGCCTCAAACAGCCCTACATTATCGAGTATCGGTTGCTGCATCAAGATGGAAATATCAAGTGGGTTTACGATAAAGGTCAAGCTATTTTTGATGAAAAAGGTAAAGTTTTGTGGCTAAATGGTGCAATTTTTGATATCACAGAACGTAAAGAAGCGGAAGTAGAACGAAGTAAATTAATGGCATCTTTGCAAGAAAGCGAGGAGAGATTACAATTAGCTTTAGCAGGAACAGATCAGGGATTGTGGGATTGGAATTTAGTAACAGGAGAAGTTTATTTTAGCGCTCAATGGAGTCGAATTTTAGGCTATGGTGGCGATGAAATTAAGAAAGAAGCACGTTCATGGTTTCACCTAGTACATTCTGAGGATAGAGCAAAAGTGCTTCAAGTTCTCAAACAACATTTAACGGGAAAAACAGCTTTTTTTGAAACTGAACATCGAATGATGACCAAATCTGGGGAGTGGAAATGGGTTTTAAATCATGGTAAAGTTGTTACTCATAGTCAGTGTAATTGCAACATATTAATGATTCCAGAAAATCCAGATGAAACTCATAATTTCAACTCTTATAAACCACTACGGATGACTGGTACGCTGAAAGATATTAGCGATCGCAAACAAGCAGAAGATTGTTTACGAAAGTCAGAAGCGATCGCTCAACAAAAAGCGCAAGAGTTAGAACTTACTCTCAAGGAACTTCAACAAACTCAAGCTCAGTTGATTCATACAGAAAAAATGTCCAGTTTAGGGCAAATGGTAGCTGGTGTTGCCCATGAAATTAATAATCCCATTAGTTTCATTTATGGCAATCTCACTTACGCTACTCAATATATCAAAGATGTGTTTAATTTATTGAGTCTTTACCAAAAGCTCTATCCACAACCATTACCAGAAATTAAACAGAAAATAGAGGCAATTGAATTAGATTTTCTGAAAGAAGATTTGCTAAAAATCTTATCTTCAATGAAGATGGGGGCAGACAGAATTAGGGAAATAGTTCTCAGTTTACGCAACTTCTCACGACTCGATGAATCGGAAAAAAAACCTGTTAACATTCACGAAGGAATTGAAAATACGCTGTTAATTTTGCAAAATAGACTGCGAGCTAGAACCGACATTCCTGAAATTCAGGTGATTAAAAATTATGGCAATTTACCTAAAGTAGAGTGCTATGCTGGACAGCTTAATCAAGTATTTATGAACCTTTTGAGCAATGCTATTGATGCTTTGGAAGAAGTTTATCGAGAAAAAAATGGCAAGTCATACTTGGATGAGCTAGGTTTATCTTCTACTTCTTTAAGAGGCGGACCAATGATTTTAATTCGGACAGAATTAATAGAAGAAAATTTGATTAGCATTCGGATTGCTGATAACGGTATGGGCATGAGTGAGGAAGTCCGCCGTCATTTATTTGACCCATTTTTTACTACAAAACCTGTCGGTAAAGGTACTGGTTTGGGATTAGCTATTAGCTACCAAATTGTCGTAGAGAAACATGGCGGTAACTTGCAATATAATTCGGTTTTGGGTCAAGGTTCTGAATTTGCGATCGAAATTCCTCTGAAATGCTAAGAATTAGGAGTAAAATAGGGACACTGCAATGTCGCGTCCCTGAAAACTGCTATAAATTAAGTTAGGACTTACGCAACGTCTTAATCGTGATTTTGCTTGTATTGTGTAATGAAAGACTTTAGCTGTTTTTCTTGAAACTTTTGAGCAAATTCGGACAACCGATCGGCAAAGGGAATAAATTTCTCATCCAAATTTTTTAAATTCTCGGCTTGTTTAATAATTGCTTTCAAATTACCTTTCATTACTAAATCGTATAATATTTCAATTTCTTCACTGGATGGAGGCATAATTACTGCTGTTGAAGTTCGGGTAATATCTCCTTTAATATCTTTACCACTAGGGGGAAATTTAACTAAATCTTCATACACCCAAGTTACCCCTAAAACCTTTTGTAGCAAGCCAAATAAATCATCAGTTTGTACAGGTTTAGGTAGAAACGCATCAGCACCAGCCTCTAAACTATTGTATTGATCCGTTTCAAACACTGAAGCTGAAGAAACAATAACTCTTATATCTTTAAATTCCGGCGATTCCCGCAAGCGTCTTACTAACTCAAAACCATCCATTTTTGGCATCACCAAATCAGTAATTATCACATCTGGCATTAACTGGCGTACTTGCTCTAAAGCTTCAATTCCGTTACTTGCTTCCCCTACTATAAAGCCTATTGGCTTGAGCAAATTGATAATTACAGAACGATTTTCCCAGCGATCGTCTACTACTAGAATTTTACATTTTTCGCCTGTAAATCCAACTATTTTTCCTGTGGGCTTTGTCGTGTGTGAAATCTCCGCTTCCCCCGCCGCCGCTAAATTCAAATCAAACCAGAATTGACTGCCAGCTTGCGGTTTGCTACTCACTCTAATGCTGCTATCCATCATTTCAATAATTTTTAAACTAATTGCTAATCCTAAACCCGTCCCTTCTGCCATGCGGTGACTATCACCTACTTGTTCAAATGGTTGAAATATTTTCTGCATTTGTTCGACAGTCATTCCTACGCCGGTATCTTCTATTTGAAACCGAATTTTATGGATATCTGTAAGCGCGATCGCATTTGATTTTACTGCTACTGATTCCACGACTGCAACTTTAAACGTAACTGCACCTGCGTCGGTAAATTTCACTGCATTTCCCAAGAGATTTACTAATACTTGTCGCAAACGTTTTTCATCAGTTTGCACAATTAAGGGCAATGCAGCATCAAATTGGCAAATAAAAGAGATGCCTTTTTGTTCGGCTTTAATCCGGCAAATTTCGCTAACTACTTGAAGAAATGCCAGAAAATAGAATTTTGTGGGATGCAGTTCCATTTTTCTGGCTTCGATTTTGGAGAGGTCTAAAATGTCGTTAATTAGAGTAAGTAAATGGGAACCACACTGGTAAATAATGTTAATATCTGCCTGTTGTTTCTCAGTTAAACTGCCATCTCGTTGCAGGATTTGAGCATAACCTAAAATGCCGTTAAGAGGTGTGCGTAATTCGTGGCTCATGTTGGCTAGAAATTCGCTTTTGGCTTTGTTTGCGGCATCAGCGGCAACTTTAGCTTCTTGCAGTTCAGTTGTTCTTTCCTCAACTCGTTGCTCTAGCTCTTCATTGGTATTTTCTAAAGCAGTAAAAGATTCTTGCAATTGCAGTGCCATAACATTAAATGAATTAGCTAAAACATCCAATTCATCAATCGCTTCAACTTCTAGTTTTTGGTTTAATTTCCCACTTGCGATCGCTTTACTTGCATTCCTCAAACGCAGAATTGGCGCTGCTATCCAACCCGACGTAAAAAATCCTAGAATAATCGCCAACAGTAATGATAAAAGACACAGCAAAATCGTAGTGCGGGTGTTAGCATTGATGCGATCCATGAAATCAGATTCGGGGATAGTCACGACAATTAACCAGTCCAATCCTTTATCATCTCGCAGAGGAGTTATTTGCACAAATTCTCGCTTCCCGTCAATCTCAAAATCAAGCTGTTGGCGGCTATTAATTTGGCGAAGGTTGCCGAAGCGTTTTTGTAGATGCTTCGCTGTTATTTTAATTAAAAAATTATTACTCGATGATGCCTTAATTCGTTCTGTTTCTTTCTCCTTAATTGCAAATACTGGATCGAGAGTTGATGTACTCACTAATACTGCATCTCGATCGATAATAAATGCTTCTCCTGACTGACCAATTTTCAAGCTTCTGAGATATTGATTAAAAGGAAGGAAAAGGATATAAGTACCGAATACGCCCCGAAGATTGCCAGAGTTATCGTAGAAAGGTTGTGCTGCTGTAATCCCAAGTTCTTTGGTGATAAAATCTGCATAAATTTCACTCCAAACAGGTTTACCCGCATTCGTAGCAGCCTCATACCAAGGGCGCGATCGCGGATTATAGTCAGTAGTAATTCGCATTAACTCGGCTCTATCCCCTTGTTTATTCGTGAAATAATTATACAATTTTCCGGGAGCTAAACTATTCATACTCCCCACCTGAAACTTACCACGATCTAGCCGTTTAGCTAAAAAGAACTCTTCTCCTGAAGCAGTGCTATAAAAGTTCAAAAAAACTGTGGGAAAAGTTTGCAATTGGTTCCACAAATGGCGTTCCATACTGCGCTCTTTCTCTACCTCTATTTGACCTGAATTAATCGCATTAGCATTGAGTCGATTAACCAAATGGGCGGTAGCTAGATAAGCTTCTAGGCGTTCCGAGATGCGATCGCTAATTTCATCCCGTAACTGACTAGCAACCTCATTAACAGCTTCCTGTCCGTTGCGTAATGATAGCCATCCCGTTAACCCTACCGCCATAAAAATTTGCAGTAGAAACGGCCCGACTAAAACCAAGCGAAGAGGTAATTTTCTGGAGTTAGAAACTATTAAGCGCATCATAGATATTAGTCCAGCCAGCGAGTGTCTTATTGTAGCTCATAATTGACAAAAATAAAAGTAAAATATCTTACTTAATTTTGCCAAAGTTTACAATAAAGTTTAAATTATGACTCGTCTATTGGAATTTCTACCGTGAACTCTGTACCCTCACCCAAAACAGAACTACAAGTTAATTTTCCGCCGTGTTTCTCCACCACAATTTGATAGCTAATACTCAATCCCAACCCCGTACCTTTACCAGCAGGTTTAGTTGTAAAGAAAGCTTCAAATAATTGAGTTAGCACCGTCTCATTCATACCCTGACCATTATCACCAATGTGAATTTTGACTGATTTTTCATTAGTTACTTCTGTCCGAATTGTAATCTTCAAATCCCCAGGTTTTCCCTCTTGGCAATTGGCAAGTTTATCTTCTAAAGCATCAATAGCATTCGCCATTAAATTCATAAAAACTTGGTTTAGTTGACCTGCATAGCAGTTGACTAACGGCAAATTTCCGTATTCTTTAATCACATGAATTTCTGGGCGATTGCCACTGGCTTTCAGGCGATGACGCAAAATTAAAATGGTACTTTCTAGCCCTTCGTGAATGTTTACTGATACCTTAGCAGAAGTATCAGAGCGTGAGAAATTTCGCAAAGATACACTAATATTGCTAATTCTCTCCGCCCCTACTTTCATCGAAGTAATCATATTTGGCAAGTCTTCAAGTAGATAATCAATCTCAATTTCTTGAGCATGATCTACAACTTCCTGTACTGGATTGGGATAATTTTTTTGATAAATTTCTAAATGTTCTACCAGGTCTTTGATATATTGAGAAGCATGATTAAGATTCCCAAAAATAAAACTAACTGGATTGTTAATTTCGTGAGCCACACCAGCCACTAACTGACCCAAACTGGACATCTTTTCAGTTTGCACTAATTGAATTTGAGCTTGTTTTAATTCATTTAACGTCCTAGTTAATTCAGCAGTTCTCTCCTGTACTCGCTGCTCTAATTCCTGATTTTGTTTCTCAATCTTCTTCGTCAAATAAGACAATTTTAGATGTAGCTTAACACGCGCTAACACCTCTTCTTGCTGAAATGGCTTAGTTATATAATCCACCGCACCCAAAGAAAGACCTTTAACCTTATCAACCGCCTCAGAAAGCGCACTCATAAAAATCACAGGAATACCCATAGTCTGGGGATTTGTTTTCAGGCGATTGCAAGTTTCAAATCCATCTATCCCTGGCATCATTATATCTAACAAAATCAAATCTGGATGGGAATATCCTACTTTTTCAATAGCACTTTCCCCATCTTGAGCTATCCAAACCTCAAAAGAAGAATCATCCAACAAATTATACAGTACCCCTAAATTATTAGAGTTGTCATCAACGATTAAAACAATCTCTTTCTTTTCAGCATTAGCACTCATTTTTTTGTCTCTCCTAATGTTAACTAATAAATGACCTAAAATGTTCAATTTTTGGAAATTAAGCAATCAAATTAGCCAAAAATTTAACCTAAGCACTTAAAAATGGCAACAACCTTACTGGTAACATTTTAGCATTGTTAAGCAATAATTGTGTTGCTACTTGACTATCTAAAGGCTTAGAAAATAGATAGCCTTGACCCTGTTCGCACCCCAAAGAACGCAGGGTTTCCAACTCTTCTAATGTTTCTATTCCCTCTGCCACCACATCCATCCCAAAACCTTGAGCTAGTGTCAAAATTGTTTCGATAACTTGTTGACTTTTACCGGTACTAATGCGGCTGACAAAAGATCGGTCAATCTTTAAAGTATCAATGGGAAACTCATGCAAACGGCTTAAAGAGGAATAGCCAGTACCAAAGTCATCAATACACAACTTAATACCCTGATTTTTAAGTTGTTTTAGCATTTTTGCTTCGCAAGTAGATGCTTCTAAAAAGCAGCTTTCAGTGATTTCTAGTTTCAAGCAACTAATAGAAATACCACTGCTTTTAATAATTTCCTGTATTCTCTCTGCCAGATTAATTTGCTTTAACTGAATAGGTGAAACATTAACATTAACAGTTAAAGTCAGAGCATGAGGAAACTGTTGTTGCCAAAAACAAAGTTGGTGACAAGCCTCCTGAAAAACCCACCACCCCAGAGAATTGATCGCACCAATTTCTTCAGCAAGAGGGATGAATTTTACAGGCGGAACTAACTCTCCAGAAGCGCAACGCCAACGTACCAATGCTTCAAAACCTAAAAGATGACCTGTGGAGAGCGATACAATCGGTTGATAGTAAAGACAAAACTCCTGTAATTCTATTGCTTTCCGCAGATCGTTTTCCATTTGCAAGCGTGTTTCCGCTTTAATTTTAATTGCTGTTGTCAATACTTCATAACGGTTTTTCCCTTTAATTTTAGCTTGGTACATGGCGATATCAGCATCTCTAATTACATCAGTAGCACAATTGTAACCCATCGTACTAAAAGTGATGCCAATACTAGCCGCGATCGAGATTTCATATTTGTCAATATTAAAAGGCATTCTCAAGTTTTCTAGGATGCGATCGGCAGTTTCTATGGCTTCGTTATTTTCTGTAATATCCGCCAGTAACATAATAAACTCATCCCCCCCCAAACGGGCAACTATATTTGTTTGAGATCCGCAATCTTGTAGCCTTTTCGCAGCGTTTTTCAACAATTCATCTCCTACTAAATGCCCCAAGCTATCGTTAACAACTTTAAATCGATCTATATCAATAAACAGCACAGCATACAAATAATCAGAATTTAGAGTTGCTAACTCAATAACATTATTTAGCTCCTTGATAAAACAAGCTCTGTTAGCCAAACCAGTTAAAGAATCGTGAAAAGCATCATAACGCAACTGTTCTTCTTTTGCTAACAACTCTAAATAAGCTGCTTGTAATTCATGTAGCGCACTTTTTAGTTCAGATGTTCGTTCTTCAACTCGGTTTTCTAACTGATAAGTTAAATGACCTAATAGTAAGTTTTTTTCTTCCATTGTCTTGTTCAATAAACTCATTTCTAAGTGCAGCCGCAATCTAACTAATACCTCTTCATACTGAAAGGGCTTAGTAATATAATCAACTGCCCCTAATGACAAGCCTTTAACTTTATCAACTGTTTCAGACAGAGAACTCATAAAAATTATAGGGATATCCTTTGTCACAGAATTTGCCTTCAGCAAACTACAAGTTTCAAATCCATCTAGTAATGGCATCATTATATCCAACAAAATAATATCTGGGCATCCGTATTCGACTTTTTGTAACGCACTTTCCCCATCTCCTGCTACCCATACTTCAAATCCAACCTGTTCTAAATAGTCGGAGAGTACCGATAAATTATTAGGGTTATCATCTACTACTAAAACTATATTTTTGCGATCTAGTTGACTATTCACGGTTTTATTCTCCTATATTGGTTAATAAATTCTTTCAATGCTTTTTCTTGAAAGCCTTTAGATAATTGACGCAGTTTATTAGCAAAAGGAATCAAATTTTCATCCATCTGCTCTATGTTGGCTGCTCTCTTAATAATTCCTTGGAGGTGTCCTTTCATTGCTAAGTCATATAAAATTTCAATCTCTGACTCTGAAGGTGCAGTTACGGAAATATCTGGGGGAGGTTCAGACATAGGTGCAAAAACTATAGTCTCCTTTTCTTCTGTATAATTCCATTCTATTTGTAAATGCTTCTGTAACTTTTCTAGTAAGATTTTTGCTTCTACTGGTTTGGGCATAAAATCGTTACATCCTGCTTGTAAACTTTGGTATTTGTCAGCTTCAAATACGCTGGCAGATGTGACGATGATTATTACATTTTTTAACTCCTCAATCATCCGAATCCGCCGAATCATTTCAAAGCCGTCTAGCACTGGCATGACTAAATCAGTGATAATTAAATCTGGTTGAGACTGGGCTTTTTCTAAACCCTCTCGACCATTGTTTGCCTCGATAATTTCAAAACCGATGGGTGACAGTAAGTTAGTGAGAACAGAGCGATTTTCCCATTTATCATCTACGATTAAAATTTTGGGTTTGTGTCCACTAATCCCGACGATATTTCTATGGTTTATATTTACGGGAAGTGTAACTAAATTGGGCAGTGCTATCAAGTCCAAATCTACCCAAAAAACGCTCCCAACTCCCGGTTGGCTTTTGACATTAATTTTACTGCCCATCAGTTGTACAATTTTTTTACTAATTGCTAGTCCTAAGCCACTACCTTCGCTATTACGAGAGGTTTCGCTTACTTGCTCAAAGGGCAAAAATATCTTTTCTAATTTCTGGGGATCGATTCCAATACCTGTGTCTTCTATTTGAAAGCGAATTTTGGTAGTTGGTAATTCTCCATCTATTCCTCCTGGGAATGATTTATTATTCCCTGTTTTGCTATCATTAGTTTCGATTACTTCTACTTGTAAAGTCACACTACCTTTGTCAGTAAATTTGATGGCATTACTAAGTAAATTAATCAGCAATTGCCGAAGGCGTTTCTCATCAGTTTGGATGCCAGCAGGTAGATTTTTTCCTGGTTGGTAAGCAAGTATAATTCCTTTTTGTTCTGCTTTGATGCGGCAGATTTCTATGACACCGGTGAGAAAAGAAGGGAAATGAAAATCGCTTGTTTGTAGTTCTAGTTTCTGAGCTTCTATTTTAGAAATGTCTAAAATATCGTTAATCAAAGTAAGTAAGTGGGAACCGCATTGATAAATGATCCGAAGGCCGTCTTTAACTTTATCATCTGTAGTTTTTGAGCGTTGTAGAATTTGGGCATAGCCTAAAATACCATTTAGAGGAGTACGAAGTTCGTGGCTCATGTTGGCGATAAATTCGCTTTTGGCACGATTCGCTACATCCGCAGCGATTTTGGCTTCTGTTAATTCAGTGGTGCGCTGTTCAACTCTCGTTTCTAAGTCTGTATTGACTCTTTCTAATTTAGTAAAATACTCTTGCAATTGCTCGGCCATGAGGTTAAAAGAGTTTGCTAAGGTATCGAGTTCTGAGATTTTTTTTACTTCAATTTTTTGGTTTAATTCTCCGTTAGCTATTTTCTGACTGGCATCTGATATCTGTAAGATTGGTTTGGTAATCCAGCCAGATGTTAATACTCCGAGAATGGTAGCAATTACCAAGGCTAAAAAACATAGTATAATGGTAATTTGAGTGTTGTCATCAATGCGTTCCATTAAGTCAGATTCTGGGACAACTACGATAATCAGTAAGTTTAGTCCTCGGCTGTCTGATATTGGTGTCACCTGGATAAAATGTTTTTGGTTTTTAATTTTAACGATCTTAAGTTTGGTGGGATTTTTGATTGAAGCTAAGTCCATCAAATGGTTATTCAATAAATACTGAACTGTAGCGCTAATTAAAGGATTGCTGCTTTCGGCTGCTTTGATTCTTTTAATTGTGGAGCCATCGCTACTTTGCATAAATGCTTTTTCTGTGGTGGAAGAGGCAACTATTTCTCCTGATGTTTCTATGATAAAAGCTATCCCTGAATTGCTGATTGTTAAACTGCGAAGAAATTTGCCAATCTCTGAAACTACTAGGGATACTCCCACAGATCCTAATGATTTTCCGGCTTGGTTGTAAACGGGAAGTATGGCATCTGTGCTGACTTCGGGGCGGGGGGCAATCCATAGGTATAGTGGGGTCCAAGCTGCTGATTTCTTGGTTAAAGCAAATTGATAATAAATTTCTTTTTCTATTTGATAGTTGGGAATTGTTGATAATAAAGTGGTGCGATCGCCTTGATTATTAGTAGCATAATTATTAAAGCTTTTTGTCCCGTCTTTAGATTTTTCGATCGCGCCAATATTCAAAGTACCATCAGACCTTCTTTCCGCACCAATAAGATATCCTTCATTGTTCCAATAATAGATGTAATTCACTGAAGGAAAGCGCTGAATTTGTTGCCAAAAATAGCGCTCCATGCTAGGGAAATCTTGGGGATTTAGCTGACCCATAATCATCGCATCGGCATTCAGTTGATTGATTAAATGAGGTATTTCTAAATAAGTATTGAGGTGTTGCTCAATGCGAGCGGTAATTTCTCCATATAATTGTCCAGCTAAGTCGTTTACTGCTTGTTGTCCGTTGCGAAGTGATAGCCATCCAGTTAAACCTACTGCTGCGAAAATTTGCAGTACAAATGGAATCACCAAAATTAGGCGAAGTGGAAATAAACGTCCTTTTTTTGACCTAGTACGGTCGAGAAATGGCAGCGTCATGGATTAATGCAGTAGGGTGGTGACTATTGTAACACTAAGTACATTTTTTCACCCCGATCCCTATTGGTCGAAGTGGTGGAGGTAAAGTTTGGCTTTAATTTCCGACCAATCACTATTCTAACTTAGAGTACACTCAAGGTTTGGATTTTTCATGTGATCTAGGATACTTTTTTTGCTGAAAATTTGATTTTTTGTTAAGAACTCTGTTTGGTTAAAAGTTTGTTAATCAAAAGTTAATACTAATTTAATCTTTGGGCTTGCGTGTTTTTGCTTTAAATAACATATAGTTGGTTGTAGATATCGGGTTAAGAAAACTGAAAGGATGTGTATCCTAGAACAAGATATTAATATTAATTTAATATTTTTCTCCTCAAAAAAGTAGTAGTATGCCACTAAGTTCCGATACCAAAGATATAGTTTAGCGATGGCTCAATTTGAGAAAATTGAGATGAAAAAATCGCTCTAATTCGATCGAGACCCGAAAATATTAACTCAAATCCACGATCGCTAAACAGTAGGTTTAACTATGGTAGCAACAACTCCAGTACAACAAAAAAACTCCCTTTCCGCAGATGAACTGCAAAAAATCCACGCCTACTGGCGGGCAGCCAATTATCTCTCTGTGGGACAAATTTATCTGCTAGATAATCCCCTTCTGAAAGAACCCCTCAAACTAGATCATGTCAAGCCCAGATTATTAGGACATTGGGGGACAACTCCCGGTTTGAACTTCATTTATGTCCACTTAAATCGCGTGATTAAAGCCCAGGATTTGAATGTAATTTACATCGCAGGCCCTGGTCATGGCGGGCCGGGATTGGTGGCAAATACCTACTTAGAAGGTACTTACAGTGAATATTATCCCAACGTTTCTCAGGATACTGAAGGGATGAAACGGTTGTTCAAACAGTTTTCTTTCCCGCGTGGTATTCCTAGCCACGTTGCGCCAGAAACTCCTGGTTCGATTCACGAAGGTGGCGAACTTGGTTATGCGGTTTCCCATGCTTACGGGGCGGCTTTTGATAACCCAGATTTAATTGTGGCTTGCGTGGTGGGAGATGGAGAAGCAGAAACAGGACCATTAGCAACTGCTTGGCATTCTAATAAGTTTTTGAACCCAATTAATGATGGGGCGGTACTGCCAATTTTGCACTTAAATGGTTATAAGATTGCTAATCCGACAGTGTTGGCAAGAATTAGCCATGAAGAGTTAGAAAGTTTGTTTGTGGGATATGGTTATAAACCTTATTTTGTTGAAGGTTCAGATCCCGAAACTATGCACCAATTAATGGCGGCGACGATGGATATGGCGATCGCAGAAATTAAAGCCATTCAACAAGAAGCGCGGACTAATGGTTATAGCAAACGCCCTCGATGGCCGATGATTATTTTGCGATCGCCCAAAGGTTGGACAGGACCAAAAGAAGTAGACGGCAAAAAAACCGAAGATTTTTGGCGATCGCATCAAGTTCCCTTTTCCGAAATGGCCGGTCGCCCCGATCACGTCCAACTCCTCCAAGAGTGGATGAAAAGCTACAAACCCGAAGAACTTTTCGACGAAAACGGCAAATTTCTCCCAGAACTAGCCGAACTCGCCCCCTTGGGAACGCGGCGCATGGGCGACAACCCCCACGCCAACGGCGGTATTTTGCTCCGCGACCTGAAAATGCCCAAATTCCAAGATTATGCCGTCCCAGTCACCAAACCCGGAACCACCAACGCCGAAGCCACCCGCGTCATGGGTAAATTCCTGGGAGACGTAATGAAATTCAACCAAGAAAGCCGTAACTTCCGCATCGTCGGACCCGACGAAACCGCCTCCAACCGCTGGAACGAGGTATTTCAAGCCACCGATCGCGCCTGGATGGACGAAACCTTCTCCTACGACGACCACCTTTCCCCCGATGGTCGCGTCATGGAAATCCTCAGCGAACACACCTGTCAAGGATGGTTAGAAGGCTATTTACTCACCGGTCGTCATGGCTTTTTCTCCTGCTACGAAGCCTTTATTCATGTCATAGATTCGATGTTTAACCAACACGCCAAATGGTTAAATACCACCCGCCACATACCTTGGCGGCGACAAATCGCCTCCCTTAATTATCTCTTAACTTCCCACGTTTGGCGACAAGATCATAACGGTTTTTCCCACCAAGATCCTGGTTTTATCGACCATGTAGTTAACAAAAAAGCCGCCGTAATTCGGGTTTATTTACCACCTGATGCTAATACATTGCTATCCGTCACCGATCACTGTTTGCGGAGTCGCCAATACGTCAACGTTGTAGTTGCCGGAAAACAACCTGCTTTGCAATATTTAGACATGGATGCAGCAGTTAAACATTGCACAGCAGGAGTTAGTATTTGGGAATGGGCGAGTAACGATCAAAATGGCGAGCCAGATGTCGTCATGGCTTGCGCCGGCGATGTTCCTACCTTAGAAGCTTTAGCGGCTGTTGACTTACTCAGGCTATATTTTCCTGAGTTAAAAGTACGTTTGGTTAACGTTGTAGATTTAATGAAATTACAACCAGAAACCGAACACCCACATGGTTTAAATGATAAAGATTTCGACTCAATCTTTACCACGAATAAGCCAGTAATTTTTGCTTATCATGGCTATCCTTGGCTAATTCACCGTTTAGCTTACCGTCGGACAAATCATAGTAACATTCATGTCCGGGGTTATAAGGAAGAAGGAACTACGAGTACACCTTTTGATATGGTGGTGCGAAATGATTTAGATCGGTTCCATTTAGTTATGGATGTAATCGATCGCTTACCTCAATTGCAATATACCGGAGCCCATGTGAAACAGATGTTGCGCGATAAATTGGTAGAGCACGTCACATACATTGCTGAATATGGCGATGATTTGCCCGAAGTGCGCGACTGGAAATGGGGTTATTATAGCGATCGAGCTTAATTTTGTAGGGTAGAAATTAGGTAGCATTCACGGTTTAGTAGGGGCGAAGCATTCGGGCGATAATTTATCACTCTTTACCCGCTTATATTCTGTCCGAGTGCTTCGCCTAGATCCCCTTAACTAAACCGTATTGCCCTATAAGCGATCGCGTCATAAAATTGTAAAAATAATAGTAATGGCTCAAGCAGATATCGGTAGCAAACGTTTAATTGGTTTAGCTCCCAATGCGTGGGTGCAATGGGTGACAAATATCCCCAATGTAGTAGCAAGAAATATTCTTGATGCTGAATTTCAATGGTTGAGTCGCGAGAGCGATGTCTTAGTCAAAGCATACAGTCCCGAACACGGGGAATTTCTAGTTTTAAATGAGTTACAATCTCAATACACCAGTCGGATGCCTCGGCGGATGCGAGCCTACGCAGCACTCGCACAGGAAAAGTATAATTTACCAGTATATCCCGTACTGGTGAACATTTTCCAACCCGAAGATATTGTCACAATTCCTACTCGCTATGAGTCTAATTTTATGGGATTGATAGCGCGTCAAGATTATCGGGTAATTAATCTTTGGGAAGTAGATGTTGAACTGGCATTTGGGCCATCACTAAAACCTTTACTTCCTTTTGTTCCAATACTCAAAGGTGGAAGTGAGGAGTCGATTCTCGTGAGGGCAGTAACAGCCTTGCGAGCAGACGAACAATTACAGGAATTGGAAAATCTCTTGGGATTTTTTGCAAGTTCTGTATTTGATATTGCTAGAGTTAGACAAATTTTGAGGTTTGATATGGCAATTTTACAAAATTCTCCTTTGTATCAGGAAATGGCACGGGAAAATCAGCAGGAAGGAGCGTTTCGCGTGCTTTCGCGTCAGATTCAGCGTCGGTTTGGTGAGATACCAGTACCAACACAGGCTAAATTGCAAGGGTTGAATATCCAGCAATTAGAAGAGTTGTCTGATGTGATATTAACGGTGATTTCTCTCGATGAATTTATCAGTTTTATTCCCTCACAAAATGGGAATAATTCAGAGTTAGCATAGTTTGTATATCACGTTTAAGTAATTTGTGCAACTACTACCTGGGTTAAAATTATACATTCCGCCCAGGTGTATTTTGATTTTTTAGCTGCAAATTCTATTCGCCCAATCGATCGGCAACTTGATATTATGAGCGTGAACGCTCAAAAACTGTATTTCTTAAATATTTGCCCATGAACATACACACCGTATTAACACAACCATTTTCTGACCAAAAACCTGGCACATCTGGCCTTCGCAAGCAAGTTGCCACATTTCAACAACGAAACTACTTAGAAAACTTCGTCCAATCTATCTTTGATAGCCTCGAAAACTATCAAGAAAAAACCTTAGTTGTTGGCGGCGACGGACGCTATTACAACTGTACAGCTATTCAGACAATTTTAAAAATGGCCGCCGCCAATGGGTTTGGCAAAATATTAGTAGGTAAAGGTGGGATTTTGTCAACCCCAGCGGTTTCCTGCATCATTCGGAAATATCAAGCCTTTGGGGGAATTGTACTATCTGCCAGCCATAATCCCGGCGGACCGGATGGAGATTTTGGGATTAAATATAACATTAGCAATGGGGGACCGGCACCGGAAAAAGTTACTGATGCAATTTATCATCGGACTAAGGCAATTGCCGAGTATAAAATTCTTGAAGCTAACGATGTTGACTTAGACAATTTAGGAACATTTCAATTAGGTGAAATGATAGTTGAGGTGATTGATTCCGTAGCCGATTACGCTGAATTAATGCAGTCTCTATTTGACTTCGATCGCATCCGTCAATTAATCACTTCTGGTAATTTTCGCCTCTGTGTTGACTCCATGCACGCCGTTACTGGTCCCTACGCTAAAACAATTTTAGAACAACATTTAGGCGCACCGACTGGTACAGTAATTAATGGCATTCCCCTCGAAGATTTTGGCGGCGGCCATCCCGATCCTAACTTAGTTTATGCCCACGAACTCGTTGAGATTTTGTATGGGGAAAATGCACCAGATTTTGGGGCGGCTTCCGATGGAGATGGCGATCGCAATATGATTTTAGGTCGCAAATTTTTCGTTACTCCCAGTGATAGTTTAGCAATTCTCGCCGCGAATGCTAAATTAGTTCCTGGTTACAGCGCTGGTTTATCAGGAATAGCCCGATCTATGCCTACTTCTGCGGCCGCCGATCGCGTAGCTGCTAAACTAGGAATAGATTGCTACGAAACTCCCACCGGCTGGAAATTCTTTGGCAATCTTTTAGATGCTGATAAAGCGACTTTGTGCGGTGAAGAAAGTTTTGGTACTGGCTCCAATCATGTCCGAGAAAAAGATGGCTTATGGGCTGTATTATTCTGGTTGAATGTGATTGCCGTACAGCAAAAATCAGTCGAAGAAATTGTCCGAGAACACTGGCAAATTTACGGTCGGAATTACTACTCTCGCCATGATTATGAAGGCGTTGACAGCGATCGAGCTAATACTTTAATCAGCAATATTCGCGCTGCATTTTCTAGCTTGAAAGGCAAGCAATTCGGTCAATATCAAGTAGAATTTGCTGATGATTTCAGCTATACCGATCCAATTGATGCTAGTATTAGTGAAAAGCAGGGGATTCGGATCGGATTTACCGATGGTTCTCGCATTGTTTTCCGCCTTTCCGGTACGGGTACGCAAGGGGCAACTTTAAGAGTTTATCTGGAAAGTTACGAACCAAATGCGGCAAAACATGATATTGATCCCCAAGA
This sequence comes from Oscillatoriales cyanobacterium USR001, assembly GCA_001698425.1. GTDB lineage: Bacteria > Cyanobacteriota > Cyanobacteriia > Cyanobacteriales > Microcoleaceae > Kamptonema. Next base: position 17,581 of record MBRE01000075.1, on the reverse strand, counting down.
AGCATTAGGAAGTTTGATTGCTATTGCTGATGAAATTGCCCAAATTCGTACTCTAACAGGGCGGGAACAACCAACTGTAATTACCTAAAATTATGGGTTAATCAGGTGTTTAAGAGGGGCGAAGCATTTGGGTAATTAATCTTTGGTTATAACCAACAACTTATCTACCCGAATGTTCCTTCTTCCTTCTTCCTCTTCCTTCTTCCTTCTTCCTTCTTCCTCTTCCTTCTTCCTCTTCCTTCTTCCTTCTTCCTTCTTCCTTCTTCCTTCTTCCTTCTTCCTTCTTCCTTCTTCCTTCTTCCTTCTTCCTTCTTCCTTCTTCCTTCTTCCTTCTTCCTTCTTATGAGTTTAAAATTGTATTTTCTACGTCACGGAGAAACGATTTATAGTCGTACAGGTGGTTATTGTGGTGAACTCAATCCTGAGTTAACTCCTGAAGGTAATAAAATGGCAGAAGCTTTTGCGGCTGCTTACTCTTCTTTACCTTGGACTGCTGTTTATGTAAGTCCCATGAAACGGACAATTGCGACGGCAAAACCCTTATGCGATGCGGTGGGAATTGAGATGCAATTGCGAGATGGTTTAAAGGAAATTCGTTACGGTGAATGGGAAGGTAAAACACTAGAATTTGTCAAAGAAAACTATCTGGAAGATTATATTAGTTGGATGACAGAGCCGGCTTGGAATGCACCTAATGGCGGTGAAACGGCGGTAGAAATTGCTAGTAGATCCTCCTTAGTAATTGCCGAAATTGAGGCAAAATATCGGGAGGGAAATGTGTTAGTTGTTTCTCATAAAGCAACTATTAGAATTATTCTTTGTAGTTTATTGGGGATTGATTTAGGTCGTTATCGCGATCGCATTAATGCTTTAGCTGGTTCTGTTAGTATGGTAAGGTTTGATGTTCATGGTCCAATGTTAGAAGTGTTAGGCGATCGCTCTTATATGGATGAAAGTTTGCGCTCTTTGCCAGGGAGTTAGCTGACTACAGATTAAATAATTAGCTTGTTTGTAGTAAGCGCTTTAGCGCTCATAGCGCTAAAGCGCTTACTACAAACCAAATCATCAAGTTATTTAATTTTCATTCCTGTCAAAAGTTGAATATTTACTATCTGTAGTCATACTTTCAAGAATTGGTATTACTAATTACCAGTTACCAATTACCCATTACCAATTACCCATTACCAATTATGAAAATATTAGTTTTAAATGCCGGATCTAGCACTCAAAAAAGTTGTCTTTACGAAATAACAGAGACACCCAACCAAGAACCATTATCCCCTATCTGGGAAGCCGCAATTGATTGGAATCACCGTCAAGGATTAGTAGAATTAAAAGTCAAAAACGATCGAGGGGAAAAAATTGAATCGGAATTTCAATCAGAATCTCGCGCCACCACTATTTCCCTCATGCTTAACACAATTTGGAGCGGTGAAACTCAAGTAATTGAAGATCCCAAAGAGATCGATATTGTTGGTCATCGCGTCGTACATGGAGGTCAAGAATATCAAAAAAGCACATTTATTACCTCCGAAGTAAAAGAAGCGATCGCCCGTTTATCTGTCTTCGCTCCCGTGCATAATCCTGCTAACTTAGAAGGCATCGAAGCTATAGAAAAAAAATTACCAAATGTGCCGCAAATAGCAGTATTTGATACCGCTTTTCACGCACAATTACCTCCAGTCGCCTATATTTATCCCGGTCCTTATGAGTGGTTAGAACAGGGAATTAGACGCTATGGTTTTCATGGTATTAGTCATCAATTTTGCTCTCAACGTGCGGCTCAAATTCTCGGTAGAAACTTACAGGAATTACGCCTAATTAACTGTCACTTAGGAAATGGTTGTTCTCTCGCGGCAATTCGCGAAGGTAGAAGCATTGACACCACAATGGGTTTTACACCTTTAGATGGCTTAATGATGGGAACTCGTTCTGGATCTGTCGATCCTGGTATTCTAATTCATCTGTTGCGACAGCCTGAATTTACAGGGGAAAAACTAGACAAAATTTTGAATAAAAATTCTGGTTTATTAGGAATTTCTGGAATTTCAGGAGATTTACGAATGATTATGGAAGCGATCGCAAAAGGTAGCGATCGCGCCCAATTAGCCTTAGATATTTACATCCATCGCCTACGCTCCTATATTGGCGCAATGCTTGCCAGTTTAGGCGGTTTAGACGCTCTGATTTTCACCGCAGGAGTGGGGGAACATTCACCAGTTGTCAGGGCTGCTGCTTGTAAAAATTGGGAGTTTTTGGGTTTAAAATTAGACTTAAATAAAAATGCAATATCTCCTATCGATGAAGATATCGCAACGGCGGATTCAGAAGTGCGAATTTTGGTAATTCATACCCAGGAAGACTTCGCGATCGCCCAAGAATGTTGGCAACTTTATCAAAATAATTACCAATAATCGACAAACACAAAAAACCGTTAAAAAATTCCTTCATAAAACCTATGGAAACCTCAAAACCATCTGAAAACAGCGAAACAACATCCTCTAGCTCAAATTTAGCCGCCTACGTCCAAAGTTTAGCACTCGATCGAATAGAAAGACACATCTTTATCTGCGCCGATCAAACAGTACCCAAATGCTGTGACAAACCAGCCAGTTTAGAAGCTTGGAACTACCTCAAAAAACGCTTACAAGAATTAGAATTAGACAAACCTACAAGCGATCGTCCAACCTGCATCTTTCGCACCAAAGCTAATTGCTTACGAGTTTGTAGCAACGGCCCCATTATGGTGATTTATCCAGACGGTGTATGGTATCATAGCGTCACACCTCCTGTGATTGAACGAATCATTCAAGAGCATCTAATTGGCTCACAAATAGTCGAGGAATATGCCTTTTTAACCCATCCTTTGCCAGAGCCAGAAGAAGCATCCTAACTTTATAAGGAATAGAAATTAGCTTGTTCGTAGTAAGCGCTTTAGCGCTAAAGCGAGCGCTAAAGCGAGCGCTAAAGCGCTTACTACGAACCAAATCATCAAATTATTTAATTTTCATTCCTAAGTTAACACCAATGGACACTACCCTACAATATTTGTACAACTCATTTAGCGATAAATTATGACATATATTCAAGAATACTTACAAGCAGTTAATCAAATTTATCAAGGGCAAAATGCCACAGAGCATACTTATCGCCCAGCATTAAAAAAATTAATAGAATCTTTCGCTACTGATATTCAAGCGATTAATGAGCCGAAACGGATACCTTGCGGTGCGCCCGATTTTGTGGTCATCCAAGGTGCTTTAGAAATTGGGCATATTGAAGCTAAAGATATTGGTGTTTCTCTCACAAAAGTTGAGAAAACAGAACAGATGAAGCGTTATTTTAATGCTTTAGGAAATCTGATCTTAACTGATTATATCGAATTTCGCTGGTACGTGCAGGGAGAGTTACGCTTAACAGCATCTTTGGGAACTATTGATAAGAGGAAAAAGTTTCAAATTGACATTCAAGGAGTGCAGCAAGTTAACCAGATTTTACAACAATTTTTATTAACAAAAGTTCCGCAAGTAACAACGCCAAAGGATTTAGCGAAACGGATGGCGGGTTTAGCCCAATTAATTCGAGATGCGATTAAAACCGCATTAAATGATGTAGACAGAGGCGGAATGTTACGCCAGCAATTAGAATCTTTCCAAAATGTACTAATTCGTGATTTAACTAGCGAACAATTTGCCGATATGTACGCCCAAACAATTTGTTATGGCTTATTTGCGGCGCGATGCAATACAGAGCAAACTCAGAATTTTTCGAGAGAGACAGCAGCTTTTAGATTACCAAAAACTAACCCATTTTTACGCGGGATTTTTGGGCAAATTGCCGGCCCAGATTTAGACGATCGCATCACTTGGGCTGTAGATACTCTAACAAATATTCTGCAACAAACAGACATGGTAGCAATTCTCAAAGATTTTGGCAAACGCACCCGCAAAGAAGATCCAGTTGTACATTTTTATGAGACATTTCTAGCAGAATACGATCCCAAAATGCGAGAGTCGCGGGGAGTTTATTATACTCCCGAACCTGTGGTATCTTATATAGTAAGAAGTGTAGATTATATCCTCAAAAATAAGTTTAACATTAGCAAAGGTTTAGCAGATTCCAAAAAGATTTTAATTCCCAATCCCAAGGGAGAGGGAAGTATTGAAACCCATCAGGTATTAATTCTCGATCCGGCGGTGGGAACGGGAACATTTATGCACAGCATTATTGACCATATTTATGATAGTTTTAAATCTCAAAAAGGAATGTGGTCGAGTTATGTTAGTCAGCATTTATTACCTCGTTTATTTGGCTTTGAATTGTTAATGGCTCCCTATACGGTAGCCCACATGAAGTTAGGGTTACAGTTGCAAGAATTGGGTTATGATTTTAGTTCCGATGAACGGTTAAGAATTTATTTAACTAATACATTACAAGAGGAATTTCAGCTACAAGCTCAAGTTATGGGTTTTGGTTCTCGGATTAAAGAAGAAGCGGAAGCGGCGAAAGGGATTAAACAAGAACATCCCGTAATGGTAGTTATCGGCAATCCGCCTTATTCTGGGCATTCAGTTAATACAGGAACTTGGATCAAGAGTCTCTTAAATGGGAAAGATACTATCTCTAATTCTGTCACAGAAAGTTATTTTCAAGTAGATGGAAAAGCTCTGGGTGAGAAAAACCCTAAATGGTTAAATGATGATTATGTAAAATTTATCCGTTTTAGTCAATGGAGGATTGAAAAAACGGGTTATGGCATTTTAGCTTTTGTTACGAATCATGGCTATTTAGATAATCCAACTTTTCGGGGAATGCGTCAAAGTTTGATGAAAACTTTTGATGAAATTTATGTGTTAGATTTGCATGGCAATAGCAAGAAAAAAGAAGTTTGTCCCGATGGTTCAGTAGATAAAAATGTGTTTGACATTCAGCAGGGGGTAGCAATTGGAATTTTGATTAAGTATCAAAATAGTCAGCAAAGTTTAGCAACGGTTTATCATGGGAATTTGTGGGGTGTTAGAGAAGTTTATGAAAATAAGCAGTTAATTGGAGGTAAGTATCATTGGTTGGCTGAAAATGATGTAAGTTCTACTGATTGGGAGAAATTAGAACCAAATACACCATTTTATTTGTTTAAGCCTCAAAATGTTGATGTAAGGGCTGAATATGAAAATAGTGTAAAAATCACAGAGATAATGTCCATTAATAGCGTAGGAATTGTAACTGCCCGTGATGACTTAACTATTCAATGGACTGAAGAAGAACTTGAGAACATTCTTAATGATTTTGTTGCTCTTAAACCTGAAGCAGCACGAATCAAATATAATTTAGGAAAAGACACAAGAGATTGGAAAGTTGAACTTGCCCAAAAAGACATTATCAATCATCCTTATGTTGATACAAGCAGTAAAATTGGTCCTTTTAAAGAGCTAAATATTTCTATTTTATATCGTCCTTTTGATATTAGATGTACTTACTATACTGGAAAATCAAGAGGATTTCATTGTATGCCTAGAAACGAAGTAATGAAGCAGATGATTGCTGGAGAAAATCTAGGTTTGATTACATCTCGTCAACAATCTCAACAAAAGGATTGGTCATTATTATGGGTAACAAACTTATTAATGGAAAGTTGTGCTATTTCTAATAAAACTAGAGAAATTAATTACTTGATTCCTCTTTATATTTATCCTGAAACTCAAGCAGAAAAAGATATGGGGATGACTCGCCGCCCTAATTTATCCCCAGAATTTATCACCGAAATTTCCCAAAAATTAGACATAGAATTTATCCCCGATGGCAAAGGAAATAAAACTCAAACTTTCGGCCCAGAAGACATCTTTAACTACATTTACGCCATCTTTCATTCTCCCACCTATCGCGATCGCTACGCCGAATTTCTCAAAATAGACTTTCCCCGCGTTCCCCTAACTTCCAACCCTACACTTTTTTGGGAATTAGTAGAAAAAGGCGAAAAATTAGTAAAATTCCATCTAATGAAAGAAACCGGAACGCCAATTTCTACTTATCCTATAGAGGGTTCTGATATTGTTGAACAAGTCAAATATAATGAAAATCTCCAACAAGTTTGGATTAACTCTCAACAATATTTTGATCGAGTACCACCTGAAATCTGGAACTTTTATATCGGTGGTTATCAAGTCTGTCAAAAATGGCTGAAAGATCGCAAAGGCAGACAATTAAATTTTGACGATCTCACCCATTATCAAAATATTATTTTAATTTTGGCTGAAACTATAGACGTAATGGCAGATATCGATCGAATTATTGAAAATCATGGGGGATTTCCTCTATAATGGATTGAAATAAAAATATTCTGTTGCTTAAATCCTTATGATAATAAAAGGGGAAGCGGTAAACTCCGCCCCGCTCTCCCTTCACCACCAACCTTTTAACCCCCAATTGAACACGGGATTATCTCAAGGTAGCGGCAGCCTCTAGCGGGAAATTACAGATGAAAGAAATCAATATAGGAAATCAAAAACGACTAATGCTAGTTGACGACGACCCCAACTTAATCCTCCTAGTCAAAGATTACCTGGAGTTTCGGGGCTACGATGTCGTCACAGCCGAAAACGGTCGAGAAGCCCTGGAAAAACTAGAAGAGTATCTTCCAGATTTGATGATTTGTGACGTGATGATGCCCGAAATGGACGGGTATACCTTGGTCAAGCAAGTTCGAGAAAACCCTAATACCAGTTGGATTCCAGTCTTATTCCTCTCTGCCAAAGGTCAAAGCCAAGACAGAGTTAAAGGTTTGAGCACAGGGGCCGACGTTTACATAGTTAAACCCTTTGAACCGGAAGAACTCGTTGCCCAAGTAGAATCTTCTCTCAAACAAACCACAAGACTCATCCGCCACCAAAACAATGGAAAGGATAACAGACAAAAAGCTCATATCTCCCAAGCCATAGATTTAACTCCCACAGAGTTAAAAGTGGTGCAGTTTCTAGCTCAAGGTTTGAAAAATGCTCAAATCGCCGATGTGATGAATGTCAGTCAACGCACAATTGAAAGCCATGTCAGCAATATGCTGGGCAAAACAGGCCTGAACAACCGCACAGAGTTAGCTCGTTGGGCTCTTGAGAGCAAAAAGGCTTAAGCTTAAATTAATGCTATTTAATCGGGGAGCCAAGAGGGTGTACAAAAACTAAAAGCTATTAGGAGATTGCCATCCAGCAATAACCATTGTTTTTTGCCGTACTACCAGCAAAGGGATAGTTACCATCAATATTGTACTCAGCCAATGCCATAGGCAAGGCGCAGCCCAGTTAGCGATCGCATTTAAGCAACTCTGTGGCAGTAGAGTCTAAAATATGAAATAATAGGGAAATGGAGAGTTATTATTTTAAATCCATTGCCTAAGTTAACTCCATGTTGCTAAAATCGAATACTTAGATTAAATTCATTTCTACAAATATTAAGGCCGAAGTTTCTATGTCAAACTCAATGAACCGTCTCTCTATTTTTGTGGACGGGAACAATATGTTCTACGCTCAACAGAAAAATGGTTGGTTTTTCGATCCAAGACGAGTGTTGGAATATTTCAAAAGGGGGGAAAATGTGCAGCCAAATGTAATGTTGATTAATGCTTTCTGGTATACGGGGCTAAAAGATCCTCAAGATCAACGGGGTTTTCGAGATGCTTTAATTAGTCTGGGCTATACGGTTCGTACTAAAATTCTTAAGGAATATTACGATGATGCGTCTGGTAGATATTCTCAAAAAGCAAATTTAGACATAGAAATAGTCGTAGATATGTTTAATACCGTAGATCAGTATGACCAAGTGGTACTTTTTAGTGGAGATGGAGATTTTGAACGAGCAATTGAATTGCTCCGCTCGAAAAATACTCATATTACTGTGGTATCAACGGAAGGGATGATTGCTAGGGAACTTCGTAATGCTACGGATCGCTACATCGATCTTAATGAGATTCGAGAACATATTGAGAAGATTGATTATTAGGAAAATTGTTAACAGTTAACAGTTAACAGTTAACTGTTAACTGTTATGATCGTAACTTAATTTAGGAGGACTTCGGTTTTACTACCATGAACAATCAATCAAAACAGGATCGGGTAATTATTTTTGATACGACGTTGCGGGATGGGGAACAGTCGCCTGGGGCTACCCTGAATGTTGATGAAAAATTGACGATCGCGCGGCAATTAGCCAGATTAGGCGTAGATGTAATTGAGGCGGGCTTTCCTCATGCTAGTAATGGGGATTTTGAGGCGGTGCAAAAAATCGCTCAGACTGTTGGTGTGGAAGGTGGCCCGATTATTTGTGGTTTGGCGCGAGCTCGAAAAGAAGATATAGAAGCGGCGGCGAAAGCGTTAAAACCTGCGGCTAATCCCAGGATTCATACTTTTTTGGCGACTTCGGATATTCACTTAGAATATAAGTTGAAGAAGACGAGGGCAGAAGTGTTAGCAATTGTACCAGAAATGGTGGCTTTTGCTAAGTCTTTTGTGGATGATGTGGAGTTTTCTCCAGAGGATGCCTGTCGTTCCAATCCTGAGTTTTTGTATCAAGTTTTGGAGCAGGCGATCGCGGCTGGTGCAACTACTGTCAATATTCCTGATACGGTTGGTTATACGACTCCGGCGGAATTTGGGGCGTTAATTCGTGGCATTAAAGAAAATGTGCCAAATATCGATCGAGCCATTATTTCGGTTCACGGCCATGATGATTTAGGTTTGGCAGTTGCTAACTTTTTGGAGGCGGTGAAAAATGGGGCGAGACAGTTAGAATGTACGATTAATGGGATTGGTGAAAGGGCGGGAAATGCGGCCTTAGAAGAGTTAGTAATGGCTTTGCACGTGCGCCGTCAATATTTTAATCCATTTTTGGGAAGACCGGTTGATTCTGAGGAGTCTTTGACGAATATTGACACTCGCCAAATTTATAAGACTTCCCGATTGGTTTCGACTTTAACGGGGATGTTGGTGCAGCCAAATAAGGCAATTGTGGGAGCTAATGCTTTTGCCCATGAGTCGGGAATCCATCAAGATGGAGTGTTAAAAAATCGGCTGACTTATGAAATTATGGATGCTCAGTCGATTGGTTTGACTGATAATCAAATTGTATTGGGCAAGCTTTCTGGCCGCCATGCTTTCCAAAGTCGGTTGAAAGAGTTGGGGTTTGAATTGTCTGATGATGATTTGAATAAAGCCTTTGTGAAATTTAAGGATTTGGCGGATAAAAAGAAGGAGATTACTGATTGGGATTTAGCCGCGATCGCGAATGATGAAATGCACCAACCGCCCGAACTTTTCCGAGTAGAATTAGTGCAAGTTTCCTGTGGCGATCGCGCTCGACCAACGGCAACAGTGACGCTGAGAACCCCAAGCGGTGAGGAATTGACGGATGCAGCGATCGGTACTGGACCTGTGGATGCGGTTTACAAAGCTATTAATCGGGTGGTAAATGTACCGAATGAGTTAATTGAGTTTTCTGTACAGTCAGTAACCGCCGGAATTGATGCGATCGGCGAGGTGACAATTCGGTTACGCCATGATGGAAAAGTATTTTCTGGTCATGCAGCAAATACTGATATTATTGTGGCTTCCGCACAGGCTTATATCGGTGCGTTGAATCGGCTTTATGTGGCATTAAATCCAGAGTTTAATACTGCAAAATTAGAAACTCAAACCGTTAGTTAGGTGGTGATGATTGTAGGGCTGATGGGGTTCTCATATCATTTCCATTTAATTCGGAATAGTATCATATTAAGTGGAGTAGGGGCGGGTTCGCCGAGATATTTAATAAGTATCGACAAATTCTATAAACCCGCCCCGCCCATATATAGCAGTCGCTAATGAGAGGTCGATCGCAATGGTGACACTGCAATTAAAACAATTAAGTATTCCCCCCGGACAGCGCATACAATTTTTTGATGTCAACTGGCAAGATTTTGAGGCAATTTTGGAGGAATTGGGCGAACATCGGGCAACACAAATTGCTTATTTTCAAGGTATTTTGGAGATTAGGATGCCTTTACCAGAACATGAATTTAATAAAGAAATCATTGGGGATATGGTAAAGATTCTGTTAGAAGAAATGGAAATTTCGCGAGAATGTTATGGTTCAACAACTTTTAAGCGACAAGGAATGGCCGCTGGGATTGAACCAGATAATTGTTTTTATATTCAGAATTATCAGGCGATGATTGGTAAAAGACGATTAGATTTAACAATCGATCCGCCGCCAGATTTAGCGATCGAAGTCGATGTCACTTCTAAAACTCAATTAAGCGCATATCACGCCCTGCGTGTTCCTGAACTTTGGCGATATGAGAAGGATAAATTACACATTAATGTGTTAGGAGATGAAGAATATATTGAGTCTCAAACTAGCCCGACTTTTCCCAACTTTCCAGTAATTGAAGGCATTTCTCGGTTTGTAGAAATGAGTCGCACAATGGGGACAAGTGCAGCTTTGAAAGCGTTTCGCCAGTGGGTGCGGGAAAGAATTTAGGACTTATTTATTCAAAATCTGTTTGAGTAAATCCGTTATCGTTTTCAATTATAGAATCTTCTTTATTAATTGGTGGACGGCTGAGAAAACTCTTCATTGCTTCTTCCTCTTCTACCGTCATTTTCATGCGCGATCGCTTCGAGAATGGTGATTTCTTCTTAATCTCCACATTTCCCACTCCTATCTCTAAGCGGATTTTGGGTCCAGAATTTCCCAATCGAATGATCATCCCATCCACAACTGGAACTTGAGTTATCGGCTCATCGTTAACATAAGTTCCATTTGCACCAAAATTAATAATTTCCCAACCAGAAGGGTTATTCCACAATTCCACATGATGACGCGAAACTACAGCACTGTAAACAATTATATCATTATCGGTGGATCGACCAATCCGAACTACCGCTTCTGATTCAAAACTCCAACTTTGAACTGAAACAGATTGAGTAGGATGCAGCAGAGTAAGGGTAATCACTAATCTTCCTAAAGTATATCGGTTTCCAATTGCCTGAGAAAAAGGTAATGGCTAATGGCTAAGTGTTAATGGCTAATTGCTAATTAAAAGCAATACCTACTCAATTGAAAGCTGCTTTATAGCCAAGCTAATAAGCAAGAAGCCAGAAACAAGAAGCCAATAGTTATCAATAAGTTAACTGTTAACAGTCAACTTTTATTCCATTTCTTCAATTCTGGCATTTAAACCATTGGTTGTCAGCATTTCTAGCAACTCTTCAGCCTTTTGGCGATCGCGAAAAGCTCCCGCCTGCATCACTGACTTACCCTTCAAAACTGTCCGAAACGCACCAGGAGCGATCGATTGAACCTGAATCCTGTCCCTTTCTCCCTTGGTTTCCACCACGACTCGATACCGCAAACCCAACGCTGAAGCATTCTCATCCTCATCAGGCGAAAAATTACTTCCTCTTAACTCACTTGGGACATAACCGCCGCTCCCTACAGGAATATTAGCTCTGGGAACGGGGAGTACGCCCTGAGTAGGAAGGGAATTTTCTATTGGCGGCGCGATCGCCCGCTCCCCAGACTGTGATATAGAATTATCAGAATTATTATTAGAATTATTTTCGGGACTCGGAACTGGAATTTCTACCGCCCCCGGAGGAATGGGAAAACCCCCTTGGGATCTTGGTATGGGAATCGGTCGGTTTTGTACTGGCGGTGGTGGTACGGGCGGTAGAGGTCTGGAAACAGGTGGCTCATTTCTGGGAGTCACGGGTTGAGAATTATTGCTAGGTGCTGGATTTATCCCTTGATTTGGCCTATTACCAGAGCCCCGATTTGCTAAAGGAGGAATTGAGGGCGAAGGGCGAAAAGTGCCGGCAATATCTACTCGTCCGATAATCCGATTTCTGGCCAATTGATTGCCATAGGCGGGAATAATTTGCCCAGTTGCATTGTTGTTAATATCGTAGCGACCATTATTCCGAATTACATTGCTTCCTGGTTCTGAGGAAGAGCCTAAGTCTGGGAGAGATTGCGCGATCGCGACAATTCCATCTCGTTCATTTCTCTCAATATAATTCTGTCGTAAAATCGGTCTAGCGGCAGATTGTACCACAACTCCATCTTTATTAAAAGTAATGCGATTCGCAATTACCAGAGGTCTAGCTTGTTGTGATATATTAATGCCAAATCCAGTATTCTCAAATATATTTTCGCGAACTTCTCCCTGAGAATTGCCAAAGATGGTAATTCCATTAGCTCCATTTTTGAAGAAGTAATTACCGCGAATTAATGGACTAGAATTGCCAACGACAGAAATGCCATCGTGAGTATTTCCTGTAAAAGTATTATTGGCAACTGTGGGAGAACTTGATTCAATCCATAAACCATAACCGCGATAGTTAGGATTAGTTACCGTTACCCCTGTTAGGTTTGCCCCATCCGCCGCCAAAATGGTGATATTTTGACCGGCAGAAGTAGGGCTAATAAATTGTCCGCCGCCTTGGATGAGGATATTTTGACCGCGAGAGTTAGGATTTCCCTGAATTGTCACATTTCGTTTGAGTACCAGGGGAAAAGTTTCGCCGGTTTGAGTGCTGTAAGTACCAGGTGCTAGTAAAATTGTGGTGTTGTTGGCAGCAAAGCTTAAGGCGCGGGTAATAGTTTTGAAGGGGGCGCGATCGCTACCATTACCACCCGGATCGTTTCCTGTAGATGGACTGACATACAATACATTCGTCTGAGATAATGGTTGCCCTTGGGCAATAATTGATGTTTGCAGGGATGATATAGTTTGGGGCAGAACTGATTGAGGCAACCCCAACAATGCTACGGAGGCTAAAATTGGCGAAAGTTGACAAGAAACTGTTTTTCTGATGTTTTCCTGAACTTTTTGGGTTTCTCCTTCCTGTTTTTGGGCTAAAATCACGGCTATCCTCCCAATTATGGTGTAGTTTTAACGATGACACTTTTTTAAGTATTATCTATGATGTGGCGCTGGAATCTGGTTAAGGGACAAGTAAAAACCTTTCAAATTATAGGGGTTAATGACACAATTTGGAATGCAGGAGAATTGTAACGTTAATATCTGAAATTGGTGTTGAGTAGCAATCAAAATTTATAGGGGTAGCAATTATGAGCGATAAACACAGGAAGAATATTTTGGCACAACCAGCCCTCTGCCGGATTTTGGATGCAAATCTGGATCGCGCCCGTGAGGGTTTGAGGATTATTGAAGAATGGTGTCGGTTTGGTTTGGGTAGTGTGGATTTGGCTAAGGAATTTAAGGAATTACGGCAGGAGTTGGCGGTTTGGCATAATATTGAGCTTAGAAGTGCGCGGGATACTCCAGGCGATCCTGGTACGGAGTTAAGTCATCCACAGGAGGAATTGCGATCGAGTATAGAACATTTGTTGCAGGTGAATTTCTGCCGGGTGGAGGAAGCGCTGCGGGTAGTGGAAGAGTATAGTAAGATTTACAATGCGGAGATGGCGGTGGCTTTTAAGCAGATGCGCTATCGGGTTTATACTTTGGAAAGTGGTTTGCTGGCTTATCGACGACAGCAACAGTTGGCGCGATCGCAATTCTATTTGGTGACTAATCCTTCAGAGCATTTATTTGGAATTGTGGAAGCGGCTTTACAAGGTGGTTTAAATATTGTGCAGTATCGCGATAAAACGGCGGATGATACGGCTAGGCTGCATAATGCACAAAAGCTTTGTCAACTTTGTCATCGTTATGGTGCTTTATTTATTATGAACGATCGAGTGGATTTGGCGATCGCGACTGGTGCAGATGGTTTGCATTTAGGTCAACAAGATATTCCCATTAGTTTAGCACGACAATTACTCGGTCCGGGCAGAATTATTGGTCGTTCTACTACTAATAAGGAGGAAATGCAGCAAGCAATTCAGGAGGGTGCGGATTATATTGGGGTTGGACCGGTTTACGAAACTCCAACTAAACCTGGTAAGTCGGCGGCGGGTTTGGATTACGTGCGTTATGCGGTGGAAAATTCGTCGATTCCTTGGTTTGCGATCGGTGGAATTGATATTAATAATCTTGAGGAAGTGTTGAAAGCTGGTGCTGAAAGAATTGCTGTTGTGCGATCGGTGATGGAAGCTGAGCAACCAACTTTGATTACTCAATATTTTATCTCGCAGTTAACTCGCGTTCAAAATCTGCGATCGCAAAAAAATCTATCTGTTAACTGTTAGTTGTTATTTGTTAGTTGTTATTTGTTAGTTGTTAGTTGTTATTTGTTATTTGTTATTGCGATTAAATAAATAAACACCATCGCGATCGTAACTAAGTTTAAACTCAGGATTGTTTTTAAGTTGATTAACTAAGCTATTAGCAAATTCTTGATTACTATTCCACCCTGGATGGCGGATATTTAATAACACATAATCAAAATCAGCCAAATTTTTAGGTGCTGCATTAACATTGGTTAAATTAATCACTTTTCTGTGGGATAAATGAGGAGCAATATTAGCAGTAGTTAACACATTACCTGAAGTTTTAACAAGAGTAATAGCATTTTTAGTTGCTTGCCATGTATCGAGAGAATCCAGATAAATAGTCCAGAAATAACCATACTTAGCCAAGGCTAAAAAAGTTACTAGCGACCAAATAATTATAAATTTTGTAATTATAAACTTTGGTAATTGGTAATTGGTAATTGGTAATTTAATCGGATTTTGCCCTATTTTCTCCCTATCTACCAATGTCGCAATCACAGCTAATAATAAAAATGGCAACAATGGCAAAGAATACTGGTGAATCAAATCCCGTTGAGCATCAATATCAGATAAAATATTCTTAACTAATACAGGTAAAGCACCAATCAACGGCGCAAGATGGCGAGGAGAAAGCCACCAAATTATCGGCAATAATAATAAACCCAAATATTGTAAAGTTTCCCAGGAAAAAATCCGGCCTAAAACCAATCCAGGCTTGAGTATAATATTTATAGCAATTTCAAAAACCGAGTCTCCTAAATAACCATAACGCCCCACACCTCCAGGTCCTTTTCCACCTTTAAAATGGGGGATAATTCCTTGAGTGACAATGATAAACCAACCCACACCAAAAGTCAGTGCAATTGCACCACATAACCGCTTCTTTTCAAAGAAAAATAGCCAAATTCCCATTGCCGCTACAGTTAGGGATAAAGCATCTTTGCAAGCTAAAACCCAAATAATTGCGATGGTAAACCAGAGAATTTTATCTAATTTTGCTGCCAAAATTGCCCCCAAAAGTGCGGGTATTGCCATTACTTCTGGATGAAAATCAAATAAGTTAATGTTAAAAATTACGGGATAAAATAAATACATTAATGCCATAGCTAGGGATTTAGATTCATTTAATCCCGCCTGACGTGCTAAACTCCAAGTAGGCCAAGCCCCCAAGGTTAAGGAAATTGCTTGAATTAATAGCAACCAATAAACTGAAGGGTATATTTTGTAAAGTAAAGCTAAGGGATACATGGCTAAAGCTGCATGATTTCCTAGATGATGAATGCCTAAAAATGAAGAAAATGGAGTTTCTCCTTGACTAATTAAATAAGCAACTTGATCGTAAATTCCCATTTCAAAAGCTGTGGATTGAAATAGGTAGTGGCGGATACTGCTACAAATCATAAAAATGATTGCAGTAGTAGCAATTATCCAAATTAGGGGATGGGATTTAATATGTTTAAAAATCAGCATTTTTCTAATAATTAAAAAAGTAGAAACTGTATCTGGGGTGGGTATATTAGTCTTTTAGGAATAGAAATTAAATAATTAGCTTGTTTGTAGTAAGCGCTTTAGCGCTCTTTGCGCTTACTACGAACCAAATCATCAAGTTATTTAATTTTCATTCTATATTTGCTAAATCTTGTTAAATACAACCACATCATCTCGCTGATAAATCAACTTAAATTTGGGATTACTTAGCAGTTGCTTTGCCAAATTATCACCAATTTCTTTAGTATCTGGCCAAGGATGGCGCAGATTTAAAATGACATATTCAAACTCAGATAAATCTGTATTTGGTGAAATTTGAGAAAGTAACTTGACAACGGGGCGTTGAGTGAGATGAGGCGCAAGTCTATTATCAGTTAAAACAGCGCCTGGAGGGTAAATTTGGGCGATCGCTTCCCGCGAAGCTTTCCAAGTATCCAGTCTAGTTGGGTATAACAAAAACTGTTTAGCATTCCCCAGAATGAGAAACATTAATAACGACCAAATAATAATCGTTTTGGGGTAGTTTAAACTGGGAATTGGAAATTTTAGATTAGATATTGCGAACATTTCTGATGTTTCTTGATTTTCCTGATTTTCTACATCTTCCCTCTTCCCTCTTCCTTCTTCCTTCGCTATTGCTGCTAATAACAAAAATGGAATTACAGGTAAAGAGTAATGATAGGCCATACTCCGCTGAAAAGAGACATCTGATAAAATATTGATAGCTAGTGTCGGTATAGCACAAACTAAGGGAGTTAAGTGTCGCATCCCAAATATTTTACCCTGGAAAGGAAACAATAACCAAATTAAAGGCAAAATCAGTAAAAATAAATATTTAATCGTATCAAAGGCAAAGATTTTCCCCAAAATTAACTGTGGCTTCAATACCAAATTTATAAGAATTTCCATTACAGAATTGCCTAAATAAGTGTAGCGCCAAACACCAGCCGCTTCGCTACCACTAAAATAAGGAATAAGTTCCTGAGTAGCAATCAAAAACCATGCTACACCAAGAATAAGGGCAATTCCACCACATAATCGCCTTCGTTCAAATAATAATAGCCAAAAACCCATTGCTATGACAGTTAAGGATAAGACAGCTTTGCCACCTAAAACCCACAAAATAGCTGCACAAAACCACAATGGCTTATTGAGTTTTGCGGCTAAAATTGCACCAAAAATAGCTGGTAAAGCCATTACTTCGGGGTGAAAATCAAATAAATTGGTATTAAAAACCACTGGATAAAGGAGGTAAACGGCTGCTATTGTTAAGGCTTGTTTTTCCCTTAATCCTGCTAATCGAGATAAACTCCAAATTGGCCATGCACCTAAAGCTAAAGCTATTGATTGTACTAAAAATAACCAAGAGACGCTGGGATAAATTTTGTATAATAAAGCTAAAGGATAAACCGCCCAAGCTGCATGATTTCCGAGGTGATGAAACCCTAAAAATGAGGAAATTGGCGGCATTCCTTGACTCATTAAATATACAACTTGGTCATAAATTCCCAAATCGAAGCCTGTTGATTGAAACAAATCGTGTCGTAAACTGCTACACAAAAAGAAAAATAAAGCAGTGGCGACAATTCCCCAAACTACCGCTGGCGGGGGGCTGAGATGATTTGCCTTGATTTTTTCCGGGTTACTGCTGTTGTCCTCGGTTGAGAAGTCGAGATTTTCAGGGGGTTTCTGCATGAAGGTTGGTACTAGCTAACCACTAAACATATCATTTTCCCGAACTTGCAAGCAAGCAATAGACGATGACTTATACCATTTCTAAAAAAGTTTACAACAGTTTGGGTAGGGGCGGGTTCGCCAACAATCACCGCAATTCGCCAAAATCTTCAAAAACCCGCCCCGAAGACTGTAGTATTAATTTAGATAAATG
>MBRE01000074.1:95798-207195 GCA_001698425.1 Oscillatoriales cyanobacterium USR001 | reverse complement strand
GTTTTCAAATTGAGTTTATTTTCCGTGATGCCAAACAATTTACGGGTTTATCCGATTGTCAATCTCCTCACTCCCAACGGCTTGATTTTCATTTTAATGCCAGTTTAACTTCCCTTAACTTAGCCAAATATCAGGCTTATAATCGTCGTTCGTCAAGTCAGCCCTTTGTGTTTTCGATGGCTAATTATAAACGTCTACAACAGAGAGCGGCATCTGCTTTCTACCTTTATTGATAAGTTAGATTTAGACCCAAATTTGATTTTAAATCACCCTAACTTTCCTGAACTCCTGTCCTATGGTACTCTGGCTGCTTAAAAACTGTCCGGAGTATTGATTTACGGAAATCTAAGAAAAATATGAAATCAACTACTTTACTTAAGAGAGGATAATAAAATGACCATGATAAAATTCTTTAATTATAGAATAATATGAAATCAGATGTTATTGTTCGTGTGAGTTCAGAGGGTAAGTTGGAAATTCCGACCGAGGTGGAAACTCAACTGAATCCTGGCGATCGATATAGTGTGATTGTCACCGCAGATAGTATTGTTTTTCAGAAGGTGGCAGGTTTCGACTGGGAGGAATGGGAACGGCGAGTAGAAGCAGCTAATCCCGATCCTGATGAGCTAACAATGGAAGAAATTTGTGAAATTGTGCGGGAAGTGCGTCGGGAGAAACGTTGGGAAAGAGAGTCGCAATAATGAAGATTGTAGTGGATACAAATATCTTGGTGTCAGGGTGGTTGTGGGGCGGTATCCCTGCTCGTTTATTTAGATTAGCAAGAACTCAATTTGCCTGAGTTAAGAGATGCTAATGATAATATGATTTTAGCCACTGCGATCGCGGCTGATGTCGATGCGATTGTTACGGGCGATCGAGATTTATTAGTATTGCAAAAGTATGAGGGAATTCCTATTGTTACAGCTAGGGAGTTTTTGGAGCGTTATTTTCCAGAAAATTAGGAGGCGATCGCCCGGAGTGTCGGTTAAAAAGCAATAGGGTTCAGTATATAGGATATACTGGTAGATGTACCCTCGTTGCACAAAAATGAACTGGCAAGAATATATCACTATTAACCTCAAGGTTTGTCATGGTAAACCTTGCATTAAAGGAACTCGAATTATGGTGTCAGTTATCCTTGATAACTTAGCTGATGGACTAACAGCCGAAGAGATTATTGCCGAATATCCACCACTTAAATTAGAAGATGTAAAGGCTGCGATCGCCTATGCTGCCGCACTGACAAGAGAAGAGGAATTATTGCCAATTCGATGAGTATAATGCCGATCAAATTAGATGAAAATATGAGCGTCGCGCACGCTGAGTTTTGCGGCTGTGATAGAATATCAATAGTTACTTAGAAAGAGCGATCGCAGATTTATGCCAGCTAAAGATGTATATCACAATGTTGTCAAAAATGCTCTCATTAAAGATGGGTGGAGAATTACCCACGATCCCTTACGATTAAAATGGGGAATTAAAGATATGTACGTCGATTTGGGTGCAGAGCGGGTTTTTAGTGCGGAGAAGGCTGGACAGAAGATAGCCGTAGAAGTCAAAAGTTTTGTGGGCGCATCAGACATGAATGATCTGGAGAATGCGCTGGGTCAATACTTAGTTTATCGTTCTGTTATCACTAGAACTGAACCGGATAGAAAGCTCTATCTAGCTATTACAAAAACAGTCTTTTCTGAATTATTATCTGAACCACTTGGTCAAATTATTAGAGCAGATTATCAAGTATCTTTAATCGTTTTTACTGAAGAAAATGAGGAGATAGTACAATGGGAACCTTAGAAAATTATCGTTATATCATCCAAAAAATTCTGACTGAATATGCTCAAATACCTTATGCTTATGGAGATATTCAGATTCAAACAGTTTTTGATGGTAATTCAGACCATTATTTGCTGATAATATTGGGACGGGAAAACGATATCAGAGTTCACGGATGTTTGGTTCATATTGATATTATTGAGGGGAAAATTTGGATTCAAAGAGATGGAACTGAACAGGGAATTGCCAATGAGTTAGTAGCGGAAGGAATCCCAAAAGAACAGATTGTTTTGGGATTTCGTTCTCCCAATATTCGGCAACATACGGGATTTGCTGTCAATTAAATCAGGATTCAAGGAAGGGTATGGCAGCGATAGTAGAGTATCAGTAGTCACTGATAAAGAGCGATCGCCGGTTTATTGAAGGAAAGGCGATCGCACTAAGTCATTATGAGAGTTAGTCTGGCTTACTCATCATTCGCGATCGCTGTGTTCTGACAGTGGTATCCTAGAGAGGAGGATACTTGAAAAAAAAGGAGGAAAACTTATGTCATCAAGTGCGATCGCTACCTTGACAAAAATTATGGAATCTTTGCCCGAAAATTTGCAAAATCGAGTCGTTGAACACCTGCAAGAATATATTGAAGACTTAAGGGATGAAGAGCAGTGGAATTTATCTTTTCAGAATACACAACAATCGCTGATTATGGCTGCACAAAGGGCTAAACAGGAAATTTCTGAAGGAAAAGCACAGCCATTAGATATCGAGCAATTATGAAATCCATGACTTTGCCTTCATTTTGGGAAAAATACTATTTGCTTGATACTACTATTAAACAACAAGCTAAGAAAGTCTATGGGTTATGGCTACAAAATCCATTTCACCCGTCTTTACACTTCAAGTGTATCAACATCGTGTAAACATATAGGATATACTGGTAGATGTACCCTCGTTGCATAAAAATGAACTGGCAAGAATATATCACTATTAACCTCAAGGTTTGTCATGGTAAACCTTGCATTAAAGGAACTCGAATTATGGTGTCAGTTATCCTTGATAACTTAGCTGATGGACTGACAGCCGAAGAGATTATTGCCGAATATCCACCACTTAAATTAGAAGATGTAAAGGCTGCGATCTCCTATGCTGCGGCACTGACAAGAGAAGAAGAATTATTGCCAATTCGATGAGTACAATGCTGATAAAATTAGATGAAAATATGAGCGTCGCGCACGCTGAGTTTTTGCGACAAATTGGTTACGATTGCGATCGCGTCACAGATGAAGGACTATCGGGTGCTGATGACGAGATTGTATGGCAGCAAGCTTGTGCTGAGGGTCGTTTTTTTATCACCCTAGATTTAGACTTTTACGCACTTTTGCTCTAACAGTGCTATCCTAGATCAAGAACAATCATAAATTGGCGAGGAAAAAATCTTGTCAACTATCACCGATATTGGCACTCTCATTACCAGTCATCCTGGCATACATGGTGGCTGTCCAATTATTGCGGGAACGGGTGTTACAGTCCGTCGCATTGCTATTTGGTATAAGCAAAGTTTGACAGCAGAAGAAATTGCCGATCGCATCGGTTTTTTAACTCTAACTCAAGTTTATGCAGCTTTGACTTATTATCACGCTAACAAAGAGGAAATTGATGCTGATATTGCAGCGGAGGAAGCAGAAGGCGATCGAATAGAAGCAATGCACAAGGCAAGGAGACAATTGTGAGTCAGATTCGCTGGTATATTGATGAGGATTCTAGCGATACGGGTTTAGTTCGTTCTCTGCAAAATCAAGCAATAGATGTGGTAACAGTTCAGAGTGCCAACAGACGGGGATATTTAGATGAAGCACAACTAATCTGGGCTGCTGAACAAGGTCGCGTTTTATACAGTTCTAACATCAAAGATTTTTACCGTTTGCACACTAATTTTTTAGTTGAAGGTCAACTTCATGCAGGGATGATGTTGGTACAGCAACAGCGCTATTCAGTGGGTGCGATCGCGCGAGGGATTTTGCGGTTAATGGATGCGAAGTCAGCGGAAGATATGCAAAATCAAGTGGAGTTTTTAAGTGATTGGATTGAGGATTAAGCCGGATTTGTTGCGATAATTTAAGAGCGATCGCTTTTTAGGAAAAGAAAGGCGATCTTTTTTTAGGATGAAGTGAAAAGTATGATTTTTGACAATTAATCTACACAATAAAAGCCAACACGAAGTTCTTTAATTTCTGGTATCTTAAATTGAAATACTTGATTGGCTTTATCCTTCCATCTGATCGGTTCACCGTTAACCATTCCAAGAATACGGTTGACCTCTTCACGATTCACCCCTGGTGCATAGGGTGTGTAACATTTAGTTTTAAGTGAATGGTCACGCACATAATCATTAAATAGTAAAATAGCTTCATCTAACTCGATAGCTGTATTATCTATCCAAGTTCGCCCATCTTCAGTTATAACAACTGTGGTTTTGCCGTTAGATATTTGCAAATTGTATTCATCCCAGTCAATTTCAATACTTAACTGTGCTCTGCACAGATTCTCACTGTCCAACGCATAAACATGGATTTTACTAATCCACTTATTTTCAATTCTTTTTAAAATAGATTCTTGTATCAACTGTAAAGAAATCTCTGTTGTGTGACGGAGTGCGATATTGACCTGGCTTTTTATGGCTTCTATCCTTGTCCAAGTTGTTGTTTTTGCATAGGTGACTGTGATTCCTTTTAAATTTTTCAAACGCAGATCAATTTCTTGCTCAATACCTCTATCGTGAATAAGGATTTGATCGCTAATTGTTTTAATTTCTTGTTTTGGAGGGTGTGTTTCAATTCGGTTCAATTCTTCACGGACTTTACGAACTACTTCTAGCTCTATATCGGCTTTTAGTGCTGCCTTTCCGTTACCCGTAACCAGATTAAGTATTATGCCGGCCAGCACAGCACTAGATGTTGAAATAATAAATCCTAATGTTATCGGGTCCACTTTGTTAGGTGTTAGATAAAAAATATCTTTTTTCTAAATTAACTAGCCAACTCCTGTTCTGTCAAGTTGTAAAATATCATATTTTATCACTATTTTCTCAAAGCTTATGTTGCAAAATATTAGCTTTTATCATCAACATCATAAAATATCCTAAAGTTTGGTAAAATGAGGAAATTCATACAATCTACCTGACTATGGACGTTAAAGAAATCTTGAGATTTGCCGATGACCTGGTTTTCGCCAAAACTGGCAAACACTTAGACAACCTGCAACAAGCAGTATTACTCGCAAGTTATCAAGGTAAAAGATACTCCGAAATTGCTAAAGAATATCACTGTACTGAACATCATGTTGCTAATGTAGCTTCAAAATTATGGCAACTCATTAAAAAAAAGTTAGGTGAAAAAGTTAGTAAATCTACTTTGCGCTCCACAATGGAAAGATATCAAATTTCTCAATCTTCTAATTTCCTTAACTTAAATTTTATAGAACAAGGTAATATCAATAACTTCTGCACCGAAACCCCACACCCTCCCAAACCTCCACAAAACTCACCCCCAACCGAAGACAACACCCAACAAAAACTCGATTTAAGAGACGCACCAGACATCAAAACCTTCTACAACTACCCCAATTCACCCCTCACCACCCTCGAAAATGCGATCGCACACCAAAACTGTCGCCTCATCACCATCACCGGCATGAGTGGCACCGGCAAAAGCGCGATCGCACGTCACCTCATCCCCCTAATTCAAACTCAATTCGATCGCATCATCTGGCGCAGTCTCCGCACTTCCCCACCCCTAGAAACCACCCTCAAAAACCTCATTCAATTTCTCTCAAATCAACACCCCCCCTTCGCCCCCCCTTACCAAGGGGGGGGATCAAATCAATACCCTTCCTTCGCCCCCCCTTACCAAGGGGGGGTTGGGGGGGTTTTACCTGAAAATATCGATCCTCAACTAGAAATACTAATAGAATCCTTACGCACCCATCGCTGTCTCATTATCCTAGATGACGTGCAACAAATCCTCAACAGCGGCCAACTGGCAGGCAATTATAAACCCGGATATGAGAATTATGGAACCCTATTTAAACTAATCGCTGAAATTCCCCATCATAGCTGCTTAATCCTCAATAGTTGGGAACCCCCTTTAGATATTCTCACATTCACAGATGATAATTCAGCAGTATGTTTATTACAATTAACTGGCTTAGGTGAAGCAGCAACAGAAATTCTGAGAGAAAAAGGTTTATTAGATGAAGATCGCTGGCCAGAATTGATTAACCTTTATCAAGGTAATCCCCTCTGGTTAAAATTAGTTGCTCAAACCATCAACAACTTATTTAGCGGTAGAGTATCTCAATATTTGAGTTACGAATCAGTATTTTTAAGCGATGAATTGACACCGATATTGCAGCAGCATTATCAACGGTTGTCCGAGTGTGAGAAAAACGCGATCGCCCTCCTTGCCAACGAAAATGAACCCATCTCATTTACCCAATTGATGCTAAAATCTCAAGGAGCGGAAGGCGAATTATTTAAAGCAATTCAATCTTTAGCAAGACGGGGAACGATCGCAACATTGAACTATGAAAATGAAACCGTTTTCACCATTCAACCGATCTTAAAAAAATATATTAAAATAGTTGTTGACTTTTTTCAAAAAAGAGATTAGAGTCTGCATATTTATAGAAGAGCGATCGCTAAAAATCCGATCGGATAGCGCGATCGCTTTTACTTGATTGCGATCGCACCCGAGAATTAAACCGCCCTGGTTTTAACCCCTATCGGACTAAGAGTTTGATGTTAAGTTGACACCAATAGGCTTGCATTCCACCGCATTTTGTGTTAATCTACACTTACAATTAAACTTAGTACAATTAAACTAAGTCGTTTAAACTAAGTCATTAAATTCAGAAATAAGGTAGCAGTATAAACGTGACAAAAAGACCCATAGCTATAGATTTATTTGCCGGTTCTGGTGGAATGTCTCTGGGATTAGAAGCCGCTGGCTTCGATGTGGCTGTAGCCGTTGAGTTCGATGCTGTCCATTCATTAGTTCATCATTACAATTTTCCTTATTGTAAAACAATTTGCAAAGATGTTTCCCAAGTTTCGAGCTTGGAGATATTACAAGCGCTAGTGGAAAACGGTGACAGGAAAGATATTGACTTAATTGCTGGCGGACCTCCTTGTCAGGGATTCTCCCATATCGGAAAGCGCCAGCTTAACGATCCGAGAAATTCATTGGTATTTGAGTATCATAGAATCATATCAGAACTGAGGCCAAAGTATTTTATTTTTGAGAATGTTCCAGGAATTACGACTGGAAAACATCGACAATTTCTAACCGAGTTGATTGCGGAATTTGAAACCATTGGTTATCGAATTGACCAACCGATAAAAATTCTTGATGCTAGTGAATTTGGAGCGCCCCAGAAAAGAAAACGCTTGATTCTTATCGGTAGTAGAAATGATGTAAATCTTGCTAAATATCCTTTGCCTAGATATGGGCAAAATCTTTCTAATTCTGAGAATTTATATTCAGAGAATATCTATCCATTCAGAACTGTATATGATGCGATCGCCGATCTATCAAAAATTAAGGCTTATACTGACTACGATCCAGGAATAAATCAGCATAAACTTAACTACCAAGGCGATCGACTTCAATACGCATTAAAACCGAGTGGAATTTTTGCAAAATGTCACACTAGAACAGTAGGGGATTTAGTTTTTGGTCATCTTGGTTCGTTACATACACAACAATCTATAGACCGTTTTTCTGATACTGAGCCGGGAAAAATTGAACCCAAAAGCCGATTTTTTAAGTTATCAAAGTTCGGTCTTTGTAATACTTTGCGTGCGGGAACTAATAGCGATAAAGGTGCTTTTACTGCCCCTAGACCAATTCATTATTCAGAGCCTCGCTGCATCACTATTAGAGAAGCTGCTAGACTGCATACTTTTCCTGACTGGTTCCGATTTCATAGAACTATTTGGCATGGATTTAGAGAAATTGGCAATGCTGTTATCCCTGCTTTATCTAAGGAAATTGGAGATTCAATTATCCACGCATTGGGTATTAATCCTGAAGAGTTAGCTACGAATATCATCGATCGAGTTGAAGATGAAATTCTTAGTTACAAAATGTCGCAAGCATCGGCATACTGGGGAATAGCAGATGATGTGATCCCGAAGCGAAAACGTTTGGCTTAGAAATACAAATGGCAAAATACGACGACATTATAGAATTGGTTTTCAAGCAAAACTTTCAAGAGGGTGCTGTTAGAGTCTCCTTTAGTAGAGACAAGTTAGCAGAAGCCTGCGACAAATTAAAAATTGAACGCATAAAGAACCTTGGGGATATTCCTTACTCCTTTCGTTTCAGAAAGGAACTTCCGCCATCAATTACAAATACAGCCCCACCCAATGCTGAATGGATAATTATTGGTTCGGGTGTTGGTTCATACGAATTTAGGCTTGCAGCACCAGCCAAGATAACACCTACAAATAACAGACAGAGAATTAAAATTCCTGATGCTACACCAGAAATCGTTAAAAAATATGCCCCAGGCACTGATGAACAAGCCTTGCTTACAAAAGTCAGATACAACAGATTGGTTGACATATTTTCTGGGCTAACTTGTTACTCAATCCAGAATCATTTGAGAACAACGATCGATAATGTTGGGCAAATAGAAATCGACGAGATTTATCTTGGGATCAGTAAAAAAGGCGCACATTATGTAATCCCCTGCCAAGCAAAATCACCTGGAGATAGATTTGGCATTGTTCAAGTTATGCAGGATATTGAGTTTTGCAAACAACGCTACCCCAATGTGTTGTGCAAACCAATTGCACTTCAGTTTTTATCAGAGCAAGATGTTGCCATTCTTGAGTTAACTGTTGAAGAAGAAGGTGATGTATTTAGGTTAACAGTTGTTGACGAGCGCCATTATCAATTGACAGGTAAAGATGGGATTTCTTCTAATGAAATAACATTGTACTGTCAACAGGAATCAATATAATAACTAAGCTTCCCTCTACACCAGGGCGGTTTGATTAACTTATCTATTTAATCGGAACAAAATCATAACCAGTAAGCGATCGCGAGTTCTCAACCGCCCGAATTTCTACTAATTGAACTGGCGTATTACTATCTCCAGAAGGTAAAAATTGAATGCGATCGCTTACACCAGGAGCAGAAAAATCTGTCGCCGCCAATGTATCTTTAATACTCACGCGAGTAGGATTATTATTGCGTCGCAATGCTTCAATAAAAGCCTCCGCCGCATTATAAGTCATCGCCGTATTCCAATCCACATCCGCCGACCATAATTGCCGAGAATTTTGGACAAACTTAGAATTAGGATTACTATTAATATGCCAAGCCACAGCTAACACCATTCCCGTTGCTTCATCCAAACCATTTTTCAAGATTTTGTTATGGTATAAAGCATCTCCACCCAATAAACTTAAGCGTTTATTATTATTTTGAATCACTTGTGCTGCTTCGTCTAAGCGATCGTCCGGTGCTGCTAACATAATTACTTCCGCACCGCGATCGATAGCTTGTTTAACACCCTTATATGCGTCAAAACCTACGGAAGATTTAGAAAGTATTTGCTCATCAACAACTTTACCACACTCTGCACCTAAAGCAGTTGCAAATTCATCTTTAAGTGATTGACTATAAGCACTTTCAGGACTATAAAAAACACTGGCATTTTTCTTTTTTAAAGTTTTACACATATAATCGGCGAGTTTTCTAGCCGCTGCATAATCACTAGGAACTGTACGGAAAAGAAAAGGGCTAGAATTAGTTATTTTTACAGCGGTACTGGTGCTAGAAATTACGGTTAATTTTTCTGCATCGTAAACATCTTTAGCCGCTAAAGTAGTCCCGCTTGAATAATGTCCGATCGCCCCTAAAATTTGGGAATCTTTAGCTAAGGCTGCGGCTATTTGTTTAGCTATTTTTGCATCGTCGTCATCATTAGCAATTATTACTTTTAAGGGTACTCCGTTAATACCTCCACTTTGATTTACTTCATCTTGAGCTTGAGCTATTCCCCGCAAAATAGTTAAGGCGGAATCAATGTTATAATTAACACTAGGATCGATGGGAGGAACTACAGCGATCGCGTAAGATTTCTTATCCCCAATCCGAGCATTATTCAGATAAATCAAAGTTTCTGGAGCATTGCGATACTTACCAATAGCTGTTTCAAACTCTTGAATTGCTTGTTGATAATTTCCCTGAGCCATTGCCGTTATTCCTCTTTGTTTAGCCGCTTGAAATTCAGGGGATGTTTGATTAACTTCTTCTTGTTTGATTAACATTTTATCACCAAAACTAATCCGATCTTCAACATTAATATTGGGAGATGGTGACGGTGAAGAATTAGGGCTAGATGTTCGATCGACAGATTTCTTTTGCTTAAAAAAATTACCCGCGAACCAAAGACCGCCGGCAATTACACAACCCGCGATCGCCAACGAAACTAAAGTTGGTAAAATTTCTTTTTTGTGGTTACTCATGGCATTTATAATTGGTAATTGGTAATCTGGCATAGTCCTTTTAAGATATCTGGTACGGATATCCGACTAATAACATTCTTGATACTCACCGCCAAATTGAGCCCGAAAGCGGTAAATTAGAAATATTGAATATATAACGGTCTTATGCACAAGAAACTCCTTTCAACCATTAAACCGCTTTTGAAACCTTTGTTTGCGATCGCACTCGTACTCCTATTGTCCCTGGGTCAAGCTGACAACGCAATGGCGGCCCGCAGTGGTGGGCGCATCGGTGGCGGTTCCTTCAGCAGTCCGTCCCGCACATACTCCTCACCATCAACAGGATACTCTACCAATAGAGGATACTCCGGTGGTGGCATTGGTTTTCCCTTTTTGCTACCTTTCTTTGGCTTCGGCGGCGGATTTGGCGGATTGTTTACAATTTTGATTTTTATTGGCATCGCCAACTTTCTAGTTAACAGTTTACGCCGCAGTGGAGAAGAAAGCAACGAACTTGGGTACACAAATGAATCCAATATTTCTGTTGGTCGCGTACAAGTTGGTTTGCTTTCCAACGCTCGAAGTTTGCAAATAGAACTCGATCGATTAGCCGAAAGTGCTGATACTGGTTCCGCCATTGGTCGCGCTCAACTTTTGCAAGAAGCCAGTTTAACTTTATTGCGCCATCCCGAATATTGGGTTTATGCAGGAGCCGAATCTCAACAAGCTAGGTTAGAAGCTGCTGAAGCTAAATTTAACCAAATGTTGTTAGCAGAAAGAAGCAAATTTACTGAAGAAACCCTCTCCAATGTTAACAATCAGTTACGACAAACCCCCGCGAATAAATCGCTGTTAGCTCAACAAAATGGGGAGTTAGTTAATCAAACTGATTTGAGTCAAGGACCTGGCGAATATATCGTAGTTACAATTTTGGTAGGCGTTCAAGGAACGCTGCAATTACCAGCAGCAAACAATTCTGAAGATTTGCGCCAAGCTTTACGTCAAATTGGAGGAATATCAAGCGATCGATTACTCACTGTTGAAATCTTGTGGACACCTCAAGACAGTAACGATACCTTAACTTCTGATGATATGTTGACGGGCTACCCTAACCTCAAATTAATTTAGCTTTAACGCGATCTCTTGATAGTTTTCCCCAACAAAAAACGCCCTCATAAATGAGAGCGTTTTTTGTTATAGCAGCCGCCAAGGTGGTTAAGACATGGGGTAGGGGCGGGTTCGCCTAAATATAACTGTCCAGGGTGCAAATACTATAAACCCGCCCCCACGACTATATTCAAACTTGCCTTAACCGTCTTGGCGACTGCTATAAATCATCTCTATACTATTTAGCCACAGGTTCCCTAGCTAAAAACTTCTCCAATTCAGTCAAAGCATCAGCATCAACCTTAGTCTGCATCGGACAGAATTTCGGCCCGCACATCGAACAGAATTCAGCCGTTTTATAGATATCCGCCGGCAAAGTTTCATCGTGATATTCCCGCGCACGATCGGGGTCTAACGATAACTCAAATTGACGATTCCAATCGAAATTGTAACGCGCCTTCGAGAGTTCATCATCGCGATCGCGAGCACCATGTCGATGACGAGCAATATCCGCCGCATGAGCCGCTATCTTATAAGCAATTAACCCATTTCTCACATCCTCAGCATTCGGTAAACCCAAATGTTCCTTCGGAGTCACATAACACAACATCGCCGTACCATACCAACCCGCCATCGCCGCACCGATCGCAGAAGTAATATGGTCATATCCCGGTGCAATATCTGTCACTAACGGCCCCAAAACATAGAAAGGTGCTTCTGAGCACTCTTCCATCTGTTTCTTCACATTAAACTCAATTTGATCCATCGGTACATGGCCAGGCCCTTCCACCATCACCTGCACATCATGTTCCCAAGCTTTGCGAGTTAAATTCCCCAAAGTTTTAAGTTCCGCTAATTGCGCTTCATCAGAAGCATCGTGAGTGCAACCAGGACGTAAAGAATCACCTAAACTAAAAGAAACATCGTATTTCTTAAAGATTTCAATGATTTCATTGAAATGAGTATAAAGAGGATTTTGCTTGTGATGATGCAGCATCCAACGAGCCAAAATACCGCCACCACGAGAAACAATCCCAGTAATCCGATTTCTCACCAAAGGCAAATGCTCAATTAAAATTCCCGCGTGAATTGTTTGATAATCTACGCCTTGTTTAGCGTGTTTTTCGATGATATGTAGAAAATCATCGGCTGTCAAATTTTCGATAGTTCCGTGTACGCTTTCCAGTGCTTGATAAACCGGAACCGTACCAATAGGAACAGGTGAAGCCTTGATAATTGCCGTGCGAATTTCATCCAAATTGCCACCGCCAGTGGACAAATCCATCACGGTATCAGCACCATATTTGACAGCTAAATTCAGCTTGTCAACTTCTTCTTGAAGATTAGAAGAATTAGGCGATGCACCAATATTAGCATTGACTTTGCACTTAGAAGCAATACCAATCGCCATCGGTTCTAAATTGGTGTGATTAATGTTAGCAGGAATAATCATTCTTCCCCGCGCCACTTCCTCACGAATCAACTCAGATGGCAGATTTTCTCGATTGGCGACATACTGCATTTCTTCAGTAATGACACCTTGGCGAGCATAGTGCATTTGACTAACATTACTATGCCCCTGCCGCTTGGCGATCCATTCGCTACGCATATTTGGTTTCCTCAATAAACAGCTTCCCTCCGCTGGTATTACCCAGACTCAGGTTCTAAGGGTGTTTCTCAGCCCGAATATTTGGGCACCCCTAGCTTTGCTGTTAATCTTATCATCGATCGCGTTACTGGCGAATAGGTGTAAGCAAATCTTAACCAGTCGGGAGGGAATGCGATCGCGTTTCTCCGCTGAGTTCGAGAGTTATGCTAAATACAAGACTAGATAAAGCAATTATGGAGACCTGTTTTATGCAAAATCTTCGCGGAAGAGCCTTGGAGTATGCGATCGTTGCAGAAATTATTCAAAGATTGCCTCAAAATCAGATTAACCTAACTCAACGCACTTTACAGAATCAACAGAGAGACTTGCCAAAATATCTCCATTTATCTGTAAATATGCAACAAAACTATCAACAATGTTCTGCACGTATTTTTCAATGGCTTGACAGCAATTTTGCAATCTCAACCCAACCCCTATCAATAGATCGGTTGCCTGATAAAAATTCACAACAGGGAGATGTTACAGATATTAGAATCGTGATGGGTTCACAGGAAATTAACCTATCAGTTAAGCATAATCATTCAGCACTAAAACATCAGCGGCCTGCTTCTACTGCACAGCATTGCGGATATACCAAGGGAAGTCCAGAAGATATTCAGTTTAGAACAGACTACAACAACATTACCACAGCATTTACAACTACAGTGCAAGGTGATACTTACTTTCGGGATTTAGACAACGGAGTAGTATTAACACTATTATATATTCCCATCTGTACCCTTGTAACAGAATTTATCAATAGTTTTTGTAGCTCACCAATTTCTGCTAGCCATTTGTTCAGTTTCCTTGTTGGTCGGATAGATTTTTACAAAATTATATTTTATGAATCTCAGAATTTATTACTTGTTCAAGATTTCAGGAAACCTCCATTCGTAAACTCTGTAACAGCGCAAAGCGATCAAAGCTATGCACATTTGCAATTTTCAAATGCTTGGAAAATCTCAATGCGCCTCCACACAGCATCCAGTAGAATAACAAGTAACCCTAGCCTCAAGTTTGATACGAACCTAGATAGTAGTATAGTAGTTCCCCAACAACAGTTTACGCTCTAATCTAAATTCAAACTGAATTGATTACTACCTCAGAAGAGTTTAAGGCTTAGCTGTATCGGCTCGATGCTGGTACTACATTCCTCCCTCTCTTTCGACTCCTGATTATCACTAAATAAATCATCATAAATAGCCCGTGCCAAAACATAGCTAAAATTCACAGGAACTGCATTTCCAATCATTTTATAACCAGCAGCCAAGTTTTGATAATAAAAAATAAAATCGTCAGGAAATGTTTGAATCCTAGCACATTCTCTCACTGATAATCTTCTGTAAGGTTGCAGGGAATTAACGTCAAATATCCACTCATCTTTCCCAACATGAATCATCTTATTTGCCTGGGGATGAATTGGCGCATGGCGGCCACCTGCCTGAATTGTAAAAGACGGTTCATTCCAGCCGCGAACTCGGTTCCGCGACATATACATACTTGAAAAACCCCCTGTCATGTATTCATGGTTAGGTACCAAGCAATCATCGCCATTTGTTTTATTAGTTGATAAAGCGGGAATTGCCGATTCTTGTAAATCACCTATAGCATCTTTTAGGGTGGGAATGTGGCGCGATCGCTCTACTAAGTCAAAATTAAAGCGCCTCTTCAAACTCAAGTGATAGCCAACAAAAATTACTCTTTTTCTATCTTGAGGCACATTATAGTACATCGTATTCAGTAACTTATAAGCTATGCCATAGCCAGCTTCTTCAAAAGCAGCTAGAATATTGCCAAATGCCAATTCATGTTTCCTGTGCAGCATTCCAGAAACATTTTCAGCTACAAAAAATAAAGGCTGTTTCTCTTTAAGAATACGAACATAATCTAAAAATAATTTGCCGCGAGGATCATCAATACCTCGCTGCATCCCCCCTTCACTCCAACTTTGACAAGGCGATCCGCCAATAATTCCCACACAATCGGGTATTTCTCCTGAAGAAATTTTTCTAATATCGCGCTTTTCAAGAAATGTATGGGAATGATTATTTTCGTAGGTTTCCCAAATATCCTTATCGTATTCTGAAGCCCAGACAACATTAAAGCCAGCTTGCGAAAAGCCTAAATCTAGCCCGCCGCAACCTGAAAATAAAGCTACAATTGATTTGTCTTTATCGCTGAACATTTATGTCAGTCCTTCTGTTCTAATAGAGTATTTTTTATTTGTCAGGACTTACGCACGGGGGTCAAAAACCCGGTTTCTGCATCAATATTTATCGAAAAAAGCGATGATTTTGGTCAGAAACCGGTTTTTTCCGTAAGTCCTATTTAGTTAAAGATTAGGCAAATTATTGGGATCGATCCCCTGGGACTTCAAATAAGCCATCAGCCTTTCTTTTTCCTGGCGTTCCTGTTCAGCGCGTTGTCGTTCCTGTTCAATTTTTTCCACCGCCCAAAGTAACAAATTAGCATCTTTATCCCACCATCGCAACCAATACCCAGTTCGCCCTTCTTTTGTTCCTTTCCACGTTCCTAAAAATAATCCCATTGTCTCAATCCAATGGCGACCATTTTCATCTGGTTGCTTTAATTCGTAGCGCCCATTTTCTAGTTGATAATATTCTAATAAACCCCCATCAGGGTCAAATATCACGTAAATGGGAACTTGCAATATCTGTTCGTAAAAAAACCATTTTCCCGGTGGATAGGTGCGCTTAAAAGAATATTCACTTCCATCTTTATCAGATAAAAATTCTATGACTATAGCTGGGATTTCCCCTTCTAAATTGGGGGTATAACTTGGGCGTTCAGCTAAAGCCTCTTTCACTGAAGCTACATATACCCAATCGGGTGCTTTAGCGATAAATTGCCCATTTAATGTAGCGCACAGACCAAAGTTAGAAGCGATTAACATTTGTGGTTGAATGAAACCAACGATCTCTAAACTTTCCCGTAAAGCACCTGCTAATAATGGTTGTCCTGTATTATCCACTGGTTCATCCTCTAACTGAAAATCATCGGGTAGGGCTTCCCAAGAAATGACCATTTCTTGGGGTAATTTGGTTTGACTGAGTAGGGTTGTCATAAGGACTACATATTGTTGATGTGTTTTAATTTTATCAGTAAGTAGGCATTTTTGCAGCGCGATCGCACTCCATTTCAACTAACAATAATTACACCTCATCAGGATTAACCCCCAATTAACGCAACCTTTCTGCTAATCGTTCTGCACGTTGGTGTTCAATTTCCGCACGTTCCGCACCTATTAACAAGGTAATTTATTAAATTATAACTAAAATAGAAAAAAAGTCAACTTCCTCAATGAGCTAGATATACTAACCCAAAATCAAATCAACACTCACTAAAAAATCAGGAAAAGCTAACGGTGAAACCATCTCTCCCCGTTGAAATATTTGGATTGAATTATAACCATTACCCGTCGGAAAACGATAAACTTCTAAACAATTATCCTCCAAATTCCACAGCCAAACTTCCTGAATCCCAGAACGAGCATAGTTAGGTACTTTTACATCGCGATCGAAATCAATAGTGCTATCAGAAACCTCCATTAAAAGCAATACTTCCGACGGTCTTGGATGCGCCGTAGCGTAATAATCAGCACGGGGTTGTAGCAATACCACATCTGGCTGAGGTTCAGTTCTTTCTGTTAACTGAATTGGATCTTGAACATCCAAAATAGCAATTTCTTCTGGAATCACGCTAAAACGGTGAATTAGTCGCCGCACACAACTTGCATGACGAGTTCCAATTGCAGCCATTTCAATAATCTCCCCTTCTATTAATTCTACTCGGTCATTATTCATAAAAACACCAGCCTCAATCATTAGGTGATATTCCTGCACTGTAAACAGCCGTTTTTGCATCTGAACAGACATAATTATTCTCCTGTTTCAGTCTTTAATCTAATTTTACCATCGTTGCCAATAATAGGCAACCTACTACTGGTTAATTTGCCTAACCTAAGATCCAATTAACACTCACTTCAAAATCAGCAAAAGCCAAGGGTGAAACCATCTCTCCTCTTCCAAATCTTTGGATTGAATTATAACCATTACCCGTCGGAAAACGGTAAACTTCTAAAATCCCTAGCTTTTTTTAAATGGCTAGGGATTTATTGTTTCCATTAATTTGACTTACAAAGAAGTCGAAAGGCCAGTCTCTAGGAGCCTTGCCACAAGCTCATTCCACAGCACTTTTTTGGGGCAGGGTGGATTATTTGTCGGAAGAGTAAATAAACGTGAGTTCGATGGAGTCCGATCGCTACAAAATAAGGGACTATTGGGCTGGCGATCACTACCGAATAGGCAACGATTGGGCTGGCGATGCCTTCGGCTGGCTACGCCTACGCTACCAGGCTCTCCCGTACTTGTGGTGATAAAGTAGACTTATAGTTTAGCCGCATCAAGGTTTTCAGCCTCAGTCCGACCTTTAAATTGTATCAAATACTACTTTTTACACCTAGCATCCGGGAGAGCCTAGTTTATAATGTAAAGTAACTGCACCAAGTTATAATTTTATCAACATGACGCTAAAAACTCGGACAAAAGTGCCTCATGGTAGCCCCCTATTTCCCGATCGCCCCCGTTTTTCCTCTGAAGAGATAACTAAACGCCAAACCGAGCAAGAAATCTTTGCTCAACGTTGTCGGGAGATTTTTCACCAAGTCTACCCCGAATTAGTTCAAAAATACCATAATTGGTTTATTTATGTCGATACAGGATTTTGGGTAGCTTTAGCCAACAAAAATGATAACTACCATGAAGCTGCTAAAAAGAGTTTGAGTCAATATAATGAACCTTTGATTACAACATGGTGTGTCGTCACTGAAACCTGCTATTTTTTACAATCTCGTCGTGGAGTTGGTGCATCAATCACTTTTTTAAACGCGATGTCTGAGGGATTATTTCAAATCTTTGAAATCAAAGATCACCATATTCCTAAAATTAAAGAGTTGATGAATAAATTAGGCGTAGCCAGCCGCAGGCCTCGCACTTATCTTACCTCAGATTTTTACAATCTCGTCGTGGAGATGGACAACCCCTACATTCTCTGACAAGCAGTTCTAGCTTAAATAAATAATCCTCCCTGTGACAGCTAGAGAGCAAAAATTAACCTGATTTAACCCATATTAACCCAACTACCCTGAACCAAGAAACTAATAAGCATTAAGAATTATGTTATACTTCGATATTGGCTAAAATATCCTGTAAAATTTCTGGCGTTAAGCCTCGCTGTTGTGCTTTATCAGAAATTTCTGCCATTACCTCTGTTAAACTCTTATTGTGTAAATTTTCTCTGAGAAAAAATTGAACAATGTAGCTTAGCTTTTTCTGAATATCAGGATTAGCCTGTTCAAACACCGTCTTAATCTCTTCATCAACTTGAATAGTAATGTTTGCCATAGTCCTGCTTAATTGTTGGTAATTTATGCTCTACATTTCTCTACCGATAATTTTCCCGATAAGGCAGGGGTTTTAACCCCTGCCAGACAGTCAATTCAACCTTAGTTTAACACCAATTGTGAACAAAATTTCACCCTACAAATTAAGCAGTAAAATACTTTGCTGCTGGGTGATAAGTAACGATCGCAGTTGTCGATTGTTCGGGATAAAGTTGTTCGCTTTCATCCATATAAAGATTAATGCGATCGCTTCCTAACAACTCCAATTGTTTATACTGATCGGACATATCAGGACAAGCAGGATAACCAAAACTATAACGCGATCCGCGATATCTTTGGGCCAACATATCCCGAATATTATCCGGTTCTTCATTGCCAAAACCTAACTCCCGGCGAATTCGTGCATGAGTCCATTCAGCTATTGCTTCCGCAGTCTGTACTGCTAATCCGTGAAAGTACAGATAATCGGTATATTGATTATCAGCAAATAGCTTTTGTGCGAACTCCGTTGCAATGTGTCCAACCGTCACTGCTTGCATAGGAAAAACATCAATTTTCCCCGATTCTTTCGGTGCAAAAAAGTCAGCAATACATAACCGCCGCCCCGATTTTTGGCGAGGGAAAGTAAAAGTTGTGATAACCCCCCCTTCGCCCCCCCTTGGTAAGGGGGGGTTAGTTGCATCATTATCCTCCGGTAACAAGGGGGTGTTACTTAGATCAGAGCCCCCCCTTACCAAGGGGGGGTTGGGGGGGTTAGCCGGATCGTAAAGGTGCAAAGAATTACCCTCAGATTGACAAGGAAAATACCCATAAACTACCTGGGGATGTAACAACTTCTCATTAATAATCCGCTGTTTCCATTCCTCCAAAATCGGGTAAACTTTCTCAGCTAAAAACCCATCATACTCTTCCCGCGATTGATCTTTCGGCTTGCGATATTGCCATTGTCCAGCAATCAAAGCTTGTAAATCTAAATGCCAGAAAATTTCCTCAAAAGGTATCTCTTCTCCCTCCAATAACTGAGTACCCCAAAACGGCGGAGTCGGGCGTTCAATATCAACATCCACCGCTTCAGAACGTCTTGTATCTATTACTAATGGCGTGGCTGGTTCCCCAGTTTCCACCTCTTTTTTAGGTGCAAGTTCTATTTTAGCAGCCCCATTACCATTACCATTTTCTTCATCTGCAAAACCCTTAAAATCATCCCATTTTCCCTGGGATTTTGCAGGCATTAATTTATCCATAAAGTGTAAATCAGAAAAGGCATCCTTGCCATAAACCACCTTACCCTTATAGGTATTCTGACAATCTTCATG
This sequence comes from Oscillatoriales cyanobacterium USR001, assembly GCA_001698425.1. GTDB lineage: Bacteria > Cyanobacteriota > Cyanobacteriia > Cyanobacteriales > Microcoleaceae > Kamptonema. The sequence continues at coordinate 187,411 of MBRE01000074.1, read as the reverse complement.
GACAAACTTCGGAGTCAAGGCCGCACCACCTAAAATCACCGGGACAGTAATACCACGCTGGTTAAATGTCTCCAAATTTTCCTTCATAAAAGCTGTAGATTTAACCAACAACCCACTCATGGCAATACAATCAGCTTTATGCTGTTCGTAGGCTTCGATGATATTATCAACTGGTTGTTTAATTCCCAAGTTAATCACCCGATAGCCATTATTAGAAAGAATGATGTCAACCAGGTTTTTTCCAATGTCGTGAACGTCTCCTTTAACTGTGGCAATGATAAAGGTTCCCTTGGCATTATCACCCGATTCTGATTTCTCCATGTAGGGCTGTAAAAAGGCAACGGCGGCTTTCATAGTTTCGGCAGATTGCAATACAAATGGTAACTGCATTTGCCCAGATCCAAATAATTCACCCACCACTTTCATGCCATCTAATAAGAAAGTGTTGATAATCTCCAAGGGTGGATATTGTTCTAAGGCTATGGTGAGAACTTCTTCTAACCCAATCCTTTCGCCGTCAATGATGTGACGCTTGAGGCGTTCTTCTAAGGGTAAGAGTTTATCGGCACTGCGATCGCGTTTAGTTGTAGCACCTTCAAAGGCATTTGTCAACTCTCCCAAAGGATCGTAAATACAAACATTGCCATCAAATTCTCGTCGATCGTAAATCAGTTTACGGCAAAGTTCTTGATGTTTTTCTTCAATTTTTGCTAACGGTAAAATCTTATTGGGGCTAACAATTGCTGAATCCATCCCAGCTTGCATGGCTTCGTGTAAAAACATGGAGTTTAATACTTGTCGCGCTGCTGGATTTAAGCCGAAGGAAATATTAGAAACTCCCAGAATAACGTGACATCCCGGCAATTCTTGGCGGATGCGACGGATGGCTTCAATGGTAGATTTACCGTTGGCCCTGTCTTCTTCAATCCCCGTAGAAATTGGCAATGCTAAAGGGTCAAAAAAGATGTCGTAGGGAGGGATACCGTGCTCAATGGCGGCGTGATAAGCGCGGGATGCGATCGCAAATTTTTTCTCAGCACTCCGGGCCATCCCATCTTCATCAATTGTACCAATAACTATCCCCGCACCATACCTTTTTGCTAATTCTAACACCTTATAAAAACGGGGTTCTCCATCTTCATAGTTAGTAGAATTTAACAAACATTTACCGCCAGCGGCTTTTAATCCCGCCTCCATTTTTTCCCATTCTGTAGAATCCAACATTAAGGGTAAAGTCGCATTAGTAACTAAACGAGATACAACCTCTCTCATATCTCTTACGCCATCACGTCCCACATAATCAACGTTAACGTCAAGAATGTGCGCGCCTTCGCGAACTTGTTCCCGTCCCATTGAGATTAATCCATCCCAATCTTCAGCATTTAATAAGTCGCGACATTTCTTAGAACCACTAGCATTAAGTCGTTCCCCAACGATTAAGAAAGAATTATCTTGATCGTAAGGTTGGGCGCTATAAATTGAAGCAGCCGCAGGTTGCCAAGTTGTCTCGCGGACTTTTGGTGTAAGGGTTGTAGAAATTTCTGCTAATGCTTGAATGTGATCGTAGCGAGTACCGCAGCAGCCGCCAATTACTTGCACTCCTAAGTCTTCAACGAATCGCATTAATGCCATTCGTAATTCGATCGGTGTGAGTTTATAATGGGCGTGTCCGCCGATATTTTCAGGCAAACCAGCATTAGGAATACAGGAGACAACAAAAGGGGAATATTGAGATAAATATTTGATATGTTCGGCCATTCTGTCTGGGCCAGTAGCGCAGTTTAATCCTAAAATATCAATAGGAAATGGCTGCAAAATTGTCAAGACGGCGCTGATATCAGAACCTACTAACATAGTGCCAGTAGTTTCCATCGTCACGGATACCATGATCGGGAGGCGCGTACCTTTTTTAGCAAATACTTCTTCAATAGCGTTGAGCGCGGCTTTAATTTGCAACACATCTTGGCAAGTTTCAACTATTAATAAGTCAACCCCACCATCAAATAGTCCTTCTGCTTGTTCGGCAAAGGCAATTTTGAGGGTATCAAAGTCAATATGTCCCAAGGTTGGTAACTTAGTTCCAGGGCCAATTGAACCGGCCACAAATCGGGGTTTTTCCGGTGTAGAATACTCAATGGCAAGGCCTTTGGCGAGAGTCGCGGCGGCTTTATTTAAGTTGTAGGCTTCGTGGGCTAAATTGTATTCAGCGAGCACGAAGGAACTAGCCCCGAAGGTGTCAGTTTCGATGACATCTGCGCCTGCTTCAAGGAAACCTCGATGGACTTTGGCGACGGCTTCGGGATTGGTGTAAATTAGGTATTCGTTGCAGCCTTCGTATTGCGGGCCGCCAAAGTCTTCAGCCGTGAGGTTTTGGAATTGCAGGTTGGTGCCCATTGCGCCATCGAAAACGATGACAGGCCGTGATGGGTGATGGAGGCGTTGGAGGAAGGGGCTATTGGTCATGGGTGAATATTGGGAGTGGCTATAGATTTATAATGTAATCTATTATGTAATATTCCCGACGGTAAAGGCTATTTTAGAATCAAAGCAAACTTAGTGTAAATGAATATTTTTTTCAGTTCCATCTCTAAGTTTCAGACTCAGCAATTAATTCTTCTATACTATCAGGAAATTCTCCCCTATCAACCATCTTTTTGAAAACCTCGTAACAGTCTTTTTTATCACCTTTCTTGCGTGGCCAACCTAACCACAAAATTACTATATCTCCCTGCTTTTCGTGAGTAGAACTTTCCAAGTAATCTTCTATTTCTAGTCCTTGAATATCTTGAGGTAATTCCGAGCTATCTTGGGAAGATTTTTTAGTTATAAGTTCCTCACCTACTTTGAAAAATAGTCGATAACGGCTGAAATCCCCCATACCTTTAAGGCGACAATACCCACTCAGGCTATCCTTTAGGGTAAAACGGGTATCTAATGGATTGGAAGGAATTTTTTCTCGAATCCACGTTGTCAGATGTTTAAGTAACTTGACTTTTTCATGGTTGTTATATTCTTGTGTGTCGGAGATTCGAGATTTTATTTTTTTGACCTCATCAACTAACTGTTGCCTTTGTTTAGCAAAGATAGGATGAAAGTATATATGCCAACCGTTAATGATAATAGAACTCATGGGTTTCTTTAAACACCATAAAGAAGTTCATCTTCTTCTGCCATCATTTCATCAGTGTAAGATACCACTTTGGAAGGAGCTTTTTTCAAATCTTCCATAAGCATATCAAGAAATAGGCGCATCATCAAAGATGATTCTTTGGCTTCTTCTTTTATCTCAGAGGAGACTAATCGCAAAAGCAAGGTATTTTCAGATAAAATCTCTACTTGGACGTTGGCATTAGCCCATTGGGGATTTTCATTACAAAACGAACTAGGCAAAGATAAATCAAGCGATTGGCGTTTTTTCTTAGAGGCTACAGTCAAAACAGTGGGTAACATGATGCAAATATATTAAAAAATCAAAGCTAGGAGGGATCTGTTTTTGGAATTGGTAGACATAATTAGCTACAATATACCATATTACAGACCCTGATGTAAATAATCAAGAGAATTTTGTGAAATCCCAAGTCCGACAAACTGGGTTCTCCGTAACTAGAGGTAGAGATTACACCCATTACCAATGTCAAGGAGAAACCTGTTTTTCTAAGATTATAGCATAATCTCAGGATCGAAAACAAACAAACTCCTAATCAAAACGAAATCTCATCATCTTTTTTCTTTCTAAATAATTTTAGATAGAAGCGATCGAAATGTTTACTAACTATTTACTAACAAATTAAAGCATCATTCTTCCCTCTTTTTCTTACTTGCCAAAAACTCCCGCAACCGCAACAAATTAACAGTTTGCCCTAAATTTAAAGGCATCAAAGATATCCCTTCCAGACGAGATTGCACCCAACCATCTCCCCAATACCACTCATGGAAACCATCAATTCCCTGACTCAATAACAATCGCAAACAATTCGACTCGGCAATATCAACCTTGTGTTCCACAGCCACCGGCCCTACCCAGCTTTTAAACACTAAACCCTGATAAAATTGTTCGGGTAATCCAGCATCAAACCGCTGCGGCCATAACCATTCTTGACACTGATTAGGACGAAGCAAACTATCCCGAATTATACTTTCTTCAGCGTTAACTTCAATTCGCAAGCTACTTTGTTGAAAATTACCAAACATAATAATTAAAGATGGGAGATTTTAGGGACTGGGAGAAATCTCAACCCAGATAGTTAACATCTTAATCTAAATTATCCTTTTCTGCCACTATAGCAACGGCCAATCTCGTTAAGACATAAATCTGGGATAAGGGCGAAGCATTCGGGTAGATAACTTATGGCTTTTTCTCAAAGATTTTTCGCCCGAATGCTTCGCCCCTACAATCCTAATCGTCTTGACATGGCTAAGTTTATTTATGTTCGACTACTTACAATGTGTAAATTCTGTCTATAGCAATCCTAAATCATTTGTGAATTTCTTACTCCCTCCCTTTGCTAAGGCAGGAGGGTTGGGGTGGGGTAAAAAATTTACGACTCATTTAGGATTGCTATAGTTGCACAAAAACTTATCGAGGGCAATACCTCGTAGGATTAGATATAACATTCACCAACAATAGAGAAATACTAAGAGAATTAGGAGGATACATCAGAGGAATTTCAACTGGTGTACAATGATGTGGTTGCCCATCTTTTAGATAAACTACATCTGCATAGGATTTCACTCCGATTTTTTTTGATAAAGCAACATGAACAGCCCCATTTAGAGAGTTATTCTCACTGACAATTATGTAAGCATAATTATCTGTTTCAGTTCGTAAAGTAGATCCTAATTCTTGAAGAGAATCTGTAAAAAATCCGGCTCCTACATAATAATTCTGTTGGCTTTGTGCAAGATTGCGTACATTGTTCATTCCTTCAACGCTTTTAGCTTTATTAATTATAGCTAAAAAAACAGGTAAAGCTACCCCAGATAAAATTCCGATAATCATAGTTACTACCAACAATTCAATCATGGTAAAACCTTGATTTAAGTTGCTGGATAACCGAGTTAAGCGATGAGAGTTGAGTTTCATAATTGCCCCCGAATTGAAAAATCTGGTTCGTAGTAAGCGCCAAGCGCGCTAAAGCGCTTACTACAAACAAGCGAATTATTTAATTTCTATTCCTTTTCATGGTGAAATAGCCCTAAATTCCTGCCAAGTTTTAGGCGCTTCAGATTGATTCTGAAAAATCGCCGGCAACCAACTGGCACAGGGAAATTTATCTTCTCTATCTTGCAATTTCGCCCTCGCTTCCCGCACCGAAACATAGAGAGATTTACCATTAGCAAAAGCTTTCAGAAAATGCTTCAAAAAATCTTGAGCTATTATATCTGGTACGGGCTCTCGCATGGCAATAATTTGGGGAATATGTAAATCAGCTAAATCTCGCGCTAGTCCTAAACCATCGCAAGAGTTAAAGATAGCTAATTGTAAACCCCGTTCGATCGCATTTTTCAACCCATTTTTCAATTGTTCTAAGCTAAGTTCCTCCGTTTTGTTAATATGAATAATGCCAGTGCTGCCATCAGCTTGACTCTGGCTATGACCAGAAAAACAGATCATATCCCAGCCATTTTCATCCCACAATAATTCTTGAAGCTTTTGGCGGGATGGTTCGACTAAAAACTCAATTTCTGTATTCGGTAAATTCTGAAGAATCTGTCTATCTTCTTCAATATTGATATTTTTACTATTTCCCAAAATTGATAAAATTCTAACCTGTTCTCTTTGGATAAAAATTTTATTTGCTCTATCATTAGTTGGCGCACTTAAACCAAATTCTGATTTGTGGTAATCAGTAAAAAAATGCCACAAATGCCAGGGAAGCCGCCGTAACAAATCATTTTCAGATTGAATGATTACTCGCACTTCATCGCTGGAGTTTAAATATTGCCTTAGCTTATCCTCAATGGGACGAAATTGATCGGATTTGAGCCAAGTTTTTAAGCCATTTTCTACGTCATTAGCTAGGCTGGTTAAATCCTGTTTAGAAAATTGAGTTATTTGCCCTTTTTTAGCCTTAATTCGGTTGATGCTACCTTGAGCATTGTAATGTCCTTGCCACTGTCGATATATCTGACAAATTTCTGTATTCGGCGGTAATTCTCCTTTGAATTTTCTGGGTAAATGGTGGCCATCTGACAAAATTTCAGCGGCGACGGTGAAGCCTTGCTCAAAGTTACCATAATCTAAATTCAGCACTACTAACTTATCCTGAATTACAGGTTTAGCTACCATTTTCTCAACTATGGAGTAGAGATATTGCTTTTGTTCTTCTAATTCCTGTTGCTGACGTAAAGCTAAGGATTTCATTTGTGCTTCTAAGCTTTGTCGCTCTTTTTCAGCTAAGGCTAACATTTCTTGATAAAATTGTAAAAATTCACCGTGAATTTTGCCTTTATTGGCATCAGATGAAACCTTGACTTTGACAACAACAACTCCATCTCCTTTGTTTTCAATGCCTTGTATTTCCAGTTCTGTTCCTTCGTTTTCTACCTGGACTTTTTGGTAAGATTTAGTAAAGGCTTTCCAGTCTAGTCCGTCGCGGAAAATTAAGTCAACGGTATCAACAACTTCTTGAAATAACCCCGTAAATTCTCCTACTTGAAATTCGCCACTGCTGGGGCGGCGTTCCCTATCATCGGTTCCCGGTTTGGGTTCTTCTAATAGATAGACAAATTCACAATCTACCCAATCGAGTTTGGTGGTATTGTCAATATTCCAAGTACCTAAACCGCACGCGCCGGTCATTTGGGCGTTATTAAAATCTGCACCAATGGCTTGAACTTGGGTTAAATTTGCCCATTGTAAATTAGCTGCTTCTAGGGTAGCGTTGGTGAGGTCGGCATTTTTTAAGTTGGCATAAGTGAGGTCGGCATCCATTAAGTTTGCACCTCTCAGTATGGCTTCTTGGTAGGATTTTCTATGACCATTTCTGGTGACGAGTAAATCGCGCACGGCGGGATTATTTAAGATGGTTTCTTCTAATTTTGCCCAGTTGAGTTGACGGGAATTATACCATAAGGTGCGGTCAATTTTGGCAAAGCTAAAATCGGCACTTTTGAGGGTGGCGTAACTGAAGTTGGTATTGGTTAAATCTGCACCGCGAAAGCTGGGGCCGCCGAAGCATAAAATAAAGATGGCAATTTGGCGGAGGACATCATATTTCTGGTCTTCTGCGAAGGTTTTTTTGCCAATATGAGCGCTAATTAGGACTAAAATTACTGCGAGAATGATGGCAGTAGCGATGATGATATAATCGGGGGGTAGGAGAGGTTGTGGCAGTCCTTCTTTTGCACTATTATAGCTGGTGATTCCGGTAGCAATTGTGGCGATCGCCATTGTTTCAAATATGACCAAATTTCTGAGGATATAACTCCCAACAACTTCTGCTAAAGTAACAGCTAAAGGTAAAGCGACACTGGCAGTAATGGTACTGATTAAAGTGACAAATAAATAGACAATGAGTGATGGTATTTCATTCTTGGTATCACCTTTCAATGCGTCTATAAACGATCCTGTTCTAAACTGTAATAAGTGTTGATATAATGGCTTTAATATCTCGTTGTGTTGGGTGCACATGAGTGCTAAAATTCCGATGAGAAGAATTGTAGCTACAAAGGCAATCAATAAAGAACCTAAAGCTTTTTGAATACCTTGTCGCAAACTGATAATTAAAAAAGAGGCATTAGCTGAGAAAATCAGCAAAAACACCAGCAAAGCGGGAATTAAACCAATGCTTTTTTTCGGGTAAAATTGTTGTTCGGGTAGGATAGTATTGAAGCCAGGAACGCGATTGAAATGGTGAACAGATTCTATAGGTCCTGTTGCCGCCCCTGCACCAGCTATTATTCCTAAAATTGCTACTACAATCACCATTCCTATTAGCCAACGGCGGGAAAATCCAGCTTTAACATGACTAAAATTAGCCCCCGTAAGATTTGCCCCGGTAAAGTCTGCCCCTTGGATATTAGCATAGGAAAAATCGGTATTCGTCAGGTCTTGACCTTTAAAAGATCGACCTTGGAGATTTTGATTCCGATAATTTTGAAAGTTAAAAGATGACATAATTGGTAGTAGGGTGAGTTAAGTTAAAAACAGGTAAATTACATTTGATAGAACTGATTTGGAATTGCATAATAACAATTTTTGTAGGGGCGGGTTCCCCTAGATATTTGATGCCAATCGACAAATTATATAAACCCGCCCCGACCATACAATTCCGATGCAACTGGATTTGTTCCTACAAAATCAGACAAGCTTGAATACAGTCGTGGGGGGGGCGGGTTTATAAATATTTGCACTGGGGACAGTTATATTTAGGCGAACCCGCCCCTACAAAATGTGCTAACTGCCTTGGGGGTTGCTATAATTACAAACGGAAATGTTGAGTAATTTCCGCCTCTCCCAGAGATACAGCCACGCCAAATTCTTCCCCTGATTCGGCGCTAAACTCCAACTGAATGAAACTGTCAGATTCTCTCGATTCTGTTTCCAAAACTACCTCCTCCGAATCGTCAATAATCGTCAATTTTAATCCCTCTGGCAAATTACTTTCACCTCCTACCGGATGTACTTGAACTTTAATTTGAACTTCGGCTTCTTCCTCTGAGGGCAAAGTCACAATTAAGGCTACAGACTTATTAGCTAATTGCATTCCCAAGTCAATTTGTTGACCCCGTGCAATTAAAGTGGCACTTCTACGACTGAATGCCCATTCAAATTGTTCGGGATGTAAAATCTCTTCTAGGGCTTGCCAACCTTCGGCAAAAATATCTTGAAACCAGTTTCTCAAAGAGACAGGTTTCTGCTGTTGTAGCCGATTTAAGTAAGCCAGTAAATCATCAACAGATTGCAGATTTTTCAGGGGAATTTCTGATGCTGCTGTCTTGGTAAATCCTAAGATAGTTGCATCTTGCAAAGATTCGCTGAGTTGTACCGCAACATAGCCAATGCGATCGTGCCAAACATCAGGCGGAATGGCACAAAATTCCGCATTTGGCAAAACGGGACGACACTCAATTTTGCCAATTTCTTTGATGTCTAAATCGGCAACATCTAATAATTTGAGCATCAATGGGTTGCTGCTGTCACTGGCGGGCAAGTCTGTCTCAAATTCCATGCAGCGTAGGTAAAAATCTACGGCATAAACAGCTAAAGTATTGAGATAAACTTGTTTGGCTTTTTGAGGTGAGAATTGCCTTTCGCTATAGTTTTGTGCTAAAGCATGGGCTTCAAAAGAAAGGGGGATGGTTAAGGGCAAAGTTTGGGTGAGCATAATGAATCTCTCTGTCTGATTGTAACTATTCCTGTAAGTATTTCTGAAAATAAGCCTTGAATTTATGCAACCTCCGGGTAACAAATGCGGAAAGGGTGGGAATGGGAATTTTAAATTCTTGAGACATTTGCTCCCAAGTTTTATCATCAACGAATCTAGCTATGGCTAAAACTTGAAAAGTGGCATCTGGACGACCTTTGATATGATCTGATTTTAACTTGTTTTCTGGGTCATCGTCCAGAAATTGATGGAGCATTTTGATATCGGAGGTATCAGAAAGGGAGTCTTTTACTGAAATATTTTCGATTTCTTGGGGAGATAGAAAATATTTTTCGTTAAGTTTATCAAGAGATAAAATTGAGATTTCTTGGTTGTGCTTTTTCTTGTTATTCCATTCTCTTACTACCTCTTTAAAACGATTGTTCAAGGTGAAATTAAACCAGGCCATAAATGGGTGTTCTGGGTTGTAATTATCGATTTGTTGACAAATATAAAGACAGGTTTTCTGCAAAGCTTCTTTACGGAAGTCTTCGTAAAGATTGGGTGGATACTGCCCTTTTTGGGGATAACCTAAAAGCCTTGAGTTTAATTTGAAAATCTGATTGACGAGCTTGTTTAATGCGATCCGACGGTTGTGGCTTCCAGGGGGATGCTGTTTCGCGTTACAAGCGAGTTCTAGTAGTAGCTGAGCGACATCATCCATGATTAAAGCACCTGTGCTGCACCTAGTATTCATGCAACTTTCCTTAATTTGGTATTTGTGTGAAAAACTAGGTTTAGTTTATAACAAATGTGAAATTTCGGCAAGCGATCGCGGATGAATTTTTGTAAAGGCACTAGAGGACAACCACAGGGGGCATTGGTGTCAACTTAAGGGGTTTTAACCCCTGTCGGACTAAGGGTTTGAGCCTAAGTTGACACCAATGGGAGCTTTTGTCACCAAATTCTGATTTTTCTGTATCGCTTGTTTCCATTCAATTAGTTTCCCTAACGATCGATGAACAGGGACAACTAACCTTAGATCGTCCACTTATAACAGATAAAAATAGCCGGGTAGAAGTCATTGTTTTAATCCCAGAAGAGGCAGACATAGATGATAAATCCCAAGCGGAAATTTTAGCAGATTTCCGCCAAGCTTGGGAGGATGTTTAGACATCTGCTGGAAATTAGTAAAACAGGAGTAGATCGAGGGATTCAATTTGCTAATTGATGATTATTTTCAATTGCTTCGGGAGGCGATTGAATCTTGTATCTCAGTTCAGTCATTTGATCTTATCATTGATAGCATTGTTGACGTAGCGCGATCGCATTAATCTTTCTATGGATCGGTTTAAGTGCTTTAATCCCTACTTCGTGTCACAATAATCCTAAGAAATTTTCAATTCAACAAGCAACCATGACTGCAAATTCTAAATTACAACGTGCCTTCGAGCAAGGCAAAGCACTCAAAATTATCACTGGTTTGAACAATTTTGATGCGGCGCGAGTCGCTGCTACCGTCAAAGCGGCGGACATCGGCGGCGCTACTTTTGTGGATATTGCCGCTGATGTAAATTTGGTACAAATGGCTCGCAAATTGACAGAATTACCGATTTGTGTATCCGCTGTAGAGCCTGAAAAATTTGTGGCCGCTGTCAATGCTGGTGCTGATTTAATTGAAATTGGTAACTTTGATAGTTTCTACGCTCAAGGTCGCCGTTTTGAGGCCCAAGAAGTGTTAGCATTAACTCGCGAAACTCGATCGCTTCTGCCCCACATTACTCTATCTGTCACCGTCCCCCACATTTTGGAACTCGATCGCCAAGTCCAATTAGCTATAGATTTGGTAAAAGCCGGTGCTGATATCATCCAAACTGAAGGTGGCACTAGCGCTAAACCAGTCCACGCGGGGGTTTTGGGATTAATTGAAAAAGCTGCTCCAACTTTAGCTGCCGCCTACGAAATCTCCCGCGCCGTATCCGTGCCCGTGTTATGCGCTTCCGGGATCTCCAGCGTTACCGCACCTTTAGCAATTGCCGCCGGCGCTAAGGGTGTTGGTGTAGGCGCGGCGATTAACCAACTTAATAGCGAAGTGGCAATGGTGGCCGCTGTTCGTAGTTTAGTAGAAGCAATGGCTATGCAAGTAGGCGATCGCGTATCTTTGCGGTAAGTTATGCTGCTTTAATTATTAAGGTATGTAGTAGCGCTTCAGCGCTCTTTCATGGCCTAAGAGCGCTGAAGCGCTACTACATACCTAAAAATTAACTATCATTAGCTAAAAGCGCGATCGCACCGACTAAAATTTTATGTTCCTGCACCTGTATTCGATCGTGCAAACTTTCTGCCGTATCATCAGCTAATATAGGCACTGCCGCCTGCATTAAAATGGGACCACTATCTACTTCTAAACAAGCAATATGCACCGTACAACCCGTAATCTTCACCCCCGCTGCTAACGCTTTTTCCACTGCCTTAATTCCCGGAAAACTTGGCAATAAACTGGGGTGAATATTAATAACTTTATCTGGGAAAGCATCAAGTAAAACCGCAGTAACAATTCGCATCCAACCGGCCATAATCACATAATCAATCTGATATTCTTGAAAAATCTTGACAATTTCTGCATCTAAATCCTCCCGGCTAGAATAATCACGATGGTTGAGCAAAATAGCAGGAACACCAAACTTTTCGGCTCGTAATTTCACCTTAGCATCAGGATTATTATAAATCAAAACTGAAACTTGAGCATTAATTTTTTGTTGCGCGATCGCCTCAGCAATCGCCTCAAAATTACTCCCACTACCAGAAGCCAAAACCCCCAACCTTAAAGGTAACTTATCCCCATTTTCCCTCAACAAAATCGCCGGAGAAATCAAACACCTCGTAACATCCAAATTTGTATTAATCATCTTCCTCTTAGTGTCTTAGTGTCTTAGTGTTTCTCAAAAAAAACCAAATAAAAATACCTATTCTTATCCAATCTTATCAAAAAACTCCTGCCTCAGAATCGAATACATTTTCAAATCCCAATATGAACCCTTAATCAACATCTGTTGGCGCAAAATCCCCTCAAACTTCATCCCAACCTTTTCCATCACACCAGCAGAAGCAATATTTTCCACTTGACATCTCGCCTCAATCCGATTTAGATCCATTTTCTTAAACCCAAAATGAATTACCACCATCACCGCCTCAGTCATATAACCTTGTCTCCAATATTTTTGAGAAAGTGCATAGCCAATTTCCCCCCGATTGTTAGACATATCCCATTCCACAAATCCACAAGTACCAATTAACTTTCGATCTGCTTTGTGAACAATTCCCCACTCAGTAAGTTGACTATTTTTATAACGTTCACTTACAACATTCAAAAAATATCTACTATCTTTTAACGACTGATGGGCATTCCAATTCGTGTATTTTGACACCTCTGGATTAGCCGCATACTCAAATAGATCCTTGGCATCAGCTAAAGTCATCTTTCGTAGTAACAGTCTCTCAGTTTCTAAACTTGGCAAACTTCGGAACACACCTTAAACTTCCATGTTTCTCTACAACATACATTATGATACAATGATTTAAAACTTCCACACTAATACTTCAAAATCCAATGCTTGAAATTAAATCAGGGCGCTTCAATTGGCTAGACAATGACAGCATCGCCGCTGGGATTTTCCTTGCCCCAGCCCTCATTTTACTAAGTATATTCCTCCTGGGACCGATCGCCTATCTATTTTACCTCAGCTTCACCGCTGGCAGTTTCACTCGTTCCGGTGTCCATTTAATAGGCCTTAACAATTACTTACGTTTACTAATTAGCCCTGATTTTTGGCAAGTTATCGGTAACACTGTCTATTTTACCATCGGTACAGTCATCCCCAGTTTAATTATCCCATTAGGTTTAGCCGTATTATTAAATCGGTCTTTTGCCCTGCGAGGTTTTCTCCGTACAGCCTATTTTATTCCTTCTATTACTTCCTTAGTTGCGGTAGGTTTAGGTTGGCGATGGCTATTTCAAACCGATGGGCCAGTAAATAATTTACTGATGTTTATTGGCTTAAATCCTATTCCTTGGTTGAGTAGTACAATTTGGGCAATGCCAGTATTAATTTTATTAAGCATTTGGAAGCAATTAGGTTTTAATATGGTAGTATTTATTGCGGGATTACAAACAATTCCCACTAATCGTTATGAAGCCGCAGAATTAGACGGCGCGGAACCTTGGCAACAATTTTGGCACATTACTTTACCAGGTTTACGACCTACTTTAATTTTTGCCACAATCACTACTGCTATTTTTACATTGCGAAGTTTTGAGCAAGTTTATGTGATTACTAGCGGGGGGCCTTTGAACTCGACTAATTTATTAGTTTATTACATTTATGATCAAGCGTTTGCTCAATTCGATTTCGGTTATGCGGCGGCGGCGGCTACGGTGTTAATGGCGATCGCGTTGATATTAGTTTATTTGCAGTTAAAAGTCTGGGGTGAAGATGGTTAGATTGCGATCGCACTCTTTTTTCTAGTCTGTTAATAGATTACAATCTACAAACATCCTCTTAAATCATCACCACTGGGAAGAGGATTCTGCACCTTTTTTAGCAGATACCGCTTTGCTACCATTAGCACCATTAACTCGCGCTGATTCGCCTTTAAAATTGTTAGAAGCAGTAGCAGCTAAAGTCGATTTGATTGAAGACTTGGCACAGCGACGGGAAATTTTAGCTTGTACCAGTATTTTAGCTGGTTTATTACATCAGCCTAGCGTAATTCGTCAACTATTTCGGGAGGATATTATGGAAGAATCTTTGTTTTATCAAGAAATTATCCAAAAAGGTGAGCAGAGAGGTTTGCAAAAGGGTTTGCAGCTAGGTCAGCAGCAGCAAACACTGTCACTAACTTTGCGTCTGCTTATGCGGCGTGTGGGTGCGCTTACACCTGCTATTGAAGAGCGGATTCGGGCTTTATCATTTACTCAATTAGAGATGTTAAGTGAGGCGCTGTTAGATTTTTCTACGCAATCAGATTTAATCGATTGGTTGAATAATATTAACTAAGGTTTCCCATGATTATTAAACAGAAATACGTTAGTTGGCGTAAATCCTGTATGCTTGATTTGATTCCTTTTTAGCTAACGGCAAATTGCTTGACACAATTCAATCAACCATCAGATGCAGACAAAGCTGCCTTGATTGCGGAGTTAAGGCAAAGTGGTATTAAACATACCCCTGAAAAAATCTTGCGGATTGCCAAGCTATCAGACGGCAAAATCGTATTTTTGGAATTGGGAGATAATGAATCAGGTTTACAGCATATTCTGAAAGAACACTCTCGTAATTTTGTTGATGTGGGAATTTCTCCAGAGCAAATTCCTGATGTTGTGATGGCAGCAGTAACAATGGGTAGATTTGTTCATTATCAAGGTAGAAGCCGAACCAGGTTAATTTATGAACTCACCTTTAATGATCAAACCCATTATATCGCTGTTACTATCGGTAGTAACGGATATATAGTCGGGGCTAATCCCAGAACTTCACCTTAATTTGTTAATAAATACTATGGCTAGAAAAATTGAACTTATGGCTGATTATGGATGTTATCCTCTTTGGTGGGCTGATGGGGAAAAAGTGGGTGATATCGATCCCACAAAATTGCCTTTAAGTCAGCAGACAATTGATCGTTTGGAAAAATGGGCAGATGCTTATGATGCTAAATTGAACTGGGATGATCCGGCTTCATCGGGTTTCGCTAATTTAGAGATAAAGCAGGTTTTTGAGGATGAAGGTGTTAGTCTTTGGCATCAGTTAAGAAAAGAATTAGTAGCAGAATATGAGGTTTTTTACTTTAGCAATATGTTGCAGGAACATATAACGCATCCGAGTCAGTTGGAAGTGTTGCAGGAAATTAGGTGACTTCCTAGTTTAAGGCATTGGTGAAGGACTTGGTGATGAAATCAATTTGCCATTCTCCCAAGTTCCAGATTCACGATTCCCATTAGGATATATCATCGATCCTAAACCGTGTCGTTTGTCATTCTGCCAGTAACCTTCATAACGATTGCCATCAGCCCAAGTAAGTTCTCCGTAGCCATGCCTTTTGCCATCAAGATACCAGCCCGAATAGCGCTCGCCATCATACCAAATCATAGTGCCCCAACCGTTATAAGTGTCATTTTCCAAATTACCGTCATAGCTTTTTGCATCATTATATTTTTTGTTTCTAGGGAAGGTTATATTCCCTCTACCAGTTATTTTGTCGTCCTGAAAGTTCCCTGTGTAAACCCTTCCATCAGCATAAGTTAAAGTCCCTGTGCCATTCTTCTTTGTTCCATCATTACTCCAATTTCCCTCATAGCGATCGCCATTTTTGTAGATATATACTCCTTTG
Organism: Oscillatoriales cyanobacterium USR001; assembly: GCA_001698425.1. Lineage (GTDB taxonomy): Bacteria > Cyanobacteriota > Cyanobacteriia > Cyanobacteriales > Microcoleaceae > Kamptonema. The sequence goes on along the minus strand of MBRE01000074.1, from coordinate 171,716 downwards.
ATGTAATTACCATCTTTCCACTCAGCTTCTACACGATTTTCATTTAAGTAAGTAAGTGTACCTTTGCCATTATAAAGATTATTTTCCCAACCACCGCGATAACTTTTTCTTTGTTGTTTATCGCCCTCACTGAAAGTCATTGTCCCTATACCATTGAATTTTCCGCTTTTAAAACCCCCTTCATAGTGATCGCCATCAAGATTATGCCAAACTCCATTACCATGAGGCTGACTATTCAATATTTCCCCTTTATATTTACCATGAGCGTATGTTATTTCACTGGTAATGGGGCAAAAACCTAATTCCCAGCCAATACATCGTTTAATTTCATTTTGAAAAGTATGGATTGCTCCACCTACAACAGTTACCACTAATCCAGTTAATAATGCTTTAAATATTCCTTGTTCATTACTCATAATTCCCTCATTAATAAACTATATTTTACCTAGAAACCGCAAACCTTCCCACCTATCTACTCTTGCAATAATCAAGCGTTCCTTTAAGATAAGGCGTTAATCCTCCAAACCAAGTCTTCCAAACATCTAGTCCTTGACTGCTTACAATAAAAGAATTAACAGTATTTTCCCACTGCGAATCATTAACTGGAAGTATCATCCCATAATAATCACAAGACAAAGGTTGATTAGGTACTATCTCAAAACTTTTTGAATCCCACTCTTGCCTAATTGCTTCTCCAATTAGCAGAATACTATCTCCCGCAAATGCCGTAATTTGACCATTTCTTACCGCACTTACCCCTTGACTTCTCTCAGCAAACTGCTGAATTTCCGTATTAGGAAATACCTGCGTAACTGCACGCAAATTGGTAGCACCTTGAAATACGCCTAGAGTCCCATTTCTCAAATTTGCATTTACGTTTGCCGTTCTGACAATAAATTGTGTTCCTGTAATAAAAAATGCGCTAGAATATTTTATGCCTCGCTCCACTTCTTTTTCGCGGCTAATCGTGTTGGGACCACATTCAATGTGTGCGAGTCCATTTCTGACTATTGACTCGCGAGTTTGGATCGTGGAAAGAACTGCTTTCACGCTAACAGATGTGTTAAGTTGACGGCTAAGGCTATTTGCTAAAGAATTGGCGAAACCGACACAGTAACCTGTCCAACTTCCACTACCGTTTTCAAACCCAAAAAGCATAGAATCTTTTCTAATGCCAACTTTTAAAACGCCTGTTTGTTGAATTTCTTGCAGAACCGTCACTGCCCAGCTTGCCGAAGGGAAGATAGCGGAAAAAATAATGCTAGATGTTATGACTATCAGCTTGAAGTGCTTTTTCATTATTCTATCTCCCCAATTGGGTCTAGGTAGTTTTAGTCGCCCTGCTATAATTGTATAGATTATGCCTCAGCTTTAGAAGCCCTAAAAGTAATTAAGAAGTAATGAAAAAGTAATAAAAAAGTAATATTTTTTCTGGTTACGGTACAATCTATATCTAGGGAAGGTTCCCATCTCTGAATGGTTACGCTATTCCCAACGCAAAAATTAATGCTCTAATCTTAAGGGACTTTGACAAATGACCGTTGACGAAGCTCTAACTATTGTCGAAACAGTGCTCGACTACCAGCAACTAAACAAAGTACAAGAGTTAGTGTTTCGCCAGTCTTGGGAAGGGCGATCGTATATAGAAATTGCTAGAAATAACGGCTATGAACATGATTATATTAAAGATGCAGGTGCTAAACTCTGGAAGTTACTTTCAAAGGCATTTGGGGAAAAGGTAAAAAAGGATAACGTACAGTCAATTTTAAAACGATACTTAGGGAAAAATCAAATTAATTTATATGGAAATCAGGCGATTCAAGTAAACCTAAGTGGTGCTAACTTAAGTGGAGCCTGCATAAGTGAAACTAGAATATGTGCTAATTTAATTAAAGCAGATTTATGTCAGGCTAATTTAAACAAAGTAATGAGGTCTGATGATTCAGGTAAAAAAGTCATACAAAGCGAATCTGAACATCAGCAAAAAATCCAGTATCACGCTGAATATACTATTTTATGGAAAGGTTTACATTTTTACTCACCAGCACAAGTAAAAATCGCCGAAGCACTCGATCGCACTGGCATTCTCTTCATCCCTAACTCTCAAATGCGTCTAACAACCCCAGAAGGTAGACAAAACCAACAAGCTAACTTTCTGATTTTCCACCAAGGCAAATTAGGCATTCTGGAAGTTGGCGATGAGACATCACCTCAAGATAACTTGCCAGATGAAATTCGCACTATTTCCCTGATAGCTTCCGGCATTTATATTTGCAAACAATACAGCGCTACTCAATGCAATGAACAACCAGATGAAGTTGTGCAGGAATTTTTAGATATCTTAAGTCAGACATAAGATAAAAATGCAATTAAATACCCAGACTTGTACAAAATTGCCAAGACCAATGAGAATTACGGGTTACTCTACTCGCAAGTCGCTCAATAATCTCTCAAGTCTTTCGCTAAATCCTTTAGCTCTTTCCGCTTTCTAATCCAAAAACAATAATACAAGCCCCAACTCTTTACCGTCATTACGGCAGAATTGGGACTAAGGGCTAAAATCCAAAGCAACTTATCAAAATTGCAGTAACTATTGAATGATATGGAAATAATAGCCAGCAACAATGAAGTTGATCGCTAAAAGTAGCAGAAACCAGGCAGCCCGGAAGGTATAAGGGGGCTTAGCAGAGGTAGAGTCAGACTTAGTTGCCATAGATAAAGCTCCTAATTAATTCAAACGTATCTGTATCTATTTAGAAATACCAGAGATTGTGACTCATTTGTACCATCTGTACCATCTGCAAGAGTTACTTTTTGTGAATTAATTTTACTCGCTTTCTCCGGCGTGGTAGGAACTGCGGACAAGGGGACCCGAACGGACATGAGAAAAGCCCATTTCCCGCGCGATCGCACCTAACTCAGCAAATTCCTCCGGTGTCCAATATTTTTGCACCGGCAAATGTTCCAGAGAAGGCCGCAAATATTGGCCCAAAGTCAAGCGATCGCAACCCACACCCCGTAAATCCTCCATCGCCACCACCACCTCAGCCACCGTTTCCCCATGCCCCAACATCAAACCCGACTTCGTAGGAATTTCCGCATTAATTTCCTTCACAATCCGTAACACATCCAAAGAGCGATCGTACTTCGCCCCCCGTCGCACCGGACCCTGTAACCGTCGCACCGTCTCAATATTATGGTTATAACAAGCCGGCCTCGCCCCCACAACCATCGCAATTCTCTCCCACTGCGCTATTTCATTATCCTGTAGGGGCAATCCCCCTGTGGTTGCCCCTTTTGGATTTGGGGCAGGCACAGGGGCACTGCCCCTACCGCCCCAAAAATCAGGAGTCAACACCTCAACCTCAGTCAAAGGATTAACCTCCCGAATCGCCGCGATCGTCGCCACAAAACAACCCGCACCCCCATCCGGCAAATCATCCCGCGCCACCGAAGTCAAAACCACATAACGCAACCCCAACAACTGCACAGATTCCGCCACATAAAACGGTTCCAAAGGATCGAGAGGCATCGGTGCGTGGCCCTTATCCACCTGACAAAAAGCACAAGCGCGAGTACAAATCGGCCCCATCAACAAAAAAGTCGCCGTCTTTTGGGCATAACACTCACCCCGGTTCGGACAACGCCCCTCCTCGCAAATCGTATGTATCTGACGCTGCTTAATAATTCTTTGCACTGTCGACAACTCGCTAACTTTGCCAATCGGACGGCGCAACCATTCAGGTAATCGCGACCTTTCAGCGCTAAGATGGGAAAGATCCGGGTTAGTTGTTGAATTTAAACTGGTTTCAGCTGACATAAAAATTTGGTGACTTTGCTTTTGAGCACTTCGATCAAAAATAGCCTGAAAATCCCACCTCTTTTAGAGTAGGGACTGTCAGCCTAAACTAAGTTAACCTGGAGAAGTAGCCAACTATTTATAAGAAATACCCTGAAAACCCTTTTAGACCGGGGAGTGTCAACCTAGTTTTAAAGGCAATCAGTTTTGTTGCCCAAATTCTGTAAGAATATACTTAAAGGTTGGGGAACCCTCACACATCAGCAGAGGAGTCAGTCGTGGCAAGTAACAAAATCCTAGTAATTGATGACAGCAAAGTCATCCGCGTGCGGGTGCGAGAGATGTTGCCAGTTGGCAACTTTGAAGTCCTAGAGGCAAAAGACGGCGAAGAAGGGCTTAAGCTTATTCGTGAAGCACACCCGAACTTGATCATGTTGGATTTCCTACTGCCTAAAGTAAGCGGCTGGGAGGTTTTTCAAAAAATCCAATCACAGGCAGACCTCCGGCACATTCCTCTTGTGGTCATGTCAGGCCGCAAGGAAGAAGTTACGGACAAAATTCCAGAACCATTTGACAAGTTTTTCTTTGCTTTTATCGAAAAGCCTTTCGAGAAAAAACAGTTGTCTGATGCAATTAAATTAGCCATGATTTTGGCGAAAAAGCGTCCGCAAGAGCCAGATGCACCAGAGGCTAAACCAGCAGCCGCAGCCGGGGCCGCAGCCGCAGCCGGGGCGAGTGCCGCTGAAATTAAAGCTCTCAACGATAAAATCGTGAAAATGCAGGCTGAAATTGAGGCTCTGAAGAAACAATTGACTCAGGTTGTTACTATCATCAAGCAAAAGTTGAAGTAATAGTTAATGGTTAACAGTTAACTGTTAACTGTTAACTATTAACTGTTTTATGTCTTAATTAAAATAATGGTTTTAAATTCTACTTTTTTAGCTCAACTACGTGGCTCGGTTGAGCAATTAACACAACGATTAGATAGTTTTTCCCAGGCGCGGGTGTTAGTCGTGGGGGATTTGACTCTGGATGAGTTTTTGACAGGTCAAGTTGAACGTATTTCCCGCGAAGCTCCTGTCTTAATTTTGCGCCATGAAAATACTAAACAAGTACCAGGCGGCGGTGCCAATGCTGTTTATAATTTGGCTAAATTGGGCGGTCAAATTAAGGTTGCTGGTTTAGTTGGTAAGGACGATCAGGGGCGGGCTTTGTGCGGTATTTTTGAGGAAGTGGGAATTGATATTAGCGGTATTTTGATCGATCCTTGTCGTCCTACTGTGACGAAAACTCGTATTTCTGGTCATGCTCGTCAGTCGGTGACTCAACAAATTGTTAGGCTCGATCGCAAGTCTGATGATTTACCAGATTTAGATTTACAGTTACAATTAGCCAGTTATATTCGCCAACAGTTAGATACAGTGGATGCGGTGGTTTGTTCTGACTATGGTGATGGTGTGTTAACTGCGGCGGTAATTGAGGCGGCGCTGTCTCATTCTCGAACTATTGTTGATGCTCAAACTGATTTGAATCGCTATGGGGGAGCGATGTTATTTACTCCTAATTTACCAGAGGCGGAACAAGCGGCGGGATATAATATTAAGAATGCTCAAACTTTGTTGAAAGCGGGTTGCGATCTACTCAATTTAACTCAATCTCAACAGATGTTAATTACTCGCGGGGAGGAGGGAATGAGTTTGTTTGAAAGGATGAAGGATGGAGAGATTAAACAGTTAGATATTCCGGCTTTTAATCGAACGGATGTTTTTGATGTGACTGGTGCTGGTGATACGGTGGTGGCGGCGTTGACTTTAGCTTTGTGTGTGGGTGCGTCTAGTTGGGAAGCGGCGGTTTTGGGGAATTTGGCGGCGAGTATTGTGGTACGCCAATTTGGTACGGCGACGACTACGGTGGAGGAGATGAAAGAGGGTTTGCGATCGCTTCTTACTCAGGAATAAAGGGACTAAGAGTTAGGCGTATTTTCAATTTCTTTGACTCGATTAGGAAAGGATATTTCAAGTACAACACACCCAATATCAGTTTTAAATGGTCCATGAATTTCTCCAGGTGGTCTACTAGCATAATGTCCACTTTCCAACCAAATATCAAAAGCTTGGTCATAAAGACGACCACTAATCACTAAAATCTCTTCAGGATAGGGATGATTTTTTCCACCAAAAGGAGTGGTATCGGCACCGGGGAAAAAGCGAGTTAAACGAGTGTATTCCCCTGTCTCTTCATCTATGCTCAGAGTAATTTCTTCCGCAATTTGTTCAAGCCCTGCGATCGGCTGCCATTGCTCTTGGTTTTCCAAACTTAATGGGTTCCAATAAGTAATCGTAGATTTCGGCATAATACTCGATTTAAACGTTATACAACAATTAACAGTTAACAGTTAACAGTTAACAAATGACAGTTAACAAATAACCAATAACAAATAACAAATAACAAATTCATTTTTTCAAAATTTGCCCTCGATCGTCAATTTTTAGCGGCGTATTCGGAAAATCACTTTTTATCAGACTACGAATTAACCCCACACTGCTAAAATTATCATCAATAAAAGGAATCCCTTGCCCCGTTAACTGCACCGGAATAATCTTACCAGAAATAAAATCTCCGTCAGGATTCATTTCTACCTGTAAAATCAGAGATTGACCAAGCTCACCCACAGTTGATAAACTACGATATCCCATAAAATTACCCAAAGAATAAGCAATCAATTTCCCCTTGTACAATTCTAACGCTCTCGGAACATGGGGGCCATGTCCTAAAATTAAATCTGCACCAGCATCAATCATTTTCTGGGAAAATAACACCATATTTCCCCGATTTTCACCATAAAACATTTCATTCTCATTCCTCACTCTCAGCGCTCCTGTTCCCTCAGCCCCAGCATGAACAGAAATTACTACAACATCAGCTTTTTTTTGAGCTTCTTTAACAATCTCTTCCCCTGCTTTAATTTCTAACAAAGAGTTATGAACATCACCATAGTTGCTAAAACCAATAAAAGCAACATTCACACCTTTGACAGTTTTGTAAACAATTTGACCTTTCTTACCTACAGCCTGCATTCCTGCGTTGTCAATATTGTTAATCGTGTCTTTAAATCCCTGTTCGTTAAAATCCCAAGAATGGTTATTTGCCACATTCAAAATGTGAAAACCAGCATCTTTCAAGAGTTTGACATAACTTGGAGGAGTCCGAAAAGCAAATAGCATCCCACCACCGCTACCTTTTGAACTATAAGGATAGTCAGTTAATGTACTTTCAAAATTACCAAACAAAATATCGGCTCCTTGCAGATATGGTTTGACAGACTGGAATAAAATGTTCTTGTTTTCTGGTAATTTGTTGTAAGGATAATTACTGCCAGGAATAATGTCGCCAACGGCCTTAATAGTAAAATTCTCCCCTAGATTTTTAGGTTCCTTCTTAATAGTAAAATTCTCCCCTAGATTTTTAGGTTCTTTTGGGGATGGTAAACTTAAGTTAGAAACTTCTTTGACATTGCTAGTTATTTGTGTAGTTGTTGCTGGTTTTGGCGAGGGTTTAGGAATAGTTGTAGCAGCGATAACATTGGGAGTAGGGCTGATTTTAGGAGGCGCAGATTTAGATGGAGTTGGCTTGAATAACGGTAAGTTTTGAGCGTTATTTGATTTTATAGCTTGGGGTTGTTGTAATTGAGAACTGAAGACAAAACCGAGTAAGGGAAGAAGTGTTACACTCACGAAGGCAAGCAGAAACCAAGTCATTTGGGATTTATAACCAGCAAATTGGTGACTGGTGATTGGTGACTGAGGAGCAGATGTGACAAAAATCTTTTCTGTTTTCTTACTTCCCTGGTCTTGCTCTCTGGTACTTTGGTTTTCCTGTGTTACTGTGTTCCCGTGTACCTGCGTTTTTTTATTCCCTTGATTTCCTACAGTTAAAGGTATGGAGATGGAGGGTTGTGTTAATTCTACGGTTTCAGTCCAACCGGCTAATTGTTGACTGCTCCGTCGTCCGTAAATTTTTACTGTTGAGAGAGAAGCTGCTTGGAGACGAAGTAAGCCTTTGACGATAACTCGAATGCAGGCATCTTGAGGAGGAAGTTGTTCTGCTTCGAGTAATAAGTGCAAGCAGTTATTTTGACGAGCGGATTTGACAGTAATGCCTTTAGTGCCTAGTGCTTGAGTGATTAGGAAGGCGATCGCGACTGCATCACCTTCTTTGGCTAATGTTAAAACCTCTTGCTGACTCACATTCTCTCCTCATAACCAACAGATAGATTTTACAGGACTTACGCATAACCGACCTATTTAGTAGGGGCAATCCCCCTGTGGTTGCTCTGTCCTGTGGTTTGTGATGGGTGTCACTCCCTCTGACAAGATGCGATCGCACCATCACCCCTAAACTATCACCTGTTTAAACGATAGCACTCACAGAAAAAGTAAAGGCTACCAGCGATGATTAAAGAGTAGAGTTAATCAGAAAACAGCCATGACTACCAATTCCACCACCGATATCCTCAATGCGATCCTCGCTAATGCCAGCTGCCAAGGTATCTTAAGCCAAGGCGATCGCGCCATCTTAAAAGAAGCGATCGTCAGCTCCGGTTTTGATAAAGAAGCTCAACAATTAGTTAACCGACTCCTCCACGCCATCCGTAGAGGTTGGGTGACATTGGTTTTGGAAGCACAGTATTAAGCAACAAAAGCTTTTCAGAACTTACCAAAGACATGAAGGAAAAAGTTTAATCACTTTTCAGCTTTTAGCTTTAACTAAACCTTATTCCAACTTTCCTCTTCTGTGATGGGTGTCACTCCCTCTAACAAGATGCGATCGCACCATCATCTCCAAACTATCACCTGTTTAAACGATAGCACTCACAGAAAAAGTAAAAGCTACCAGCGATGATTAAAGAGTAGAGTTAATCAGAAAACAACCATGACTACCAATTCCACCACCGATATCCTCAATGCGATCCTCGCCAATGCCAGCTGCCAAGGTATCTTAAGCCAAGGCGATCGCGCCATCTTAAAAGAAGCGATCGTTAGCTCCAGTTTTGACGAAGAAGCTCAACAATTAGTTAACAGACTCCTCCACGCCATCCGTAGAGGTTGGGTGAGATATGCCCTCGAAGCCTAGTATTAAATCACCCCCAAATTTTGGGCATCATACTAACTAAGGAAGAAGGAAGAAGGAAGAAGGAAGTTTTATCACAGTTAACAGTTAACAGTTAACAAATAACAAATAACAAATAACAGTTAACAAATAACAGTTAACAGTTAACAAATAACAAATAACAAATAACAAATAACAAATAACAAAATACATTAGCCTCAAGGCTAATAGCATTAGCTATTAGCCTAGTGCCATTATTCCTTAGAACAACAACAGCTTCGAGTTACCAGAAGCACCAAAGTCTATGTTCAAAGTCGCGAACAAACTATTACCACCAACAGTAGAACCATTGGAGTCATAGTAAAGCTTAGAAGACGCGCCATCATAGATAGCAATAATCGCTGGAGCCGTAGTCAACGTCGCCTCAATCTGAGCCACAGTAGAACCAGTATTGTTGTTATAGACATAGAAGCTAGAACCAAGAGTTCCTGTTCCAAATCCACTAAAACCAGTGCTATTGAGGCGAATCAGATCGTCAGCAGTGCTGAAATTCGTAATAAAATCACTGCCAGCCGCATCAGTGCCACTGAACACAAAGACATCATTACCAGCACCACCATCCAAGCTATCCACTCCAGTGCCACCGGTTAACGTATCATTACCGCCACCACCAGAAAGCGTATCATTGCCACCGCCAGCATTCAGAATGTCAGAAAAAGCCGTGCCTGTAACGTTATTCGCACCAGCATCACCAATGAACAACACAGGGCCGCTGAAGCCATAGCCGCCAGCACTGGTGCTGAAATTAAGATTGCTAACAGGATAAGTATTGCCAGATGCTGTTAAATCAACAGTGCTACTGACAGGAGGTAAAGGTGCAGGAGGAGCTTTTGGTGCGATCGTACCAGTGAAGACAAAATCACCAACACCCAAAGTCACCGGACTAGAACCCAAGACAGCAACAGTGGTGAAACCACCAGCATTTGTACCATTAGAATCAAACACCAACACTGTCTCATTCGCAGCATTCGAGAAAGTAAAGAAACCAGGATTTGTGTTACTTCCTGTTGCCTTAGCCTGAGCATCCTCAAATTTCGCGTAAGTACCACCAGTAAAGATGACTAATTCTTTATCAGTGATATCAGGAGTCGGTCCGCTGACAGCATCAAAGTTAGCGGTAGTCATATTACCGAAAGTAGCAGCGACAAACTCAAATTTGTCAACGCCTACCACAAAGTCAGTAATCGTATCGCCACCATCAATAGGAGCCTTATAGCTGAAGATATCCGCGCCGGAACCACCTGTTAGGAAGTCTGCACCACCGCCACCAATTAAGATGTCAGCAAAAGCTGTAGCTGTAACGCTGTTAGCTTTACCGTCACCCATGAATAACACGGGGCCGCTGAAGCCATAACCGCCTGCATTGGTGCTGAAATCATTAACAGCACTCGGATAGGTATTACCCGATGCCATTAAATCAACAGTGCTATTAACAGGAGGTAAAGGCGCAGGAGGAGCTTTTGGTGGAATAGTACCAGTGAAGACAAAATCAGCAGTACCCAAACTTACAGGGCCATTCTTCAACATGGCAACAGTGGTGAAACCACCAGCCGTTGTACCGTTAGAATCAAACACCAACACTGTCTCATTCGCAGCATTCGAGAAAGTAAAGAAACCAGGATTTGTGTTACTTCCTGTTGCCTTAGCCTGAGCATCCTCAAATTTCGCGTAAGTACCACCAGTAAAGATGACTAATTCTTTATCAGTGATATCAGGAGTCGGTCCGCTGACAGCATCAAAGTTAGCGGTAGTCATATTACCGAAAGTAGCAGCGACAAACTCAAATTTGTCAACGCCTACCACAAAGTCAGTAATCGTATCGCCACCATCCAGAGGAGCCTTATAGCTGAAGATATCCGCGCCGGAACCACCTGTTAGGAAGTCTGCACCACCGCCACCAATTAAGATGTCAGCAAAAGCTGTAGCTGTAACGCTGTTAGCTTTACCGTCACCCATGAATAATACGGGGCCGCTGAAGCCATAACCACCAACATTGGTGCTGAAATCATTAACAGCACTCGGATAGGTATTACCCGAAGCCATTAAATCGACAACACTGTTCATCGGGGGCATCATTGGTGCAGGAACAGTACCATCAAATAAGAAATCTGCGGTACCTAAACCAGTAATACCAGTACCCAAGTTAGCAATTTCTACGGTGGGAGCGGGGCCAACGCCATCGCTGTCAAATACTAAAATGCTTTCGCCGGCAGCATTCTTGAACATACAGAATACTGGACCTGCTTTGCCTGCGCCGGGAAGTGCAGCGAATTGCTTCTGCACATCACCTAAGCTGGCGTAAGTACCTGAGAAAATTAGTAACTCTTTACCGGCAATATCAGTGTTAGGACTGGTAATATTTACCAAGTCAAAGTTTGAGCCATTGAGATTGCCAAAGGCTCCAGAAACGAATCGGAATTTATCGACACCAGAAGTAAAGTCAACGATTTTGTCGCCGCCTTCTTTGGTGTTCATGTAGGAGAAAATATCAGCGCCAGGACCGCCTTTGAGTAAGTCTTTACCGCCCGCACCTGCGATCGCATCATCACCATCACCACCGATAAATTCATCATCAAAGTTGCTACCACCGATGGTGTCATTACCACCTAAACCGTCATAAGTAACGGGAGCGGGAGATGAAGCAAAATCAATTATATCTGGTCCATCAGTACCTTTAGGAATCGGAAGTTCTGGACCGGAGAACACGAAGTTCTTGATATCAAGAGTGATGCGGGTAGCAAATACAGAAATAATCTCAAAGCGAATGCCAAGGGAGAAGACTAATACTGCTCGACCTGTAGCACGATCCATGAATTGACAGAAGCGACCTCGGTTGTCATTTCGACCAAAGGCTTTGAACCGCTTTTGTAAGGATTCAATGTCAAAAACGCTATCATCATCGCTGAAGTCGAGCAGGTTAGATGATTCGTCGATCGTGAGAATATTGGCAGTAATCTTCAGTTTTTTGAAGTTGCCAATAACGATGTTGCCGAAGGCTGCGGTGGAAAATTCTATGGTATCTTCGTCGGCATTAAAGTCTGTAATTAGATCGGCATCTTCGATCTTTGTTACACCTTGACGAGCTTTTTTGTAGCTAAAGCGATCTTTACCTACACCACCAGTAAGGGTGTTTTTACCTTCGCCACCTTCGATCTCGTCATCACCTTCACCGCCTTCAATTTTGTCGTTACCTTTGCCACCTTTTACTTTGTCGCTTCCTTTACCACCTTTGACTTCATCGCCACCGTCACCGGTTTCGATCGAATCATCTAAAGGAGAACCTGCGATCGTTTGAGGAGTTGTGCTACCTACAAAGTTAAAGGTAGTATTGAAAACTTTAAGTTTAAAGCTTTGACCGCTAATTACGGTTTGACCATCAGTTACGTCAAAATCAAAACCGGCATCACCAGTAAAGCCTGCTGCTGCTTGGAATGTCACCAGTTTGAGACTGATATCTAACTGGGTGAAAGTAAAACCAACTGATGTAATGGCTTGACCTTTATAGAATAGTTGTCCTGTTGAGGAATCTGGTAGCTTATTCAGCTTGTAGATAATACCTGAAGGGCCAGTCTCACTACCACTAAAGAACCGCAACGCATCAATTGTAATAACTTGCAGTGTTCCCGCAACCAGGGTTAATTCCTTATTAGCTTCTACTGTAGGAGTAGTAACAGTTGAAGTTGGGGTAGGAGTTGGAGTTGGAGTTGATGTTGTTACTGGTATTGCTACTGGTGAAGTAGTGCTGTTGCTGTTGCTAATTTGCAGGAAGTCGCTAACTTCGAGGATAGTAGCGCTGATGTTTAAAAGCACTGCTAAGACGAAGTTGCTGCTGCTGCGAATCTCTGTATTGATGCCTACTTGTACAAAAGATAAGCTAGAGAAGCTTACGCCTTCACCAAGTAAGAATTTGTCAAGGTTATCTGTATAGTCTGTGACTATTGATTTGCCACCACTGGTAGCGTTGTTGATGATAAAGGAGTCAACACCTTCACCACCAATGCAGGTGTGGTTGCCAGTGCCACCAACAATAGTATCGTTACCAGCCCCACCAGATAGGGTGTTATCGCCCGTGCCACCTTGGAGGCTGTCTTCGCCTGCACCACCTTCTAGGCTGTTGTTACCTTCACCGGCAGCCATAGTATCGTTACCAGCACCACCACTTAGGGTGTCGTTGCCGGCACCACCACTTAGGGAATCGTTACCGTCGCCACCATCACAAAGGTCGTTACCTTCACCAGCATCGAGGGAGTCGTTACCAGCGCCACCACTTAGGGAGTCATTGCCGGCACCACCTTTGCAAGAGTCGTTGCCTTCACCAGCGTCGAGACTGTCGTTGCCTTCACCAGCGTCGAGGGTGTCGTTACCTGTACCGCCTACTGTTGTGTCGTTACCGACACCACCGGTGAGGGAATCGTTGCCGGCACCACCGGTGAGGGAGTCGTTGCCGGTATCACCAGAAATGTTGTCGTCTCCGTCTTCACCATCACATTGATCATCGCCTTTACCACCGAAGAGGCTATCTTTACCAGCGCCGCCGCTAATTTTATCATCCCCTTCATTACCACTTATTTCATCATCTCCATCGTCGCCGCTGCAATTATCATTGCCTCGACCACCATAGATTTTATCTTTGTCTTTGCCGCCTTTGCAGTCGTCGTCACCTTTACCGCCGTAAATCTCATCGCCTTTGTCCGATCCTTTGATCTTATCTTTGCCTTTGCCGCCGTATATCTTTTTCTTTTTGCCACTGCCTTCGTTATTGATGTCATCATCGTCATCAGTACCTATGATGGCATCGTCGGTGACGATGGTTTTGATTTTTTTTTCGTTACCAATGTCGAGCAATTCGTCTGCCATAGTTTTTTCCTGGGAACAAAGTAGTTGATTGAACGCAATACGATTAGGTCAAACTGAGCGGGTATCTCTTCTATTAAAACCCATCGATCGTGAATAGCAAGTGATTTTCCTGGGAATTTGGAAAACTTTACCTATGCTTTTTCATTATTGTTATGGGTTTGTTATGTCGACGTTTAGGCTTTTTATTTGTTCCTTGATTTGCACAAGATTTTCCCGAATTTAATGCTAGTTAATGTACTTAAAAATTAAGACAAAAAATTTGTTTCCTGCTTCAATTTAAACAGAAAAAATAGGAAATATTAAGATTAACTGTTAACAACAATTAACTGTTTTATGTAAATATTACTTAAGTTTTTAGAATGATTGTCCTAAAATTGCTTAAGTATTTAATTGTGTTTTTTAAGCTGGCGATCGCTAATTTTTATATTGATGGAGCACCCGACCTCAGTAAAATTATCTAAAATCATTGCGATCGCAGTATCTTTACCTACGGATACCTCAAATTAAGCGTCCTTATCGTCTAACAAGGAAATTAAATTTACCTTGAAGATGGTCAATAGAGCTTTTTTGCTGCTAGTTGATGTTGAGCATCAAACTATGCTGACCTTTAAGCAGAATACCACAAATTGATAGTTAATCTATCACCACAACTAAATATTATACATTTATACAAAATATATAATAGCAAATCGAAAAAATTAAAAATTAAAAATTAAAAAAATTAGTCTATTTTCAGGAGATTTTTCTGAATTTCCCACGTCGCAGGAGAAGAATTCAGAAACTCTATTTTCGAGAGGCTTAGCAATTTCTAATGCAGGCTATTAGAAAAAAGGTAATTCAGGACTTAAACAGGAGGGCACTAAATCTGTGACCCAAGAATTTTTGCTATCTGTAACCCCAGTCAGGGGTGACGAATATCTCGTCAGAACCGAAAGAGTTGCACCCGGAGTGTTACTTGCAGAAGAGTTGGTGACTTTGCCAGTAGAAGAGTGGCTGGCTCTAGCTCGTCAATTGATGAACGATCCTTTACTGAGTTTATTAGAGCCTGTATCGGTGGTGGGACAGAGAGGTAGAGGAGAAAAAAATATTTTGAGTTCCCTTGATATCCCTCGTCCAAATTTGGCGGCGCTGGGTCAACAGCTTTACAATGGTTTATTTCAAGGAAATCTCCGAGATAGTTGGATGAATGCTCAAGCGATCGCGCAACATCGTCAGGAGCGCATACAATTACGTTTGGGGCTCAAGGGAGCGCGTTTGCGGCGTTTGCCTTGGGAGGTGTTGCACGCAGGCGATCGCCCTTTGGCTACGGGTACTGATGTAGTTTTTTCTCGCTATCAGCCAGGAGTGAATTTGCGACCTCAGAGCCGAATTATTGCGCCGGGACAGCCGTTAAAAATATTAATGGCGATCGCGGCTCCCACTGACCAAGAGGCTCTACAACTCAAACGAGAAGCCCTACACTTACAGCAGGAACTCCAAAATCGTCCCAATGGGAAAATATCAAGTAATTTGTCTATCCCACAGATTGAGCTAACTATTTTAGAACAGCCCGATCGCGAACAACTTACCCAAACTTTAGAACAGGGACAATATCAAATTTTTCACTATGCCGGTCACAGTAACTTAGCCGCTAGAGGTGGGGAACTCTACTTAGTTAGTGGTAGAACTGGTTTAACAGAAACATTAAGCGGCGATGACTTAGCAGGCTTATTAGCTAATAACGGCATTCTCATGGCTGTATTTAATTCTTGCCGTAGTGCATCCAGCGATATTACCGATACGGAAGCAACAGAGCGCAACTTAGCCGCAGCTTTAGTAAAGCGAGGAATTCCAGCAGTATTGGCGATGGCGGAACGAATTCCTGATGAAGTAGCTCTGACTCTGACGCGGTTATTTTACCGCAATCTAAATCAAGGTTATCCGGTGGATTTGAGTTTGAGTCGAGCTAGGGCAGGTTTAATTTCCGCTTATGGTTCTCAAGAGTTATATTGGGCTTTGCCTATTCTTTACTTGGATCTTGAGTTTGATGGTTATTTCAACGGAAAACCAGAGGCTAGAGACTGGGGACTAGCTAGGGAAAAAGAAGAAGAAAATTCTTCCCCACGCCAAAATCCCTATCTCCCTTCTTTCCCGGTACTGCGGGAGGGTCAATCAATGGCGCTAACATCTCAGGGTTTGCGGTTTAATGGGGATGTTGAGGATTTGGTGGGTGCAGTGACAGATGAGGATGAGTGGGACGATCGGCACAATTCGGTTTTAATTGCTAATTTTCGGCGTGAATTAGGTAAGGGGAATTTGTCAACCGAACAAGAGACTAGAGAAAGAAAACAAGAAAAATCTGCTGTTTCCCCTTCTTCCTTGAAGAAACAAAATAATCGGCCTAAAGAGAGTCGGTTAAAACCACCGTCAAAAGTAGTCAAAAAAACTCAGAAAAAATCTATTTTTTGGAGATATTGTCTTTTTCCTGGAGGCTTTTTGACTTCGATGGTGTTGGGTTTTTGGTTGTGGCAAAACCGAGGTCCGAAACCGGGGGAATTTTTGCCGATCGGTTCGCCATCTCCGATGGTTTCAAGGGTTTTTCGAGATGATGTGTCTGCGGTAAATTTGAAGATGGCTAGTAGTTCTCAGGTGCAGGCGATCGCGATCGAAATGTTTAATCAAGGTAAGATTTCTCAGGGACAGCAAGCCGTAGAGGAACTACTAGATGCTAAACGCCGCCAAGCTTTGCAACAAGCCGAATTAGCGCTTTCTGCTGCCGGACCAACAGTGCGGGAAACGCCAGAAATTAAGTTTCTTTGGGGTCGATTGGCTTGGCAGTCTATCCAATCTAATAAAAATAATAATAAGTATAGTGTGGACGATGCTAGGCGTTATTGGGAAAGTGCTGTTAAAGACCGCCCGGAGTCGCTGAAATACCGTAATGCTTTGGGTTTTGCTTTGTATTTGGAAGGGAATCTCAATCAAGCTTATCAAGTTTGGTTGGAGGTATTGGATTTGATGGAAAATCATCAGGAAGGGACTGAGGACTGGGGAATGGGGACTAGGGTAATAGAAGAAGATTCTTCTGTGCACCAACAAAGCTCTTCTAAGGAGGCTTTGACTGCATTAGCTGGTTTGGGTTTGGTGAGGATGCAGCAGGCGCAAGCTCGGGGGATTTCGCCTCAGCAACGGATGGATTTGTTGAATGAGGCGAATTCGCTACGCCGACAGGTGATGGCGCAAGATGCGGAGAGTTTTACGCCTAATTCGCTGAGTCAGAATTGGTTGTGGCCGCAGAAGGCGATCGGGGATTGGCGAATGTTACAAAAAGAAGGGACTAGGAGTTAGGGGCAGGATATGTAAAGTTTTTTTACAAAAATAGATTTTACTGCATAAAAAGTAGGGCAAGATGTTGATACATAAATAGCAACTCAAAAACCTGTATTTTTGAGTTGGCAGGTATCCTTTAACTAAATTTTTGCAGGAAAATTTATGGATTTTTATGCTTACATCGAAGTTGCTTTTGCCTGGGAAAACCCTAAGAAACTGGTATTTTTAGATGGATTGAACTGGCAAAAGCTATCTAGTCAGGCTTATATCCGTTTGTTGTCTGTGGCTTTAGTCTTATCGGTTTTAAGTGTAGCGAGTTCGGCAAGTGCCGCTCTTAAACTAGGAGACAACGGCGAACAGGTGAGAACGCTTCAGCAGCGATTAAAAGATTTGGGTTACTTTCCTCAAAACCAAGGAACAACCATTCGCTATCGTCAAATTACTGAGGATGCAGTTAAAAAGTTCCAGAGAGCCTATGCAGCTTATGGGCTTCGGCCTACTGGTATTGCTGACGATTTAACTCTCTATTATCTGGGTTTGGGTTCTTATCCACGAACTCGTATAATAGTTGCTAATCCACCGTCTCCAGAAAAACCTAGAACTATCATACCTTGTTATGGGTTGCGTTTTGGAGACAAAGGACTGGAAGTACGCAATCTTCAACAATATTTAAAAGCTCTTGGCTACTTTTATGGTGCTGTTGATGGTAAATATCGCGAGCGCACTCTTGGTGCCGTTACCCGCTTCCAGCAAGCTAACAATCTCACTCCAACAGGCTGTGCTGACTATTATACCCAAGTTGCTATAAATCAGGGGATCTCGGAAATTTCCTATGCTTCTCCTCCCATTCCTTCCCCTTTGCCAAGACCTATCCCTGGACAATCTTTAGATGTTTTCACGCTGCGAAAAGGCAGTAGAGGTAATTTAGTTGGACAACTCCAAACTCAATTAGCAAGGTTAGGCTTTAACCCCGGTGCTATTGATGAAGTATTTGGGGATAATACTGAATCTGCGCTCAAACAGTTTCAGCAATATGTAGGAAGATATCCTGATGGAATTGCCACCCCCGCTGTACAATATCTTTTACGAAATACTATTGTCAGCAATCAGGCTATTCGTTATGGTACTCCCTTGTATCCTGCTTCTAATCTTGGATATAGATAATTTTGATAGTCAATTTAAGGTTTTGGAAGCAGATTTTTAGATTGAGACTTACGCATAAATTTAGATAACGCTACCTTTGTATGTAGTAAACTTACGATCCAGAAGGTAGTATTACAAAGAGTTTTGCGTAAGTCTTAATTAAATTGACAATCTTTCTTCATCTAAACATTTCAAGATCCAATTTTATTCCTCATCTAAGTGTACTGCATCTGCGTGTGCTGCATCTGCGATCGCCCTGGGACAAGACCAATTGCTCGACAGCAAAGACGGCCATCCCATCCTTAAAGCCTCATGGCAAACTGTATGAATCGTTAACTGACAATCTAACAAGTGTAACCCCGATTTCTCAGACTGCTTCATCCCAATCTTTAAAATCGAGTCATTAGTAAACTCAATAGTTTTATTACACTGAACGCAGACAAGGTGATGATGGTGATGGGGATAAGGCTGATTTATTTCATAATGTTTATGACCTTCGGCCAATTCCAACTCCCGTAACAAACCCATCCTTGCCATCAACTTCAAAGTCCGGTAAATAGTAGACAGACTGATCCTTTCCCCGCGATTTTGTAAAACATTGTAAAGATCCTCCGCACTTAAGTGATTGCCCTTTGGCAAATTTTGAAAGACGTGCAAAATAGTCTCCCGCTGAGGAGTCATCCGCCAGCCTTTGTCGTTAAGTTCGGACTTAAATGATGTTGCTGTGTAAAGTACCATAATCAGCTTTTCAAGAAACTCTGGCTATTGACAATCATACACAATAATTTTCTAAATTTTCAAGTATTAAAGCTTATTGAGAATTAGTGGTAACTAGATATTAAGATTTTATAAACAAAAAAGAGCAGTAGGGACACGGCAATGCTGTGTCCCTACCTGTTATCTGTACTAAACTAAGTTTGTGTTATGTCAAAGTATCCAAATAATCCCGTACTCGGTTGCGACGCTTCGGTTGACGCAACTTTTGCAAAGCTTTCGCTTCAATTTGGCGTACTCGTTCCCGTGACAAATCAAGGGCCCTGCCAATTTCTGCTAGGGAGTAGGGATGTCCATCTCCCAAACCAAACCGCATCAGAATTACATCTCGTTCTCGACTGGTTAAATCTGCCAGAAGTTGTTGTAAATCGCGGTTTAAAGCTTCACGCATTAGCATTTCTTCAGGAGAAACGCTTTCGGTGTCATCCAGCAAATCTCCTAACTCAGTATCCTTTTCATTACCTACCTTGGTTTCCAGAGAAACAGAGCGCGGTACTCTGAGTAAGACTTCTCGTACTTGGATAGCACTCATCCCCAACTCAGTAGCGATATCTTCAATACTTGCCGTGCGACCTTTTTCTTGAGAAATTTTCCGTTGAGCTTTTTTGATTTTATTGAGTTTTTCAGTAATGTGGACGGGGAGACGAATTGTGCGGCTTTGGGTGGCGATCGCCCGCGTAATCCCTTGACGAATCCACCAGTAAGCATAAGTGCTGAATCGGTAGCCTCGCGTTGGGTCAAACTTCTCGACTGCTCTTTCTAATCCCAGAGTCCCTTCTTGAATCAAATCCAGAAGTTCTAAGCCACGATTTTGATATTTTTTGGCTACAGACACGACTAAGCGCAAGTTTGCCTTGATCATGTGATCTTTAGCTTCGATCCCTTGAGTAATCATTTCATCTAAATCTTCCAGGCTTAGATCGGCGATCGCTGCCCAAGCTCGCTTACCTTCAGCCACGATCCGCTTCAACTCGGATACTTCAGCCACGCCTGCGGCTGTCGCCCAACGTTCCAGGGATGGACTGTGACCCAAATGAGCGGCTAAGCGATCGCGTGCCTCAACTAACTCAACATATCGACGAATTAGCCCTTCCTCCTGCTGTGCTACTGCATTTCGCAACTCCAACAAGCGAACGTAGCGTTGGACTTTTTGGGCTTCTGAAACTTCTTCATCTCTGCCTAATAAACGAACCCGACCAATTTCTTGCAGGTACAAGCGCACCAAATCGGTAGTGTGGCGACTTGCCGCATAAGGTGATTTTGGCGCTTCCCCATCCAAGGTATCCATATCATCTTCTTGGAGTTCGTCTGTAGCTTGCTCGGCATCGCCCTCCACTACGTCGGGTTGCAAGGGATTTGCTTGCAATTGCTCGTCGTATTCGGCATCAGCGTAAAAAGAGGTGGCTGGCATAGTAATTATCTCAGTTGCTTCGGGTAACAAGATGCTGCGTTTAGCGGCGGTTTATTCTGTCAATGCCCCTGTTTTCAGACGAAGCATTGCCGCTATAGTTGCTTCTCTGTGTTTAATAGTTAGTATAGATAAAATACCTGCTACTACAGGGTGACTCTCGTCAGAAGGTAAGATAATCTTCATCACCTTTGATGTTGGTTCCCGATCACTTTTTAAATTTATATAAATCTTTACAAAACTTTATTTTTAGGGCTACTAGGGGCTGGGGGCTGGGATTATTGACCAGAGCGTGAGTTAGTAGTTGGCGATCGAGGTATTGCTGTTGCTATAATCTTGATATTCCTGTACCACTTCAATCTACTCAAGCAGTTGCACCTCAATCTACTAAACCAGTTGCACGGCGGTAAAATTATGACAATGTACATCCCAAATTCGCAGTCTTCCCCCGCAGCAGTGCTTCCGACAATGTACGATTTACCCAGTGAAGACCCGGAGGAACCAGGTTTGCCTGATGAATTTCACGATTTCCAACCAGAATTGTTGCGTCAAACTTGTCGTCCCCCTAACTATCCCCTAGAACAAATGTTCGTAGCGAGTGACATGAATCTCTACTACGATTCTAATCATTTTAATTGGTATAAAAGACCAGATTGGTTTCTAGTCTTAGGCGCATCTCGATTTTATCAAGGTGATGATTTGCGCCTTAGTTATGTGATGTGGCAAGAAAAAATTAGTCCTCTAGTAGTAGTTGAACTTTTATCAGATGGAACGGAAAATGAAGATTTAGGATTAACAGAGGAAGAACCGAATAAACCACCGACTAAGTGGCGAGTTTATGAGGAAATTTTGCAGATTCCTTATTATTTTGTTTTTAGTCGTTATACAAATCAATTGAGAGTTTTTCGCTTAATTGGTAATCGTTACCGCGAACAAACTTTAACCACAAGGTTGCGTTTCTGGATACCGGAATTAGAATTAGGCATAGGATTGTGGGAAGGCTTCTATGAAGGCCGTTACAGAGCATGGCTGCGCTGGTACAATGCTAATGGTGATTGGATTTTGACTTCAGAAGAAAAAGTTGAACAAGAAAGGCTTGCTAAGGAGTCTGCTATTGAACAAATTGAACAAGAAAGATTTGCTAAGGAGTCTGCTATTGAGCAAATTGAACAAGAAAGACTTGCTAAGGAATCTGCGATTGCAGAAAAGGAAATTGCTATGCAAAAAGCCGAAAAATTGGCAGAAAGATTGAGGGCAATGGGGATTAATCCAGATGATTTGTAAAAACCGTTTTTTTGCGTAAGTCCTGTAATAAAATTATGACAATGTACATCCCAAATTCGCAGTCTTCCCCCCCAGAAGTGCTTCCGACAATGTACGATTTACCCAGCGAAGACCCGGAGGAACCAGGTTTGCCTGATGAATTTCACGATTTCCAACCAGAATTGTTGCGTCAAACTTGCCGTCCTCCTAACTATCCGCTAGAACAAATGTTCGTAGCGAGTGACATGAATCTTTACTACGATTCTAATCATTTTAATTGGTATAAAAGACCGGATTGGTTTCTAGTCTTAGGCGCATCTCGATTTTACCAAGGTGATGATTTGCGCCTTAGTTATGTGATGTGGCAAGAAAAAATTAGTCCTTTAGTAGTAGTTGAACTTTTATCAGATGGAACGGAAAATGAAGATTTAGGATTAACAAAGGAAGAACCGAATAAACCGCCGACTAAGTGGCGAGTTTATGAGGAAATTTTGCAGATTCCTTATTACTTTGTTTTTAGTCGTTATACAAATCAATTGAGAGTTTTTCGCTTAATTGGTAATCGTTATCGCGAACAAACTTTAACCACAAGGTTGCGTTTCTGGATACCGGAATTAGAATTAGGAATAGGATTGTGGGAAGGCTTCTATGAAGGCCGTTACAGAGTATGGCTGCGCTGGTACAATGCTAATGGTGATTGGATTTTGACTTCAGAAGAAAGAGTTGAACAAGAAAGGCTTGCTAAGGAGTCTGCTATTGCAGAAAAGGAAATTGCTATGCAAAAAGCCGAAAGATTGGCAGAAAGATTGAGGTCAATGGGGATTAATCCAGATGATTTGTAAAAACCGTTTTTTTGCGTAAGTTCTATTAATATTTTTGGTAGATGGCGCGATCGCACCATTCCAAACCCGGTTTCTTCTCCAATTCACATCAAACTCATGTCACTTCCCATCACCTATTAGTATAAATGCTGCCCAGAAAAAGGGATGTCCTTTACTTTGAATTAAACTAATTTTTGCTTCCCGTAAAGCTTCACTTTTGCTCATCCCTTTATTGATATTCTGATAAAATTCAATCATCAATTCCTTAGTTGCCTGATCTTCAACACTCCAGAGAGTCGCCATCACTGCTTTCGCACCCGCACGCTCAAATATATAGGCAACTCCCGATATTTCTTCACCATTAGAATTAGCTTGCAGGGCTGTTTGACACGCGCTGAGGGTGAGAAGTCGGGTATTTTCTAGGCCTAATAAAGCGGCATCGGCTATATTTAATGTACTGTCAGCAAATAGCAATGTACCTTCAGCCATGCCTAAATTTTTACAGCCGCCGCTTTGAAAACATCCGTGAGTTGCTAAGTGTATAAAGGGAAAACGGGGTGCTTGGGTTTTGAATTGAGCAAGGGTGGCATTATTGTTAATATAGGCGACACTTCCTGGTAAAAATTGGGTAATGGTTTTGACTTCGGCTTCGGTTCCGGGTAGATTTTGCGGAGCGCGGGGAACGGGATTTCCTAATGCTAATACGCCACCTGGTAGGGATGAATCAGGATTTGTTTTTGTAGAAATGCGGGTGAGATAGTTGATGGGATATTTCTCGATTAGGTATTTTTTTGCTTCATTGTCATAGAGTGATTCAAAGGGGATGTACCGCAGTTTTCCTGTGGCGATTATGCTCAATTGTTTGGGAGAAAATGCTTTGATTTGGTCTTCTACGGGGCGGATGAGGATGTCGTAGAGTTTGCGGCGAGTTACGATGATGCTGCCGTCTTTATAGTTTTGCAGTTGTTCGCGGTATTCGGTGAGGAGTTTATCAAATTCTGCGGGGTCAATTGGGATTTTTTTTACGCTTAAACTGTCTTTTGTTATGACAAATAGGGCGATAGTATTGGGGACATTTGTGACGTTTGTGAGTAAGACTGGTTGAATGACTACGGTTTCTGGGGGGATGCTGGATCTGAGTTGGGTGATGTCTTGGGGTGTGGTTTCAAAGAGTTCGGCAACTTCTGGGAATTCGCGGCGGATTTTTTCTGCTAGTTTGCTGTTTTCTTCGTGAAGTTGATTGATTTGTTGGGAAAGTTGGTCGGAAAATTTATCTTGTAATTGGCGAGATAAGGATTGAATTTGCTGACTTCTTTGATTCCACTGGTCAATTAATTTCTGTGCTTCTGGGTTTTTGACTTTGGCGTTGATGAGGCGGGTGTAGTCGGCGAGGTCGGCTGTGGTGGCGAGGTTGACCCATTGGAAGGCGCGATCGGGTTGGTTTTGGTCGATGAGAAGGGAGGTGAGGGCGATCGCTTTTGCTCCGTACTCCCAATAAAAACTTTTGCGATTTTCTAGCTGTAAACCACTCCGAATTTTTAGGGTGATATTGACGGATTGCTCATAATTTTTGATGGCATCTGTGGGTTTATTCGTATCTTTGTAGACTGCACCAATATTACTCAAAGTAGTAGCTTCCATAGCGCGATCGCCCACTGCCCGAAGAATTGGTAAAGCTTGGCTATAGTATTTCAATGCTTCTTGTGGTTGGGAAATGCTGCTGTACACTGTACCAATATTATTCAGAATAGTAGCTTCCACAGAGAGATAGCTTACTTCCCTGGTAATCAGCAAAGCTTGGTTATAGTATTTCAATGCCTCTTGTGGCTGTCCAATACTGTCATAGACTCCACCGATATTACTCAAAGTAGCAGCTTTCCCAAAACGATCGCCCACTTCCTGATTAATTGGTAAAGCTTGGTTATAGTATTTCAAAGCTTCTTGCGGTTGTCCGATGCGATCGTAAACTGCACCTATATTATTAAGAGTAGTAGCTTCCATAGCGCGATCGCCCACTGCCCGAAGAATTGGTAAAGCTTGGTTATAGTATTTCAAAGCTTCTTGTGGCTGTCCGATGCTATCGTAGACTAAACCAATATGATTCAAAGTAGTAGCAAAGCCGGCGCGATCGCCCACTTCCCGGTTAATTTGCAAAGCTTGATTGTAGTATTTCAATGCCTCTTGTGGCTGTCCGATACTTATGTAGATTGCACCGATATTATTCAAAGTAGTACCTTCTCTCGCGCGAAAGCCCAATTCTTGCATAATTGGTAAAGCTTGGTTATAGTATTTCAAAGCTTCTTGTGGCTGTCCGATGCTGTAGTAGACCCCACCAATATTATTCAAAGTAACAGATTTCCCAAAGTGATCGCCCAATTCTTGCATAATTGGTAAAGCTTGGTTAAAATATTTTAATGCTTCTTGTGGTTGGGAGATGCTGTTGTACACTACACCAATATTAATCAAAGTAGCAGCTTCCCCCGCGCGATCGCCCACTTCTCGCCTAATTGGTAAAGCTTGGTTGTAGTATTTCAATGCTTCTTGTGGTTGGGAGATGCTGTTGTAGACTAAACCAATATTATTTAAAGTACCAGCTTCTCCTGCGCGATTACCTACTGACCGCCAAATTGATAAAGATTGATTATAGTATTTCAATGCCTTTTGTGGCTGTCCGATGCTATTGTAGACTTCACCGATATTATTCAAAGTAGTAGCTTCCATTGCACGATCTTTTACTTCCCGCAGAATTGGTAAAGCTTGGTTATAGTATTTCAATGCTTCTTGTGGTTGGGAAATTCTGTTATACACTGCACCGATATTAGTCAAAATAATAGCTTCCCCTGCACGATCTCCGAGTGCTCGCAGAATCGGTAAAGCTTGATTGTAATATTTCAAAGCTTCTTGCTGTTGGGAGATGCTATAGTAGTTAAAACCAATAGCATTGAGTACGAAGGCTTCTATTTTTTTATCCTTCAATTGTCGAGCAATAATTAGAACCTGCTGCCATGTTTCTATTGCTTGTTGCCTTTGTCCTTGTCTTTCCTGTTGCTCTGCTTGCTGTCTAAGTAACAATAATAATTCTTCAACCCGTGAATCTTGACTTTGCCCCCAACTAGGTTGAACCATCAGCGTCACAGTCAGAGGAGTCAAACACACACCCAAAGCCAAAACACTGATAATAATTCGTTTCATCCTTTTCATAATTCACCAAATTCGATTAATAGAATAAGCATCAAACGCAGAATCTTTACTTAATATGGGTATCCCTTCCACCATTGCTTGCGCGACGATTAAGCGATCGAACGGATCTTTATGATAAAAAGGCATAGTTACGATCGCATTGAGATGATCTAAATTGATATTCAGCAGATTAAAGTCTTCCCAACTGAGTTTTTCCTCAATATACTCTTGAAAAGGCAAAGTAAAATTCAGATTTCCTTGACTTTTCTTAATCGCCATTTCCCAAACACTTGCGACACTCAACAGTTTATTATTATCTTCATCCTCAATTAGAATCCGTGCGATAGAACTCAGTTGAGAATCGCCTGCAAAAAACCAAATTAAGGTATGTGTATCTAGCAAAAGTCTCATTACATATAATCCTTAAAACCTTCTAACGGCTCATCAAATTTGTCAGATATGGAAATCACTTCGCGATCGCTTCCAAACAGCGGGGGACGGCGCTGTTTTTTAGGAGGCGAAGCCTCTGACACCTCAATCAGAACTTCTGAACCATCAGGAATGTTTAAGTTTTCTGATATTTCGATAATATTACCCCGTTTTATGCCTTTGATTCGTTTCATAACCTTACCTACTTCTCCTCATCAAATTAACCAATCCTCTAATTGTAACCCAGGAATATTGATAAAATCACGAGTATTGTTAGTCACCACAATATCTCCACGCACTCTAGCAACCGCCGCAATTAAAGCATCTAATTCCCCAGTCGGTCTGCCTATACGTTTTAACTCACCTTGAATTATCCCAAACTCTGCCGCCGCATCTCCATCAAATGGGACAATTTCCATTTCTCTAATAAATTGATTTACCTCCCTAAAATTTGTTTCAAATTGCCGCGAACAATACACTCCCTTATAGAGTTCAGCCAAAACGATTGTCGATAGATAGCACTCCTTAGATTTAGGATCGAATTTAGCAACAGCAGCGGGATTACCTTTTATCAGTGCTACACAAATATTAGTATCCAACAAATACACAGTTTATCTCCTACTAATCATCTAAAGAATCTATTTTTCTGCCAAAATAACTATGCCGCTCTCTATCAATTTCGGCAAAAATTTCCTCCAGTTCAGTATTATCTTTCCAAGCTCCAAATACTTGATGTAAACGTTTCATTCTTTCCTCATCGCTCCCTCGCGGAGCCTCCGGTACTTCAATCAGAACTTCTGAACCATCAGGAATGTTTAAGTTTTCTGATATTTCGATAATGTTACCCCGTTTGATGCCTTTAATTTGCATGGTTGTATGTCCCTCTTAACGAACTTTTACCTATTGTAGCACTAGAAGCCTCGTGGGTATCCACTATTTATCCCTGACTCCCTCAAACACTTCTGGCCCAATTCCTGCTTCTTCTAAATTGTTTTCTTGCCGGAACTTCTGAACCGCTTCCCAAAAATTCTGAGGTTGATCGATATCGTGTTCCCTGTCAATTCTAGCAATAATTTCAGCCTGTTGAATCGGTTCGGATTTCGGATTTTGCCTGAGAGAAATTGCCGATATCAAGTCATCCCAAGTAAAATTTTCCGGCATTCGATCGATTAAGCTGCGGACTTCTTCTTTGATATTGAGAGTTTCCATAAGCTTTTTGCAAAACGAAGTTTCCCCTATTATAACACCATTGATGTCGCACCCCCAAAACCATAATTTCCCAGTAGGGACACCGTTAATCACGTCGAAATTTTACAATCGCCTACAAACAAGCCCGCGTAAAAGCTGAGTGTTATCCTTAATTTTCGCTTAATTTTTGGGAATAGCTGCCAGTAAACAACGTAAAGCACGATTAACTGATTCTGATGTTTGAAAAACCTCAGCCACATCTGAATCGAGAGTAATCGTAATCTTAGCGGGCGATCTTAATGCAAAACGATTGGGGCGAGCTTGAGTATAATCAAAATTATATTCAGCTAATAAATCATCCGATTCATAAGAATCAGAATTAATGGGGGGAATTTTGTTCATAATCTTTTCTTTCTTTTTTGGTAGTTAAACGCGAACTGAAAACACGGATAATATTATTACTCTTTTCCGTAAAACAAACTAAAAGTAATTGATTTTGGTCGGAATAACCAATAATAATTTCTCGTTTTTCACCGAAAGAATGAGCCGGATCGTCAAAAATCACAGCCAAGGGATCGTTAAATACAGTGGATGATTCTTCAAAGCTGACACCATGTTTATCAAAATTAATTTCCGCTTTTTTAGTATCCCATTCAAATTTGAACTCCATAAAAAATAGATGCGAACAATTATGTTTTGATTATATAGCATTTCTCTGTCTGGTGAGGTACAAGAGCTTCTACCCCCAACCCCCTTAGAAAGGGGGCTTTTCCGGTTCCTCCCCTTTGCAAGGGGGGGCTAGGGGGGGTCGTTTTTGTGCCTCATATAATTGAGAACCGCTATATGCGATCGCTATCACAAATCGCGATCGCATCTTACTCCAGAGTCATGTCCCTGCGGGAAATTAATAAGGAGTTGCCTTAATCATCATCGTCTTTTTCGGCAAATTAAACTGCATTTCATCCACAACAAATTGTGAATTTCTCGCCACCAACCGAATCCCCTCTAACTTATCTTCATCAACCACAGGCGGCCCCAAAGTCACCTCTCCTTGACCTTTATTTGCATCTCCCAACTTAAAATCATTCAGCGGAATATTATCCCAAGAATCTTGCTTTCCTACTGGTTCATTGCTATTCCCCCGATACACCATCCGGCCATCACTTCTATAAAACACATTCCCATCCTTAAACACCACTTTTTCAACTTGACCCAAAGGAAGCGATAAAGTTTGACCACTTTGATGCTTCAGCACTAACTTTTGTCCCTGAGAATCAATTACTATTACCTGTCCAATCTTTGACGAATTGCCCTTCAGAAACACTTGTGCTAAAGTCGGCAACGCCACTTTTACAGGTGTCTTATCTGCATTAACCTCTGCTTGCAGAAACGGCAATTCTCGCCTCTGCAAATCCTGACTGGCGACAGTCGCCTGCGTGAGTAAACCTGTTGCTACTGCCAAAAGTGCGATAGCGAACCTTGATGAAAGTGCTTTAATAATCATTTTCCCCATAAGGCTCATCTGGAATAATGGGCAAAGTCCTGTTATACTGATAAAATTATAACTCATCTACCTTAAAATAGATTCCGTGTCCCCATCTTCCGAACCCACCAAAGAACCCAATATCTTAGGCAAATTTGCCAGCGTCGTTGGCTTAGTTGGTGCTGCCCTTTTCTTCACTGGCTGGATTTACCGCTGGTCATATTTCTACTTCTTTCAACTAGAAATCACTACCCTAGACTTACCCGCCCAATCATTTTTTATCGTTCCCCTCCAGGTATTTTTAGCCGATGGCCGGACAATTGCCAAAAGTGCGATGGCATTCCTCTTCACGGGCATAGCTATTTACCTCAGTTTGTGGATAGTTTCAATATTAAGCAAAGTTATTTTTCAGCTAATAGACGCTGTGTTGTGGCAAACATTCCATTATGTTGAGAAAAGAAAGATAGAATTACTCTACTGGGTATTCTACCCTCCCATGAAATCTCTGTTATTATTTAATGCCAAAAAATTTAACTCCATAGAATTTCTGCGATCGCTCGTTGATGAAATAATAATAGTAGGTTGGATTTTACTGATGTTATTTCACTTAGCCCGCAATCAAGGCATTGCTGACGCACAACGAGATGCCGGCGAAAACTCCACCTTACCAGTTGTTACTCTAGTAATACCTGAAAACCGCCTAGCATTAGGACGCAAACTTAATGATGTGTTTGATGTTCCACCCAACCCCCTAAAAGGCTATAAATTTATTGGAGATAGAGGCTTATTTAATAAATTATACACAACCGAAGAAACCGATATCGTTACTAACCCCGAAAAGCCGATTATTTGGCGATTATTACTGGAACGTAGCGGCTGGATTTATCTATTTAAAGCCTTGCCAAAAGATGCAAAAGATGATAGCCGCCCCTTAGTGTTAGCGATTCAAGAAAGTAATTTAGGCGAACAATTAATGATTTTCAGCCCCGAACCATCTAAACTTGTAGGGGCGAAGCATTCGGGGCGATAACTTATGACTAAAAACAAAGACTTCATTCCCGAATGCTTCGCCCTCTAATTTACTTAACAGTTGCTACAATATTTATATTCCTAACCACCTCAATCTACTCAACCAGTTGCACCGCGATCGAATTATGACAATGTACATCCCAAATTCGCAATCTTCTCCCGCAGAAGTGCTTCCGACAATGTACGATTTACCCAGTGAAAACCCGGAGGAACCAGGTTTGCCTGATGAATTTCACGATTTCCAACCAGAATTACTGCGTCAAACTTGTCGTCCCCCCAACTATCCGCTAGAACAAATGTTCGTAGCGAGTGACATGAATCTTTACTACGATTCCAATCATTTTAATTGGTATAAAAGGCCAGATTGGTTTGTCGTATTAGGTGCATCTCGATTTTACCAAGGTGATGACTTGCGCCTGAGTTATGTGATGTGGCAAGAAAAAATTAGTCCTCTAGTAGTAGTTGAACTTTTATCAGATGGAACGGAAAATGAAGATTTAGGATTAACAGAGGAAGAACCGAATAAACCACCGACTAAGTGGCGAGTTTATGAGGAAATTTTGCAGATTCCTTATTATTTTGTTTTTAGTCGTTATACAAATCAATTGAGAGTTTTTCGCTTAATTGGTAATCGTTACCGCGAACAAACTTTAAACAGGTTGCGTTTCTGGATACCGGAATTAGAATTAGGAATAGGATTGTGGGAAGGCTTCTATGAAGGCCGTTACAGAGTATGGCTGCGCTGGTACAATGCTAATGGTGATTGGATTTTGACTTCAGAAGAAAGAGTTGAACAAGAAAGATTTGCTAAGGAGTCTGCTATTGAACAAATTGAACAAGAAAGATTTGCTAAGGAGTCTGCTATTGAACAAATTGAACAAGAAAGACTTGCTAAGGAATCTGCGATTGAACAAATTGAACAAGAAAGACTTGCTAAGGAGTCTGCTATTGAACAAATTGAACAAGAAAGACTTGCTAAGGAGTCTGCTATTGAAGAAAAGGAAATTGCTATACAAAAAGCCGAAAGATTGGCAGAAAGATTGAGGTCAATGGGGATTAATCCAGATGATTTGTAAAAACCGTTTTTTTGCGTAAGTCCTATTAATATTTTTCTGGTAGATGGCGCGATCGCATAGACCTGAGAAACCGGGTTTCTTACCCAAATCTCGGTGAGGATGCCAGAATTGTCGTAGAAACCCGGTTTCTTCTCTAATTCACATTAAACCGATGTCACCTCCCATCACCTATTAGTATAAATGCTGCCCAGAAAAAGGGATGTCCTTTACTTTGAATTAAACTAATTTTTGCTTCCCGTAAAGCTTCACTTTTGCTCATCCCTTTATTGATATTGGCTCTCCCGTACTTATGGTGATAAAGTAGACTTATAGTTTAGCTACATCAAGGTTTTCAGCTTCCGTTCCGCCTTTAAATTGTATCAAATACTACTTTTTACACCGAGCATCCGGGAGAGCCGTTTATCAAGATCAATTTCTACTTCCCTACCGTAAAATACTCATTCTTAGCATACACGCTAATAATGCAATCTCCCACTTCAAAAAACATCCCTTCTTGTTCATCTTTAGAGAATTGCAAATTCCCATATTTAGCACCAATTTCATCGGCAGTAGCAGCTTTAGCCTCCATTTCGTCGGGGATAAGTCCAGTAGAACCAATGTAGAAAACTAACGGCGAAACTTTCTCTCTATAAACCTTTTCAGCTAATGCTTCTAATTGTTCATTTGCACTAGCTAAAGCTACAACAAACTCTTCTCGCTTCACCTCTTCTCCCTTCCATTTTGCTTGCAAAAGTCGCAGCAAACTATCAGCACCAACTTTTGCTAAAATAGCGGCAACGGTTCCGTTATTTTCCAAGCCTAAAAACTCATCAAAAATTAGTTTCATCAAATCATCAACTTTGGTGACTTTAGTCCGCGATGAAAGTGTCTTATGTCGAAATATCACCGGTTGGTCTAAGATGGCATCAAAGGTGGGCTTATCTAGCTTTTCTCCAGTATCTTTGTGGTAAACTTCATAGAGGCGATCGAGAAATTTATTAGCTGAATGAAATTTACCAAAATTGAGGATATCTTTGCTACCAATGTCGATTTTGAAACTAACTCGCGAATCTACTGAACCGTTGGCGATCGCATCCTTTAAATCCACATAATCTGTCGTCGTCGGAAAGTTAATGTACAAACTTTTTGACAGATAATGGTGTTTTAATTCCTCCAATTGTTCCGCAGTATAAGTCTCAGATTCTGCCTTCAAATGAGCAGACAAAATGCTAGAAATTACCTTAATTTCTGCCAGTTCAGCAAATACTCCATCCAGGCTACTGTAACGTCCATCAAAAGGTACTAGCGGTAAATTATCTAACTTAATATCATACTCGGAACGGAAGTCAAATTCTACAGCAGGCAAACCATCTTTTTCAATGACACCGCGTCCTTTTAGCAAATCAAAGACGGCTTTACTACTGATTTTAATCCGTAGCGACTTCACATTAACTTCCCCATCACTCACAATCGTATAATTGTTGAAAGTATTGAGATCGTTAACCAAAATTCCCGCTACTTCCTCAATCTGAGTGCCATCTTCCACTTTTACCAGCTTGACTTTTCTGGTAATCAGCATATTAATGGTAGCCGTATTTTGATTGATGGCAAATGACCCCATCTGCACGTATTCGCCACCATCTAAAAATTCAGTTTTTAGCCAAGGTTTGACTAGCTTGCCATTTTCGTCTCGTTTGCCTTCAATGCGTTTTAAGCCTTGGCGCTGATAGTTTTCCTGCAAGTGTTTGAGATTGATAATAATGCTGTTGCTGTGTTCTTCTAATATCTTAATTAACTCCAGCAAGGAAATTTTATCGCTGATTTGAACGCTATTCCCAATTTGGTGACTATGCAGCACATCCGGCTCGAAAATAGCCTGTTCTAAATCTTCTGTAAAGTCAGCTATTGCTGAATTTGTCAACGCCTTGGCGTGTCTTTCTGTTAAGGTAGCATCAAAGGTACTTGCTACTGCATATTTGGCAGTATTCAAATTGCCATTAGCCAAGTTAGCTTTGGCAAAAGCAAATACTGAATCATCTGTTTGAGCAACAGGAATGTCTAATTTATCGTACTCTTCTTGACTAAGTTTCTGATATTTGTAAAACCATCCTTCATCGTCTGCTTTAAGTCCACAAATTTTTAAAGTAGTTGATGAACCGTTGACTTTTTTGGCAGTTTTGGAAACAAAAACCTGGTAATCATATTCGTTAATTAACGGTTCTTCCAGCGGCGGTGCAACGGAAATTCCTAATAGTTTTGCTGTATCGTAAAGAGCATTATAAACCATTTTGACTTCCCCGGCTCGGATGCAATTCCCTGATAAGGTGTTGGCAATTTTGGAGAGCAATTTAAAGTCAGCGCTGGAATAGGATATTGTATTGGCAAAGACATCCATGCCTTTTAATTCTTCGCAAATTCTTTCTAAGGCTGCGGCTTCTGAAGTGGCACTAGGATCGTTGGCATAGCCATCTGTGTGTAAATTAATGGCAGTAAGTTCACCTGCTTTAATCAAAGATTTAGCGAGTTGCATTGACTGAGACATTCCCGTATACGATCCTGTCTGTATTTTCTGAATTTCCTGAATGTAAGGTGAGTTAATCTGCATTACTTCTTGAATGGGAATGCGTTGAAAATGGCAAGTTACATCGCCGTGAGAGGCGTAGGAAATCAGGCTCACAAGTAGCTGATAATTGTTATATTCATCTAGGGTCAAAAGCTTGATTAGGGTGGTTTTCAGTGGTTCTAAGTCATAATACATCGAGCCGGAGCGATCGATGATGATGATGTTATGAGCTACTGATTTTTCGGGGATATCATCAGGCTTCCTTTCTAAATTAATGCGATCGACTAAATAGAATGCCTTGGCATTTCCAGCAAAATTGTAGAGAGTAAATTTAGTCCGAGTATGGGAGGTTGCTTGGCTGCTGGAATTTTGCGCTTTGACTTGGGATGCTGATTTTGTTTGCCGTGCCATAGTTGTTCCCTCTATGTTGACTCATTAATCAATATGATTGCACAAACTACTGAAGATGTCAAGACCTGCGAGTAAAATTCCCAGAAGGTATTGAATGAGTATTAATACTTGGGGAAACCACAAAGACACAAAGACACGAAGAAATTAAGAAAAATATCAAAGACCTAAAAATTCTTGAGCTTTTTCTAACACTTCATCAGGGTCAAAAGGTTTAGTTAAGTACAAATCTGCTCCCATTGCTTCGGCTTTTTTCTTGTCAAATTCTTGACCTTTTGCTGTGAGCATAATAATATAAACATCTTTGATCTGGAGTACATTTTTGACTTGATTGCAAACATCAAATCCACTCATTTTCGGCATCATTACATCCAGAAAAACTAGGTTAGGTTTTTCTAGTTGAATTGTGGCTAAGGCGACTTCTCCATTTTCCGCAGTTAGCAATTCTACTCCTTCATCTTCTAGTTCCTGTAATGTTTGCTCCAATAGCATCCTCAGATGAGGTTCATCGTCCACAATTAGAATTTTTTGAGTCATTTTTAGTTGTTAGTTGTTAGTAGTTAGTTTTTGGTTTTTGGTTTTTGGTTTACCAGTGACTAATATATTACCTCAAAAACGTCCACACTTTTGCGTTTTCCTTTAACCGTGACATTCCCAACTTCGCGATAGGTAAAGGAATCCCTAGTTACCTCATAGACATTGGCGCTCACGAGAATTTGTCCGCCTTGAGCGAGGCCTTGCAACCGGGATGCTAAATTAACCTCATCACCGATCGCGGTATAATCAAGATGTTGTGGCGAGCCGATATTGCCAATCACTACCTCACCGGAAGTAATACCAATACCCGTGAGGAAATTTTCTTTAATCCAGTTAATTGACATATTTCTTAGCCTCAATTGCATTCCAATTGCCGCTTCGATCGCTTGCTTTTCATTATTTACCAGTTTAGCCGGTGCGCCAAACATTGCCACAATCATATCCCCGACAAACTTATTCACAGTTCCTTCATGGCTAAAAATCACATCTACCATCTGAGTAAAATACTCGTTTAAATATCCCACAATCATTTCGGGAGGTAACTCCTCGCATTTAGTAGTAAAATTTCTAATATCCGAAAACAAAATAGCAATATTTTTCTTCGCCGGAGCCAAAGAAATATCACCTTCTTTTGCGGTAATAATTGCATTCACTAACTGCGGTGGAATGTAGCGCTCTAATTGACTTTTAATTCGCTCTTCTTTAAGTTTATTTTTATGTAGCATCGCATTTTCAATTGCAGTAGCGGCTATCAAAGCTAGACTTGTCGCCAGTTTCAAATCTTGAGCCTTGTAATTGACAGCCTCTTCACTGCTAATATTAATTAATCCAATGCAACCATTTTGAGTTTTAAGTGGAGCGCAAATTAAAGAAGTAATAGCATTTTCCCCAGGCACAAATCGGGGATCGTTCCACACATTATTAACTATTTCTGCTTTCCCATTCAGCAAAACGCAACCACCGATACCAATTCCCGGCATCAGATGTGCTTTAATTTCGCACTCTTTGCCATCAGCTACAGCCACCTCCAATTTTTGGCTTTCCAAATCAAGTAACATGACTGAAATATTATTAGCGTGAATCAATTTTTTCGCTTCGAGAATTATCAATGTAGCAATTTCTTCTACATCTAAACAGGCGTTAAGCTTCTCAGAAAGAGCATAAAAAAGATTAATTTCTCGATATTTATCCAAGACTTCTTTAGCCAAAGTCTTTTTTTCCAATTCTTGAGTAGCTAAATAGGTAAGTAAAGATGCGATCGCCGCCGCTTTTGGTGGACCAAAAACCCATCCAACCACCTCCCCATCCACTTCCACAGGATATCGAGATTGACCGTAACTAGCCTCACCCATTAATAATTGACCGTCGGCAGTCTGAATATTAACTTGTGTATCAATCACGCTAACTAAACTATGAATGAGATACAACGATTCTTTTTGAGAAACAAGGCGCTTAAAGTTAATTTGGCTCATGGTTTTTTATATCTATATCTATAATATCTGCTGTTTTTTTTCCCAACATCAGGAAAGAAATAACTCCTAACTAATATATTACCTCAAAAACATCCACGCTTTTGCATTTTCCTTTAACCGTGATGTTGCCAAATTCGCGATAGGTAAAGGCATCCCTAGTTACCTCATAGACATTAGAACTCACGAGAATTTGTCCGCCTTGAGCGAGGCATTGCAAACGCGATGCTAAATTAACCTCATCACCGATCGCGGTATAATCCAGATGTTGTGGCGAGCCGATATTGCCAATCACTACCTCACCGGAAGTAATACCAATACCCGTGAGGAAATTTTCTTTAATCCAGTTAATTGACATATTTCTTAGCCTCAATTGCATTCCAATTGCCGCTTCGATCGCCTGCTTTTCATTATTTACCAGTTTAGCCGGTGCGCCAAACATTGCCACAATCATATCCCCGACAAACTTATTCACAGTTCCTTCATGGCTAAAAATCACATCTACCATCTGAGTAAAATACTCATTTAAATATCCCACAATCATTTCGGGAGCCAACTCCTCACATTTAGTAGTAAAATTTCTAATATCCGAAAACAAAATAGCAATATTTTTCTTCGCCGGAGCCAAAGAAATATCACCTTCTTTCGCTGTAATAATTGCCTTCACCAACTGCGGTGGAATGTAGCGCTCCAATTGATTTTTAATCCATTTTTCTTTGAGATGAAGCATCGCATTTTCAATTGCGGCTGCCGCTATTAAAGCCAAACTTGTCGCAAATTTTAAATCTTGAGCCTTGTAATTAGCCGGCCTTTCACTACTAATATTAATCAAACCAATACAACCATTTTGAGTTTTGAGTGGCGCACAAATTAAAGAAGTAATATCATTTTCCCCAGGCACAAATCGGGGATCGTTCCACACATTATCAACTATTTCTGCTTTCCCATTTAGCAAAACGCAACCACCAATGCCAATTCCCGGAACCAGAGGTGTTTTAATTTCGCACTCTTTGCCATCAGCCAAAGCAATCTCCAACTTTTGGCTTTCTACATCAAGCAACATGACGGAAATATTGCTAGAATGAATCAACTTTTTAGCTTCAACAATTACCAATTTAGCAATTTCTCGCACATCTAAACAGGCAATAAGCTTCTCAGAAAGAGTGTAAAAAAGATTAATTTCTCGATATTTATCCAAGACTTCTTTAGCCAAAGTCTTTTTTTCTAATTCTTGAGTAGCTAAATAGGTAAGTAAAGATGCGATCGTCGCCGCTTTTGGTGGACCTAAAACCCATCCAACCACCTCCCCATCCACTTCCACAGGATATCGAGATTGACCATAACTAGCCTCACCCATTAATAATTTACCGTCAGCATTTTGAATACTTATTTGCGTATTAAGCTCACTAACTAGACTATTAATTAGGTGCAATACTTCTTTTTGAGAAACCAGACGTTTAAAGTTAATTTGGCTCATGGGTTTCTACATATCTGGATTTTTTTCAATATTTTCAAGGTTTTCAAGGTTTTCAAGGTTTTCGATATCTGTATTGTTCTCTCCTAACATTAGAAAAAAAGTATTTTCTAGGTCTTTTTCAAATCGTAGAGTTTGCATAATCTCTGACTTCTGCCAAATATTAGCATCAGCAATAATTAAATCTGGTTTTACTGACATCGCTTTATTCCTAAATTCTTCACCCGTGAGAGCTTCTGTCACGCTATAACCTCTAGCTTTCAGTACCTCAGCTAAATTTCTAGCTTCTGACACATTTTCATCCACAATTAATACTTTCTTTTTAGAAGATCCTTGAGATAGCAGCCAGCCAATTTCTTGAAACATAAGTTCAGAATTACTTGACTTAATAAAATAGCGATCTACTCCAATACGATAACCCCTTTCTTTATCTTCAATTCCAGAATTAATCACAATAGGAATACTCATTGTTATCGGGTCATTTCTGAGAATTGCTGCCACATCAAAACCATTCATCTCCGGCATCATTACATCTAAAATAATCAAGTCTGGAAGTTCATTTTTAGCTATTTTCACAGCCTCTTTACCATCTTTTGCTTCCTTGACTATATAACCTTCTGCCTCCAATTGTTGTTTCAATAGTTCCCGAATGCTTGGCTCATCATCCACAACTAGGATAGTTTTTTGCTGTTTTTCACCAAGAAGTGCAGCATGGGAAACATGACCTTTTAACTGTTTGAGCATAGCATTCATATCCAATTGATTGAGTCCAGCTTCAGATTTTTCTGATGGCTTCAATGGTAGTATGAACGAGAAAATACTTCCCTTACCTAATTCACTTTCTACCCAAATTTTACCTCCATGATGCTCGATTATTTGCTTGCAAATTGGCAGTCCTAAGCCTGTACCTTTAGGCTTATCTGTTAGAGTATCGCCCACTTGCTGAAATTTTTCAAATACTTTTGATTGGTCATCTTTGGCAATTCCCATACCTGTATCAATGACGCTAACTTTAATTGTATTCCCTATTTTTTGTGCCTTGCAAGTTACAGAACCTCGATCGGTAAATTTGATAGAATTAGAAATCAAATTAATCATCACTTGGATCAATTTGTCCCGATCCCCGGCAAATTCAGGAATATCGTTCTCTATATCTTTAATTGGCTCTAGTCCTTTATTTTCAAATAGAGCAGAAGTGGCAGCAATTGCCCTGTCAATTAAATTAGCTACATTCATTGGTTCCATCTTCCAGTCTATCTTACCAGCCTCCATTTTGGCAACATCTAAAAGATCGTTGATTAGGTCTGTTAAACGTTTACCTTCGCTAACAATAATCTGAAGATTTTCTCCAACTTGTTTCACTGCCCGCTGCACTTTTTTATCCTCTGTCACCACAATTGGGAAGACACTTTCTTCTAGTTTTTTCTGGATCAGTTTGGCAAAACCAAGGACAGAAGTAAGCGGTGTTCGTAGTTCGTGAGAAACAGTAGAAATAAAATCTGTCTTCATTTGATCTATTTCTTTTTCCACAGTAATATCTCTAATTAAAATAACCGATCCGATATAAGTTACATTTTCACGCTCTGATTCATTTTTTTTAATAATGGCAACTCCTGAACCTTTGGCAAATCTACCATCTGGCAATGTTAACTCTATCGTAGAAATTTCGTGAGGAAGTTCCTGAGTTTTTTCAATTAATTCAGATAGTCTTTCGCCAAACAATTCTTCTATATATCTTCCCGTTAACTCTATATCTTCCAAGTCAAACATTTTAGTAAGGGCAGGATTAAATCGAGAAATTCTTCCCCTCGCATTTGTGACTAGCAAGCCATCAGCAATTGTGTCAATAATTGAGGCAAGATAACTCAGAGTATCTTGGAGTTCTGCTGTAGCTGCTGTCACCCGCTGTTCAAGTGTTTGGCTATAATTTGAAAGCTCTTCATTTGAACGTTTTATTTGTTCGATCATTTGATTAAAAGCTTGTGCCAAAGTTCCAATTTCATCTTCGGTGATTACGGGTGCAGAAGAATTCAAATTACCATCTTTAACTTCTTTTGCAGCTTCGGCGATCGCCAGAATTGGCTGAGTAATTCGACGTGACATTAGATAAACTGCTACTAACAAAGCAAAGGAGGAACTTAACCCGATTTTCAAAATATCACTCGCTAAGTTATCCGCAGGTTTAAAAGCTTCTTCTTGACTCATTTCTGCCAATAATGCGAGGTTTTGATTAGTCAGCCAACGATAGCTGCCAATCACAGGCACTCCATTATAATTAACGTAAATACCTTGACCGCTATTTTTCGCGATCGCGGCATCAATTCCTACACTTTGAATCCCTTTTTCAAATTCGGGCTTATTTCCATCTACTGAGATAAACACATTTTTACTACCAGTTCTTCCCACTAAATATGTCTCACCACTTTTACCCAAACCAGTCTTTTCTCTAATTAAATCATCTACACCTTTGAGATCCAAATTGACCGCGATCGCCCCCATTTTGACACCACTTTTATCTAAAACTGGAGTAGCAAAAGTGATTGCAGATTTTCCATTTTTTGCTGTGTAAAAAATTGGCACAACCGCATTATAACCTTCACGATTAAAATAAGTTGTCGGATCTCCTAAAGGTCTAAATTTCCCTTTGTTATTAGTATTTTCCCCATAATTAAATATGACAAATCCCCCATTGGTAGTAATCAGAATGCTTTGCAAACTT
Organism: Oscillatoriales cyanobacterium USR001; assembly: GCA_001698425.1. Lineage (GTDB taxonomy): Bacteria > Cyanobacteriota > Cyanobacteriia > Cyanobacteriales > Microcoleaceae > Kamptonema. Next base: position 131,639 of record MBRE01000074.1, on the reverse strand, counting down.
GGTTTAACCGCAATTATATCTGAAAAATATTTTGTGAGGCTTTCGATAGCTATTTGATAGGCTGGATCTAAATTATCTACAGTTAGTAAAACCGCTATTTGTTGTTGTATCTCTGGCAACTGACTGATTAAAAGCACATCCTTGCGTTGAGTTTCCACCCATTGGTTAAGTTGAAATTCCTTAAGCGAAGTCGCCACTGTTAGACGCTCTTGAACGGATTGCTGTAGAGAATCTTTAGCACGAGTATAAGCAGCCCAAGCTACAATACTCACCGTTACTACTGATAATACCGAAAAATAGCTGACAAGTTGAGTTAGTAGGCTGCTTTTCCAAAACTTCATCTTTATACCTCCTAATAAATAATATTGACAGTTAACTGTTAACAGTATAGCTTTAACTTCACTCCCATTGAGCAAAAATCTCTTCAATCTTTGCTATTGCTTCGTCCGCAGCTTTCTCTGGTGATACCCCATCTTTAATAACACTCACAACTGTTTTACCCCAAATGTGTTGAGCCAGTACCTGACTGTAAGCAGGATTAAATACTTCATACCCAGGACGAGTCAAGCGATTAAATTCCTTCAAGGCTACAGGCATATGCGGATCTTTGGGATCGCTCCAAAAGGGATCTTGCAAAAACTTCGACATTACCGGGATAACTCTACCCTTCGCTCCCTTTTTAAGAAATTGATTTAAGTTTTCTGGCTTCAGCAAATAGGAAATAAAACTTTTAGCTTCTTCCTTATGTTGAGAAGCTTCAAATATAACTATCTGCTTAACAATTAATATAGAAGTGAGTTCCCCGCCACCAATCTTTTCTGGCCAACCTGCCGTCACGATCTTATTAAAATAAAGATCTGTAGAGAGTTTATTATATTGATTTTGTTCCAACTTCTGCGTTAAAGGAATTGACAACGTACCATTGGAAGTCATTAGCGATTGGCTTTCGAGAAAACTAACATTATTGCCAGAGTCGCTCCATTCTACAGAATTAGGGGGAACATAACCATCTTTGTAAAAGCTAGTGAACTGTTTTAATGCCTTAATTATCCCCTCCCGATTCCCTGGATTTTTCAGTAATAAATTACCATCTTTATCTACAATTTTTACATTATAGGCATCCAAAAAATTTTCAAAACAGTCTACAGTATCATTCGCAAAATCTGACATAGTTAAACCCAAGCCATAAATATTTGATTTACCATTTTGGCGCAAAATATCCTGAGCTTTTTTCCAGAATTCCCAGAATTCATTCCATTTAGTGGGAATTTCTTCCTCGGTTAAACCTGCTTCTTGTAGAAGATTTCGCCAGTAGAAAATATGTGTTCTCTGCTTTCCTATTGGCACTGAATAGTAAGAGCGCTTTTTAGATATTTTGTTCCCAAAATACACAGATTCTAAAGCTTTAGGATCGTATAAATCCTTGATAGGATTAATCAAATCAGAGACATCAGCTAATTGATTTTCCCAAGCCCAAGTAGGAATCAAAGTTTCCCCCGTCTGACTGTAAAGCAGATCGGGAGGGTTGCCATCCTTAAGTGCTTTTTGCGTCTCACCATTAATATTAGCCTGAGATATTAGTCTTAATTCAGCTTTTTTTCCACTCTCTTTTTCCCATTGAGATATTAGTCTCGCGACCAATTCATTCTCTTCTGGTAAAAAACCTTGTGACCACCAAATTCGGAAAACACGCTCTTTTTGTGGCTCTGAATTTACCTTGAGATTTTGGGGTTCGTTATTGCTGCTACAAGTAACTAAACCAAAAGACATAGAAAATAGAAAGATTAATGTAAATAATCGCTTACGCATTTTATTTTTTCCTCATTAACAACATTTAATTTTGAGTTTATATTTACTAATAGCCATTTTAGTTTCTGTTCTTAAAAACTTAAGTGACATTAGGATATATTTGCTAATCAATTGACAATAACAGAAAAAATCAATATCTTTTCTGTATTCTCTAGTCATTGAGTAATAGGATTGAGCTATGGCTTTTTGATACTTAGATTCAAGTTTTCCCGCTTGAGCGAGTTGAGCTTCTGCTTTGGCTAAAATTATACAAAAATTTTTTACGAGCAGCGCTTTATTAGACGTAGAAACTGTCACATTGCCATATTTGCGATATATTGAATAACCGCCTGGTTGATAAACAATTTCTGCTCCTTGAATGAGTAAAGAAATTAAAAAATCTCTATCTTGTCCGCATTTTAAGGTTTCATCCCATCTAACGCTATTAACAGTAGGACTTTTCCTAAAAAGATAGGCAATTGGAGGTAAGCAGCCATAGGCTAATAAAGATTCTAACACATCTTGACAATTCCCCGACATTCCTAAAATATTCAGAGATCCCCGGATAATTTCTCCATTAGGTAAATGCTCTTGATAATTGACATCGCCATAAACAATATCTGCATTACTATTCTCTAAAAAATTAACTTGTGTATAGATTTTATCTGGAAGTAAATAGTCATCGGCATCAAGATATTGAATATATTCGCCTTTGGATAATTCAAACCCTCTATTTCTGGCATGGTTGCCGCCTCTATTTGGTCCAGTTTCCCAAGTTAATTTCTGATCGTAGATTTTGATAATTTCTAAGCTTCGATCGGTAGAACCATCATCAATTACAATCACCTCAATCGGGGTATAAGACTGTTTAAAACAACTTTCAATGGCTTCTGTAAGCCATTTTTCAGCGTTAAAGCAAGGAATAATAACTGAGACAAGTTTTGCCATAGAGGAATGATTTTTTTGTGACTAAATTATACCTGCAATGATAGTAGATTGTCAATTAGTTATAGAGACTTGACTACCAGTAGATACGATCGCTGGCGATCGCCACTAAAGCCATCTGTCTATGCAAAAGATTGAGTGTAGTAATAATCACCGCGCTGCTATCGGGCAAATTAGCGATCGCCTCTCGATCGACATTGCCATCCTGACAATTCTCCATCGCGTGACGTACACAAGGTATCTCTATCCCCATTAACCCCTGAAAATCATTAACTTTAGCATGAATTAACAGATTTAGCTTTTTTTGCTCATTGTTCGCAGAATCGCCACCTACCCTACTACTTTACTATACAATATCTAGTAGATGCTACATTAATTCAGGAAATTGGCAGTTTTTCTAGTATATAGTTTTATTCGTGCAACTCTTCAATATCCAATCAGCCATGCTAAGTTTAGAAAATCCCCTAGTAAAACTCTATGCCACTCTAATTGGATGGGTATTGACAGGATTTATCCTTGGTCGCTACCTACCCAAAGGAGCCTCTACCAGCTTAGGAAAGTTTCTATTTTTCTGCGGCGCACCATTTAGTATTATTGCTTTCATGCGTCGTGCCAACCTCTCTGGATACCTAGTAATCTCTCCCTTAATAGCGTGGACTGCTCTATTCGTAGGTGCAGGATTAGGTTGGATTTGGATTGATTTAGGAGTCAGTGATGAGCGCCTTCAAGCTATTTCTCGCGGTTTAGCAAATTCCACAAATGTTAATAGTGTTGATACATTTGTCAAGACTAAACAAGTTATAAAAAGTGCTTGGAGTAAACCAACTCAAGGCAGTTTTTTATTTGCAATGATGGTGGGAAATACTGCTTTTTTAGGTTTTCCAATTATTTTATCCTTAGTAGGCTCTGATTACTTTGCTTGGGCTTTATTTTACGATTTAAGTATCTCTCTTGGCGTTCATATATTTGGAGTGGCACTGGCAGCTTATTACGGTACTGCACCTAAACTTAAAGGTTGGAAAGGTCCTGTTTTGGCAGTATTAAAAAATCCGGCATTATGGGCTTTTGGGCTTGGTTTAGTGGTGCGAATTTTGCCGTTACCTCCCCAAGCAGACAAGATATTGCAGACGGGAGCTTGGACAGTAATTACGTTATTTTTAATTATGATTGGGATACAATTAAGTAAGCTTTCTTCTTTTCATAATCTCAAACAGGGCTTGACTTGTTTAGCTATTAAAATGGTGTTAACGCCTTTAGTTGTTGGTACTGGTTTAATGTTTTTTGGAGTTACTGGTCCCCCTAGATTATTGTTGGTTTTGCTGATGGGTATGCCGCCGGCTTTTATCACTACTTTGTTTGCGGAAAAATACGGTTTAGATAGAGATTTGGCGGTAACTACTGTAGCAATTGGTTGTGGTGCTGTGTTATTTACTATTCCTGTATGGTTGTGGCTATTTGGCTTTTAATATGATGCTATTAATCATAATTACCATTTGCCAGTAATTGCGCCTTTGACTTTTAATTCTTCTCTACTTACTAGGGCTTCGTAATAATCAGGTTGAATTTCTAAGGCTACTCCATAGGAACTAATTGCATCTTGAAATCGCTGTAATTTTTGTAAAATGTCTCCCCGTTTTAGCCACGCTTCGCAATTGTCTGGTTTGAGTTGAATTACTTTATCAAAAGCTACGATCGCGTCTTGATATAGTTCTAATTTTCCTAAGATTTTACCCCGTTCTAGCCATACTTGATAATTATCCGGCCAGATGGCAATTCCTTGATTAAAAGCAGCTAAAGCATCTTCATAACGCTGCATTTTATTTAAAGCTGTACCGCGTTTTAACCAGGCTTCAAAATTATCAGGTTGAAGTTTAATTACTCGATCGTAGGCCGCGATCGCTTCTGCATAGCGTTCTAATTTTTCTAAAGCTGCACCTCTAGCAAACCCAACTTTCGAGGAAATATCTAACTCGGAAGTTAGAGAAATGACTTTATCAAAACAGGCGATCGCTTCTTCATAACGATGCAATTTTTCTAATGCTTCCCCTCGATGATTCCAAGCTTCTAAGAAATCTCCTTTTAGTTGTAAAGCATTACTATAAGCGATTATTGCTTCTTTGTAATGTTCCATTCCCGCTAAAGCTAAACCTCTTCCTAGCCAAGCTTCAGGAAAATTAGGATTAAGTTGAGTGGCTTTATCAAAAGAAGTAATTGCGCCTTCCCAGTGTTTGGCTAATGATAGCACTTGACCGAAACCAATCCAAAATTTAGGTGAGTTGGGGTTAAGTTTAATGGCTTGATTTAAGGTGGCGATCGCCGCATCTAATCTTAAATGTTTAAGTGCCATCCCTTTATTAAACCATACTTCGCCGTCTTCTGGTTGTAATTGAATCACGCGATCGTAAGTATTTACTGCTTCTGCGTAGCGGTGTAATTTTTCTAAGGCAATTCCCAAATTAAACCAAATTTGATAATTTTCTGGTTGTAATTTTACTGCTGTTTGAAATGAGCTTACCGCTTCCCCATAACGATGACTATTCATCAATGCTAAACCTCGATAAAACCAGGCTTCAGCATGATTTGATTGTAGTTTAATCACGCGCTCAAAAGCAGAAACGGCCTCCCCATAGCGATCGCCTTGCAATAACGTGCAGCCTTGGTGATACCAAATTACAGATAAATTAGGTTTAAGTTCGATCGCTTTCTTATAACAAGCCGTCGCACTTTGGTATTGCTGCAATTCTTCCAAACTGCGGCCTTGATGATACCAAGCTTCATAATTTTGGGGTTTAATTTGAGTTGCTCGATCGAAGCAAGCTAAAGCAGCTTGATATTGATGCAAACTTAACAGTGCCATCCCTCGCAACACCCACCCTCGATCGTCTTCAGGTTTAATCGCGATTGCGCGATCGCAACAAGCCACCACATTCTCATTTTGGTGCAACTTCCTGAATGCCTGAGCTAATTTTAACCAAGCTTTACGCCAATCCGGTTTAATTTCAACAGCTTTGGCATAGTGACACGCCGCCACTTCATACCGTCCTAAAGCGTAGAGCCTGTTACCTTGACTGTACTCTGGAAACGCAGCAAAAATACTGAAAGCACTCGCAGACAGCGGTAAAGGTTTAGGACTTGACTGGTCATTATTGGTAGAAGTTGGCGATATCATGCTATAATCTCGAATCTATTTTTTAAATCTCAAACTTAAATCCTGAAATTTTAACTCAAAACGATTAGCAAGCTGTGTATAGTAAACTACATATTGACAAAAACTAATCATTTAAGAGATTTATATAATTTATCAAAAATTTGTTGATTTTATAGATGGAACTTTTTCCCAGATTTGCGTCAAAATATTAATAGGTGCAGATAAATGTAGATAAATAACGAGTGCCTGAGCTTACAACTCAAGTCACCATTTAAAAAACGATTTAATTTAGCGGAGATACTACATCATCCGGTATTGATTCCCAAGACGGTGTAGATACTCAATACAAAGGGTTTTGCACCTTGTTGCAAAAAAGGAACAACACAAATGAAAGTGTCTAACTATACCACATCTGACCAAATTGTTGCAATATCGGTATGGATTCCTGAACAAGAAAGCGTTGTTCGTACCTCCACAATTTCTCAGCCCCAACCCCACGATATTCTGCGCCCCTTACGCCAATGGCTTGACAGTATAGAAGTGAAAAGTCCTGAGTTAGCCCATAGGCTGTGCAAGCTAATTCCATCCCAGTGTCCCTTTGAGCGCACCGTCTCACTTTTTGGTCGTAAGCTATTTCACATTCCCCCACTGTGCAAGCTCAATCCACTTTATGATGAACTTGTCGCTTTACGTTTCCGGGCTTTATGCTATTTGGCGGATGTGTGCGGTGAGGATGTAGCGCAGTATTGCTAATTTTTAGGTTAAGAAAGCGATCGCGCATTTGTCTTTTTTTTGAGAATTTCTTAAAGCCTCTGCGAGTAAAGCAGAGGCTTTAATATTTCTTAGCCCCTAACATTTAATTTGATACTCAGCTAAAAATGCTCGCAATTGCTTTTCCTGAAATCCTCTCGCCATTTCACATACTTTATCTGCAAAAGGTATCCACTGCTCATCTATATTCTTCAACTCTTCTGCTTGTTTGATAATTGCTTTTAGATTTCCCTTTTTGGCTAAATCCTGCAAAATTTCTAGTTGTTCCAACGGTGGAATTACTAAATATTCATCCTGGGATAGATTCGGCTTCAATTTAGTAGTAGATTCTGCCGTTGTTCTCTCCGCATAAATCCAAGATACACCTAATTGTTTCTCTAATAATTCAAACAATTCTGAGACTTGTACTGGCTTAGGTAAAAACGCATTTGCCCCCGCATCTAAACTCTTATATTGGTCTGCTTCAAACACACTCGCTGAAGAAACTATCACGCTCATTTCCTGGCGCTTTTCATTATTTCGCAAGCGACGCAACAACTCAAAACCATCCATCACTGGCATGACTAAATCCGTGATAATCGCGTCAGGTTTAAATTCATTCACTTTCTCTAATCCTTCAGCACCATTAACTGCTTCTACTACTTCAAAACCTACGGGTGTTAATAAGTTGACAATTACTGAGCGATTTTCCCAGCGATCGTCTACTACTAATATTTTCTTTTTATTCCCAGTAAAACCAACTATTGTTCCTTTTAATTCACTGCTAGGTTTTAAGGTAAATTCACTGGCACAAGGTAAGTCTAAATCAAACCAAAACTGACTACCTCCTCCCAATTGGCTTGTCACCCGAATCTGAGAATTCATCATTTCTACAATTTTGGCACTAATTGCTAATCCTAATCCTGTTCCTTCTGCCATGCGTTTTGTTTCCCCGACTTGTTCAAAGGGGGTAAAGATTTTTTCTCTTTGTTCTTCACTCATTCCCACTCCTGTATCTACGATTTGAAATCGGATTTTTTGGAGGGCATTGAAAGTATTTCCTTCGCTTTCTATGGTTGATGATTCAATCACTCCTACTTTAAAGGTGACGCTCCCTTTGTCGGTAAATTTGACGGCATTTCCTAATAAATTAATTAAGACTTGTCTCAAGCGCTTTTCATCAGCTTGCACGCTGATTGGCAGTACGGGGTCAAATTGGTTAATAAATGTAATACCTTTTTGTTCGGCTTTAATTCGAGAAATTTCGCCAACAGCCTGAAGAAATGCTAGAAAATGAAATTCATTAGGATATATTTCCATTTTTTTCGCTTCAATTTTGGAGAGGTCTAAGATGTCATTAATTAGGGTAAGTAAGTGGGAGCCACATTGGTGTATAATGTTCACACCGTCAGATTGTTTGGGAGTTAAACTACGATCTTGCTTAAAAATTTGAGCATAGCCTAAAATCCCATTAAGGGGCGTTCTGAGTTCGTGACTCATATTCGCAAGAAATTCGCTTTTGGCTTGATTAGCCGCATTTGCCGAGTTCTTTTTTACCTCCAAATCGCGATAAGATTCTGCTAATTTAAGACTCATAAGGTTGAACTCGATCGCTAATTGTTCGACTTCATCACCAGTCTGAATCTCTAATCTGTAGTCCAAATTTCCTTCTCTAATTTTGGCGACTCCTGCCTGAAGTTTTTTAATGGAACGCACAGCAGGTAATAGAATTAGGAAAAACTGCCCGCTAAGAACTAGCAAAGTAAAAATAATAATTCCCCACTTAACAACTTGCTCAGTTTGATTAAGATTTTCCCCAGATTTCACTGCTAGTATGTGTTCTTGCTGGAAAATTCCAATAATCTTATAAGTGTAAAAATTAATGTCTCGGTTAAATGCGTTAATAGCTCTATAGTCTTCCTTAATATCTGCTATAGGGCGACTATTTTTGGCAATAACCGTTCGACTAATTTCGGTTGCTAAACGATCGAATATTTGATATCGACGAGCGACAATATCTAATTCTTTAGTTGCAGGACTTAGTTTTTTCATTTCATCTAATACAGATAAAAATTTTTTCTTTTCCGTTACATATTCAGCTATTTTGGCTTCAGAATTTTCTAGCACTAACAAATCTTTTAAGATAATAATTTGGTGCGCCAGGAGAGACTCTATAGTTTGAGCGTTACTAATTAATTCCATGCTTTTCTGATGAGCCTCTTCTACCCGATCGCGTGCTTTTCCTAGTATGATGTTACTGGCTCCTATGACAATCACAATCATTCCTATCGTTACCACAGAAGATCCCAAAAATTTTTGCCAAATTTTCATTTTGCATTCTCCATTTTTTCATTTAATTGTTTTTTAACTTCTCTGACTCGATCGTAGTCTGAATCTTGGACTATAGTATATCCATTAGAAGGAACACCACCAAAATTTAACATCCCAATAGGGGAACTAATAAATGCGTCTTTCAACGCAGTAATCACCTCCGGTGGTAGTTTTTGAGAAACCACAATAGGAGATTGAGGAATTGGTTCTGATGTCCAAATTACCTGATAAGAATCATTGATTTTGCCAGTTTCTTTGGCTTGATTGTAAATATCTAACTCAACGGCTACGGCATCTACTTGCCCATCTAGCAGCGCTGCTAATGTGTTAGGATGAGATTTAAAGAACTGAACGGAGGCAAAGTCACTATCAAAATTAAATCCCAAATCTAACAGATGAACAACCGGAAACATATAGCCTGATGTTGATAGTTTACTAACAAAACCAAGCCTCTTACCTTTAAGATCGTCAATAGTTTTAATCCCACTTGCAGAATTAATAATAATAGCTGATTTATACCAAGGTCGCCCGGTACTTTTATTGATAGGAGCCGCGATCGGTTCAATTTGTGAATTACGTTGTTTTGCCTCAATATAAGTGAGTGGCCCTAATCCGGCGACTTGCACCTTTTCTTCTACTAAGAGGTTAACCGCAGTATCGTAGTCTTTTGCTCCTTCAATAGATACAGGTCGTTTCAGAGTTTTATTTAGGTATTCAATTAAAGCTTGTTGTTGCTCTTGTTTCTGTGCATCATTTATATTGACGAGAACTGCGATCTTTAATGTTGATGGCTCATTTTTAACACTAACTTGAGTGCTTGAAGTTGGCTGAGGATTATTGTTACTAGAAGCTTTAGTATTGCACCCTGTAATCATTATGATTAATGTCGGTACTACTAGAGCCATAAAAGCGATTTGTTGCTGTGAATATGGTTGCATAGCTTGATTTTCCTTAAATTAGGTGTTAATCCTACAGCAAATTAAAGACATTCACTTATGTTATTTTTTCCTCCTATATTATCTTAAGATGTTTTAAACTATGTTAAATTGAGATTAAATTAAAATTAAAGTTTCTGTCAAATGGTGCTTTAATCTTGCCAGAAATATCAAATCTTAAAATGATATTGAAGGGGCGGGTTTTCTGAATCTCTCACTTTTTTATGATAGATTTTAGCTAACCCGTCCCTACAAAATCATGCTAATCTTTGTGTCTTTGTGTCTTTGTGGTTCCTAAAAAACTGGGAATAGTCGCAGATTTAGGATGAGTTAGTGTTTAGCTTGATGACTGCGGTATCCACACGGAAACTGCGCCACCTTTGCAGCGAAATTCAGCCCAACCATCATTATTTGTGACAACTGGATCGCTAATATTTTCGGTAAGATCGATATAGGTGCGATTAGCTTGTTTGACTTCCATCCACTTAGTTCCATCTCCACCATTAGTTAAAACAACTGCCATTCCTCCTGGATGTTCTTCGTTACCAATTCGTGTCCAACCAATCGTATTAGCATGATCGAAATAGTCATATTGATCGCCATAAGCAAATGTCTTACGAGCGAATAATAACTTGTCAATAATCCACTTATGACTATCTAACCAAATTTCGTACTCATTGCCATCGCGACCTTTATCTTTGTAATGAGCACCGTAGTAATCGGCGTAGAAAATACAAGGATATCCCTCCCGCCGCAATAATATTAATGCGTAGGCTAAAGGCTTAAACCAAGCTTCAACAACTGACTCTAAAGATTGTAAGGGTTGAGAGTCGTGATTCTCAACTAATGTCACAGCTAAAGTAGGTTGTTCTTTAACTAAAGTGTTGTCAAATATCTGCCGCATATCATAGTCACGTCCTCTTTTACTAGCTTCACTGAAATTGTAATGCAATGGGGCATCAAATAAGGTGACATCTCCACCAGTCAAGGTGATAAAATAGTGTAATGCTTCAATTTGGTCAGACCAATATTCGCCTACTGCAAACAATTTTCGGCCAGTTTCTTGACGAAGATATTTAAGCCATGCTGAGAAAAATCCGCCTTTTATATGTTTAACAGCATCAAATCGAAAGCCATCAATATTAGTTGTCTCGACATACCATTTTCCCCAACGATTTAACTCTTCACGGACTTCTGAGTGATCCATATCTAGGTCACAACCCATGAGATAATCAAAATTGCCTTTCTCCAGATCGACTTGATTATCAAAGGCTTTTCCTTTGAAAAGGTAGATTGCGTGTTCACCTTGGTTATAAACGTTGTAGTCTGCGGCATCAAAGTGCCACCAATGCCACTCCATATTGGAATATTTACCGGCACGACCAGGAAAGGTAAAATGCGTCCAAGCTTTGATTTTTTGATAGTTACCAACGGGACGGTTTCTATCGTCAAAACTGAAGGGAGTTGCTTCAATTTCTTCTTCCAAATCCGCACCTAATTTATGATTGAGTACGACATCTGCATAGACTTGAATGCCAAGGTTTTGGGCTGTTTTGATGGCTGTTAAATATTCATCTTTTGTGCCATATTTTGTCCGAATTGAGCCTTTTTGATCGAACTCACCAAGATCGAAGATGTCGTAAACGCCGTAGCCAACATCATATCCACCACCTGTGCCTTTGTACGCTGGGGGTAGCCACAGGGAGGTGATGCCGGCTTTGGCAAGATTTTCCGCATTTTCTGTTAATTGATTCCACAAGCTGCCATCAGGGGCAATATACCAGTGGAAATATTGCATCATTACGCCATTTACTTCGGACATAAAACCTTGTTTTGGTTATTGTTAATATAAATAATTTTAACATAATTATCTGTTTTTTTTGATGATTTCGATCGGAACTTACACAAAACTGTTTGTCACGCCGTTGTTAAGCGCGATCGAGAGAATTGCCGAGATAGTCACCTTACATAAATCAGTCGTAATTATTATGTATTTAATAGGTAACAACCAAACAAATAACAAATAACAAATAACAAATAACAAATAACAAATAACAAATAACAAATAACAAATAACAAATAACAAATAACAAATAACAAATAACAAATAACAAATAACAAAATTAAATTTTACGATGTAAGGCACTGTGGGGCAAAACTCGCTGGACTTCTTCCACTGTAGTTACGCCATTTTCTACTTTTTCAATGGCAGCTAACCGAAAGGAAGTAAACCCTTTTTCCGTCAAATATTTGTGCAATTGGATCATTGTTCCTTCATAAATTAAGTTCCGAATATGAGGATCTAAATCTAATAATTCAACAATTGCTTCTCTGCCTAAATAACCAGAGTTAAAACAATTAGCACAACCTCTTCCTTTACGCCAACCAGAGGTATTTGCCTCTTCCCATTCTAATGCTAATACATCTAAATCGGCTTGATTTGGCTGATAAGGTTCTGCACAATGAGGACAAATTCGCCGCACTAAACGTTGGGCGACAATGCCTAATAAGGCATCGCTAATTAAGCCGGGATCTGGACCGATATCTTTTAATCTGGGAATTGCACCAATAGCATCATTTGTGTGTAAAGTTGTTAAGACTAAATGACCAGTTAATGCGGCTCTAACTGCTGTATCTGCGGTATCGCGATCGCGGACTTCTCCTACCATAATAATATCAGGATCTTGGCGTAAAATTGCCCGTAAACCTGCGGCCAAAGTCATGCCAGCCCTTTCATGTACTTGAGTTTGCGTAATTCCTGGTAATACATATTCTACTGGATCTTCTACTGTTACGACATTCATGTGTTCTGTAGCAACTGATAGTAAACTGGTATAAAGCGTACTGGTTTTTCCTGAACCAGTTGGTCCGGTAAAAATAATCATTCCTTGCGGTTGTTGTAGCCATCTTTTGTATATATTCAATGCCTTTGGTGCAAAACCTAAACTATCTAAATCGCTAAAAGGATTTTCTTGAGGTAATAACCTAATTACTGCTTTTTCTCCGCCGACGCAAGGCAGAATACTTACGCGCATATCTAAACCCATTTCTGAGCCTTGACCTGCTGCATAATTTTCTCCAATTCTACCATCTTGGGGGCGGCGGCTTTCGGCAATGTCCATGTTAGACATTACCTTTAAGGCTACTACAATTTTGCGTCCGATTTCTGTAGGAAAGGTGGTAATTCTTCGCAAGATTCCATCAATTCTGTAGCGAACTCTTAAGCCTTCTTTGCCTGGTTCTAAGTGAATATCACTAGCGCGGTTTCTTAGTGCGCCAGAAATTAAAGTTTTAATTCTCCCAAGTTGATCGGCGGCTTTTGTTAAATAAAGTTCTGTTGTTTCGCTGACATCTTCGGTTTCTAATTCTCCAGTAATTGGATTAACTAATGGTGCGGAACTAATGCGATTGGGGTCGAGATTTTGACTATGAAACCAGGCGCGATAACTTTTATCATCAATGGCGATAATTTTGATATTACTAAAGGTGCGATCGCTCATTATTTTAATTGTATCCATAGATATCTCCACAGGAGAACCTAGATAATAACAATTACTCCACAATAATAATGGAATTAAAGGTGGTAAAATATTTCTATCGGGAAATTCTCGAAAAAATCGAAAACTAACTTCTCGATCGAGTAACTGTAAATTCACAATTCCTTGGTCATCTACTAAGGATTGTAAGGCGCGATCGCAGGTAATAGTACGATTTCTTAGTTGTTGCCAAGCTGATAGGACGGATGCAGTTTGCATGGTATTTGTGAATCCCAATTAGAGTTTACTGTTCAATGCGCTTAGAGAAAGGAGCTAACTCTGAATAATATTGTAATAAAATATTGTAATTGTATCAAACTTGTAACCCATTATATATTATAATCATCTAATAAGAGTTAGAAGACTTAACTAAAATTTCGTCGATTATGAAACTGCGCTCATTTTTCTCGTTCCTCATTGTCAGTATTATTGCCTTATTAGCGGTAGGTGCAGGTGCTTTTTACTGGTTAAAAGATCCCACGCCATTAAATTTGCTGCAAGGTGGGTCAACAAGAGTGCCTGCGGCCACAATTTTTATACCTAAAAATGCGCCGATGATGCTATCAATTTTAGAAAATCCAGATAAATTAGAGGCTTTGGGGCAAAAATTTGCCCCTGCTCAAGAGAAGGGAAAAATTCACTCTGAATTTAATCAAATTAAAAAAAGCTTCTTGGTAAATTCTGGTTTAAACTATAGCCGAGATATTCAACCTTGGATCGGTAATGAAGTTACTCTGGCGATCGCGGAAAATGATTTTGACTATGACAGCAGTAATGGGCAACAAATCGGATTATTATTAGCCGTTGAAAGTGATAATATTGAGCGAAGTCGGGAATGTATAGAAAGATTCTGGCAGAAATCTGTGACGGGGAAAGAGTTGGTTTCCGTGCAGTATAAAGGTGTAAAATTGATGTATCGACAAAAGCAGATCGATCGCAATATTACTCCTCTATTTTCAGAAATATCACCAACTTTAGCAACTGCGATCGTTCCTAGCGGTTCGACAAATCAGCACAGTTTTGTTTTATTTGCTAATCATCCCAAAGTATTACGAGAGGCGATTAATAATGTCCAAGCTGCCAATCTGAATCTGAGTAATAATTATCAGTATCAACAGGCTTTGCAGCAGCTAAAAAATGGTAGAATTGCTGTAGCTTTCGTGAATCTATCGGAGTTAAATCAGACAATTGGAGGGCAAAAAGAAATTGGTCGTCAAGTTAAAGAAAGTTTGAAAAACTCCACTACAAATTTGGCATTTACTATCGGAGTAAAACCTTTAGGATTGCTGGCTGAATCTATTTTATTATTGCCTGAAGGTCAGGATTTACCATTACCATTAGTGATGTTGGAATCCGCACCTATCAAAGCATTAAATTATATTCCGGCGGCGAGTCCTTTTGTAGCTGCAAGTGTCGATCTAAATCATCTCTGGGATCGAATTTCTGCTAAAGTTGCGGGCAATAATTTTCTATCAAAATTGCTGAATCAACCAATAGCTGATTTGCAGGTAAATTGGGGTATTGATTTAGTAAAAGATATTTTTAAGTCGGTGCATGGTGAGTATGTTTTAGCGTTGTTACCGCATCCCGATCGCGCTTTACCAGATTGGATTTTTGTCGCAGAAAAATCGCCGGATTTAACCAAGGCGATCGCTCATTTAGATGAGATAGCTGCTAGTCAAAATTACAGCATTGGTAATTTTAGTTTGGACAATCAACAAATTTCTGCTTGGACAAAATTAACTACAAGCACTAATTTTAATCGCCAGGTAATTAAAGCTGAAGCTAGGGGTGTGCGTGCTACTGTTGGGAATTATGAAGTTTTTACAAGTTCTGTAGAGGCGATGGATGCTGTGTTAAAAGCTTCAGAATTAGGAAGTTTGGCGGGGAATAGTGAGTTTCAAAATGCGATCGCATTTTTACCTCAGTTAAATAACGGTTATTTGTACTTAGATTGGCAGTCAAGTAGGGAAATATGGGAGCGAGGAATACCGTTTTTACGACTGATTGAATTATCTGGGAAACCATTTTTCGATCATTGGCGATCGCTAACTTTAACTAGCACTGGTGGGGACGCGGGTATCCAGCGGGCGAGTATGTTTATTCGCTTGAATTGAGATGCTTCACCAGAGAATACCTAGAAAATTAGTAGAGGTATTCCAACCAGATAAACCAGATTTGATATACACTATTTATTCAGCTAATTTCTGCGAGGTTTCCCATCTAATGTCCAATCTAATGAGTACCATTACCACCACCCCTGAATCTGACATTGCTATTCCCGTCGTAACTGCGATACCTGCGGCGAGCTACGCCAACGCAACTATCCCACCACAAAATTCTTGGAAAATAGAAGATAGCGAGAAACTTTACCGCATTCAAGGCTGGGGCGAACCCTATTTTTCCATTAATGCAGCGGGTAATGTAACAGTTTCCCCCAAAGGCGATCGCGGCGGCTCCCTGGATCTTTACGAACTGGTAGAATCCTTAAAACAGCGCAATTTAGGCTTACCTTTATTGATCCGTTTTTCAGATATATTGGAAGACAGAATTGAGCGATTAAATTCCTGTTTTGCCAAAGCGATCGCCCGCTATAACTACAAAAATGTCTATCGCGGTGTCTATCCCGTCAAATGCAACCAACATCGCCACTTAGTCGAAGATTTAGTCAGATTTGGTCAAGCTCACTATTTCGGTTTAGAAGCCGGATCGAAACCAGAATTAATGATTGCTTTAGCGACGCTAAAAACTCCCGGCGCAATGTTAATCTGTAACGGTTATAAAGACCGAGAATATGTAGAAACAGCCATCTTAGCTCAACGTTTAGGGCAAACACCCGTCATTGTCATCGAACAAATTGAGGAAGTTCAAATCGCGATCGAAGCTGGTAAAGTCTTGGGAATTAAACCAGTATTAGGTGTGAGAGCAAAACTCAGCACAAAAGGCATCGGACATTGGGGTAATTCCACAGGCGATCGCGCCAAATTCGGCCTCACTATCCCAGAAATCATGCGTGCCGTTGAAGAATTAAAAGCCGCAGAAATGCTCGATTCCTTACAACTTTTGCACTTCCATATTGGCTCTCAAATTTCATCAATCAGCATCATCAAAGAAGCCATCCGCGAAGCCAGCCACATTTACGTCGAACTGGCAAAAATCGGAGCTAATATGAAATATCTTGATGTAGGCGGCGGTTTAGGAGTTGACTATGATGGCTCAAAAACTAACTTTCACGCCTCCAAAAACTACAATATGCAGAACTACGCCAACGACGTAGTAGCAGGGGTAAAAGATGCTTGCGACGAGCGGAAATTGCCCGTACCAATTTTAATTAGCGAAAGCGGTAGAGCGATCGCCTCCCATCAATCAGTATTAATTTTTGATGTCCTGGGAACCAGCGATGTCCCCAGAGAAATAGCTGAACCAGTAGGCGAAGACGAACACCTAATTCCTCGCAATCTTTACGATATTTACCAATCAATTAACGATGATAACTATCAAGAAGCTTATCACGACGCAATCCAGTTTAAAGAAGAAGCAATCAGCCTATTTAACTTAGGCTATTTAGGAATTGTTGAACGAGCCAAAACCGAGCGACTTTACTGGGCTTGCTGCGAAAAAATCCAAGCGATCGCCCGTCAGAAAGATTATGTACCAGACGACTTAGAAGACTTAGAAAAAATCATGGCTTCTATTTACTACATTAATCTCTCTGTTTTCCAATCAGCCCCCGATAGTTGGGCAATTAATCAACTCTTCCCAATCATGCCAATTCACCGACTAGATGAAGAACCAACTCAACGAGGAATTTTAGCAGACTTAACCTGCGATAGTGACGGCAAAATTGACCAATTCATAGACCTCCGAGATGTCAAACCCGTGTTAGAACTTCATAAAATGAAGGCGGGAGAACCTTACTATTTAGCCCTATTCTTAGGAGGAGCTTATCAGGAAATCATGGGGAACTTACATAACTTATTTGGCGATGCTAACGCCGTCCATATCCAATTAACTCCCTCTGGTTACAAAATCGAGCACGTCGTCAAAGGTGATACCATGAAAGAAGTTTTGAGCTATGTTCAATACGATGCAGAAAGTTTAGTTGAGAGCATTCGTCGGCAAACCGAACAGGCTTTACAGCTAAATCAAATTAGTCTTTCTGAAGCACAACTTTTGCTGCAAAATTACGAGCGGAGTTTAGGTTGCTACACCTATCTTCAGAGCTAATGAGATAATATAACAGGACTTACGCAGTGCCTCTATATTTATACCAATTCTAAAAAACTTTGCAATAGTTTTTGTAGGGGCGGGTTCACCCAGATCCATGCTATTCGCCAAAATATTAAATAACCCGCCCCTAAGACTATTGCACAACTTTAGAGAATTGGTATTAGTAGGGGCGAATGGCATTCGCCCACCATATAGATTCGCCCACCTAATGGGCGGAGAGAATGAAACACCTGCCTAAAACCCTAATTTAGCCTACCTCAAATTTATCGCGATGCCGCTAATGCTTCGCGCAGTTTTTCGTTAGGATTAGGCTGAGGTTCAAGTTCTGGAGTCGCAATCTTCAAAACTAATTCCATTAACCAAGGCGCAAATCGATGACAGCACACAGCCAAATGACTTTGCCATCCTACTAAGATTTCTGGGGAATCTTTTTGTAGTCCGATAATGAGTGCTTGGGCAACTTTTTCGGCAGTCATGGGTACTACCCACCGAAATGTTTTGAAGTCACGCACCATGTCAGTATCCGTGAGAGTTGGTAACAAAGCTGTGACGTGGATATTGTACGGCGCTAACTCGCTGCGTAAGGCTTGAGTAAATCCTAAAATGGCAAATTTAGTAGCAGAATAAGTTGCCATTGTTGGAGCAGCAAATTTTCCCATTAAGCTAGAAACATTAACAATTGTTCCTTCTTGTTGGGCTGCCATTCGCCGAGCAATGATGCGAGTTATGGTGTAGGTTCCCATTAAATTCAGGGCAAGTTCTTCCTGAATTAATGAGAGGGGAGAGCGTAAAAAAGACGCTTGGTGAGCTACACCGGCACAGTTGACTAACAGGTGAATGGGGCCGCGATCGCGCCAAGCTTGAGCGATCGCAATATTCACAGCTGCCGAATCCGTCAAATCTATTGCCAAAGGCACTACTTCCACACCAAAAACTTCAATTTCCGCTGCTACTTCTGCCAATTTTTTGCGGTTTCTAGCCACTAAAAATAGCCGTTTGAGTCCTTGTTTTGCTAGTTCTATGGCGATCGATCGGCCAATGCCTCGTGAAGCGCCTGTAACTAGAGCCGTTTTTCCTTCAAGTTTAATCATTCAGTCTCCTTTTGTTTCTCACCGCGCATTTAGCCGCCGCCAAACTTCTTGATATTTTTTATGCAGAAGATTTGGCATTTAGTGAGGTGAACTTGTCAATCCATTTCGAGTAAAAAGGGTGTAAACCAGCGTTTATCTGCCGGGATCTGCGGTTCAAATTTACAGCCTTTATTACTTTGTGAGTTTCATTCAATTCTGGCCGCCAGATTCGCACTAATCTGACTTAAGTGCCTCATGCAAGTAGACTCCTGAGATTTCAACTCTTAGATTCAGATTCAGTAAATAAGTAGTAATTTCTCTCCATTGCTTGTACCTCCAATTACTGAATCGATGTTCTAAGAAAGAATCAATCCATCCGTGTGGAGTGTTGACGAATGTAGGGCATAAATGGTACACCTCCTAAATTTAGAGTTACCGCAGTTTGGGCTATATGCACACCTTAACAGCGGGATCAAGAAGTTGCAACAATTTTTAATAAATTTTCCGTTACATTTCTTTACAATTCGTTCAGAATGGGAGTTCTAATCGGGAAAATGCTTGCAGGCTAAGGGTTTTTGAGCATTGTCCTAGTCAAACCCTTAGTTAAGCCGGTTTACGTAGGGCTTGCTGAAGCAGTTACAAAAGTAAACGCTGTATGAGTTTTGTGACTCTAAAAAGGTGGAAGGGTGCAAGAAAAACAGGTATAATGACTCAAAATCGGCTCTCCCGGATGCTCGGTGTAAAAAGTAGTATTTGATACAATTTAAAGGCGGAACGGAAGCTGAAAACCTTGATGTAGCTAAACTATAAGTCTACTTTATCACCATAAGCACGGGAGAGCCAAATAAATTTATATTATTGAGAACAAATCCGCCCTAAGCTTCTGATAAAATTAAAGCAATTGCCCGATCGATAATTTCCTCTTTATTGACCATTTTTTCTAAAGTTTCAGCATCATAAATACCTTCTGCTACTTCCGAAGATGCTTTATCAATTGCCCTAGAATATGCTTCTTCGATCGCTTCGCGCAATTCTTCTGAATTTAGATAATAGCCGCCTGCTTTTCGCCGCTTATTTTTTTTCTGAATTTCCCACGCCGAATTACGAATAGATAAATCCCAGGAACGAGTTGTACGATGTTCTGCTTGTTGTTTAATTAAATGTAGCAGTAGAATCACCGCATAACTACTAATGTTACTAATTTTATCGTCGCGGCTCATTTCTTCTAGTTCTTCCACTATGACTAATGCTCCAGAAATATCACCTTTAAGCAGCAAATCTTTGAGTGTAAATAATTCTTCCATGACCAATGCCTCAATTTTGGGCGGTTCTATTATATCTGAGGAAGTGCGATCGCTCAAGCTGGCTTGATCTGCTCAATTGACTTGGGTAAAAATGCCGAGTTTGCTGTCCTTGTCGCTTGAGTGCTAAAAAGTATGACTGCACGTGCGATCGGTGTTATCCAAGGTTTGTTTCTCCCCGAATCAAGAAATCCTCAAACGTACCAAATACGCCATTACCGCCTAATTTTTTGCCGTTCTCAAAATATCTACAGTGAATTACCATCCATGTAAGACCAGGGAGAGGTAAAATTTGTCACAGTTAGTAAAATTTAGTATCTGTGTAAACAGACGCACCTCAAGGGAAACTTTGGGGAAAAGCTGGACAACGATTTTAAGGAGACAAAATTCATGGCCGCTAAAACAGAAACAGAAACCATCCGGGTTGGTCTATTAGCCCCCGACTTCACGGCGACAGCCGTAGTGGATCAGGAATTTAAGACGATTAAATTGTCTGAGTACAAAGGCAAAAAGTATGTGGTCTTATTTTTCTATCCTTTGGATTTCACTTTTGTTTGCCCGACGGAAATTATTGCTTTTAGCGATCGCTACGAGGAGTTTAAGAATCTGGATACTGAAGTTTTGGGTGTGTCGGTTGATAGTGAATTTTCTCACCTGGCGTGGATACAAAGCGATCGCAAGTCAGGCGGCCTTGGCGATCTGAATTATCCCCTAGTTGCTGATATCAAAAAAACAATTAGTGCCGATTATAACGTCCTCGATCCTGAAGCTGGAATTGCTTTGCGAGGTTTGTTTATCATTGACAAGGAAGGTATTATTCAACACGCGACGATTAATAACTTAGCTTTTGGTCGTAATGTTGATGAAACTCTCCGTACTTTACAGGCTATTCAGTACGTACAGTCTCACCCTGATGAAGTCTGTCCCGCCGGTTGGCAACCTGGAGAAAAGACGATGAATCCTGACCCTGTGAAATCTAAAGTGTATTTTGCGGCGGTTTAAATTGTTAATTGTTGGTTGTTAGTGGTTATTGGTTGACAACTAACAACTAACAACTAACAATTAATCACTTAATAAGCAACAACCAACAACTAACAAATAACAACCAACAACTAACAAATAACTATTATGCTGACTTCCACAGATTTTAGGGGATTGTTAAATCAGCGATTTTTCCAAAATTTTTTGCCTGTTCCTGCTAACAATGTTCTGAAAGAGGGACAGATAACGCCAGACTTTGAATTGCCGGATATTACTAATGATAAATTAATGCGGCTGTCAAATTATCGAGGCGATCGCGCTGTGATACTTGCTTTTACCCGAATCTTTACTGAAAAACAGTATTGTCCTTTTTGTTTTCCCCATATTAAATCATTGAATGAAAACTATGATAGCTTTTTGGAAAGGGGAATTGAATTATTGATGATTACGAGTACCGATGAGGCTCAAAGTCAGATTGTGGTTAAAGATTTAGGCTTAAAAATGCCGTTGCTATCCGATCCCAGTTGTCGAGTATTTCGATTATATCAAGTTGGTCAAGCTTTGGGTGCGCCTTTGCCGGCTCAGTTTGTGTTAAATCAGCAAGGAATACTTATATTTAAACATTTATTTTCCTTTCTGGATCATAATGCTAGTGTGGAAAGGCTACTTGCGATGAGTGAGAGGTGAATGCTAATAATATCTTCTTCTGCGATGAGAATGTGGATTAACTCTGGTTATTCAAAAGTATGACAACACTTCCAATTTCTCTCACCCTCGAAGCTTTTCTCAAACTACCGGAAACTCAACCTGCGAGTGAATTTATTAACGGACGCATTCACCAAAAGATTATGCCTCAAGGCAAACATTCTCGCTTGCAACTCAAGTTTTGTAACACTATCAATCTGGTTGCGGAAACGGAACAAATTGCTCTGGCTTTTCCCGAATTGCGGTGTACTTTTGGGGGGCGTTCTATTGTGCCTGATGCTACAGTGTTTGCTTGGGAAAGAATTATTTTTGAAGCCGATCGCGAAGTTCCGAATGCCTTTGAAATTCATCTGCCAATGCCAAGTTTTTTAACCTTAGATTTGACTGTGGATCAGGTTTTTGGGTGGTTGAAAGTAGGTCGATAGTTAGCCAGGTGGCCTTACAACAAAACGAGGAATTTATGGAATTTTTAGCATTGCGATCGCGATCGACTAAACGGTTGTTGCTTGAGGAAGCGCGAAAACGATTATTCCAAGATTAACGATCTACTATCCCCTGTAATATCTGGAGGTAATACCAACAGATTATGGTATGATAATTTAAGCCATATTCCTATTGTGTTTAGGTTGCGATTCATGGATATTACAGCTACCTTGAATGAAATTACAGCCCTCAGTATCAAAGACAGAATTAGTCTGGTGCAAGCAATCTGGGATAGTATTGCCGCCGAGCAAGCTTACCCTGATTTGACAGAGCCTCAAAAGCGAGAACTTGATCGCCGAATTGATGACGATGAGATGAATCCAGATAATGTATTAACATGGGAGGAAATCAAAGCATCGGTTAGGAAACAATGATGAATTTCGCTTTCAGCTTTTAATAAACTTATCGACTTTCTAAAGCTGTAATAATATTACTTTCTACATCTTCAATAGCAGCCATAATACTATTTTCAGGAGCATTAAGAAGTGACCATTTTATCTCATTAAAAAAATCTAAAATATTTTGGCGTAAAGCAGGTTTAGATTCCTTTACCATCTTGTCATAACTCCACACATCGAAAATTACAATACCTAAACCTATAACTGGATCTAAAATTTGAGCACTAATTTTTGCCATGACTGCTCCCGCTGCCTTACCTGCTATCTTAGCAGCCACTTTACTTGCAAATGTTAGGGCTAGTTTACTACCTATGGCTGTCGACACAATTGTTGTATCTGTTGTTAACTTTCTAGTGATATCCTCTACACTCAGACTATATTGACTATTTCCGGTATTATAAATCAAACTTCCTAGAGAGCTTAAGTATTTTTCCCAAGCCTGATCTGAAATATTATAATAATTTTTTGTCATAGCGAACTTCATACCAAGTCCTGAGACATAGTTTAGCGCACTTCTCTCTGTTAGTTTCAGTAAAAATTGCTGTGATTCTTCAGGATTGAGTACAAGTTCATTAAATTTATTTTGAAAATCGTTAATCATTCTTTTTTGGATAATTTGATTAGCATTTAAACCTGTTTCATCCTTGCTTTTTAATAGATTGAGAAAATCTGCCTTAAACATTATCCAAACAAAGGGAATGCCAAACTCCATTGCTTTCTGATTAAAGTAATTAAAATACCAATTCAGAAACTTATCATCAACTCTTTTCATCAAGTCATCTATCCAAAGCTCTAACTCTTCTCTTGCAAAATTTTCAGTGCTATCATGGGCATTTCTGAGTGCATTGATCAGATCACGATCAACTTGTTTAAAATCAGTCGATGAATTGATAGAAAGACTTGAAGAGGCAATATCTTTAGAATCTACCATTATCTGGGCTGCATAAGCAGAAGGAATTTCCCCTATTACTGGTAGGATTCCCCCTAAAGTTAACACAACTGTAAGAACAGTGGAAACAATTAACTTGATTGTTCTGTTGTTAAACATAATTCTATCTTTGAGCTAGTTGGATAAATCAACATACTTATCTAAGTTAGATACTATTTCACTCTCTATTTGTCTAATTGCTGTCATAATTCCACTTTCTGAATTATTGAGTAAAGAAGCTTTTACTTCTTGCAAGTAAGCAGCTATATTTTCACGTAAAATAGGCTTTTCTATGGCAGCCGTGTGCTTAGTATCCCACAAATCCCAAATGATAATGCCTACGCCTACAGTAGCGTCTAAAAGAGCGGATGCGACTTTACCTGTGAAAACTGCACCCGTTTTTACAGCAATTTTTGCACCTAGCTTACTAGCCATTTTTGCCACAACTTTACTACCAACTTTTAAGACAAGTGGTGCTACCAAAGGCTTAAGAGCTAAGTATGCACCTCCACCCGCCAAGACTTTTAAAGAAAGACTAGAGCTTTTGCCTTCACTATCATT
Source organism: Oscillatoriales cyanobacterium USR001 (assembly GCA_001698425.1). Lineage (GTDB taxonomy): Bacteria > Cyanobacteriota > Cyanobacteriia > Cyanobacteriales > Microcoleaceae > Kamptonema. The sequence continues at coordinate 107,549 of MBRE01000074.1, read as the reverse complement.
AATTGTGATGGCAATTTCATTGAGATATCGATCCCAGTCAGGTTGAGATATTTTATATTTTTTATTTTTATTAGGAAAATTGTTAATAGTATACTTCAACTCATCAGCATAATGATTAACAGTTTCTTGCGTTAATCTTTCTAGTCTGAGTTGCGAAATTTCAGGTCTGAGTACGCGGTTAGCAAATTCTGTCTGAAAATCTTGAGTAATTTCTTCAGCAACTTTTTCTTCTGGAGTAGGGTTATTTGAATTTACTAAATGAGCAGCGCCGGCAGATAGTTGAACAAAAAAGCTTTTATACTCGATTGACTTCTGATTAAAATAACCAAAGTACCAATCTAAAAAACTATTATCAACCCTTTTCATTAATTCATCAACCCAGACATCTAGTTCTTTTTCTGCATATTCTTCCGTACTATTACGAGCCTGAACTAAGTTCGCTTTCAGGGATTCATTAACTTTAGTCCAGTCAACCGGCCTAAAAACTACTTCAGTATCATGTTTTTGGACTTTATGAGTATCGTTTGGCGCAAATGCCTTAGCAATAAATATTTGACCAATTAGAGGGATAATGACAACGACGATTACAACCAACCAGATATAGGGACCGCTGACTTTAATCAGTTTAACCCAAGTTTTAAATCTCTCTGTTTTTTCGGTATAAGTTGATGTTGATGGTGTACTATTAACTGGTTGTTCAAATCTGACTACCTCAGTCGGATTGATTTCAGTAATAGCCGTTTCAGACTGATTCGGTGGATTAACTTGATTATTTGGATTGTTATTTGAAGGTTGTTCTTGATTCATTTTTCTTGACCAAATTTTACTATTAATGTACTGAATAAAAAACCATGTTATTATTTATGGGTTATTTCGATAATTCTCAATAACAATAATTAATAACTATTAACTATTAACTAAACCGCCTTTGACCTCAGAAAAGGTAGGGGCAAACAAAGAATTAAAGAACTGTATTGCTCAGTAACTCTACCCAAATCCCACAAAATCGTTAAATACCCGATTCTCTGGCAAGTTACAGAGTTACACTTTGACAGTAAATATAAGATACTTTTTGTACTGTAGTGCTCTCTCACCAACCCTGTAAAGCCAAAAAAGTTGGTAAAAGTTGGATCTTCCTAAAATTCCGATGGACAATTTTGATCAAAGGTGCAAAAAGTTGGTAAAAGTTTGCTATAGTAACCATACCCATCTCACAAAACCCACCTATGGACAGTCCTCAGATATTGCAATTTGTCGATGAAACTGTCTACACCAAGACTGGTAAACATCTAAATAACTTGCAACGGAGGATTATCTCAGGAATATTAAATCGTCAAAGATATGCTGACGTTGCTGAAAATCATGGTTATAGCGCTAAACACATTAAGAAAGCCAGTCACGAACTTTTACAGATATTATCGGAGGTATTTGGCGAACAAGTTAAGAAAAGTAATCTTGAATCTGTAATAGAACGACATATAAATCTGAATATAAATCTTGGCGATAATAATACTTTTAAAAATACTAACCAAATTAGATACGTCAATAATTGCCCTAATTCCTCTACTCCTACCCCAAATAAAAGTCAGCCGGAAACTCCCGATTTGCAGGAAGAAAACCAAAATCAAACTAAGATTGAAACAATAGATAAATTACGGCAATTTGGCCTAAATGATGAACAAATTGCAGAAGCGCTAGATATACCTTTAGAAGCGATTAAACAGTTGGAATTGGAGGAGTAAGTCTGGTTATGATATCGAATATACCGTTGAACCAGAGAATAAGTTAGTCTTAATTCTGGCTGTCAAACATAAATCTGAAGTTAACGAATGGCTCACAGTTCAGGAGGTTACTGATGAAACAGATTCAGATCGGTGAAGCTCAAAAAGACTTGGTTCAATTCTTGCTGCTGGCTCAGGAAGAAGATGTGATTCTGATTTATGAAGGTAAACCAGTTGGCTATCTGGTTGGATTTGCCGATGAAGATGATTGGATTGATTATTTAATGCTGAATAATCCTCAGTTTCAAACATGATTGCGCCGCTCTCTTCAAGATGCGCGAGAAGGGAAAACGATCGCTTTTGAAAAGGGAAAGTTGGTTTCAGAGAACGAAAATTAGAGATTGGTTTCTCGCGATCGCGCTTGGAATGAAAGAAACAATCCAGCATACAAGCTATTTTGGGAAACGATCCAAAATCCCTGCAATAAATGTTTCGCCATCAATCGGTGAAGTATGTTCGGAGACAGCAACAGCAGCATCTATCTTAACTCGTACAGCATCGATCCACTGGCGATCGGCGCGATCGTATTCATCTAATAATCGCAAAGCAACTTCCAGCACTTCTTCAGCAGAGCCATATTTACCAGTTTGCAGTTTAGTCTGAATGAATATCTCTTGGGTTTTCGTTAGCGTAATGCTCATAGTATTGATTTACTCGTTTGCTTCAATTATATCGCGTCGATCGATCTTTGAAACCAGAGATCGGTAAAATTTGGATTTGGCGATCGACATCATCAACAGCAAATTACGTCAATTTGGCTTGAGCGACGAGCAAATTGCAGAAGCGCTAGATATACCTTTAGAAGCGATTAAACAGTTGGAATTGGAGGAGTAAGTCTGGTACAGTAATAAAGAGGTAAGTTTTGAGAATAAATTAGGAGAATCAATTGAAAATCAAAATTATCATCCACGAAGCAGAAGAAGGCGGATACTGGGCAGAAGTTCCTGCTATTCCTGGCTGTGCAACTGAGGGAGAAACCTTCGAGGAATTGCTGCAAAACCTCTATGAAGCGATCGAAGGTTGCCTGAGTGTAGATATTGAATCTATCGAGACAAATGAGCAAGACAAAATTATGGAGATTGCGATATGAACTCCATGTCTGGCAAAGAGTTAGCAAAGCTGCTAGAACATAATGACTGGATCTTATTAAGAGTTCAAGGCAGTCACCATATCTACGGGAAAGCTGGAAACTCAATCCGAATTTCTGTGCCAATTCATGGTAATAAATCTTTAAAAATTGGATTACTCAGACACTTGTTAAAACAGGCGGGTTTATCGGAAAACACCCATCAAAATACCAGCACAGTTGAAGAGTCAAATAGTGAAAATAAGGAGGCGAATGAATCTGATTCGATCGATGAAGAACAAGAATGAAATTGCCTCCATCCAATTCTTGAATTTCTCTCGGCAGTTGATGGTAATGTTCCCAAAATTCAGGCGTTGTAAAATGCCTCAAATTTCCCTACACTTTCCTTCACTAAATGCTTGTTCTGCTTGTCGAATCAAGGAGTCGAAATATATCTTTCATTATTGACTCTCACGCAATTGCCCGAAACGATCGCAAATCCCAGCGATAAATGTTTCGCCATCAATCGGTGGAGTATGTTCGGAGACAGCAACAGCAGCATCTATCTTAACTCGTACAGCATCGAGCCATTATTTCAAACCAGCACTGGACGACTTCTCAGCGGCACAAGAATTTCATGCAAAACACTAGGCTTCGCACTCAGATATACTTCACGACAATTAGCCTCGTTATATCCAACAATAATTGCACCGATCGCACTACCAATTTCAGGATACATCTCTTCACTCATCTCTCCGTTATCCAAAAAGTCTGGAATTTTAATCAAACCTTTTACATCATTTTCACCAATATTAACAAACACTCCAAAAGGAGCATGATATTCAACTTTACCCAGCAAAAACTGCCCCAATCTGTACTTTAATTTAATTTGTTCCCAGCTTTGACTACCCATAATATTCACTGTGGTTTGAGAACTCGTGGAAATTGATTGAGTATGGCAAACAAGCGTTGAGGTACAATTACCTCAATTCGCTCGTAACCGTCTTTCTCATCATAGCGATATTCCAGCGACTTGAAATACTGCTCATAACTTGATTTATCAATTGAAACCTCCAGTATACCTTCTTTGTAGCTTTGATTAAACTCTTCTGCAATACTTCGATCGTGGGGACCCGCAAAATAGCAATTTCCATCGACATAAGGAGGATTATAGGGGAAATCGACGGGTTGAAATCCCTCTTTCAGTAATTTCTGACCTTTGCGTTTTTGAGGTGCTTTGTAAATCGTAATGATTTCGGGGGATTGTGACTGACTAGGTTCCATGTAAAATGCTTCAAATTTCCCTACACTTTCCTTCACTAAATCCTTGTTCTGCTTTTAGCCTCGTTATATCCAACAATAATCGATCGCACTACCAATTTCAGGATACATCTCTTCACTTAACTCCTTCAGATATTTTCAGCTATGAACACAAAAATCATTGAATCCTTAGCACAAATCATTAAACAGCGATATCATAGGAGAGATGTTAAGTTTTGTAAATACAATTGACTGCTACATTCCCACCAAAAAATACCCTAACCTCCACCTCCTGGTATGCCCTCAATCCCATAATGCAAGGCGGTGAAGACATTGTGCAGAAGGGTTTGCCCCATACCCTCTTAGCACCAGCATGGCAAATATTACTACTCGGCGACGGCTCCCCTACTCGCCACCTGCAACTGATGACAGGGGAAGCGACAGAAGTAGATGTGATCGATATGTCTCTAGTAGATACAAATACCGATGGTGCGCCGCCGCAAATTGCCGCTGTGCAGGGGCCGCGCCTGCGTCGGCAAGTGTGGCTGAGAACGGCTTCAGGACAGCGTTTAGCCTATGCAACTTCTTGGTGGGAAGCGAGTCATGTTGATGAATATTTGCAGAATAAATCACTGCCAATTTGGGCGAGTTTAGCACAATTGCGAACAGAATTATATCGCGATGTGCAAGGAATTTATTATGGTAATTCTGCGGATTTAGAGTCAGCTTTTGGAGAGTCAGGACCTTTTTGGGGAAGGCATTATTTATTTTGGCATTATGGTCGTCCTTTAACATTAATTTATGAAGTTTTTTCGCCTTATTTAACTAAGTATTTAGGACCGATGCGGGTAGAGGAAAAGTAGCGATCGAGGGTTTCTGCGATCGATTCATCCCTTAAATCAGCAACCCCTTAATTGAAAATGCCAATTTATCGGGAAATGTAAAAGATTTAACAATTAACACTCCTGAGATTTGCTATTAATAAAGTAAGCCGCATAAAGTTTACGTTCTAGCAATCTTAATAATTTTGGAGGATCGTATGAACTACACATTTGAACTCTTGGGTGTATCTCCGATTTTATCCTTCTTTAACCACCAACAAAAAATTCTGGAGGAAGCTCCTCTTTATGGTGTAGAATACTTGGCAAACCGCAAATGCACCCTAGATGGGTTTGTCACATCAGTTCAAACCGTTTCTCCCTCTCGCGGGTGGGATGCAGATCAAGTGGTAGACTCAGTTATTAGCTTCTGGATCGATAACTCTGAAACTATCCATTATTGGAAGTGTCGATTACAAGATGCTGGTAGCGAAAACTTATTAGTAGCGCGAGTTGCTGATATCAAATCCTTGCAGGCTACCTTTGAATCACTTTTAGGACAATAGGAAAGTTAACAGTTAACAGTTAACAGTTAACCGTTAACCGTTAACTGTTCCCAATTACCAATTACCAATTACCCATTACCAATTATTTATGTCCCGTTCCAAAGCCTTACAATATTATATTTTAACTCGTTTAATGTTAGCCCCATTGATGCTATGGACAATTACCACAGTGGTATTTTTATTACTACGAGCAACACCAGGGGACCCCGTAGATGCAATTTTAGGTCCCCGCGCTCCAGCTAATTTTAAAGAAGCTTTGCGGGAACAATTAGGTTTAGGCGCTCCCCTGTGGCAACAGTACCTTAATTATATGAAAGATTTACTTAGCTTAAACTTAGGAACATCAATTACTGCACGGGGTCAAACTGTATGGCAAATTATTCAAGATAATTTTCCCGCAACAGTCGAATTAGCAGTATTTAGCATGGCAATAGCTGTAATTGTTGGGGTGACAGTGGGTTCCTTAGCAGCATCTCATCCTAATACTATCCTCGATGCTGGTGGTCGTTTATTTGGGATAATCACTTACTCAATTCCGGCTTTTTGGGCAGGGATGGTTTTGCAATTAATTTTTGCAGTACAATTAGGTTGGTTTCCCTTGGGAACAAGATTTCCTGTGACTTTTTCCCCCCCACAAAATCTGACTGGATTATATTCTATTGATAGTTTGCTGACTGGTAATCTCAATCAATTTTTTACAAGTTTACACTATTTAGCTCTTCCTAGTCTAACCTTGGGGATTCTTTTAAGTGGAATTTTCGAGCGTATTGTGCGAGTAAATCTCAAGCAAACTTTGCAAGCAGATTATGTCGAAGCCGCAAGAGCAAGAGGTATTCCTGAATTGCGGATTGTATTAGCTCATGCTTTAAAAAATGCTTTAATTCCAGTAATTACCGTTTTAGGGTTAACTTTTGCAGCCTTATTAGGTGGCGCAATTTTAACAGAAGTAACTTTTTCTTGGCCAGGATTAGCTAATCGGTTGTATCAAGCTATTTCGGAGCGAGATTATCCGACAGTACAGGGAATTGTGGTGTTTTTTGCCGCAATTGTGGTGATAGCTAGTATTCTGATTGATGTTTTAAATGCTTCGATCGATCCGCGAATCAGATATTAATAATTTATTATGATTAAAATTTATGCTTAAATATTATATGATTAAATATTGGCGAGAAACTTGGGCTGTAGCGCAACGAATTTTAATTGAATTATTGCGACGGCGACGAAGTTTGATTTTTTGGAGTATTTTTCCGGTTTCTGTTTTACTCCTCAATGGGTTTATTTTAGCGGAACGCGCTCACCTGACAACTGCTAAGGCTTTTGAAAGTGCGGCTCCCGCAACTTTAGTGGGTGCTGCGCTATTTTTTAGTTGTTTAGGTGGTAGTGTGGCGACAGTGGTAGCGGAGCGAGAACAATTAACTTTAAAACGTTTATTTATTTCGCCTCTGAGTGGTACTTCTTACTTTTTAGGAATTTTTGTGGCTCACAGTTGTATCGGTATTGGTCAGACAATTTTAGTATATACAATTTCAGCATTTTTAGGAGCAAAATTTCAAGGTTCTATTTTCTTGGGATGCCTGATTATTTTATGCAGTATTATTTCTTATGTCGGTGTTGGCTTTATTTTGGGTACGCAATTTGCTCGACGCACGGAGGATGTTAATTCTTTGGTGGCGGCTTTTGGTGTGCCTCTATTAATTTTAGGTGGTGCATTTTTGCCCGCTGCTTTTTTTCCTAAAAATTTGCTGGAACTAGCTAAGTATAATCCAATTTATCACATGAACGAGGCATTAATTGGTGTCTGGGCTAATGGTAAGGAGTTGGCGGATATTGGTACGCATTTCTGGTTTTTATCGGTATTTGCTGTTTTAATGGTAGGAGGAGGTTGGCTGTCTTATCGGCGGATGTTGCGGGTGGAAAGAAGACTTTAGGAATTATAAGTAAGTATATCTAATCAAACGTAGAAACCAATAACTAAAAACCTTACTGTATAAATCTTATTTTTCCCTTCTTCCTTTTCCTTCTTCCTTTTCCTTCTTCCTTTTCCTTCTTCCTTTTCCTTCTTCCTTTTCCTTCTTCCTTTTCCTTCTTCTTCTTCCCTCTTCCTTCTTCCTTCTTCCTTCTTCCTTCTTCCTTCTTCCTTCTTCCTTCTTCCTTCTTCCTTCTTCCTTCTTCCTTCTTCCTTCTTCTTATCAAAAATGCTGCAAATTGAAAATCTCACTAAAGCTTATGGTAATCGTTCAGTGCTTCAGGATTTAACTCTGAATATCTCATCGGGAGAGATTTATGGGTTACTGGGACCGAATGGTGCGGGGAAAACTACTACTATTAATATTTTATGCAATTTGTTGAGGGCTGATAGTGGGAAAATTACGATTAATAATTTACCAATTTCTGAGGAAACTAAGTCTTTAATTGGTGTTGCACCTCAAGAGAATTTGCTTTATAAAAGTCTGAGTTGTGAAGAGAATTTGAATTTTTTTGCTCAAATTTATGGATTAGATCGTAAACAGCGCCGCTATCAGGTGCGACAATGCTTGAAATCTGTTAATTTGATGGATAGAGCAAGTAGTCCGGTGGAAAGTCTTAGTGGTGGAATGCAGCGCCGATTGAATATTGCTGTGGCTTTAGTGCATCAGCCTAAGTTAGTGATTTTGGATGAACCGACTACGGGTTTAGATATTGAGGCGCGTTATGAAGTTTGGGAGTTAATTCTGGGTTTGAAAGCACAAGGAATTACGATTTTGTTAACTACTCATTTGTTAGATGAAGCGGAGCGTCTTTGTGATAGAATTGGGATTATTAAAGATGGGAAAGTTTTGGTTGAGGGTAGTTTGACGGAGTTACAAAAGGTGATTCCAGCGGAAGAAGTAATTTTTGTTAAGACGGTGGAAGAGGAGAAGGCTATTGTACGCGGTAAAGAATGCGGTTTTACTCCTCGTCGCTATGGTAGTGATTTGGCTTTTTGGTTGCCAAATTCTTTAGATTTAAAGGAAATTATCTTATGTTTTGACAATATTTCTATTGATTCAATTGCTCGATATCCGGTGCGTTTGGAGCATATTTATGTGGAGGTGACGCAACAAGGGGCGAAGCATTTGGGTAGATAATTGATGGTTTTTACTGAAAGATTTTTCGCCAGAATCCTTTTTTTTCCGGCGGCTTTGGGGTGGTTTCCCGGATTTTTTCCACCATTCGTTCATTGTGATGCGGAAGTTGATTAAACCGCTATTGCTAATGCTGCTTGAAACAATGTCCTTTGCTACCGTCATAAAATCTAGCTCATTAAAGTTTAGTAAAGTTTAGTAAAATCATAACACAGGCAAAATCTGTAACAATCAATTTTAAACAATATTTAGCATTTACCAATCGCACTTCCTCTGCTATAATAAAATTGCCCAAGATTGAGGCATTTGTCATGGAAGAATTATTTATACTCAAAGATTTGCTGCTCAAAGGTGATATTTCTGGGGCATTAGTCATTGTTGAAGAACTAGAAGAAATGAGCAAAAAGGATATTATTAATAACATTCGTAGCTATGCAATAATTCTGTTACTACATTTGATTAAACAGCAAGCTGAAAATCGGACAACTCGCTCTTGGGATATCTCGATCCGTAACTCTGTTTTAGAAATTCAAGGACTGAATGAGCGTCCGCAAGGCAATAGCTTTTATTTGTCAGTAGAAGAGTTAAAACAAGTGCTAGAAAAAGCATACACCCAAGCGTTGAACAAAGCTTCTTTGGAAGTAGCAGAAGGGGTTTATGAACCCAGAGAATTATCACGCTTGGTCAATAAAGAGGAAATTATCGATCGGTGCATGACTTTAATTTCATCAGAAGATTGATTTTCATTCACTAATCCGGGGTAGGGGCGAAGCATTCGGGCAGATAATTTATGGCTTTTACTCAAAGATTTTCGCCCTAATGCTTCGCCCCTATTTAATCGCCTTGGCGGATTACAGTTTATGAAGTGCTGGAGTATCTAGCTGATGATTTAAGTTAAACTAATAAGTTAAATTAAATCAGAAAATCTATGCCACCGATTGATTTAGCTAATATTAAAACCAGGTTGATTGGATGCGGTGCTATACAGCTAATTGGGCAAACTATTTCAGCCGCGCTTAGTGGTTCTACTGCTGCAACGTTAGGGGGCGCGGCTCCTTTGGTATTGGTGGGTTCGGTTTTGGGGACGATCGCAGCTAGTGTGGCTGGTGGTATGATGGCGACTGAACTGGGAAACCACATAACTCAAAGCTTGAGCAAAAATCCGAAGATTCTCAATAACCACGATTTGACTATAGCGGCGGGTGAGGCGATCGCTTATATTCTCAAAGAGGTGGCTCAGTCGGAGGGGTTAATTGCGATCGCAGAAACCCAAAATTTGTCTTATCAAGCAGAACCTCTCAATCAATTAGCCGATAAAACTGTTGAATATTGGCTGAATATTAACACAAATACTGCCAATTTGTCAACGGGTTTAAAGATTTCTGAAGATCAGCTAAATAAGATTTTTTCTGGTGATGCTGAGGAGTTCGATGAAGTTACGGGATTAACTGCGGACGACTGGCAGATTTTTGTCGGCGAATTGGCAGCAAGTCAGGGGAAATCTTTTGATGTTGATGTCATAAAATTTGTCGCCAATAGGTTATATGAATCTTTCCCGAAAGCCTTTCGCGAAGTGCTGAAAGATGATGCGAAAACGGGAGGACAAAAGTTTGCGGCGATGGTGTTGAATCTGCATCAAATTGCTTTGGGAGAACTCAAAGATTTGGGGCTGCAAACTGGGGAAATTCTGCAAAAATTGGAGGCGATCGCGACTCGGCAACAGGTGTGCGATCTGATTAATAAATTGGACGCGATCGCCCTTGATATTCGCGATGATTTGGCGCAGGTTAAAGCCTCGCTGCAAAGATTAGTTGATACTTCTGCGACTAAATTGCCGCTTCCCTACGAGTGCGAGACGATTATTCAAGAACGCACTCAAGACTTTACGGGCCGCAAATTTGTATTTGAAGCAATTGTCCAATTTTTGCAGCAAAATCCCAAGGGCTATTTTGTTTTAGAAGCTGAACCGGGAGTTGGGAAAAGTTCGATTATGGCTAAGTTAGTGTTGCTGTTGAAGCGGCGCTGCGTTGCCCATTTTAACTCGCAATCTCAAGGCACTGTGAAGGCAGAACAATTTATTGACAAACGCACTAGCAACAGCGCATCAATTCAGAATTGGATTAAGCGTCAAAATTTGCAGCGGCAACATTTTGTGGAGACGGTGGCAGAAAAAAGCCAGAATAATTTTATGTACCTGCGCTATGTGTTGAATGATATAGACAGTGGCAAGTACAGCGATGTGACTTTGAATGATTTGCCGTTGGAGTTGGAAGGATATTATCAGAAACATTGGGCGCGGATGGAAATGGTGGTTAAAGATAAAGAATTGCGCCGCCGCAAGTTGAAGGTGATTTATTTGTTGACTAAAGTTCGTAAGCCAGTTTCCTGCGATATTTTGGCGGATTTTGCGGAGGAAGATGCCTTAGATGTGCAGGAAGTTCTCGATGATTGGGAACAGTTTTTGCGGCGTAGCGGTGATATTTCTCCTGATTACAGTATCTATCACGCCAGTTTCCAAAGATTTCTTTACCGCATAGATGTGGTGCAGAAAGCTGGGGTGTCGCTGCGGGATATTGAAACGGCGATTTCTGATAATTTATGGGGGGATTTGTACGGCGATGAGTAAGTTTAAAGAAAACTTGGGGAAACTATCACCAAAAAAGCGGCTTTATGCTTTGGAAACTCTGCCGGGGCATTTAGCAGAGAGACTTCAAGGGGAACGGCTGCATCAGTTGTTAACGGATTTCGATTTTATTGAGGCAAAACTGGAGGCGTTGGGGGTACAACTGTTAATTGAGGATTACGATTTAGCGAGAAATTCTGATGTTTTGCTATCGGAGAGGCAAACAGAAACTCTGAAATTGATTCAAGGGGCAATTCGCAAGTCGGCGCACGTTTTGGGTAGGGATAAAGCGCAACTGGCAGAGCATTTGTTAGGGAGATTACTAGATTTTAAAATACCTGAGATTCAAGCCATGCTAGAACAGGCAAAGCAATCGAAAGATTGTCTTTGGTTCCGGCCTTTAAAGGCTAATTTAGAACGGGCAAATGAAGGGTCACTGCGGACACTTACTGGTCATACTGGCTCGGTAAGAGCAGTGGCGATCGCACCCGACGGCAAAACCGTGATTTCCGCTTCAGGGGATAAAACCCTGA
>MBRE01000074.1:95610-95749 GCA_001698425.1 Oscillatoriales cyanobacterium USR001 | reverse complement strand
AAAACTCTTACTGGTCATACTAACTCGGTATGGGCAGTGGCGATCGCACCAGACGGCAAAACGGCGATTTCGGCTTCAGATGATGATACGGTGAAGATCTGGGACACCGAGACTGGACGGGAACTGAAACCTCTTACTG
>MBRE01000074.1:84510-95497 GCA_001698425.1 Oscillatoriales cyanobacterium USR001 | reverse complement strand
ACTCTTACTGGTCATACTTTGGGGGTAAGGGCAGTGGCGATCGCACCCGACGGCAAAACCGCGATTTCGGCTTCATTGGATAATACCCTGAAAATCTGGGACACCGAGACTGGACGGGAACTGAAAACTCTTACTGGTCATTCTAACTGGGTAAATGCAGTGGTGATCGCACCCGACGGCAAAACAGCGATTTCGGCTTCAGATGATAATACCCTGAAAATCTGGGACACCGAGACAGGACGGGAACTGAAAACTCTCACCGGTCATACTAGCTTGGTAAATGCAGTGGTGATCGCACCGGACGGTCTAACAGCGATTTCAGCTTCAGGGAATAAAACCCTGAAAATCTGGGACACCGAGAGTGGCCGGAAACTGAAAACTCTTACTGGTCATACTGAATCGGTAAAGGCAGTGGCGATCGCACCCGATGGCAAAACCGCGATTTCGGCTTCATGGGATAATACCCTGAAAATCTGGGACACCGAGACTGACCGGGAACTGAAAACTCTCACCGGTCATACTAACTCGGTAAATGCAGTGGCGATCGCACGAGACGGCAAAACCGCGATTTCGGCTTCAGGGGATAATACCCTGAAAATCTGGGACACCAAGACAGGTCGGAAACTGAAAACTCTGACTGGTCATACAGACTATGTAAGGGCAGTGGCGATCGCATCCGACGGCAAAACGGCGATTTCGGCTTCAGATGATAATACCCTGAAAATCTGGGACACCGAGACAGGCAGGGAACTGAAAACTCTTACTGGTCATACTAGCTTGGTAAATGCAGTGGCGATCGCACGAGACGGCAAAACCGCGATTTCGGCTTCATCGGATAATACCCTAAAAATCTGGGACACCGAGACTGGACGGGAACTGAAAACTCTCATCGGTCATAATAGCTTGGTAAATGCAGTGGCGATCGCACCAGACGGCAAAACCGCGATTTCGGCTTCAGGGGATAATACCCTGAAAATCTGGGACACCAAGACAGGTCGGAAACTGAAAACTCTGACTGGTCATACAGACTATGTAAGGGCAGTGGCGATCGCACCGGATGGCAAAACTGCGATTTCCGCTTCAATGGATAATACCCTGAAAATCTGGGACACCGAGAGTGGCCGGGAACTGAAAACTCTTACTGGTCATACTGGCGGGGTAAACGCAGTAGCGATCGCACCCGACGGCAAAACCGCGATTTCCGCTTCATGGGATAATACCCTGAAAATCTGGGATTTAAGTAGCGGTGAAGAGGTTGCTAGTTTCACCGGAGAATATGGATTTCGTTGCTGTGCAATTTCGCCTGATGGAGTGACAGTTGTAGCGGGGGATTCGTCGGGCCGGGTGCATTTCCTGAGATTGGAGGGAATGGGGGATTAGTGCGCCGAGGCCAGAAACCGGGTTTCTTCGTAGATATCTCGTTGGGAAGCTGGGATTTTTCAGAGAAACCCGGTTTCTTTGCGTAGGACGGAAGATGGTAAAAGCCATATTTGTAGGGGCGGGTTCGCCTAAATATTTGACACCCACCGACAATCCTAAAAACCCGCCCCCACCCCGCGAAAAGATTAAAAATTACATTGAATTTAACAATAAGACGAGGATCGTTAGGCCAGTAGGGGCGGGTTCGCCTAAATATTTGACACCCACCGACAATCCTAAAAACCCGCCCCCACCCCACGAAAAGATTAAAAATTACATTAAATTTAACAATAAAACGAGGATCGTTGTTCGGGGTTATTCGTTGGGTGGGGGCGGGTTATCAAGATTATTCGTTATGTGGCCAGAATTGTTGGCGAACCCGCCCCTACAAATATGGCCGGGGCGGGTTATCAAGATTATTCGTTATGTGGCAAGATTTGTTGGTGAACCCGCCCCTACAGGTCTTATAATTATGATGTTGGATTATTTGCAAAAATATGAAATTCAACCCTGATATCCATCATCGCCGCTCTATTCGTCTACCAGGATATGACTATAGCCAACCAGGTGCATATTTTGTAACAATCTGTATTTGGCAACGTGAATGTTTATTAGGTGAAATTCAAGAGGGGAATATTCTATTAAACAGTTATGGTCAAGTTGTTAATTTTAATTGGTTTAATCTGATTAAAGTCTATCCTCATATTGAATTAGATTCTTTTGCGATCATGCCAAATCATATTCATGGAATCATGCTCATAAAAGATCGAAATCAAAATTGTGGTTTGTCGGAAATTGTTAGAGGTTTCAAAACATTTTCTGCCCGTCGGATCAATCAACTACGTTCTGTCTCAGGCATACCTGTATGGCAAAGGGGTTATTATGAACATATTATTCGGAACGAAACCGCCTTTTCTAAAATTCAGGAATATATTATCAATAATCCCTATAATTGGGAAACCGATGAAATGCACCCATGCCAAAAATTCCACAATTCCCAGAAAATCAATATTAAATTAAATAATAAAAATATCCTCTCGATAAATTATCATAAAACCCCCAATCTGTAAAGGCGGGTTCGCCAATAATTCTTGCCACATAACGAATAATCTTGATAACCCGCCCCCACCCAACTTAAGGGCTGAAGCCCTTACTACAAACCTCGATCTACAACGACTGCATCCCCCCAATAAATTTATCTTGAGAATGCCCTAGCAACGCCATCAACCGTTTTATGCTATAATTTTTATAGTTTTTGCTTTACAGCAGCTTTAGGGGCTTATACCCCATTATTGGAGCTATTTTAGTTATGACCAGCAGTTACAGCGCCGATCAAATTCAAGTTCTCGAAGGTCTTGAAGCCGTCCGCAAACGGCCAGGGATGTATATTGGTACAACGGGGCCGAGAGGATTACACCATCTAGTTTACGAGGTTGTGGACAACTCCATCGACGAGGCGCTGGCTGGCCACTGCACTCACATTGAAGTTGACATCAATGCTGATGGTTCCGTAACTGTAACAGATGACGGACGCGGTATTCCCACCGGCATCGTTGCTAAGACGGGCAAATCGGGGATAGAAACAGTGATGACAGTGTTGCACGCCGGGGGCAAATTTGGCGGCGGCGGCTACAAGGTTTCTGGAGGGTTACACGGAGTCGGTATTTCGGTTGTTAATGCCTTATCTGAGTGGGTAGAAGTCACGGTTTGGCGCGATAAAAAGGTACACAATCAACGTTTTGAACGCGGTATTCCAGTTACGGAATTGGTTGACAAACCGAGCAAAGAAAACCGCACCGGCACATCGGTTTCTTTCTTGCCTGATACGCAGATATTTAGCACAGGAATTGAGTTTGATTATACCATTCTTTCTGGGCGGTTGCGAGAATTAGCTTATCTGAATGCTGGGGTTAAAATTACGTTTGGCGATCGCCGTTTGGAATTAATCAAAAGCAGCGAACCGCACATTGAAAGCTACTGCTATGAAGGTGGGATTAAAGAATACATTGCTTACATGAATCGTGATAAGCAACCCCTCCACGAAGAAGTAATTTTCATTCAAGGGGAACGCAATAATGTTCAGGTGGAAGTTGCTTTACAATGGTGTATTGATGCCTATAGTGACAATGTTCTGGGATTTGCGAATAATATTCGGACGATTGATGGTGGTACTCATTTAGAAGGGTTGAAAACGGTTTTAACTCGGACAATGAATGCGATCGCCCGGAAGCGCAATAAAATTAAAGAAAACGAACCTAATCTTGGTGGTGAAAATATTCGGGAAGGTTTGACGGCGGTTATTTCTGTGAAAGTACCCGATCCAGAATTTGAAGGTCAAACTAAAACTAAGTTAGGCAATACTGAAGTCCGAGGTATTGTGGATTCCTTGGTAGGGGAAGTATTAACTGAATATTTGGAGTTTCGCCCCCAAGTTGCTGACACTATTTTAGAGAAGGCAATTCAAGCGTTTAAAGCTGCGGAAGCTGCTCGACGTGCCCGTGACTTAGTAAGGCGCAAATCGGTGCTAGAATCGTCTCCTTTGCCGGGGAAATTGGCTGATTGTAGCTCCAGAGATCCCTCAAAATCAGAGATATATCTGGTCGAGGGAGACTCCGCCGGCGGTAGTGCGAAACAAGGACGCGATCGCCAATTCCAAGCTATCCTACCTTTGCGCGGTAAAATTCTCAACATTGAGAAAACCGATGATGCCAAAATCTACAAAAATAATGAAATTCAATCATTAATTACTGCCTTGGGATTAGGTATCAGAGGCGATGAATTCGATCCTTCTCAATTGCGGTATCACCACATCGTAATTATGACGGATGCTGATGTAGATGGGGCCCATATTCGGACGTTGTTGTTAACTTTCTTTTATCGTTATCAGCGATCGCTTGTAGATCAGGGTTATATTTACATTGCTTGTCCTCCACTGTATAAGGTGGAAAGGGGACGCAATCATTTCTACTGCTACAGCGATCGCGAGTTACAAAACCTGATTCGTAACGAGTTTCCTGCTAATGCTAATTACACCATCCAACGGTTTAAAGGCTTAGGGGAAATGATGCCACAACAGTTGTGGGATACGACAATGAATCCCGAAAGTCGAACATTAAAACGAGTAGAAATTGAAGATGCTGCTGAAGCCGATCGGATCTTTACAATTTTAATGGGCGATCGAGTCGCACCCCGCCGCGAATTCATCGAAACCTACGGGCCGAAACTTAACCTAACAGACTTAGACATTTAATACTGTTAGGTAATACTGTTAGGAATGAAAATTAAATAACTTGAGATTTGGTTTGTAGTAAGCGCAAAGAGCGCTCTTTGCGCTTACTACAAACAAGCTAATTATTTAATTTCTATTCCTTTCTTTGGCTTTTTGAAGTGCTTTAATTGTCAGTATTTTTAATGAAAAAATGTATTTGCTGGATTTTTTATTGAACCGTTTTTTCTGTAGCAATAATATGCAAGTCAATATGTTTCAGCGATCGCATAATTTGTTGAGTCAGGGAACCCCGCAATAGTAATTTCCAGCGAGACTGTTGACTTTCACCGAGTACAATTTGAGTAATACGATACTCTTTGGCAACATCTGCGATCGCTTTCACCACATTCTGACTATTTACTCGCAAAAATTGCCCGCCAAATTCCTTACACAATTTCTCGCAAGTCTCGACGTGCAAAGTTTCCGCTTTCGTCAAAAATCGGTCGGGATCGTTGACAAAAAGACCGAAAAATGGAGCATTCATATAACTAGCAATTCTCCATCCTCGCCGCAGTAATTGTACAGAATTAGGATAAGTGGAAACACACACCATCACTCTTTCGTGAATGTTACAAACCGGACCAGATAAACTAGAGTCTCCTCCATAACTGGCGCTAAGTGCGATCGCGTGCTCTTCCACATTATCTGCTACTTCTCGTAAAGCTAATTCCCGCAGCGCAATTAAATGGCGACGCTGAAAAAAGTTATCTAAAGATTGCTGAATTTTTTCTGGTGCATAGATTTTACCTTCTTGCAATCGTTCTTGTAAAGTTTCTGGCGTGACATCTACAACTACTACTTCATCAGCTTCTTCAAGCACGCGATCGGGAATACGCTCCCGCACTATTACCCCAGTAATTCTTGCTACTAAATCATTGAGACTTTCTATGTGCTGAATGTTTAAAGTTGAATAAACATCAATCCCCGCAGACAGAATTATATCAACATCTTGATAGCGTTTTTCTCGCAGCGAACCCGGTACATTAGTATGAGCTAATTCATCAACTAATGCTAGTTGAGGACAGCGTTCTATGATAGCTTCTGTGTCCATTTCAGTAAGGATTTTCTCACCGCGTTGTATTTGTTTGCGCGGGACAATTTCCAATCCTTGACCTTTCCCTGCTGTCTCTTTGCGGCCGTGAGTTTCTAATAACCCGATGACCACATCAATGCCTTCTCCTTTAAGTCTGTGTGCTTCTTCTAACATTCGGAAAGTTTTGCCAACACCAGGAGCCATACCAATAAAGATTTTGTGTTTTCCCCGACGGCGGGTGCGCTCGTATAATTGCTCCGGTTGGTGTTGGAGTAAGCTGGGATTGGCTGTAAGTTCGTTTTTGTCAATCATCTGTTAGTCAATAGTTCAATAAATATTGAAAACTATTGTAAACCATCTAAAGCACGATTTAGATTAAGAACATTAACACCTGGTTCGCCAAAGATACCCAGAAATCTACCATCTGTGTTTTTCTCAATCAACATTTCTACTTGATTAGGATTAAGCGATCGCGCCGTTGCTACCTGTTGAATTTGGACTCTAGCCGCCTCTAAACTAATGTGAGGATCGAGGCTAGAACCGGAAGTATACACTAAATCGGCGGTTGGTTGAATATTGGCTGTTTTGAGATTGCTTACTCTTTCTTTCACCTGTTTTAATAAGTCAGGATTGCTGGGAGCGAGGTTACTAGCTCCTGATACACCTGTAGTTTGTCCTGTGTTTTTGGGATCGCGTTCTTTGTCAGTAAAACTGCTGTAATTAGTTGTACTAGGGCGACTTTGAAAATATTTGCTTGATGTGAAAGTTTGACCAATTAATGCTGAACCAATTATTTGACCATTCTGATTAGTAATCAGGCTGCCATTGGCTTGATTATTAAATGCAACTTGACCGATTACTACCATTAATAAGGGATAGATAATGGCGGTGATTCCCCACAAAACTAAGGTAACGCGAATAGCTCTAATTATTTCTCTCATTTTAGACCTCAATTAACTAAGTAGAAGGAAGAAGGAAGAAGGAAGAAGGAAGAAGGAAGAAGGAAGAAGGAAGAAGGAAGAAGGAAGAAGGAAGAAGGAAGAAGGAAGAAGGAAGAAAAATTACAATAGCACAAACAGGACTGATCCAGTGCCTCCAGATTTACCAGATTTAGTAGGGGCGAATGGCATTCGCCCACCATATAGCAATCCTAAATCATTTGTGAATTTCTTACTCCCTCCCCTTGCTAAGGGGAGGGTTGGGGTGGGGTAAAAAATTTACGACTCATTTAGGATTGCTATATATAGCGCTAGAATCTTTCCGGCTGAAAAATCACCACAAATAGATAAACAGAAAGCCCCAAAATAATTAAACCTAAAATGCCGAGTGCCCAGGCAGCTTTTCGAGTAATTTCTTCACCTGTAGCAGCATAAACAGCGGGTGCAATTACTACATTAAAGCACATTAAAAGAAATAGCTGCAATGGCACGGGATGACGGCGACGCAGTATTTCTAATAACTCAAATACTTCTTTGAAATTGCTAGGCAAAATTTCATTAATTACATCAGTTGGTTTCATAATTTCTCCATTTTTTGTAACGTTACGATCGCAGTTAAGGATTTAAGGGCTTTTTCGTGGGGTGGGGGCGGGTTTACTTAACCTATCTGTATTCTTTAAAGCTTTTGGTGAACCCGCCCCTACAGGCTTTATGAGAATAGTTCAAGATGTGAACATAAGACGGTAATGTGTAAGTCACATTCAAGTTTGTAGCTGACGAATTGCATTGCGAAACTCGATAGCTCCATCGTATTGATCCGGCATATTAGCACAGCGAACTAATAACTCTAAATCCAAATTTGGGAGCAATTCGCTCTGCTCAACTTGTTCATATTGCTGCTCTCGTAAACAATAGATAGAAAGCTTACCTTTTTGCCAAAACCAAACTTCAGGAACTTTAATTCTCTTGTAAATTTCTAGGACATTTACCCCTCCACTGGTAACAATTACTTCTATTGCTAAATCAGGAATATCTTTCTTACTCTGCAAATTATAAGACTCATCGGGTTCTTTTCTACCTCCTAATCCTAAATTGCCGATAGTTTTGCTACCGCGAGCATAAAATCGGATGCTTTTTTCTTCGAGATAAACCTCAAGTAATTTCCGAATAGTGGTTTTACTATCTTCATGTTCATCAGAAAGTGGAGTCATAATATCTAAAGTTCGATCGAGGTAAACGAATCGCACACCGGCACAGCTTTCTAATACCGATTCTATGGCTTCAAATTTCTCCCAGCTAACATCATATAATGTGATGCACTGGGTACTATTGCTGACAGGTTTTTCCAAAATTTGAGGATTCATAATTTATTGATGATTAGTAATTGTTCGCAGTAATGAGTAAGTTACTTTCAAGTTTGTGGCTGACGAATTGCATTGCGAAACTCAAGCACCGCATCGTATTGATCCGGCATATTAGCACAGCGAACTAATAGATCCAAATCCAAATTTGGTAACAATTCACTCTGCTCAACTTGTTGATATTGCTGCTCTCTTAAACAATAGATAGAAAGCTTACCTTTTTGCCAAAACCATACTTCAGGGACTTTAATTCTCTTGTAAATTTCTAGGACATTCACCCCTCCACTGGTAACAATTACTTCTATTACTAAATCAGGGATATCTTTCTTACTTTGCAAATTATAAGACTCGTCGGGTTCTTTTCTCCCTCCTAATCCTAAATTGCCGATAGTTTTGCTACCACAAGTATAAGAGCGGATACCTTTTTCGATAAAATAAAGTTCGAGTAAACGCCCAATAGTGCTCTTACTATTTTCGTGTTCCTCAGAAAGTGGAGTCATAATATCTAAAGTTCGATCGAGGTAAACGAATCGCACACCGGCAAAGCCTTCTAATGCTGATTCTATGGCTTCAAATTTCTCCCAGGTAACATCATATAATGTGATGCACTGGTTAGTATTACTAGGCAAAACGCGATCGAGTACATTAGTTTCTGTCATAGTCTTTGGTAATTGGTAATTGGTAATTGGTAATTGGTAATTGGTAATTGGTAATTGGTAATTGGTAATTGGCAATTGGTAACAGTTAACTGTTTCCTTCTTCCTTCTTCCCTCTTCCTTCTTCCCTCTTCCTTCTTCCTTCTTCCTTCTTCCTTCTTCCTTCATTATGCTAACCCAATTGCCGCAATTAGAACATCAAAAATTTTAATGCCGATAAATGGTGCAATTACACCTCCCAACCCGTAAATCAAAATATTGCGCTGCAACAACTGATTGGCACTCAAAGGTCGGAATTTTACCCCAGTTAAAGCTAGAGGAATTAAAGCAGGAATAATCAAAGCATTGTAAATTAACGCCGACAAAACCGCTGATTTTCCACTAGCCAAACCCATAATATTCAGAGCGCTAACAGGGGCAAACATAGCGGGAATAATGGCAAAGTATTTAGCGATGTCATTGGCTAAAGAAAACGTAGTTAACGCCCCGCGAGTAATCAACAATTGCTTACCAATTGTCACTAAATCGATCAATTTTGTTGGGTCAGAATCCAAGTCAACCATATTCGCTGCTTCCTTCGCCGCCTGAGTTCCAGAATTCATTGCTACTCCGACATTTGCCTGGGCTAATGCAGGTGCATCGTTAGTTCCATCCCCCGTCATCGCTACTAATTTCCCCTCGGCTTGTTGTTGTCTAATTACTTCAATTTTATCCTCCGGTGTGGCCTCCGCAATGAAGTCATCAACGCCTGCTTCTTGAGCAATTACCTGTGCAGTAATTCGGTTATCACCTGTTAACATAATCGTGCGAACTCCCATCCGCCGCAATTGGTCAAAGCGATCGCGAATCCCTGGTTTAACAATATCTTTCAGATAAATAATGCCATAGACATCATTATCTTGACAGATAGCTAAAGGTGTGCCGCCCAAGAGGGAAACCCGTTCGTAAGCGGTATCCAAGTCAGCGGGTAAATTGCCACTGCGCGATCGCACAAATCCTTTGATCGCATCTACTGCCCCCTTACGAACCTCGCGGCGATCGGGCAAATCCGTACCGCTCATCCGCGTTTTCGCCGAAAAATCAATTCCTTGAGCCTGTTCGCGGTCAAAGCTCACCGTAGCACCGAGTTTCTGGGCCAAGCGCACGATCGATTTCCCCTCTGGTGTTTCGTCAAAAACACTTGCCGCGATCGCAATCTCCGCTACCTCCGCCAAGGAGTGACCATTTACCGGAATAAACTCCTCCGCTAAACGGTTTCCTAGCGTGATTGTCCCCGTTTTGTCCAAAATCAACGTATTTACATCTCCACAGGCCTCCACCGCCCGTCCAGAGGTCGCTACAACGTTAAATTGAGCCACCCGATCCATCCCGGCAATACCGATCGCACTCAGTAAACCCCCAATCGTCGTCGGAATCAATGCTACCAGCAGCGAGATCAGTGTCACCACACCCACAGGCGTTTGCACGTAGCTTCCCACAGGCGGAATCGTCGCTACCACAATCAAAAATACTTCTGTGAGCACCGCTAACAACACCGTTAGGGCAATTTCATTCGGCGTTTTGCTTCTTTCCGCACCCTCGACTAACGCGATCATGCGATCGAGAAAACCTTTACCGGGATCGGCACTCACCCGCAACGTCAACTCATCAGAAATAATCCGAGTCCCGCCAGTGACGGAACTTGCCACGTCTGAACCCGGTTCCTTGAGGACTGGCGCAGATTCCCCAGTGATCGCAGATTCATCCACAGAAGCCACGCCTGCAATCACTTCCGCATCAGCGGGAATGATATCACCTGAAATCACTTTGATCGTGTCACCGCGTCTCAAAGAGGTAGAACTTACATCCTGAGTCGTACCGTCGGGTAAAATTTTGCGGGCAGTTGTTTCCGATTTAGTCGATCGCAGTGCGTCTGCTTGCGCCTTTCCTCTTCCTTCTGCTACTGCTTCCGCAAAGTTAGCAAAGAGAATAGTAAAGAACAAAATTGCTGTTACTAAACCATTAAATACTTGCTGATTTTCACCTGGAATTTTCCCAAATAATGTTGGATCAACTGTCAGCAAAGCCGTGATAATTGTACCCACCCAAACAACGAACATGACAGGATTTTTCAGCATTACTCGCGGATGCAGTTTGACAAAAGCATCTTTAAAAGCTCTTTGGTAAAGCCCTTGTGTATTAACTTTTGGCGTGTGTCTGCGACTCTCGCGAGGGCCTCCAGCGCGGCGGGGTTCTTTGGAATTAGAAGTATTAATGGTCATAAAAGTTTGAGATTTTGAATGCGTAAGTTTTGCTCGTAGTAGTGGCTTTAG
>MBRE01000074.1:0-84299 GCA_001698425.1 Oscillatoriales cyanobacterium USR001 | reverse complement strand
CGTAGTAGTGGCTTTAGCCGCTTGCATTGTAGAAGAGAGCGGCTAAAGCCACTACTACAAATTATGAGGGAGCGGGGGTACATTTTGAGATGCCGGTTGTAACTGAGCGCTGCTAATTTG
Source organism: Oscillatoriales cyanobacterium USR001 (assembly GCA_001698425.1). GTDB lineage: Bacteria > Cyanobacteriota > Cyanobacteriia > Cyanobacteriales > Microcoleaceae > Kamptonema. The sequence goes on along the minus strand of MBRE01000074.1, from coordinate 84,179 downwards.
ATATCCTTCCGCTATTGGTCCTAAAGCTAAAACTGGAAAGAAAGTTAGCGCACCTAAGATTAAAATTACTCCGGCGGTAACGCTAGTAAATAAAACTGTATCTGTTCTAAGAGTTCCAGTAGTTTCAGGTACTGGCTGTTTATTCGTCATGCTATCTGCTAACAGTAACAGAGCGATAATGGGAATATAACGACCTACTAACAAACTAAAACAGGCGCTTAAATTCCACCATAATCCTGTCGATGCAGGTTGACTATCTGCTAATCCTTCCAAACCAGAACCATTATTCGCAGCCGCCGAAGCATATTCATAAATCACTTGGGAAATACCATGAAATCCCGCATTACTAATGCCGCTCAAACTGTCACTAAAAGCTAGGGTAATCGCACCAGGAATTAAAATCGCGATCGGGTGAACTAGAAGTACAACACTACCTAAAACTATTTCGCGCTTCTCAATTTTTCTACCTAAAAATTCTGGCGTTCTTCCCACCATTAAACCCGTGAGAAATACGCTCAAAATTAAGTAGATAAATAGGTAAGCAGTTCCCGTTCCCTGCCCACCCCAAACAATTTGAAGAAATAAATTAAACAGTGTAGCAAAACCACCTAAAGGCATCAAAGAATCGTGCATTCCATTCACAGCACCACACATAGTTCCAGTAGTAGTAACTGCCCATAAAGCAGTTTGCGCCCAACCAAATCTAACTTCTTTACCTTCTAAATTTGGTTGAACAATTCCACCGATTAAGCTATTAACTTGAGGGTTGCCTTCATATTCCCCAATTGCGGTAATGCCAATCAGAATTGCATAGATAATAAACACCATTCCAAAAATTAGCCATCCCTGTTTCCGGTTATTAGCAAAAATGCCGTAAGTATGGATTAAAGCGGCGGGAATAGCTACCATTGCTAGAGTTTCCAACAAGTTAGTAAAATTGTTGGGATTTTCAAAGGGATGAGCCGAGTTAATGGCAAAAAAACCGCCTCCATTCTCACCTAATTGCTTGATGATTTCAAAATGAGCAACTGGTCCTCTGGCAATTATTTGAGTTGCCCCCTCTAAGGTTGTAGCTGTTGCTGGTCCCGCTAAAGTTTCCGGTACGCCGGCGATAATTAAAAGGATTGCACCGATGATAGAAATTGGCAGTAAAATTCGGGTGATTGACTGAATTAAATCAACGTAAAAGTTACCTAGTTGTCTGCCAGTTAATCCTCGGATAAAAGCAATTCCTACTGCTAAACCAGTGGCGGCTGAGGTAAACATTAAAAAACCCAGAGTTAACTGAGAGAAATAACTAAAAGTTGTCTCCCCTGAGTAATGCTGTTGATCGGTATTTGTGAGGAATGAAATAGCCGTGTGCAGCGATGTATCCCAGGTTGGGGAACTTAAGTTAGTAGGATTCAGGGGTAATATTCCCTGAAGTGCGAATACTAAATAAACAAAAATGCCCATTACCAGATTGCTGTAAAGCAATGCTCTGATATATTGCCAACCTGTCATTGAATCTTGACGGATGCCACCTGTGGTGTAAATAGCTTTTTCTACTGGTGTTACAATTGAGTCAAGAAATGTCTCTTTTCCCATGTACACCTTTGCCATGTAGTTGCCGAAGAAAGGTGAGATAATTGCTAAGATAATTAGCGTCAGCGATATTTGAATTAATCCTTGAAACATATAATGAATGCTGCTGGCTAGTGAGTGCCGTTTGCTTTTGGTGATTACTATACTGAATTAGTGAGGTTGTGATAACTAGCCTCAAGATATAAATTTATGTTGTTCGGTTATATTTTTTCTATCTATACTTTGAGTTATAGAAGTGTTTAGATAGAATTAAAAATCTATATCTGGAGATATATTTACTCTTAATTACTTTTAAGCATGACAATATGACAGGGATTAAAATCCCTGTCTAATAGGTAAAGTCGTCTAAAGACGACTAATGTTTGAAGGATAAATTAAGAAAGACCGATTACCAAAATATAACTTTAGATGTTTCGTCGCTTATCAATCATCAAGAAAAAACTAGAAATTCCGCAGTCGCACTTACACGCTCGCTGGCTAATCGTTTGTTTATTTACAATTGTCGCTGCGTTGGAATTTACGACATCGGCTGATTATGTATTTTGTTACTTATACACTGGGCCAATTTTATTAGCTAATTCCCGCTTTAGTCGTTTGGCTAAGTTACAAGTTGTGCTGGTAGCTTGGGTGTTAACGCTATTAAATTTGTTTGTTTCCAATGCACAACCTATCGAGTTAGCAACTGTGGCAAATCGATCGATCGCGGTGATGGCGCTGGGGGTGACGGGATGGTTAAGCGATCGCAACGATCGCTACCAAGAAGATATCGCTCAAGCCAAGGCTCAATTGCTATCTCAACAGCGTTTAGCGAGTATGCGAGAGGATTTTGTCTCAACTTTAAGCCACGATCTGAAAACGCCAATTTTGGGTGCGATCGAAACGATTAAAGCCTTTCAGCAAGGGAAATTTGGTCCGGTTGCGCCTGCTGGTACAAAAGTTCTGGCAACAATGGCGCGATCGCACCGCACAACTCTACAATTAGTAGAAACTCTATTAGATGTTTACCGCAACGATTCTGAAGGATTAAATCTACAAATTGCACCACTAAATCTAGTAAATTTAGCAGAAGATGTAATTGCTCAATTGAGAGATTTATCTGTCTCGCGACGGGTGTATATTGATATTAGTTATGGGCAGTCAGAATTTCGCCGCGCTTTGTGGGTAAATGGAGATGATTTACAACTGATGCGCGTCTTAATAAATTTACTAACTAATGGCATTAATCATTCACCTCGCGGTGGTAAAGTAGAAATTGTTATGGAGTATAATTCAGCTTATCAAATTGTCAAAGTTATTGATAATGGCGCGGGAATTACTGATGGCGAATTGCCTCACTTATTCGAGCGTTTTTATCAAGGACACAGCCACCGTCAAGCTAAAGGTTCTGGCTTAGGACTTTATTTATCCCGTCAAATTATTGAAGCTCATGGCGGTATAATTTGGGCAGAAAATAGATTACCTCACGGTGCTTTATTTGGATTTCGATTACCCGCTATTCCACCTTATGAAACCTACTCATTCCCTCCGCATTCTACTGGTTGAAGATGACGAATTATTTCGTCTGGGACTTTTGACAAGGTTACAGCAAGAGAAATGTTTGCAAATCATTGCTGAAGCAGAAGATGGCGAAACTGCCGTAGAATTAACTCAGGAACATTTGCCAGATGTGGTAGTTCTTGACATTGGATTGCCAGGAATTGGTGGGATGGAAGCGTGCAGACAAATTAAGCAACGACATCCAGAAATTCCCGTACTTGTGTTAACTTCTCATTCCCAAAAACCACTAATTGAGCGGTTAATTACGGCCGGTGCTAATGGATATTGTTTGAAGGGAATTGCCGCAGAAACTTTAGTTTTAGCAATTCGATCGGTGGCGGTTGGTGCTTCTTGGTGGGATAAGGCGGCGACTACGGAAATTAGGGCGGCAATTGTTAGTAATGAGCCGAAATTTATCCCGAAATCTGAATTAGAAAATCCTTTAACTAAGCGAGAAGAAGAAATTTTAGCCTTGGTAGCGGCGGGTAAAAGTAATCAAGAAATAGCTCAAATATTATACATTACTTCGGGGACGGTGCGGGTTCATGTCCATGCGATTTTGCAGAAGTTAGAAGTTCGCGATCGCACTCAAGCGGCGGTTGTTGCTATTCAGAAAGGATTAGTAGCGGAAGAATTGTTAACACTTTAACGTTGACTTTTCTCAGATATTCGATTAAACTTTCCATATTAGGAATAGAAATTAAGTAATTACCTTGTTTGTAGTAAGCGCTTTAGCGCTCTTGGCGCTTACTACAAACCAAATCATCAAGTTATTGAATTTTCATTCCTTAGTTAATTAAAAAATAGCGATCGCTCTCTAGTTTCCCAGAACGCGATCGCTTCTATCCTAACATTTATGCTGGTGTAAAAAGTTGGTTTCTTAGCTTCCCAATTAATTCATCTAAACCCCCAACATTCAGACGATAACTTAAGGGATGAGCAATTAAATAAGCTGTACTTTCAAACAAAACTTCAATCTCAATTAACCCATTTTCTCGGAGAGTGCGACCAGTTGAAACTAAATCAACAATTGCCTCTGACATTCCTGTAATTGGCCCTAATTCAACGGAACCATAAAGCGGTACAATTTCCACAGGCATATTCAAATTGTGAAAGTGTTCTCTCGCACAATGCACGAACTTAGAAGCAACTCGACCGTGCGGTGGTAATTCGACAGTTCGCCGATAAGGACTAGATTCTTTTACAGCTACAGAAAGCCGACATTTCCCAAACTTCAAATCAATTAAATTAGCCACATTCGGCTTTTTTTCCTGCAAAACATCATAGCCAACAATTCCTACTTGAGCCTGACCATATTCTACATAAACTGGTACATCTTGCGCTCTTACTAACAAAGCTTTTGCTGTTTGTGTCGGATCGGAAATTTGCAGTTGGCGATTAGATGAATCGAGAAAAGCACTAAAGTCTAATCCCACTGATTGTAACAGCCGAATGCTGTCAACTAATAGAGCGCCTTTAGGCAGTGCAAAGGTAAGCATAGAAGTTTTTGATGGCAAATAAGTCAATTTTAGATGGGCGCGATCGCAGCCTAAAGTCAGCAGCTTTTACCCACACTACAATAACACAGCATAGTTCAAGAATAAATTAATTTTTGGCTTCTAACACATACTTTTATTTTTGTATATACTAAATTCAGGCTGTGTAACTCTTCTTCCCTCTTCCTTCTTCCCTCTTCCTTCTTCCCTCTTCCCTCTTCCCTCTTCCCTCTTCCTTCTTCCTTCTTCCTTCTTCCTTCTTCCTTCTTCCTTCTACTTATGAAAATCCTATTAGTTGATGATGAAATTGAACTAACCGATCCCCTAAGTCGAGTTCTAAATCGCGAGGGTTACGAAGTCGATGTGGCTGATAATGGAACCAAAGGCTGTGAGTTTGCCGCCGAGAAAAACTATGATTTACTAATTCTTGATTGGATGTTACCGGGACAAACCGGTTTAGCAATTTGTCAAAAATTGCGCTCCCAAGATCGCACTACACCTGTTTTATTTCTAACAGCAAAAGATACTTTAGATGACCGCGTACAAGGATTAGATGCCGGCGCAGATGACTATTTAGTAAAACCCTTTGAATTGCGGGAGTTATTAGCCAGAGTTCGCGCTTTATTACGGCGCAATTCTAGCGCAGAAATGGTAGCAGTTATACCTATCCCTAACAACAGATGGCAAGTCGCAGACCTAGAGCTTGATTATGACAATCAGTTGGCCTATCGTCGTGGTAGAAAGATTAATTTATCAGATAAAGAATGTCAGCTTTTAGCCTATTTAATGCGCCATAATGGTCAAATTTTAAGCCACGAACAAATTTATCAATATTTGTGGAAAGATGAAGAAAAACCTAGCAGCAATGTGTTAGCCGCCCAAATTAAATTATTAAGGAGAAAAATAGAATTATCAGGAGATTTACCCTTGATTCATACCGTATATGGTAGAGGATATCGCTTTGGAGAAGGGACTTAATTTAGTAGCTGTTTAGTATTTATTGATCTGGTCGCATTCCTCCAAATAAGGCGATTTCAAATACCTTGAAAAAGCAATCTACATTGATGAAACCTAATTCTCTCAGCCAATCGCACTGTAACTGTACGGGAGCGAGAATATTGGCTGTTTTGTCATCTCTGTTATAATATTGTTGGTCGATTTCTTTCCTGGTTTTGTTTGTTCCCTGGCTTTTGTGAAAGGCATAAAGGGCATCTATAAATAATTCGTCAAATAGCTTCTCTACCCATTGATTGGGAGACGCAACGTGCTCTAAATTGAGAAATAAACCACCTGGTTTTAATAAGTAATATATTTCCTGATATAATTCTTTTTTACGAGTGTCTGGCTGGTGGTGAATTGAAAATCCAGAAACAATGATATCAAAGGGTGTTTGGTTTTTAATGGCATTAATCCATGCTGAATTGCTAAAGTCTTCAGTGAGAAAATTTAAGTTTTCTGGACAAGGATAATCTTGGCTTTGTGCAGATTGAATCATTGTTTCCGAAAAGTCTAAAAATACGCCTTTAGCTGCGGGATATTGTGTGTGAATTGCGCGACCTAATATGCCATCTCCACAACCCAAATCCAAAAAGTTTTCAACTTGGGGTTGGGCTTGTTGAATAATGCGGAGCATGATTTCAATTTGCTCGGATGCTAAGGGAATTGCACCCCTCACACCTTCTATAAAGTTTCGGGAAACTTCGGCTTTTTTCCAAACTTCATCAGTTCTAGTCATTTTCTTTTTCCTATTTACTTTCTAAGGTAATAACTGTAACTTCTGGAGGACAAAATAAACGTCCAGGGGAATAGGTTCCCAATCCACGATTTACATAAAGTAAGTTATTTCCAACTTGATGCAATCCACTCACCCATTCCCAATGTTTAAGGATGTGTTCGCCCATTGAAATATAAGGAATTATCCGCCGCAATTGTTTAGGAATAGTTCGACGAAATGGATCGATCCACGCAGATAAAGACCCTAATCCGGGAATAACTATTTGACCGCCGTGAGTGTGACCAGATAGTTGTAAATCTACACGCCATTTTTGCAGGCTTTCCGCACTATCAGGATTGTGGGATAAAACAATGCGCGGGATATCTTGATTTACTAAAGAAATTGCATCGTTTGGGTTAAAATCCCGCGACCAAAAATCCGCTAAACCAATTAATGCTAATTCTGCTCCTAAAGGATAAGCGACTTGATTATATAATACTTGAATACCGACGTTTGTTAATGCTTTGATAACTTCGGTTTTTGCCCCTGGAAAATGATCCTCATGGTTGCCAAGTACGGCATAAATTCCGGCGCTACTTTGAAGTTTTTTAAGTTTTTCAGCTAAGCTATGAATTGGTGCGGGATCGTCGGTAATGTAGTCACCGGTTAAAACGATCAGGTCTGATTCTGCTTGATTAGTGGCGGCGATCGCTTGTTGTAGCAAGCGATCGGATAGCCGCAAACCATCGTAGTGAAAGTCAGTAAGCTGTACGATTTTGGTACCTGAGAGTTTGGCTGGGAGATTAGCGATCGCGATCGTTAAGCAGTCTACCCGCAATTCCCCTGTGAATAACCTGTGCATGAATTTAAGGTTGTTTGACAGAACCAACTATAGCTTACCAAAAAAAGGAAGAAGGAAGAAGGAAGAAGGAAGAAGGAAGAAGGAAGAAGGAAGAAGGAAGAAGGAAGAAGGAAGAAGGAAGAAGGAAGAAGGAAGGAAGAAGGAAGAAGGAAGAAGGAAGAAGGAAGGAAGAAGGAAGGAAGAAGGAAGAAGGAAGAAGGAAGAAGAAACAGTTAACAGTTAACAAATAACAAATAACAGTTAACAAATAACAGTTAACAGTTAACCATTATTAAATTCCTTCGCATCAGCCAAAATTGGATTAATCTCAAACCAATAATCCTCACCATAACGATATTCAAACACCCACAAACTACGTAACAAAGTTTGATATTTGCCCTCACCAGTCACAGTTTTAAACGCCGCAACTTGTCGCAGCAAATCCCACTCATCAGCCTCAATTGCCAAAGTTAACTGATGGCGACGTTGCACAATCACATTTTCTAAAGTCTTTCGCGAAATTGGTGGATCTTCTCGCTGAAGACAACTGTAAAGCAACTGAAGCAAATTACGGACATGACCACCACTAACTCGACACAATCTATCTAAAGTTTCAGGACTATCAAAAATTCGGCTAACGAAACTCGATCTTTGCTGAAATTCCAGATCGGGAAAAGCGCGCGCCAACACCATTTGTCGCAACAATTCCACACCTTCTTCACAAGTTGAACCATCCCTAAACTGCACAGGAACCATTGGCAATACCTTCGGATCTACTCCAAATATATTAGTTAGCGGTCCCAAATCATTAGAAAACATTAACACCAAAGAAATCGTATAAACAAGGTGGCAATTCAATCTTTTTAACTGTTCCCCTCGATCGACAAACAGATATTCCGGCTGAATCCTTCCCGTCGGCTTCTTAGAAAGATGCACGCGATCGAGATTATCAATAATTACCACCAAACCCTTCTTTCCCTGCCGTTTTAATTCCCGATTCGCCGGCTCCAATAACTCCTTATTTACCGCTTCTAAAATTACATTAGTTCGCGGCTCCAAATATTGTCTCAACTCAGAACGCAAATTAGGCGCATCCTTCGCTTTCGCCGTAATTTTCCCAATTCCCAAAGCCAGAGAAAACTCACCATCCGAACCCGCACTCACCTGACCAATTCCCGGCAAATTAACCTCACCTTTCAAATCAATTTGACTTTGAAAAACCTCCCCTACACCCTTAAGCAAACCCTTAAAACCAGTAGCTTGCAGCTTAATTTTCATCTTTTCGATGCTTTCACTCACTTGACGCGCAAAACTCAATAAAATGTCAGTGATATCAACATCTGCCATGTCTAAATCTTTAGTCGCCTCAAAGTAAATTGCATGAAATCCCTGACGCTCTAACTCTGCTTGCAATCGCAGCAATTCTGTCGATTTCCCACAACCTATATGTCCCGTAAATAACTGGCAAGTCGGCTCATCAGGAGAAAGACGAACAATAGTTCGCTCTAACTCTTCAATAATTTTCCCCCCCCGCACCGAGGAAAAATCAATGTAGTATTGCCGATCCTCGGCTTTGGCCACATTAATTGTATAGCTCGGATTGCAAACCCTATAAAATCTATCTAAATCTAGTTCCATCTTTGTTTAAGGATCAAAAAGATTATGCGCTCTATACTTTATTCATGCCACCTTTGTATTAAACAGAAAATATTTGAAACTAGCCAACAGCAAAAGACCTTAAGTTACCCTAGCCTCCCGCCCCTGTTTCAACGTTAGATGGCAACCATCTATCGGTTCAAATATCATCACCATCCCCGATTTGACCTTGGACTCCTTTAATAATCCGAGATAACTCACTTTTCTCATTAATCGTAATCCGAGTTGGAGAACCACTAATAATTCTTTCATAACCACGAAAAGAGTCCCTAATCTCCGGCCCTTTCTCCGTGATCGTATATTCTCGAATCCCTTTATCGTGCCAAGATCCCCGCATCTTAAACACATTAATCGCCCTCGACATCTCCCCTCTAATCTCCACGTACTGAAGCATCAAAATCGTATCAGTAATCGTAGAAATATGAGAATCGGTAATCGAATTAGAACCCATAAACTGATCGCTGGTATTAGTGAAAAATCCAGTAATTTCCTCCTGCTTGGCAAAACCAGTCAAGCCAATGACAAATTGCCGGAAAGAATTATTACTGACACCTCGCGCCAAAGCTGACAAAGAATCGATCGCAATTCGCGACGGCTTAAACTCCGCAATCTCCGACTTAATATTTTGTAGATGATCTTCCAAACCCGCCGATTCTGGATAGCTACAAATAATTTTTAGCAAACCTTTCTGTTCCATCTCCTCAAAATCAATTCCCCAAGAATAAGCATTGCGGAATAACTGCGCTCGCGATTCTTCATAGGCAAATAATATCGCCCGATCGCCATTCACACAAGCATTCTCCAAAAACTTACTCACCAACAAAGTCTTACCAGTACCCGTCGCACCAGTAGCCAAAATAATCGAATCCTTAAAGAAACCACCACCGCACATTTCATCCAAAGTTTTATCCCCAGAAGAAACCCGCACATTAGAAGAACGTTGAGTTAAACGCATTGCACCCAGAGGGAAAATATTAATCCCATTATCAGTAATCGTAAAAGGATACTCACCTTTCATGTGAGTAGTTCCCCGCAATTTCAAAATTTCCATCGTCCGGCGGCGGCGCTCCCCCTCCAAAACATTACGCACAATCACTACATTATCAGAAACAAATTCCTCTACTCCAAATCGCGCCACCGGGCCATATTCCTCTACCCGTTCCGTCGTCATAATTGTCGTAGCACCTACTTGTTTTAACCGCGCTACTAAACGAAAAATCTCCCGCCTTACCACAGAAGCGGCATCATATTGCTGGAAAACTGCTGTTACTGAATCAATAGAAACTCGTCTAGCTTTATACTTCCGAATTGCATATTGAATCCTCTCAATCAAAGCCGACAAATCAAAATTTCCGACAATATCTTGACCTTCAGGATCGGGGGAAGCATCCAAAATAAACAGTTTTCCTTCATCAATTAAACGCTGCAAATCCCAACCGAAACTATAGGCATTCTTAATGATATCTGTCGGCGATTCTTCAAAGGTGACAAACACCCCTGCTTCATCAAAGTTCATAATTGCATTGTAGAGAAACTGAATCGCAAATAATGTTTTCCCAGTTCCTGATGTCCCGCTGACGAGAGTAGTTCTACCTATGGGCATCCCTCCATGACTGATGTCATCGAAGCCTTCGATCATAGTCTGAATTTTTTGAACTCCTGGTGTTGCCAATAATTCTTGGTGTAAACTTTGAGTATTGTCATCCATATCGTGTTTTTATTTCTCGGTAGTTTATTATCCCATTACTGGGGAATCTCTCAGGTAAATCTGTTACCTATCACCATATTACTCCTCAATGATTTATCAAACTAGATTACTTGGAAAAAACTGCTTAACCTCATTACCGATCTGGTTGGGATACTACATCTTATCTTGTAAGTTCATATCTTCTTCCCGCAGTTCTTCATAGAGTAAATCTAGTCCAATTAAAACTTTTTCTCTGTCTGACAAATCACCAATAATTTTCCTCACTGGCGGTGGTAATATTTTAGCCAGAGTCGGGGTTGCCAAAATTTTGTCTTCTTCTGCCAATTGAGGATTTTTCAAAACGTCTATCACCTTGAGGGCGTAGACTCCCAAAAACTCTTGTTCGAGAATATCTTTGAGTGTTTTCAGCGCTCTTACCGAGTTGGGAGTATTCCCAGCAACGTAAAGCTTGAGAATATAGGTTTTTTTCAGGGGATTCATAAAATTTTTGTCAAAATATCTGGTGATTGTTAATTATTACAAAAATTAAGAATCTCTGGGAATTGAACGTCGATACATTTCGCACAAATGCGCGATCGCATCGATCAGAGTTAATCGGTAGTCCAATAATACTTCCTCACTGCGCCCTTCTAATTTTAATTGTTTGGCAAATTCATCCATTAACTTCATGTGAATTTCTACAACTTGAGTAACAGAAATATCAGCAAAAAAGCAGACATTCACAAACTCATCTATTTTATTATTCAGAGTTGAATCTGGGGAAAAATAATTTAAAACTATTTCTCGATAATCTGACTTGAGTTGATCCAAGAGTTTTTGCCTTTCTGTTGGAGGCAAATTTCGGAAGAAAAATTGGGAATTTCTCTTATAGTACACACCTAAGTATCCTAATCGCTCCCGTAGTTTTTCCGCTAGTCGACGCTGCTGGCGGTGCAATAAACTTTGAGAAGTTAATTCCGCCGTTGGGTCAGAAGTTGAGGCTGTACCAGTAGCTCGAATTGGGACACAGAGGTTGAGAAACTGGGTCATCGCCTGGTCAATAGAGGGAACAAGTTGCTCCAGTTGGGCTATTGGTAAATATACTTCCGCCGCGTGGTAAAAAAAATTGGCGTGTTCCGGCGCGGAGCCTTCCTCAGTGTTAGTTGTATTCTCTGGCGAAATGTTAGCACTTTCAGAATTTGTTTCTGCTTCCAGAATGACAGTTGGTAAAAAGATCGAATGCTTTTGCAGTTCGCTAAGTATCAAGGGTAACTCTGGGGAAATTTGGAGTATGAGACAATCGAGGTTGCTATTGCGCTCAATGAATCCCAAAAATCCTTTGGGAGATTTGCAGCGGGTCAAAACATAGCAATCGTTCCCCAAAAGTTCGATCGCCAAACCAGTGAGTTCTTCAGACGGCAGAAAGATACAGATAGAGAGTTGGGAAGGCAAAACAGTGTTAGAGTTGATAGCTGTGTTGCCAGACGTGGTATCGCTCAGTTTTAATGACTCCTTTGTAAAACATAATATTACAGAAAACATTTAAACACTTATCGTTATCAATCTTAACCCCAAAATCAATTAAACGATCGTCCATAGAGAGCGATAATTATAAGTAAGACGGGGATCGCTGGTTGCTGCTTTATTTTTCTTGCCCTGATCACCCAAATACTCATGTCCAAACCTACGCCGATGCTCCAAAATTTTATCGAAGTTGTGCCACTCTGTCAGCCAAATACCCGACTGTCGACATTGCGGTTAATTTTTCGGCGGGGAAAATGGGATCGTGTAGCAGTAGTTAACGATTTACATCAGCCTTTGGGGATAGTATACCTGAGTCGCTTACTCCAGAAACGCTTGGTTTATAAAGGCAAAGTGCGCCATCATGGGGAACTGCTATCGATGGTGAAACCAACAATTATTGAACCTTTGATCGTCCTATCGGCAGATATGAGTTTGCCGGAATTTGGGATCTGGCTGCAAGAGCAACAGGGGATAGCCAATCTAAAAAATCAGGAAAAAAATACTTGTTTTAACGATCGAGTTGGGCAATTGGATCGGGTTTATCGGGATTCTCAGGGATCGGGAATGTCACCGGGGGCGATCGCAGATTTATCTACTAATGATAATACTTACCTACTACCACCACCCAATTCTCCTCCGATCGCCTTAATTGAACCTGGTAGCGGCAAGTTTTTGGGATTGTTAGACACTATGGGATTGCTCAAATTTATCGCGATCGAGGGGCTGCACAAAGAAGGGACTAAGAAAAGAGAAGAAGAAAATTCTGTAAATTCTAGCCCCTATTCCCTCACCCCTTCTTACCTAACTTCTAGCATCTATTCCTTAACCCCTTCTTCCCTGCGCCAAAACCCCTATCCCCTAGCCCCTTCTTCTTCCTTTGTCGAATTACTCGAACAATTGCCATTGCCTTTGAGACTAATGGGTTCAGATGGGCAAATTATTAGTTCAAATGCGGCTTGGAAGTCTTTACTGGGAGATGAACCAGAGCCCTCGGCGATCGCCTCCCCAACTGCCAATAATTCTCCACAACCATTACCCTACCGTGATGCTGGTAACAGTTCGATCGCCAGCACATCTACCCCAGAAGGATCGAATCGCATTCTATTGAGTGAAGCACAAGAGTACGAAGAAACAATATCAAGACCGATCCTTAGCATAGCCTTAGAAGAGAAAAAAATTACTCCCGCCAGCATTCCTAGTTGGTGTGAAATCGTCGCTGCGCCTGATATCTATGCCTGCATATCTTCCACAAATCAAGGCAAGGATCGCCTCTGGCAATTTGTCAAGCAACCAATCTCAGAAACTCTCACCCTAGTTTTAGCCCAAGATGTCACCGAAGAACATCTGGTAGCGAAAGAACTTATTGCCAAAAATACCGATTTAATTCAACTTAACCGACTGAAAGACGAATTTTTAGCCTGCATCAGCCACGAACTAAAAACCCCTCTCACGGCAATTTTAGGGCTATCGAGTCTATTGAAAGATCGCGCGATCGGAGAACTTAACGATCGCCAAACTCGCTATGCCAAATTGATCCACGCCAGCGGCCGCCACTTAATGACAGTAGTTAACGACATCCTAGATTTGACTCGCATCGAAACAAATCAAATGGAATTGAGCGTTGAAACTGTACAAATAACCACAGTCTGCGATCGCGCCTTTGAAGGAGCATCTATACTCCAACAGCAAGAAGACAAACTTCCTCACACCAGCGACATCTCTAACAGCGAACCAAAAACCAAAATAGACTTTACCCTAGAAATTGAACCAGAATTAACCCATATTGTCGCCGACGAACTTCGCCTCCGCCAAATGCTAGTTAATCTCCTATCCAACGCCCTCAAATTTACCCCCGAAGGTGGGAAAATCGGATTAAAAGTAAATCATTGGGAAGGCTGGATAGCTTTTACTGTATGGGATACAGGTATCGGTATTCCCGCTGAAAAACAGCACCTACTCTTTCAAAAATTTCAACAGCTAGAAAGTCCCCTCACCCGCCGCTTTCAAGGTACTGGCTTGGGATTGGTATTAACTCAGCGCCTCGCTCGTTTGCATGGGGGAGATGTTTCGTTTATTTCCTCAGAAGGACAAGGTAGCCAATTTACCTTACTTTTACCCCCTTGTCTGGCTAAGGAAGAAGGAGTTTTAGACTGGGGATTAGGGATTAGGGAAAGAGAAGAAGAAAATGCTTCCCTGCACAATAGCCCCTATTCCCAAAACCTTTCTTCAGTTCCTAAACCCTCTCCTCGCTTAGTATTAATTGTGGAAACTGTTCCTCAATTTGTTGAAGATTTAACTAATTTATTAACAGGTTTAGATTATCGCGTGCTGGTTGCTCGTTCTGGTACTGAAGCCCTAGAAAAAGCTCGGAGATTTCGCCCAGAAGTGATTTTTCTTAACCCTTTGCTGCCCTTGCTATCGGGTTGGGATGTGCTGACATTACTTAAAAATGATACGGAAACTTCTTCAATTCCGGCGATCGTTACTGCTACACGGGGCGAAAAAGAACGAGCCGCCATCAACCGAGCCGAAGGATTTTTAAGCTTGCCAGTAAAAGAGTCAGCTTTGTTAGGGCAGTTACAGAAGTTGCTTAGGCAAAGCCAAAGCCCGCCGAAAGTGTCGCAGTCACAACCCAAGATAGATTTGCCCAAAAATTCCCTAACTGTTTTGTTATTGAGTCCTTTGAATAAAACTTTTCATGCTGCATCATTCTTAATTCATCCTTCTTACTGTCAAGTTTTAGAAGCAGACGATCTCGATCAAGCAGAATTACTTGCCCGAATTTGGCATCCAAATGTGATGGTATTAGAAAATGTTAGTCAGTTTGAAAATCATGCGACTTTTATTGAAGAACTCAGTCGTAGTAGTTTAATAAGTATTCCCCTTGTCACTTTAGATCCGATCACGACTCAGTTAGCGAATCAAGTAAAGGGTTTGTCGGTATTTCCTTGTTTAGCTCCAAGCGATCGCTCGGCTGTGGGAGAGTTAAATACTTCGGGGTTGATAGCCTCTGCGTTATGGCAAGTAATTCAAGCCGCGATCGGGATTTACAGCGACAAACGATGATTTGGTTCGTAGTAAGCGCTCATAGCGCGCTAAAGCGCTTACTACGAACAAGCTAATTATTTAATTTCTATTCATTCCCAACAATCGATCGCATTCCTTCCAAAGTTGCCGGAATGCTACGGGGGTCCATAAACATCACTTTGCTGCTGTCGCTGCTGCCAATTTTTAAACCCATATCTAAATAATTTTGAGCTAATAAAAATTGCAGTGCTTCGCGAGCATTGGGATCTTTTTCGAGAGTTTTACCAATAATTTGTAATGCTTCCGCCGTTGCTTGAGCTTTGAGAATTTGACTTTCGCGCTCTGCTTGAGCTTTCAAAACGATCGCTTTTTGTTGCGCTTCGGCTTCCAAAATTGTTGACTTTTGTCGCGCTTGTGCGTCCAAAACTTGAGCTTCTGCTTTACCTTGAGCGCTGTTAATTGCGGAATCCCGTTCGCCTTCTGATGTCAAAATTGCCGCCCGTTTCCGTCGGTCCGCCGCCATCTGTAATTCCATTGATTCTTGTACGGTTTTAGAAGGAATAATATCCCGCAATTCTACCCGCGTTACCTTTACTCCCCAAGGATCGGTAGCAATGTCTAAATCTCGGAGTAAAATTTCATTAATTTGAGAACGAGCCGTAAAAGTTTGTTCGAGATCGAGTTGACCCATTTCTGCCCGAATTTGGGTCAACACCATATTTACCATTGCTGACTGGAGATTTTCAACTTTGTAATAGGCTTTTTCTAAGTCAACAATCCGCCAATAAACCACTGCATCTACAGTAAAAGAAACGTTGTCGCGGGTGATACAAGCTTGGGGAGGAATGTCTAAAACTTTTTCCCGAATAGTTTGTTCGTAAACGACGCGATCGAGAAATGGGATGATAAAATTTAGACCGGGTTCGAGTTTCTTACCGCTATATTTACCCAAGGTTTCAACTAAGGCCGCATTTCCTTGATTAATCATTTTAACCGAGCCGAAAAGCGTAGATCCACCTAATGCTAAAACTACAAGTAAAAAAAATGGTTCCATTTTAATTTCTCCTAAATTTATCGAGTGGTTTATTCCAAATGTAGCAGATGTTCTGGCATGACAATTAAGGTAGTACCTTTGCGATCGACTACAATTACTTTCTGAGCAGCCGCGATCGCCAAAGTCTCATCTCCACAACGAGCTCGCCAAGAATTTCCCTCATAAATCACTCGCCCCGTACCTCCCGCCGGAATTTCTGTTAAAGTTTGTGCTTCCTTCGCATCTTCAAGCACTTTAGAATTTCGTTTCGGGATTAAACGGCGAGACACCAGCACAAAAATTGCCGAGAATGCCATCCACAATAACACCTGTAAATTAAGATTGGGTAAAATTAGGGATACAGCAGCCACCGCCAAAGCACCTAGTCCCATCATAAAGGCGACAAAGGCTGTGGGTAACAGTAATTCGGCAAAACAAAGAATTGCGCCAGCAATTAGCCAGAAAAGTGTGGGAGAGGAAAATAAAGATAAAATTGTTTGGGGACTGGAGATGTTGGCAACCGCTAGAACTAAACTAATCATGTTCATTGATGGGTTCACTGCGATCGAAAAGATATTGAAAAATTAAGTAACTTAAATTACAGTTACTTTTAAGTCTAATGGTTCAAACTGAAATTTTCAAGTAGAAAAGCAGAGGAGTAATTGAGAAATCGATCGATGCTGGAGTCGTTTTATCCTAAAATGTAGGAATTTAGCTCTTCGGAGCATGATAACTTGAGAATATTTTTAGACAAAATTTTTGATATGAGCGGTGTTTCTTCCCAAACAATTTATTGCCCCAATCTAGCCTGTCCCAATCCCCGCAATGCTTTGGGCCGTCTGGAGTGCGAGGCTTGTCAAACTTCTTTGATTTATAAATATCTTTGGGCTGTTGGTTTAGGGACGGATCTAGTACCCAAGGGTAGAGAAATTGGCGATCGCTACTTGGTGATTTCGCCTCAAGTTTGGCTGGATACTAAGCCCGGAGAGCATCCTACCGTTCCCGATGAGCTTCCTGACGCGATCGCGCCTTATCTCCATTTATTCCCCGAAATGCTCCACGTTCCACAGGTTTATGGTTTTTGTCAGTTGGGAGACTCCCAAGCCAGCGAGAATATTCTTTTGTTAGAAAATGTACCCCTAGACGCGATCGGTCAGCTTCACCCTTCCATTGTAGAAGTTTGGCCAGGAACTCTCCCAGTACGTCAAGTTTATTGGTTATGGCAAATTCTTCAATTGTGGGCTCCCCTATTAGCAGAAGGAGTAGCTTCTAGTTTATTAACACCGGACAATATTCGGGTTGAAGGTTGGCGAGTGCGGTTATTAGAACTCATGCCAGATGATAAAGTTAAACCCACATTAAGGAATTTAGGAGAAATTTTACAACCTTGGGCCCAAGCCGCACAACCTTCTATACAGCAAGAATTACAAGGAATTTGTAAACTATTAGATCGCAGTGGAATTAATATTGACGCGATCGCCGCAGAACTCAACCAATTATTATTGGAAGTAGCCGCCAGTTTACCCTTAAACTTAGAAATAGCTGGAGCCAGCGATCCCGGTCCTCAGCGAGACAATAATGAAGACACTTGCTATCCCATAACCACCAATTTATCAGAAAATAAAACCTCTGGAATCGACCCCAAAATTCCTTATTTAGCCATAGTTTGCGATGGAGTTGGCGGCCACGAAGGAGGAGAAATTGCCAGTCAATTAGCCGTACAATCCCTGAAACCTTTAATTCAAACTTTAATTACCGAAATCTCTCAACAGCCAGAATTAACACCCCCCAAATTAGTTAGCAATCAACTTGAAGAAATAGTTAGAGTAGTAAATAATGTAATTGCTGTACAGAATAACGAGCAAGGACGAGAATTGCGAGAACGAATGGGGACAACCCTAGTAATGGCAATTCAATTACCACAAAAAGTTAATAATTCAGCCGTTGAAAAACTAGATAATTCTCACGAACTTTACTTGGTTAATGTGGGAGATAGTCGCGCTTATTGGTTAACAACTTATGGTTGCTGTCGGTTAACTGTAGATGATGATGTAGCTAGTAGACAAGTACGTTTGGGTCATTGTCTTTATTGGGAAGGACAAAGACGGATTGATGGGGGAGCTTTAACTCAAGCTTTGGGGACGCGGGACGCAGAATATCTACACCCAACAATTCAAAGGTTTATTGTAGAAGAAGATGGTTTATTGTTGCTATGTTCTGATGGTTTAAGCGATAACGATCTAGTGGAGAAATGTTGGGCAAATTATGCACCTGCGGTGTTGAAAGGTGAGATTTCTTTACAGGCGGGGGTTAATGGTTTGATTCGTCAAGCTAATGAGGAAAATGGCCATGATAATACTTCAGTAGTTTTATTGCATTGTCGGGTTTCAAATGAGAAGTTGGTGTTATTTAATCCGATTCAATTACCGAATACGAATAGTCCTTTAGAATCAGAGCTTTCAGAGGCTTCTAAGGCGCTTTTGTATGCTGAAACAGTGGCGGTGAAGAAGACAGATTATCGGAAGATTTTTAACCGGTTGTTACCTATTGTGGGAGCTTTAGCGTTGATTTTTGTAGTAGGTTTTGGGGCTATGTGGTATTATCATCGTCAAGCGGCGGAACAGAAACGCCAGGAAATTCCACTATTTCCGAATAATCCTGATGCGCCTAAGTAGAATCCGGTTTGTAATTGGGGTTTGCTGAATCAGTGGATCTCATAAACACTGTATGGATTTACCGACGAGGAATAGTACCAAAAATCAACTATTTATTAAACAATTTACCAGGGTAAAATATTTTGAAAACTCGGTCTAATTACTGGCAAATACTACCCTATCTTCGTCCACAACGGTTAACGATTACTAAAGCATTAGCTTGTACGATCGCCTTCACTATTTTCTGGCCGATTATTGCTTGGTTAATTGGCGAAACGGCAAAAGTAATCGGCAATGGGGATCTCAAAGGATTCGCTCAAATTGCTGGCTTTAGTGCGATCGTATTTTTAGTACGTGGTACGGTGCAATACGGCCAAGATACTTTGATGGCAAAAGCCGCTTTAATTATTGCTTTAAACCTCCGTAAAAAAGTTTATGCTCACTTACAACAACTCGATCTAAGTTACTTTGAAAAATCTCAAACAGGGGATTTATCCTACCGCCTCACTGAAGATATTGACCGGATTGGCGAAGTAGTAAATAAATTTTTTCATCAGTTTATTCCTTGTATTTTGCAGTTAATAGTTGTCTTGGGATATATGGTTTATCTCAACTGGCAATTAACTTTAGGTGCGTTAATTATTGCCCCAGTTATGGCATTATTAATTGGCTGGTTTGGTGAAAGATTACTGATTTATTCCCGCCGCAGTCAAGATCGTATTTCAGATTTATCAGCAATGTTAGCTGAAGTGTTTAGCGGTATTCGGCTAGTCAAAGCTTTTGCTGCTGAAGAATATGAAATTAACCGCTTTGTGCAGGAAGCAGAACAAAATCGCCGGGCTAAATATTTAGCTGAACAGGTAAAAGCATTGCAATTTGTGATCGTTGGTTTTTTAGAAGCGATGAGTATTTTGCTACTATTTTTCTTGGGTGGATGGCAAATTTCTCAAGGTAATTTAACTGGTGCGGGATTTATTAGTTATGTGGCTGGTGTCGCTTTGTTAATCGATCCAATTTCGATTACAACTAGCAATTATAGCGAGTTTAAACAGGGAGAAGCATCCTGCGATCGCATTTTTGAATTATTAGCAATTCAGCCAAGTGTAGTTGAAAAAACTGGCGCGATCGCTCTACCTCATGTCAATGGTCAAGTTGAATATCAGCAAGTTAGCTTTGCTTACCAACCAGAAAAACCTGTATTACAAAACTTAAATTTGTTAGTCCATCCAGGAGAAACTATCGCCCTCGTTGGCCCTTCCGGTGCAGGTAAAACTACCTTAGTTAATCTATTACCCAGATTTTACGAACCCCAAACCGGAAATATTTTAATTGATGGGATTAATATTCGGGATGTCACCTTCAGCAGTTTGCGGCGACAAATTGGTATTGTTCCCCAGGAAACAATCCTATTTTCTGGTAGTATTGCCCAAAATATTGCCTTTGGTCAAACTTATTATGAAATGAAAGATGTTGAAAGTGCCGCAAAAATTGCTAATGCTCACCAATTTATTACTCAATTCAGTAATGGATATCAAACTTGGGTAGGGGAAAGGGGAGTAAATTTATCGGGAGGACAACGACAGAGAATTGCGATCGCCCGCGCCGTATTATTAAATCCCAGAATCCTCATTCTTGATGAAGCTACCTCCGCCCTAGATTCAGAATCAGAAGCTTTAGTACAGGAAGCTTTGGAAAGGTTAATGCGCGATAGCTACGGCGGGCTGCGCCAACGCACCGTATTTATTATCGCTCATCGTTTAACTACAGTTCGCCGCGCCGATCGCATTTTAGTCGTAGAATCAGGTAAAATCGTCGAATCAGGAACCCATGACGAACTATTAGCAAAAGGTGACAGATATGCTTGTTTTTATGCTCAACAATTTAGTTAGTCAACTAAGGCAGAGACTGTTTCTTTCTCTATGTAGGGACAATCCCCTCCCTGGGCGTAGCCAGCTTTATCTCCCAGAAATCAAAAATCAAAAATCTAATTTATTATTAATTTAACAAAAATGCAGCAAATTTAGCAGGATTAAAATATCCTGTAAGGTACGATAATCTAATCATAAGATAGCATTTAAGTAGTTATGTTTGATAGTATGCAATCAAGCCAAGGAATCAGGGAAAGCAAGGGAGGAAAAAAATGGAGCTTTTAGCTGAGCAGAAAAGATGCTTAGATTGCTTGGTAACATCAATCAGGCAATTAGGCGGTCAAGTAGAACCAGAGGAACTTGAATATACAGCAGAACTGATTATTCAAACCATGAGAGGACCTTGGCGTTATTTTCATACGTCAGAGCACATTTTTGAAGTCGGCGGGTCAGTAGATCCAGTTGAAGTATTAGCTGCTTTATTTCACGACATGGTTTACGTTCAAGTAGATCAAGGCGTAGGGTTTAACATTAGTAGCTATATTTGTCCTTTCGTCAAGGAGGTGCGATCGCAGCTAGTCATCAAAGAAGAAAATGAAATTACCAAAGACTTAATGTACGAATTAGTAGCAGCCATCTTTGGTTTTATTCCCGGTCAAACTCTCTCACCCTTCGCAGGACAAAACGAATTTTTGAGCGCGATCATGGCCGCCAAATGTTTGGAATATTTTCTACCTCCCAACATTATTGCCAAAATCGTCGCCTGTATCGAAGCCACAATCCCTTTTCGCCCAGTTTCACCCTCCGGTTTAACTGCCAGCGAAATACTTTACCAACGCTTAATCGTGACTAACAGTCTCTTCAACTTAGGCTGGACAGATTCAGAAACTTGCGAAGTAGTCAAGCAATCAGTAAGATTAGGCAACCGCGACGTAGAAAACTTTGCCTATCCAAACTCCGCAGATTTCTTGGATAATACCTGGAATCTCATGCCCGAAACTAACCATGAATTAAGTAATGTTAATTCCTACACAGTTGGTGGATATCGTAGGTCTTTACAAAAAATGGAAGGATTTATGAACTTCCTCAAACCAGAACTGGTTTTTCATCATTTTATGGGAGAACCAAACGAGGAAACTTACTTAGGTCTGATTTCCAGAACCAGAAAAAATATCGAAGTTGCCAAATTATATTTGGGTGCAAAATTAATTACCATTGCGATTCTCGAAGCCATTTCCTACCGTTTAGGGCGGGACATTCCCCTATCGACAATGATGGGAGAATTGCCAACACCCGGATTTACAACTTCAGCTTTAGAAAACTTTTTGCCAGAAATCCCCCTCGCTCATCCCTTAAAAAACCAACTGGAAAAAGAAGTTTTAGACTTATTAGCTAAGGGACGAAATCAGGAATCGCGTTATGATATTAAAAACTCGCCAGTGGCTACATTTATTATCAAGTCCATCGGTTTTGCCGAAATCGATCATGTCTTGAAAAAAGCTAAGGATTTTTTTGCTGGCAATCTGAATTCTGAAGAATTTTTGTCTTATTGTAACCGTGATGTGGTGGCAACAATTGCCAATGGAGTAATGAAGCTTTTTGAACGCCGAAAGATAGCTTTAGGACAAGTTAAGTTAACGGAAAAAGCCATTGTTTAAATTAATGGAGCGGAAAGTAAATATCTAGTTTATTTTCCCTTCTTTTTAACGTGACATAAACCTTAATCTTGAAATTTTGCCAGAGTTGACAAAAAAATCAAATCGTGATAAAACTAGAAAAGTCTCAAAGGAAATAGCATTTTACCAACTGCCAAGCAACACGCAACAGGCAAAACCAGCCAAGAGTGATAAAATTGCCCAAACAGATAGTCAATGCCCCGACAGACTCAAATAACTGCTACCATACCATCTGTAATGGTAGTAACCATGCCCTTTCAATACCACCGCCCTCTACTTTAAGTTAGAACACAAATGGCTGCTATAAAAATTGGTGATAACCCCGAAAAGCAAAAAGCCCTTAACCTAGTGCTCACTCAAATCGAGCGCAGCTTTGGCAAAGGAGCGATCGTGCGCCTGGGAGATGCTACCCGAATGAGAGTAGAAACGATACCCAGTGGAGCCTTAACCTTAGACATTGCTTTGGGCGGTGGTTTGCCCAAAGGTCGAGTAATTGAAATCTACGGTCCAGAAAGTTCCGGTAAAACTACTCTAGCGCTACACGCGATCGCGGAAGTCCAGAAATCAGGCGGAATTGCCGCCTTCGTCGACGCGGAACACGCCCTCGATCCCAACTACGCCTCAATTTTAGGTGTAGATATTGAAAATCTCCTCGTTTCTCAACCCGACACCGGCGAAATGGCCTTGGAAATCGTCGATCAACTCGTCCGTTCCGTCGCCGTTGATATCGTAGTAATTGACTCCGTAGCCGCCCTCGTACCCCGCGCCGAAATTGAAGGCGACATGGGGGATTCTCACATGGGTTTACAAGCACGATTAATGAGCCAAGCCCTGCGGAAAATCACCGGTAATATTGGCAAATCTGGTTGTACTGTAATTTTCCTCAACCAATTACGGCAGAAAATTGGTATTAGTTATGGCAACCCAGAAACTACAACTGGTGGGAATGCTCTGAAATTTTATGCCAGCGTGCGACTAGATATTCGCCGGATTCAAAGCTTGAAAAAAGGCTCCGATGAATATGGCAACCGAGTGAAAGTTAAGGTGGCGAAAAATAAGATTGCTCCGCCTTTCCGCATTGCCGAATTTGACATCATTTTTGGTAAAGGAATTTCGACTACGGGTTGTATAGTTGATTTGGCAGAAGAAACGGGAATTATTACTAAGAAAGGTTCTTGGTATAGCTATAATGGCGATAACATTGGTCAAGGTCGGGATACTACGATTAAATACACCGATGAAAACCCAGAATTTAGAGCGCAAATTGAGCAGTTAGTGCGCCAAAAATTAGCTAGTGGAGCCGTAGTTTCCGCTAATTCAGTTACTACTCCTGTGGATACTGAAGAAGAAATAGAAGAGGAGTTAGAAGATAGCTAATTCTGTATGAAAGAGTTAACAGTTAACAGTTAACTGTTAACTGTTAAATTAATTGGAAATCATGGGCTTGACGTGGTGAGGCGATCTGAGAATAAAGAATTTTAGAAAAAAATAAATATTCCTTCAGAAAACCCGGTAAAATAATAAGTTGTCAAAAGTTAAGGATTGGGAACTCGAATATGGTAGAACCGTTGCTTTCAGGTATTGTCCTGGGTTTAATTGCCGTCACCTTGACGGGGTTATTTTTCGCGGCTTATATGCAATACAAACGGGGCGATCGATTGGGTATCAACAAATAGAGACGCGCGATCGCTGATGGTTGCTAAATGGTAGAAAGTCAAGCGTATATCGCGATCGACTTTCTACCTATTAATAAAATCTCCTGATTTTCCCCCCGTCTTACTAACTAGCCGAATTGATTCTATTTGCATTGATTTTTCTAAAGCTTTCGCCATATCATACAAAGTCAATGCTGCTACTGAAACCGCTGTTAATGCCTCCATTTCTACACCCGTTTCTGCCTTAGTTTTCACCTCAGCGCGAATTTGATAACCCGGTAATTCCGCATCTGGTATTACTTGAACCTCTACTTTTTGTAAGGGTAAAGGATGACATAGAGGAATTAATAAAGCAGTTTGCTTGGCCGCCATGATACCGGCGAGTCTAGCGGTTCCCAAAACATCACCCTTGGGCGCATTTCCTGCTTGAATTGCGGCAAAAGTCGCCGCTGACATTCGCACTTGACCGGCGGCCACAGCTTGGCGTAGCGTAGCAACTTTGCCTGAAACGTCCACCATTTGGGCTTCTCCGCGATCGCCTAGATGGGTTAACTGAGGTGATTTAGGTAAATTAGAAAAATTTTCCGTTAGGTCTTGCATAATTTGAGGAGTTGTGTTACTATTAGATTCTGTGGAAAAAGATTTATGGGTTTTACTATTCTAAATCAAAAATCCATCAGGGCTTGTAGCTTAGTGGATAGAGTGTATGGCTACGGACCATAAGGTCGGGGGTTCGAATCCCTCCAAGCCCGTTTTAAATTGTTGAAACCTAGCAGGGTTAAAGATTCTTTCGCGGGTTCAAATCCCGCCATCGGCTTTGTTAAATAATTATCCGATGGATTAACTAACAGGTAGAAGAAAAATCTTTGTAAGGATTTGCGATCGCTATAATTAATTAAACCAATAATTGATATTTTTCCTGAGCTAAACGGTAAAGTGGTCGCCACAGCAAACGATTAGTTAACACTACCAAAAGCGACATCACCGAAGTAGCGGCCAAAAGTAGAGGAAAGTTGCCATTTGCTGTCGCCTGAGAAATCGTTTCTCCCAAACCTGGAGTAGTAATTACTTGACCTTTAAACTGCACGTATTCACTGACAATACTCGCATTCCAAGCACCACCAACAGCAGTAACAATTCCGGTCATTAAATAGGGGAAAATTCCCGGCAAAATTAAACTCCGCCAACGCTGTACCAGCGAGAGTTTATACACTTTTGCCGCTTCAAATAACTCCGATGGTATTGCTTGGGCTCCCGCAATTACATTAAATAGCAAATACCACATAGTTCCTAACATCATCAGCGCCACCGAACCAATCTGCAAACCCCCGCCAGTCTGGATTAAACCTAGTAACAAAATGGGAAATAAAGCCGTTGCGGGAACAGAAGCCGCAATCTGCACTAAAGGTTGTAAAATTTGAGCTAATCGAGGATTTTTGCCAATTGCCACCCCGACGGGAACAGTCCACAAAAGGGATAAAAATAACGCACATATCACTCGCATTGCTGTTAACACAGCACCACTAATTACCTTTTGCCAATCTGCCAAACTTAACAATCGCAATAATAAAACTGCTTCCCAAGTTCCCCATAAAACAATCATAGCAAATCCGCTGATAAATATCCAATTTATCCATTTAGCAATACCAAAATTTTCTGTGGGAGTTGCGGTTAATTTTGCAGGAGAAAGAATGCTGACTAAACTCCGATCGAAACTATCCCGAATTGGTAAAATTTTGGAATTTAATAAGCGTAATGTCGGGGATCTCCTTAAGAAATCTAAGAGATTTGATTGAGGGGTACTAGAGGCTTCCATCATCTGAAACTTAAACTTTTCTACCCAAGCAATTAAAGGCTGCCAAGCTAAAAAATCAATCGCGATAATTACTCCAATAAGCACGGCTAAACCACAGGCGATCGCGCCAAAATTTCCTTGATTCGCCGCCTTTGCTAAATAGGAACCTAATCCCGGCAATTGAAAGCTTTTTTCTCCTAAAGTAAAAGATTCAATGGCTATTAAAAAGAACCAACCGCCAGCGACAGACATGACACTATTCCAGACTAATCCGATTGCCCCTGCGGGTAATTCTAGCGTCCAAAATTGTTGCCAAGCATTCAAGCGATAGACTTTAGATGCTTCCTTAAGTTCTCGCGGAATACCACAGAGAGATTGATAAAAACTAAAGGTCATATTCCACGTCATTCCCGTAAAAATTAGCAAGATTGATGCTATTTCTACCCCAATTCGCTGTCCGGGGAATAAAGTAATTAGTGCTAAAACAACGCCGGGTAAAAAAGATAAAACGGGGATCGATTGTAAAATATCTAGGAGGGGAATTAAAATCTTTGCGGCAATTTCTGAACGATAAGCAGTGTAAGCATAAATCAGAGTAAATAAAAGTGATAAAAGATAGGCTGTTCCCATGCGTAAAAGAGTCTGGGCTGTATAACCTGGTAAAACGCTTAGGTTTGTTTCAATTTTGAAAGTGGGGTTGTAGTTACCGCTGAATTTAGCGGCTGTTTGGATAATTGCTAGAATTAGCGCAAAAGTTGCTAAAATTAACAAGCCATCTTGCCAAGTCCAAGCCGATCTTTCTAGGGTTTTATTTGCAGGTGTTAAGGGTCTAGTCATAAATGAAGGAAGAAGGAAGAAGGAAGAGGGAAGAAGGAAGAAGGAAGAGGGAAATGTTAACTGTTAAGTTAGCTGTTAACTGTTAACTGTTAACTGTTAACAAATAACAAATAACAAATAACAAATAACAGTTAACACTTTCAAGCATTAATTAACTCCTGAGTTTCAACTTCTATTTCTAAGAAAATTTCGCCAGTGGGTTCGTCGTAGCTGTATATTTCCGCATAGCGACCCCAATCAATAGCTGTTTTTAATTGCCTCATAGCTTCTTGAGGGCTAAAGTGAGCTTCCAAAATATCGAGAATTAACTCTTCAGAAATGCGACGATTTCGCTTGGCGTGAAGCATTCGATCAATTTGCTGTACGAGGCGAATATGACCTAAAATTTGGTTACGGACAATTTGTTTGCGTTCGTCGATATCGCCAGCAATAAAATTGTTTCCTACGGGAGTTAGGAGTAAATCGCCTTCTTGAATACCTAAAAAGTCCATTAATTTTGCACCTTCAACAATGGGCAGAATTTCATCAACTTCTAAGAGTAATTCTTGACCTAAACGATACAAATCTTTTTCTTTACGGTCTTCTAAAAGTTCTAAAAAGCCTGCGATCGCGCCGATTCTTACTTGTGGTAACGATTGATATTTAGCGGCTTGAACGGGTTGAGGTTGAGAGACGGTTGTCGCAGGTGGTGTCTCTGTTTCACAACTTAAATCTGGATTAGTAAGAATTTTATAAACTTGATCTACAAGTGCTTGAAATTGAGGTGTTTTGCGATCGCGGTAGTGAGGTAATTTCACGGATAACTCTGCTCTAATTCTACCCGGATTGCGACCGAGTACCACAATTCGATCGGCTAAAATTACAGCTTCTTCAATCCCGTGAGTGACAATCAAAATGGCTTGGGTGGGAATGCGTTTTTCTAACCACAAATCTAATAATTCAAACCGTAAGTTTTCGGCAGTTAGTACATCTAAAGCTGAAAATGGCTCATCCATGCAAAGTAGTTCTGGTTCTACTGCTAAAGCTCTAGCAAATCCTACTCGTTGTCGCATCCCGCCAGACAGTTCTTTTGGATAAGCATTTTCAAATCCGTCCAAACCGATAATATCAATCATTCTTAGCGCTTTTTGCTTGCGCTGTTCGGGCAATTCTCCTTTAGCTTTTAATCCCAATTCTACGTTTTCCATGACTGTTAGCCAAGGATAAAGAGCGAAGTTTTGGAAGACAATTGCTATGCCGGGATTTAAGCCAACTAAGGGGCGATTGTGGTAAAAAACCTGACCATTTGTAGGAGGAATTAAGCCTGCAATCATCCGCATTAAAGTAGATTTACCTGACCCAGAAGGACCAAGTAATGCAACAATTTCTCCTGTACGCAACTCCAGGTTAATTGGTTCGAGAATGGCGATTTGTTGACCGTTGGGTTGCTGATAAGCCTTACTGACTCCTTGGAGGGTAATGAGGCACTCTGTTGCTGTTTTGACGACCACGACTCTACCTCTATATTTTTGTTAAAATTGATGGCAGTCTGCGGAAAAAAGTCAATACCCCAACGGTTAATTTAAGGTTAAATCGGATGAGTTTGTCTTTTTATCAGCAGTAGGATTAGAATAGCAGCGAGTTGGATGGTGACGGAAAACACAACTAGGGTTCCAATTGAGCGATCGTACAAAATCCATTAAGGCGCTGCCCAAAAACCATGATAAGCCGTAGCCTGTATAAAATACGATCGTCGCGTGGGAAAGCAATGCAATTAGCTATTAGCCGAAACCAAGTGTCTTGAGACGCTGGGCGGCGAGGCTGAGGTTTTGAGTGCCGATCTTGGTTTGGCTAATCCCGCTAGCGGTTTCGGCGGCGGCGGCGTTGATAGCATTCATATGCTGCATTGAGAGCTAACATATTGGTTTGTGATGCCAAATCGCTAACTGTTTGGGTAATGCTGCCGATCTGCCGGGTTTGCTGGCTCAAGCGCGTTACTAGCTGAGCTACGTTGCAAGCTGATATATTTGAGGCTTCGGCTTGCTGTGCTGCTTGGGCGGCTGAGGCGTTTAATTCAGCCATTGTGGTGCTAGTTTGACTGATAAAACTTGCTTGATCTGAGGCAATGCGCTCTTGTTCTTCGACTGTCGCGGCGATCTCGTTGGCAGAAGAGGCGATCGCTGCTGCTGTTTCATTAATTGGCCCCATGATGATGCGGGCGATGATCCAGGAAATAAATATACCAAGCACCATAGAAATAATTGTACCTCCCCAAGAAACAAATGTTGCAGTTTGCTGAATTTGATTTGCTACTTTTTGCCTTTCGCTTAAAAGTTTACTTTCTACTAAAATCATTTCAGCTATTTTGACCCGGATTTGATCCATGAATTTCTTGCCAGTTTTTCCTAAAATCAAATTTTTCAATTCTTGCTCTTTTCCCGACTGTTTGAGCATGATTGTCGTTTGCAACTCTTCAATTTTCTGTTGAGCAATCTTTTCAACTTCTTCTAGTTTCTGAGTCTGAGAAGGATTATCTTTGATGTCATTGGTTAAATTAGTGAAAATAATTTGCAGATTTTTTTTCGCTTGATTGTAGGGTTCTAAAAACTCGCTGTCTTTGGTAATGACAAAACCGCGCTGCCCAGTTTCAGCATCTACTAAAGTTTTTTCTAAGGTATTTAATTCAGATTGAACTTTATAAGTGTGAGCTACCCATTGAGAAGCCTCTATGGAATAATTTCTACTCCACTGAGAGATAGCCGTATTAATCCCCATCAAAACAAAAACTCCAAACCCCAGAGGGACAATTTGATTTACTTTCATGTTTTGTTACCTATTGCTATCATTTTTTATAGGACTTACGCAACTGGCACATCGAGTAGGGTGCGTCAGATACCTAAACCCTTATTCTATCAATCCATAAGTTCATCTGACGCACCCTACAACTTAGTTGCTTTCAAACATATCACTTACATCCTTTATTTTCCTAATCGAGCCAAAATAACACCTAATTGAACGCTGAGAATACCGAGTATAGCGCTACCAGCCCAATAAATTCCGGCAGTGGTGTAAGCGCGATCGCGTAGCAAGACAAAAGTTTCTAACCCATAAGTTGAAAAAGTTGTGTAAGCACCCAAAAAGCCAGTTGTTGCCATCAAGCGCAATTCGGGAGGAATTGTCGTTACTCTTTCTAAAGTAAAGGTAACAAAAAATCCCATGATTAAACAGCCAGTTAAGTTAATGAAAAAAGTGCCGTAGGGGAAACTTGTACCGAAGGTTTTGGTAAACCATAAAGTTAGGTAGTAGCGGCTTAATGCGCCCGCGATCGCACCTAAACTAATCGCGATCGGAATACGAAAATTTGGATCTTGTAGCATCAGAATGAAGGAAGAAGGAAGAAGGAAGAGGGAAGAGGGAAGAAGGAAGAAGGAAGAAGGAAGAAGGAAGAAGGAAGAGGGAAGAAGGAAGAAGGAAGAAGGAAGAAGGAAGAAGGAAGAAGGAAGAGGGAAGAAGGAAGAGTTAACAGTTAACAAATAACAAATAACAAATAACAAATAACAAATAACAAATAACAAATAACAAATAACAAATAACAAATAACAAATAACAAATAACAAATAACAAATAACAAATAACAAATAACAAATAACTATATTTGCAAAATCAATCGTGCCGTAGTAAAATAAATTAGCACACCAAGAACATCAACAGCAGTAGTAATAAAAGGAGCCGACATTAAAGCGGGATCTAAGCCAAAAGAACGAAAGAGAAAAGGCAAAGCCGAACCAGCAACCGAGGCTAAAATTGCGATCGCCAATAAACTTATACCCACCGCCATAGCTACAGGCAAATTTCCTTGAAGCAAATAAGCCCAAACCGTTGCTACAATTCCTAAAATAGAGCCTAACAAAGCCCCAGCCATACCCTCCCGCAAAACCACTTGTACAGGTCCCATTGCTCGAATTTCATCAGTATTTAAACCGCGAATCACCACCGTTGAAGACTGAGCGCCAACATTACCACCGGTTCCCGTAAGCAAAGGAATAAAAGCCGCCAGCATAACTACTTTTTGCAAAATATCTTCCTGCGATCGAATAATTGTACCAGTCACAGTATTAGTCAACAACAAAACAAATAACCAAAGCACTCGCTTACGCGCCACCGTAAACAAATCAGTCTGAAAATAATTATCCCCCCCAGATTGTACCCCACCTAAAGCATAAATATCCTCCGTAGTTTCCTGTTCCAAAATATCAATTACATCATCCACAGTAATAATTCCAACCAGACGTTGTTCGCTATCTACCACCGGCACTGCTAAAAAATCGTAACGCTGAATTAATCTAGCAACTTCCTCTTGATCTATATCAGTTTGAACAGAAACTAAATCGCGAGTCATAATTTCACCAATAGTTTTTTCCAGAGGCGAAGTCACTAAATCACGTAAAGTCAGGATACCCGTAAGTCTTCTAGCAGCATCAGTAACATAAAGATAATAAATAGTTTCCGTACTAGGGGCTAATCTGCGTATCCGTTCCAAAGTTTCAGTAATAGTCAAACTTTCTTTCAAAGAGATATATTTTGGTGTCATAATTCTTCCTGCGGTTCCAGCTTCATAACCTAAAAGAAGGGCCGTTGCTTGGCGTTCCGCTGGACTAAGTTCAGCTAGAAGACGACGAACTACTGTTGCCGGCAATTCATCAAATAGCCGCGCTCGATCGTCTGGGGACATTTTATCTACAATATCAATCACTTCTTGGCGTTTAAATTCTTGACAAAGAGACTGTTGTACACTGGAATCCAGGTGTTCGTAAACTTCGATCGCCTCAGCTTTTGAAAGTAAACGAAAAGCAATTACCTGCATCGTTTCTGGCAAACCTTCGATCGCTTCAGCTATATCAGGAGGCTGAACAGGAACTAAAATAGCTTTAGCCCCTTTCAGATCGCTTTGTTCCAATAATGCCTGTAACTGCGATCGCACTAATTCCCGCAATTCGCTGCGTGAATAGGTCGGTATGGTAGAGGGTAACTGATTTTTCTCTGTCACTGCCGACTCTCCTAAACCTGTTAAAAATAAACTCCTGAATCTAGTTTAAATGGTAATGGGTAATTGGTAATTGTTAACACCAAATCTGGGTTCACTATCTCCTTTATCTTCTTCCTTTTCTTTCTTTGTGTCTTTGTGTCTTTGTGTTTCCCCAAAAAAGGTGACATTAACCGTTAACCGTCAACAATTCCACAGACTTAGGCACTCCAGCCGTCAAAACCTCATGCCCATCACCAGTAACTAACACATCATCCTCAATTCTAATCCCAATTCCCCGCCATTTTGCATCCACTTCTGGCTGTCCCTCCACCGGTTTAATTTCAGGACCAATATAAATCCCCGGTTCCACAGTTAAAACTTGTCCTGGTTGCAAAAGTTGAGGATTTTCCCCCCATTGATAAACCCCAGCATCATGCACATCCAAACCTAACCAGTGACCAGTTCTGTGCATATAAAAAGGCTTATATTTCTCCTCCTTAATAATCTCCTCAATGTCACCACAAAGCATTCCTAAATCCATTAAACCCTCAACGATAATCCTCACAGCCGTTTCGTGAACTTTACTATAAGCATTTCCCGGTTTCACTTGCTCAATAGCGGCCAATTGTGCCGACAAAACCAACTCATAAATTATCTTTTGTTCAGGAGTAAACTTGCCACTTATCGGGAATGTCCGAGTAATATCAGCATTGTAATAACCGTAAGCACAACCAGCATCAATTAACAGTAAATCGCCATCTTGTAACTGCTGATTATTTTCAATATAGTGGAGAATGCAGGAATTTTTACCAGCAGCCACAATTGAAGGATAAGCTGGTCCATTACCACCTTGAAGACGAAAAATATGCTCAATTTCTGCTTGAATTTCATACTCATAACGGCCAGGTTTAGCAAATTGCATGGCATGATTATGAGCCTCGACGGAAATATTAGCCGCTTTTCGCATTAAAGCTAATTCATTTTCGCTTTTCACCAGACGCATTGGGTGTAAAATCAAATTAGAATCTTCAATCGCAGTTGGACCAGTACCGTGTTTAGGATAAGTTGCCATCAAGCGTTGCCAATGTTTGAGAAGAGTCTCATTAAAATTGCGATCGCGTCCCAAATGATAATAAATTCTATCGGCTTTTTCCAAATATTTAGGTAACTTTTCATCCAACTCATTAATTGGAAAAGCTTCATCCGCACCATACAGTTCTTTTGCACCTTCTACCCCAGCACGATAACCGTGCCAAGTTTCTTTTTCTGGATCTCTTGGCTGCACAAATAACACAAATTTATGTTCTTCATGGTGAGGAGCTAAAACTGCCACAGCCGAAGTTTCATTAAAACCAGTTAAATAGAAAAAATCGCTATCTTGACGATAGGCGTATTCCACATCATTGTGCATAACTACCGTTGGCGCACTGCGGAAAACTGCGGTTCCCTTGCCAATTTTTGCCATTAATTGTTCGCGCCGTTGCCGATATTCTGCTGGATTTGTCATTAGTTCTGTGTAATTAGATTTGATGGTTGATATTATAGCTGCTCATGTTTCTGACTGAGCCTCAGAAAAGGTATGTAGTTGCGCTTTAGCGCTCAAAGGCCATGAAAGAGCGCTAAAGCGCAACTACATACCTAAATAGAAGGAGTAAAAAATTGGGTGAGTTTTGCAAAAAAATGTCAAAAAAAGACAAAAATTATTAGCTAAACTCACCCCCAAAAATCAAACCTCTCTACAATTGGGGAACATATTGTTCCTTCTCAGGAACAAAAGTGTATTCAGCCACAATTTGCCGGAACTCTTCGCCATCAATGGTTTCTTTCTCAATTAATAAGTCAACCAAGCGATCGATTACTGTGCGATTTTCGCGAATAATTCGACGCGCTTCGAGATAACAATGATCGACAATTGCCCGAACTTGACCATCAATTCGAGAAGCAATTTCTTCAGAATACTCCGATCGCGCCGTATAATCTCGACCCAAAAAGATTTCGCTCTGTTGTGCTTCCAAAGACATCGGACCTAAAGTTGACATCCCGAAACGAGTCACCATTTGGCGGGCCATTCCCGTTACCTGTTGCAAATCATTACCGGCACCGGTAGTGACTTCTGCATCACCAAATACTACTTCTTCGGCCGCACGGCCACCTAAAGCGCCCATAATCCGGGCGAGAATTTGCGATCGCGAAATTAACCCCTGATCTTCACTCGGCATAAACCAAGTTAAACCCCGTGCTTGTCCGCGAGGAACTAATGTCACCTTTTGTACGGGATCGTGAGCTTTTACCACTGTACCAATGATCGCATGACCAATTTCGTGATAGGCAATCAAACGCTTACTCTTACTATCAACTAAAGGAGTGCCTTCCATCCCCGCCACCACGCGATCTACTGCGTCATCAACTTCCAACATAGTAATCGCATCTTTGCGGCGACGTGCGGTTAAAATCGCTGCTTCATTGAGCAAATTTGCCAAGTCAGCACCAGTAAAACCAGGAGTCCGACGGGCGATCGCATCTAAAGAAATATCCGCACCTAATTTTTTATTCCGAGCGTGAACCTCCAAAATCGCCAATCTGCCCTTAATATCCGGCGTATCTACCGTTACCTGGCGGTCAAAACGACCCGGACGCAATAAAGCGGAGTCAAGCACATCAGGGCGGTTGGTAGCGGCAATAATAATAATCCCAGTATTGCCCTCAAAACCGTCCATTTCCGTCAGTAATTGATTTAGAGTTTGTTCCCGCTCATCATTACCGCCGCCAATTCCTGCACCCCGTTGACGACCTACAGCGTCAATTTCATCAATAAAGATGATACAGGGGGCATTTTCCTTAGCTTTCTTAAACAAATCGCGGACGCGGGAAGCACCCACACCAACAAACATTTCTACAAATTCCGAACCAGAAATGCTGAAGAAAGGTACGCCAGCTTCGCCTGCGATCGCCTTTGCCAATAAAGTTTTACCAGTTCCCGGAGGACCTACAAGTAACACACCTTTAGGAATCCGCGCCCCCACAGCCGTAAAGCGATCGGGCTTTTTCAGAAATGTCACCACTTCCTCAAGTTCTTCTTTGGCTTCTTCCACACCGGCCACATCATCAAACATGACTCCAGTCTTGGCCTCCATTTGGAAACGAGCTTTAGACTTACCGAAATTCATCGCTTGGCCAGGGCCACCAGGGACATTATTCGATCGACGGAACAGGAAAAACAAACCGCCAATTAATAAAATCGGAAACAGTAAATTACCGACTAAACTCCAGATAGCGCCATCATTGCGAGTAGGATGAGTATCAAAAGAAATATTAGCCGATCTCAACTTAGCAATCAATTCAGGAGCCTCAATGGGTAAATCTACCCGCCAACGCTGCAACTGATTGTCCAGTTCCGGGTCGATCGCTTCCACGATCGCCGTGCGGCCTCCTTCATAGAGATCCACACTGCTGACCCGTTTAGCATCCAGGTATTCTAAGAATCTGCCGTAACTCATCCGGGTACTAGCAGTATTTCTACTCATATCCGTTGGCAGAGAGGGAAATGCAGTTTGCCACAGGAAAAACCCGATGACTAAAGCTGGCAAAGTCCAAAGTAGTAAGGTTTTCCACGAAAATTTCATAAATGCAGTTGGCTTTTAAGGTGGACAAATCAGGTAAAATCGCAGCGCTGGGGAAAAGCGGCAGAAATTAATACTCAGAATCTTAACTAAATTTAACTTAACATTCTGTATTAATGCAACGTCGTCTTAATCTCGATGTTCAATTGAAAGCCGATATGGGTAAAGTTATAAGCATCGCCTGTTGTAGATAAGGCATGATAATGGTGAGGCTCAGTGAGGTAATACATTTCAATGACAAATAGACAGCTTACTCCGAATCCAACTATGCTCGCTAAACCACTGGCGGGTACGAGCAAAAACATTCTCAGTGCGGACTTGGGCCGAACAGCCACCAAAGCTTGTGTAACCCGCGATGGTGATGGTGTGGTGTTCATCCCTTCCAATGTGGCGAAGGAAACAGTAGAGAAGGTGCGAGGCGGTAGTTTTGAATCGAAGGCGACAGATCCTTTATTAGATATGTGGCTGGAGTATCAAGGCAATGGTTACGCGATCGGTCAACTAGCAGCGGATTTTGGCGCTAATCTCGGCACCGTTGACCAATCTAAGGTAGTTGATGCACTGGTGAAAATTTTTGCCTGTGTTGGATACTTTAAGATGAAGGGCGAAATGTCGGTGGTCTTAGGTCTACCTTTCTATTCTCAAGAGCAGTTTGAGAAGGAAAAGGAACAGATTATTAGTCAGCTTAAGGCTCCTCATGTTCTGATCTATCGGGGTGAGCGCATTGAGATTGAAATTCGCCATGTTTGGGTGATGCCTGAAGGTTTTGGCAGTTTGATCTGGTGTGAGGCTCAGGATAGTAAGGAATTTACGCCGGAGCTACCGGAGCTTTCTGTCGCGGTGGTTGATATTGGTCATCAAACGACGGATTTGTTGATGGTTGACCGTTTTCGCTTCGCACGGGCGGTTTCTAGGAGCGATTCTTTTGCGATGAGTAAGTTCTATGAACAAGTCGCGATGGAGGTTTCTGCGAAGTCGGGTGGGAAGGCTGACGCGCAATCGTTGTCACTGTTGGAAGCGGTACAGAAACCAGAAGGTCAACGTTTTTACCGTCCCAGGGGAGCAACTAAGCCTGTGAATTTGGATGAGATTTTGCCCTCGCTACGCAAAACTTTTGCTAATGAATTGTCTGAGCGCTTGGTGCAGTGGCTACCTGAGCGGGTGACGGATGTGGTGGTAACGGGTGGCGGTGGCGAGTTTTTCTGGGAAGATTTGCAACCTTTGTTGAAGGAAGCTAATCTCAAGGCTCATTTGGCTAAGCCGACTCGTGAAGCTAATGCTTTGGGACAATATATTTATGCAGAAGCCCAGTTAAATCAGTTGAGATAAGTAACGAAATAACGCTTGAACCCTATGGCACTTTGGGCAAAAAATAAGGAACCTTACTCGGTGGCGTTTACGGAGGATGCTGCGGATCAGACTTTGTTGGCGGCTCTTGAGAAGGAGTTGGCTTTGACTAAGTATCAGACTTTCAGTAATCTTTGCAAGCAGGCTTTGTGGCAGTTTTTGTCTGTTTCTGAGTCTGCTCAGCCTACTCCTAGTTTTCAGCGGTTGGAACAGCGGATTGCTGAGCTTCAGGTTAAGTTTGGTGAGTTTGAGCTTAGTATTTCTGCTGAGGAAATGAACCGTTTGGATGGGCTGGAACGTCATTTGACTCAACTGAGCGCACAGTTAGAACAGTTGCAGGCAAGTGTTAATAGTAAGTTTGCCCAAGTTTCTATGGTGGAGTCTAAGGGGGTGGATGTTCAACCAATTATGCAGTCGACTGTGGAGTCGGAGGCGGAGGTTGAGGTGTCGCATCGGGAGTCCGATCCTTTGTTGGAACGCTTGAGTTCTTTGTTATCTCAAGATTTCTAGTTGGTTAACGGTTAACGGTTAACTGTTAACGGTTAACTGTTAACTGTTATATTTCTGATAATATTTTCATGCCATTGGTAAATGAGTAACAACTCTGATCGGGACAATACCCAAGAAAATATTCATTCTGCAACCAGTCCCAAAAAATGTTTTGAGATGGAACAAAGGTATGGATGGAAACTAAAAGATATCCGTAAAACTAAAGACAGTATCCTAAAAGTAGATTGCGTTTTTTACGGGAAGCAAACCAGTTTTGAGGACGAACGATATGAGACAGACTTGGATTATTTACAGGAGTAACGATCCCGATGATTTTGGATGGGAAGAGCGCCAGCTTTTACCATCGGAAAGTTTAACAAGTATCATTTCTGAGGAATGGCATTATTCTAGCACTCCTGAAATTCCCAAAGTAGGCGATCGTGTTAGGGAATATGCCAATATTAAAGCTCCAGCTAATGGGGTGACTCACGGACGCGATGGCGATTGGTTGGTGGCACGGGTTTGCCAATTCGCTAGTTTTGATATTGACGAGCGAATTGTGGTTTGTTACTGCCAGTATCGACCAATTGATGCCCGATGGGAGGAGTTGCGACGCGGTACTCCTGTCGATGAAATTCTGGAAGAGTCACACCAGACAGTATAAGTCAGTGCGATCGCGTAGGGTATCGGAGGTGATCGCGTGTTTTTGAGAAAGACTGTCCTAATCGCCCTGGCGGTTGCTATATAGAACCCATTTGGGATCTATGCAATCGCAGCAATCGCTAATCTTTTCAGCATGAGCGCCAGCCTCACCATGATAACTTTTCCCTCATCAAGTTATAATAACGATCTGCGATCGCGATCGCGGAAGGTGACAACGCCGCTATAAGCTCTTGTCAGTAAATGGTCCTGATTCGACGAAAAGATTATGTCATATTCGACCGATTTAACAGAGAGAGAATGGTTAATTATCGCAGCCCTTATTACCCCGGAAGAAAAAAACTCGCACCCCAAAATGGAGTAAGAGAGAAATTTTAAATGGGATATTTTATCAACTCAAGAACGGTTGTAATTGGTGCGATTGGATCTCCTACATTTGACCAGTGAACTGAGTTAATTGAGTATTTAGCAAAAACCAAAACCCAGTCGGGTGATAGGTTCATGTCTATTAATATTTTCATGCCAGCAGTAGGGAGACTTCTTGTTCTTCTACTCGCCAAGCTGCATAAGCTAGGGCTTCATAAATGTCGATTTCTTCTAAATAAGGGTAAGCTTTAAGGATGTCGGCGGGGGTATGGCCAGAGGCCATGAGACCAACGATCGCGCCTACTGTCACTCTCATACCTCGAATACAAGGTTTTCCACCCATAACTTGAGGATTAAGGGTGATTCGGGTTAATTGTTTCATAGTAAAATCTGGGGTGTTTATTGGATTATATCAGATGGCGATGCCTTCGGTTGGCTACGCCTACGCGACGATGCTAAAATGAAACAGTCTTACACCCCGCAAGAGACTTGTCGGCTGTTAAAACTACTCGTGTCGTGGCTGGTAAGCTACGCCGCACCATTTCTCTCAGGGCTAAAGCCGCTGAGTTTCCCATTTACCGAGTTTTTTTATGACACAATTAGTGGATTCATCTCAACCGGAAGTCTACCAAGGACATTTCGGGGAGTTTACGATTACTGAGAGCGATCGCGCTGGAGTTAGGATCTATCGTGGTGGCTTAATCGCCGCATCTATAATTTTTGCGATCGCCACTTTTCTGGTACTTTGGCAAGGTAATAATCCTACTGTACAGGAAGTTTTAACTCCTCTTTATGTCTTTTTCTCTCTCGCTTTAGGCGTTAGCTTAAGCACTATTCACATTTACATGATTTTACTGCATCGCCTGTTACAAGTATTTTGGGCGATCGGTGGGGTTGCGGCTTTAGTTTTGACTTTACAAAGTAGTGAACCTCTAGCTTTAGCAGTTTATAATCATCCTTCTGTACTTTGGGGAATTGGTTTTACTTTTGTTGCTTTAACTGGTATTTATTTTAAGGAAGCTTTTTGTTTTAATCGCTTGGAAACTAAGTTTTTGACTCCGATTGTGCCTTTTTTAATTCTAGGTCACATTTGGGGATTTTTATCGCCGAATAAGGAACAATTTTTGTTGGGATTATGGGCAGTTTTGTTTCTAATTTTTGCTCTCAGAAAGTTGTCTCAACCCATCCCACAGGACATTGGTGATAAAAGTGTTTTCGATCGCCTACACTCACAACAATCACCAAATAACAAATGATAGAAGAACGAGCTTACTGGCTAATATGGTCGCAAATAAAAGGTGTTGGTCCAATGTCGCTGCATAAATTACAGCAACACTTTGGCAATTTAGCAGAAGCTTGGACAGCAAAATCGGCAGATTTACAGCAAGTTAATGGATTTGGTAAGCAGACGGTTGAATCAGTTATCGCTGAAAGATCCCAGCTTAATCCTGAAAAATTCCTTGAAGAACATCAACAGAAAAACCCCTGTTTTTGGACTCCCGCTGATGCTGATTATCCCCGCTTACTCTTAGAAATTCCTAATCCACCGCCGGTGCTTTACTATCGTGGTAAAGTCGATCTTAAAGAAAATCAAGGTATTACGCCGACGGTGGGAATTGTCGGTACGCGATCGCCTTCTGAATACGGTAAACGGTGGACTAGAAAAATTAGCGCGGCCTTGGCAAAAAGGGGTTTTACAGTTGTTTCTGGATTAGCCGCAGGTATTGATACAGAAGCTCATGCAGGCTGTTTAGACAGCGGTGGAAGGACTCTAGCCGTTTTTGGTACTGGAGTTGATATTGTCTATCCTGCGGCTAATAAAAAGTTAGCTGAAAAAGTTTTAGAGCAGGGATTAGCTATTAGTGAATATCCGGCGGGTACTAAACCTTATAAAGCGAATTTTCCCCAACGCAATCGAATTATTGCTGGCTTAAGTCGTGCGGTATTAGTAATGGAAGCACCCCATAAATCTGGGGCTTTAATTACTGCTTATCAGGCTAATGATTTTTGCAGAGATGTTTATGTTTTAACTGCGAGATTGGATGATGAGCGCTCTTTTGGTTGTTTGGAATTATTAAGTAAAGGTGCTCATCCAATTTTACCTAGTAAAGATCTCTTTTTAAGCGAGGAGCGTTTGTTAGAAATGCTCGGAGCTATGCCACAATTAGATACGCCTCAACAGTTATCATTGTTTCCTGAAAATCCGCCACCGCCATTACAATTAGAGCCGGAATTAGCCAAAGTATTAGAGGCGGTTGCGGTTGAGCCAATGGCTTTTGATTTAATAGTTGAAAGATTGGGTTTAGCGCCGGGAGCGGTTTCTAGTGCGCTGTTACATTTAGAATTGTTAGAATTAGTTTCGCAGTTACCGGGAATGCGTTATCAACGTTGTTAAGTGATGTTCTTATTTCTAAAACTTCCTCCGCATCGTACTCATCTTTATTAATTGCCGCCGCCATTTTTTCTACAGATAAAGGCTGTTTCTCTGCTGCCAATGCCCTGAAGAATCCACAAAACTTTTAAAAGGGGGTGATACCATACATCCCTATTATGATATATTATGTTATGTAGATGCACCCTGATGGTAGGGAGAGTTACTTAAGTGGCTCTCTCTTTTTTATTGGTAATTGGCAGCTAAGTCATAATATAATTATCTATCCCCTCATTCTTCTTTCTGCAATATGATTGAAAAAGCCGATCGTCTACTAAAACAAGGGATTTTGCAATATCAGGCGCGTCAATTTGAAGCTGCCTTAGAATTTTGGCAAGAGGCGATCGCGGTTTATCGAGAGATTGGTAACAGGCGACGGGAGGGTGCGACTTTGGGTAATATGGGTGTAGCTTGGGAAGCTATGGGAAATTATGTGAGAGCGAAAGAATATTATCAACAGCATAGAGAAATTGCTCAGGAAATCGGCGATCGCATTGGGGAAGCAAATGCTTTAGGAAATCTGGGAAATGCTTGCTATGCTTTGGATGATTTTCCTCAAGCTGTGGAATATCAAAAGCAACGTTTAGCGATCGCGAAAGAGTGTAAAGATTGGCAAGCGGAGGAGCAAGCTTTAGGAAATCTGGGTTTAGCTTACGATGCTTTAGGAGATTTTCTCGCCGCTATTGAATGTTATCAGGAACAATTTGCGATCGCGCAGGAAAATAATGCTCCCCATAATCAAGGAAAGGCTTTAACAAATCTTAGATTTGCTCATCATTATCTGGGAAATCATGCTCAAGCTGAGGAATATCGTCATCAACAAATCGCGATCGCGCGACAAATATTTTTAGCTGAAAGAAGCCATGATTTTCTCCAAATTGCCGAAATCGTAGGCTTAAATCCTGCTGTTGATTTTACTGGGGCGGATTTAAGTAATATTGATTTGCACTATGCTGATTTAAACGGAGCGGATTTAATGGATGCTAATCTATCCGCAGTTGATTTAACTTTGGCAGATTTGAGCGGTGCATTACTGAGCGGAACTAATTTAGTTGATGCTTGTTTATCTAATGCTAATTTACGAGATGCTGAACTAATTGGCGCAAATTTGAGCGGTGCTGATTTGCGAACTAAATTACCTCGTGCTAATTTGAGTAATGCTAATTTGAGTAATGCTAATTTGAGCAGTGCTTATTTACCGAATGCCAATTTAAGCGGTGCAAATTTGAGCAAAGCTGATTTAAAAAATGCTGATTTAACTGCTGTTAATTTAACTGGTGCAAATCTAACTGCTGCTGATTTAAGTCGCGCTGAGTTAAAGGGTGTAGCCGTAGAAAATGCTCACTTTGTTGGTAGTTTAGGCATTTCTGAAAAACTCAAATTTGAGTTACGGGAGCGCGGCGCAATTTTTGAGTAGGAAGGAAGAGGGAAGAAGGAAGAAGGAAGAAGGAAGAGGGAAGAAGGAAGAGGGGAGAAGGAAGAAGGAAGAAGGAAGAAGGAAGAAGGAAGAGGGGAGAAGGAAGAAGGAAGAAGGAAGAAGGAAGAAGGAAGAAGGAAGAGGGAAGAAGGAAGAGGGAAGAAGGAAGAAGGAAGTTTTATCACAGTTAACAAATAACAGTTAACAAATAACAGTTAACAAATAACAGTTAACAAATAACAGTTAACAAATAACAGTTAACAAATAACAGTTAACAAATAACAAATTTATGAATACCATAACAGTTAAACATTTTACCATAGAAGAATATCACCGATTGGGAGAACTGGGATTTTTTGGTGAGGGCGATCGAGTTGAGTTAATTCGTGGAGAAATTATCAATATGGCAGCTAAAGGTAGAGCGCATTCTGTTTGTAATTCCCTCACCTTTGGAGAATTATATACCCTCATCGGAAAACGTGCGATCGTGCGCGGACAAGAACCAATTATTTTACCCACTAACAGCGAACCAGAACCTGATATAATAATTGCTAGAAATAGACTCGATCGCTATCTATCTTCTCATCCAGAACCCGCTGATATTTTATTAGTAATTGAGATTTCCGATTCTACCTTAAATTACGATCGAGTAACCAAATTATCCCTCTATGCTGAATATGGAATTACTCATTATTGGATTTTTAACTTAGTAGAAAATCAACTAGAAATGCACAGCGAACCCTATCAAAAAAAGCAAGGTAGTTTTAGTTATCGTCTCAATCGAATTGCTTTACCGAATGAAACTGTTATTCTCCCTTATTTTCCTGACTTATCTCTGAATTTATCTGAAGTTTTCCCGATCTAGTTTTTGTACTGTCAAAGATAATTAAAAATTTAAAGCATAACTTCCCTCCTCATGGTAAACTAGAGATTGGTAGTTCATATTAAATCTCTGCCATGCGATCGCTAAATTCTCAAAACAAATACCCAGACTGCTTGTGGATGCAATTAGAAGCAATTCCCCTTCAGTCAACAACAACAGAACCCCCACATATTGACATCTATCTCACCCTCAACTTTAACGAACATTGGGAACCCTTACTCAATGGTCGTCTCAAATTTGGCCTGCAAGGTGGTACGCTCAAACTTAAGCTAGAAAACTGCGAACTTCCCCTAACCTCTCGCCAGCTAACAGGTTCTTTTAACCTCTTCTCTCCTGAAAAACCAAGTATTTTAGAAACATCCTTAAATCCTAACCAAAATCCTGATGCGGGAAATCAATTAAGCACTGATAAAACAGATCGAAAGCAAATCACCACCTGTCACATCATAACCACCGGTTCAGATATAAATCCAGCTTGGGTTTTCACAACTGAACCAGGCGAAACCATCTTAAAAGGTTTGCTAAAAAGCACAAAAATAGGGCATTTCCCCACCCAACCATGTCGCATTCAAGCTACATTTGAAGTAGAAAAAGAAGACATCCACTTAATTGATATCGAGGGTTTATGGAAACATGATATTACACCGAATCAGCACGCAATCTTAGAACGAATCTTGATTATTTATCTCCTAGAAACTAAGCTAAAACCTGACTTAAGCTGGATACAACTATGTTATGATTGTGCCAATGTTGAAAAAAACAATACATCAATTATCACCGAGGTGAAAATAGAAATTCAAGAATTAATTGAGAGTATTATTACCGCAAAAACTCACAATTTTATGGAATTATGCCAAATCGCTAATCTCAATCCAGCCATAGATTTTATCGGCGGCAACTTACGGGGAACAACATTTAATGGATGCGATTTTAGCAGCGCCAACTTATACCGCGTCAACTTCCGAGGAGCCAACTTAAACGATACAGATTTCAGCGATGCCAACCTCAGTAATGCTAAATTTGGCGGTGCAGATTTAAGCGGAGCTTTTTTAGGCAATGCTGACTTAAGCGATGCAGATTTACACCGCGCGAGTATTG
Source organism: Oscillatoriales cyanobacterium USR001 (assembly GCA_001698425.1). Lineage (GTDB taxonomy): Bacteria > Cyanobacteriota > Cyanobacteriia > Cyanobacteriales > Microcoleaceae > Kamptonema. The sequence goes on along the minus strand of MBRE01000074.1, from coordinate 40,280 downwards.
CCTTAGCTAATCTTAGCGGTGCGAATTTAAGGGGTGCTAATTTGTGCGAAACCAACTTGACTAATACAAATTTGAGCGGTGCTGATGTGACAGCAGCGCGATTTAAAAATAATACAGGAATTTCTGAAGAAATGAAAGATAATTTGATCCAAAGGGGGGCAATTTTTGCAGAATAGGATTTTCAACTTAGAGCTTTAACAGATGAAGAAGATTAACTCTTCCAGTTTCCCTCAACCCTCCCCAGTTCCACAAAACATTTAATGCTCAAATCTGTCTAAAAAATCCAATACCTGGTAGAATAGAAATACCCATTTAGCTGCCGACCTGAAAAATTCCCTAATTAATTTAGATTTGTAGCCTCAACGTAGTGAATAATGGGATAACTGAATTTACCAAACTATTATTTAACCATTTGCCCCGCCAACTGATTTCATGCAGCTACCTAATTTCCACCGCCGGACTAAAATTGTCGCCACTATTGGCCCCGCAACTCTTAACCCAAAAGTGCTTCGCGATTTGATCGAAGCGGGTGCAACTACTTTGCGCCTTAACTTTTCTCATGGAACTCACGAAGATCACCAGCGGAGTATTCGCCTAATTCGACAGACATCCTTTGAACTCAATCAGCCGGTGGGGATTCTCCTGGATCTCCAAGGTCCAAAAATTCGGCTGGGACGTTTTGAAAATGGTTCGATCGTTCTGGAAAAGGGCGATCCCTTCATTTTGACTAGCCATTTAATTCCCGGTACTGAGAAAATTTCCTCAATTACCTACGAACCTTTAGCCGATGAAGTACCAGAGGGTGCATCAATTCTTCTTGATGATGGCAAGGTAGAAATGCGAGTAGAAAAAATCGATCGAGCGGCGCGAGAATTATATTGCCGCGTGGTGGTTGGCGGTCAGCTTTCTAATAATAAAGGTGTCAATTTTCCGGGAGTTTATCTATCAATTAAGGCCTTGACGGATAAAGATAGAAAAGATTTGATGTTTGGCCTCGATCAAGGTGTGGATTGGGTGGCGCTTTCCTTTGTCCGCAATCCTCAAGATATGTTGGAAATTAAAGAGTTAATTGCTTCGGCGGGTAAGCAAGTGCCGGTGATTGCCAAGATTGAAAAACATGAGGCGATCGAACAAATGGAAGCGATTTTAGCTTTGTGTAATGGTGTCATGGTAGCGCGTGGTGATTTAGGCGTAGAATTACCAGCCGAAGATGTCCCGATTTTACAAAAACGGTTAATTGCCACAGCTAATCGCATGGGGATTCCCGTAATTACAGCAACTCAAATGCTCGATAGTATGGTGAATAATCCTCGCCCAACTCGCGCAGAAATTTCCGATGTAGCGAATGCAATTATTGATGGTACTGACGCAGTAATGCTATCGAATGAGACGGCGGTAGGTAAATTTCCGGTGGAAGCGGTAGCGACAATGGCGAGAATTGCCGTGCGAATTGAACAGGAAGAAATTACTCGCAATGTGATTGGAGTAGAAGATACGGGGCGATCGATTCCGAATGGGATTAGTCAGGCCGTAAGTCAAATTGCCGAACAATTAGATGCTCAGGCGATTATGACTTTGACCAAGACGGGCGCGACAGCGCGAAATGTATCAAAGTTTCGCCCAAAAACCCCAATTTTAGCCGTGACTCCCCATGTGGATGTGGCGCGACAGTTACAAATGGTTTGGGGCGTGAAGCCCTTGCTAGTGCTAGATTTGCCTTCGGCGGGCCAGACATTTCAATCAGCAATTAGTGTAGCCCAGGAAAAGGGTTTGTTATCAGACGGGGATTTGGTGGTGATGACAGCGGGGACTTTGCAGGGTGTAGCTGGTTCCACTGATTTAATTAAAGTTGAAGTGGTAACAGCTGTACTGGGTAGGGGTACGGGTGTTGGTTTGGGGGCGGTGAGTGGCAGAGCGCGGGTGGCTCAGTCCGCTGCGGATGTGGGAGATTTTAATAGTGGCGAGATTTTGGTAGTGCGTCATACAAGTGCTGATTTTGTGGATATGATCCGTCGGGCGGCGGGTGTGGTGACAGAGGAGGCGAGTTTGACTTCTCATGCGGCGATTATTGGTTTGCGTTTGGGTGTCCCGGTGATGGTAGGCGTGCAGAATGCGACGCGGGTAATTCGTGATGGTACGATGTTGACGGTTGATATGCAAAGGGGTTTGGTTTATTCGGGAGCTCGCAGTGGAACTCCAAATGATGGGGAGTTGAAGGTGTAGGGGTTTTGGGAGAGAAGAAGACAGGATGTTTTTGCATCTTGTCTTTTTCTCTGATGTTGTGTTATAATTACTATTTGTTTGTGCCGATGTAGCTTAGTGGTAGAGTAACCGATTCGTAATCGGTCGGTCGCGGGTTCAAATCCCGCCATCGGCTTTGTTAAATTTGTTTGAACCATGCGATCGATTACGAATCGGTAATGGTTTGGGGGCGATTGTCGCCCCCTAAAAACCAAATCATCAAGTTATTTAATTTTCATTCCTAAGTAACAGTATTCGGGGCGGGTNNTGGCGAATTGCGGTGATTGTTGGCGAACTCGCCCCTACCAAAACTGTTGCCAAATTTTTGAGAATTGGTATAACGTCAATTCTCTCGTTTCTCTCTCAATTAAGCTCACCATAGGCGGCATAAACTGCTTTAACGTTATACCAGTTCAGAAATATACGAGCAATTTCTAAGGCTAATTGTGACTTCCCTTGTTTAATTAGCCATTGTAAAAAACTTGCCATTGTGCGTTCATTCAAAGTTCCGCCCAAGGATAAAATACCCCAAAGTACCAGGTGTAACCAAGTCATTTGAATCATCATGCGAACTTCCCAAGTGGGATGTTTTTGATAAAATAAAACTCCCATTTTTCCCCTTTGAATTTCACGGTCAATCATGCCAGGAATTTGAGCTAAATTAAAGGGTGGATGCCAATGATAACCTACGGCTGCGGGACATTTAATTAATTTTAAGCCTAATTTTTTGAGACGAACGCCAAGTTCTAGGTCTTCCCATCCATAAAGTTGAAATCTAGTATCAAATAAACCGGCTTCGATTAACCAATGACGGGCGATCGCGACGTTTCCTGTAGCAAAATAAGCGGCTGAAAAATCTGTGATTTTATAGGGTTCGGTAGTAGGACGATCGAAGTTACAAGTATTAATCACCCGTCCGTAAGTAAAGACGCGATCGCCTTCTTTTTTACCTGCAATTAAAGCCTCCGCATGAGCTTGTAGAAAATCTTTTGTTACTACCAAATCACTATCAATAAAAATGATTGTATCACCTTGAGCGTGTTCAATGCCCAAATTTCTAGCGGCGGCTGGACCTTGATGAATTTGGGAAAGCGATCGCACATGAGGTAACTTTGCCGAATCAATCGCCAACCACTCCAACGTACCATCTGTAGATCCATCATCGACCACAATCACCTCATAGCCACTGACAATATTCCCGAAATCTTGACACTCTAAAGCTAAGAGACATTTTTCCAAAATCCGTTGACGATTGTAAGTCGGAATCACTACACTAAAAAACACGGCTTTCTCCCATCTCCACAGATATTTATTATACCAATTCTTGAAAGTATGACTACAGATAGTAAATATTCAACTTTTGACAAAAGTATAATACCGGAATTTATCTGTAGTCAGCATTTAGAGAATTGGTATTAGTCCTCTGAGCGAGGACTTAAATTATTAGACAGGGACTTAAGTCCCTGGCTGCTTTCGGCCTAAGTTGACACCTATTAACTAATCTTTTGATTCCTCCTCAGTAGCCGCCTCCAATACAGCAGCAGTCTTCACTTTATCCAACTTCAAAATCAAAACTCCCAAAGGTGGCAAACACAAATCCAACGAAAAAGACTTATTATGGAACCACCACTCATCAGTCCATTTTCCACCCAAATTGCCCATATTGCTGCCACCATATTCGCGAGCATCACTATTAAACAACTCCGTATAGAAACCAGCCACCGGCACACCTACCCGATAGTGACTGTGAGGTTGCGGAGTAAAATTGCAAACCGTCACTAAAAACTCCTCCGAATCCTTAGAGCGGCGCATAAACGAAACCACACTATGGCGATTATCATTACAATCAATCCACTCAAACCCTTCCTGAGTAAAATCTTGCTCATAAAGAGCCGGTTCACTGCGGTAAAGATGATTCAAATCTGTGAAAAACTTCTTAATCCCTTGGTGGGGAGCAAACTGCATCAAACGCCATTCCAAATCTCCCCAAACATTCCACTCACGCCACTGAGCAAACTCCATGCCCATAAACAGCGTTTTCTTCCCTGGATGAGCGAACATATAAGTAAACAAAGCCCGCACATTGGCAAACTTTTGCCAATCATCTCCCGGCATTTTACCTAACATATTGCTCTTACCGTGAACCACCTCATCGTGAGACAAAGCTAACATAAAATTCTCGCTGTGGTTGTACCACATACTGAAAGTAATGTTATTTTGGTGGAACTGACGGAACCAAGGGTCCATGTGGAAATAATCCAACATATCGTGCATCCAGCCCATATTCCACTTGAGATTAAAACCCAAACCTCCTACATAGGTAGGCCAAGATACCATCGGCCAAGAAGTAGATTCTTCTGCGATCGATAACACCCCAGGAAAATAGCTAAAAATCACATGATTTGTTTGTCGTAAAAAATCAGCCGCCTCAATATTTTCCCGTCCACCATACTGATTTGTCACCCATTCCCCAGGTTCGCGGCAATAATCTAAATACAGCATCGAAGCTACTGCATCCACCCGAATCCCATCAATGTGATACTTATCAAACCAGAAGAGAGCATTAGACACTAAGAAATTGCGAACTTCATTGCGGTTGTAGTTAAAAACTAACGTTCCCCAACCCTTATGTTCACCCTTCCGAGGATCGGCGTGTTCGTACAAATGCGTACCATCAAAGAAAGGTAAACCATGACCATCTTTCGGGAAATGCCCTGGAACCCAATCAACAATTACCCCAATGCCATTGGCATGACATTGATCGATAAAATACATGAAGTCTTGGGGAGTGCCGTAGCGGGAAGTGGGAGCATAATAACCAGTTACTTGATAACCCCAAGAACCATCAAAAGGATGTTCTGCGATCGGTAATAACTCTACATGAGTAAAGCCTAAATCCTTAACATAAGGAATTAGTTTATGAGCTAACTCCCGATAAGTTAAAAAGCGCGCACCTTGATTCAATTCCGAAACCTGTACCACAGGTTCTGGTTCGCCATTAGGTAATAAAGATGGTTCCGCAGAAGCAGCGTGCAGCCAAGATCCTATATGACACTCATAAACAGATATTGGCTGAGTTAAAGGCTCCGTGTGGCGGCGTTTTTCCATCCAGTCAGCATCATTCCAAGTGTAACTATCTAAGTTAGTGACAATTGAGGCTGTTTTGGGTCGTACTTCCTGCTGGAATCCGTAGGGGTCAGATTTTTCGTAGGGATGACCATCTTTATTTTTGACTTCGTATTTGTAATGTTCTCCTGCTCCTAGCCCTGGAATAAATATTTCCCAGATCCCTGAAACTCCTTTCCGCATTTGGTGTTTGCGACCGTCCCAAAGGTTAAAATCTCCTAATAATGAAACGTTGCGAGCATTAGGAGCCCAAACTGCAAAGTAAACGCCCTTAATGCCATCAACTTCGGCTAAGTGAGCGCCCAATTTTTCATAAATGCGGTGGTGATTTCCCTCGGCAAATAGGTGTATGTCAAATTCCGTGATTAATGGATCTCGGAAAGCGTAGGGATCGTAGATAAAGCGTTCGTGTTCCCCCTCTTTGATCCGTAATTGATAGTTAGCTAATTCTGGTGTTTCAATCAGGCACTCAAAAAAGTGGGCGTGATGTACTGCTTGCATGGGGTGCTCGGTTCGGGCTTCTGGCAATACTACTGATACTGCATTAGCATTTGGTAGATAGGCTCTCACTGCCCAGATATTTTTGCCATTCTGCTCAATTAGGTGGGGGCCGAGGACTTCAAAGGGGTTTTGGTGCTGATTCCAAACAATCCGGTCAATTTGTTCAAAGGGAACGCTCGTGGACATAAAATTACCTACCTGAATCAATTAACTAAATCGACTTAAAAAACATGGAGGGTTAAGTTCGCTTTATATTTATATGCGATTATCCAAGTTTCTGTAACGGTTAACATAAAGTATTGTAAACTTTGATGGTCTGATTACACAAATTTAAGTCAACTGCTGGTTTCTGCTTCTGCTGACAATCCTGGTGGCAGGGGTGCTTGACAGAGTTGGTGAATTTCGCTGAGGCGATCGAATAACCAGGGATAGCTTTGGCGGTATTGGGGTATTAAGGCTAGGGGACTGAGTAGGGCGGCGGCGGCGATGTCGGCTACACTTAGCCGATCGCCTACTAGGTAGGGTTTTGCTTGCCAGCGATTTCCTAATATTTCGATCGCACTCTTTAGGCGATCGGCAGCTAGTTCTACTGAGGCTTTATGGATGCGGTACTGTCTGCGCACGGTCTGAATTACCAATTGGCTGAACAAAGAAGGGTCTATGGCTTTACCAGGGCCTGCCCGAAACTCGTAGTAAACAAATCGAGTCGCGGTACCGATGCTTTCGTCCAACCAGTCTTCTAACATCCATGCTTCAGCTTGCAGGTGAGGATCTGGTAAAAATAGAGGAGGGTGTGGGCAAAAAGACTCCAAAAATTTGAAAATCTTGGTTGAGTCGGCGATCGCCTGGGGTTGACCCTCTATTTGAGGTAAAAGCACCGGCACTGTGGTTAAACCTCCTGTCAGGGGTCGGATCTTTAACAAATGCAATCCTGGGGTTAAATTTTCAACTTGGTAAGATATGCCTTTATAGCCCAGGGCCAAACGAGCTTTACGGCAGTAGTGAGAGGTACTGAATTGCAATAAGAGCATCAGAACACAACCAATATTTTAATTTCGAGCTTAACTGCTGATGCCATTTCAAGAAGTTATGTGAGGAGTGAATAGGAGAGTGGAGGGGCTATGGCTTGAATCAAGACATAGCGCGATCGTTCTTACTAGGGAGACTATTTTTTCGGACTAGGCGATGGAGAAGCCGCAGGACTCTTGCCGGGGGCTGGTGAAGCCGCAGGACTCTTGCCGGGGGCTGGTGAAGCCGCAGGACTCTTGCCGGGGGCTGGTGAAGCTGGCTTTTCAGGGGCTGCGCTTGGTGAAGCTGGTTTGTCACCACCGGCCGCAGGAGAGGGGCTGGCATCACCACCACCACCTTCACCGGCACAAGCACCGAGAGTTGCAGCTAATCCCAATGCCAAAGCCAGACGAATCAATTTACTGTTCATAAAACACTCCTTAAGGTGGAAAATCCTTCAATTTAGTTAAACTCGTGGTGTTTTGTATGCTACACCAGAGTCGATCGAGTTTGACAAGTTGTTGCCTTGGGGCAATAAACCTTAACTGGCAAATTTTAACCTGCCAGTAATTGTATTAGCATGGTTAGTCAAAAAATAGACATTAAAAATTTTTGACTCTTTTCTTAAAAATCGGGAGAGGTCAAAAAATTTACGCAGCTATCCAATGTTGATTGTCAAAGATTTTCTATTTTTTGCAAATTCACAGGTGAAACAGACCTACTATGGGTTAGTTTGTTTCTGGAGGGAGCTTTGGTTAAGACTGCCAAATACCTCCACAAATTTTAGGCCTTACGCAGAAACTAGGTTTTGCCAGGGATATTTCGTGATTTGAGCGAAAAGTCTTAAACCAGAAAACTCTACGTCTCATGGTTTTGAGTATGTCCTAACATAATTAAAGCTAAAGCGACTGTCAAAGATATATCGGTGAAATTTATGACCATTGCTATTAGATCCCCAGATGCTCGTCAAAGTCGCTCTTCCCGGATGGGTGCTGTTTCCTCAAATACCAGTAAGGTGACTCCTATTAGCCGAGAGCGACGAGTTAGCAGGTTTCCTCAAGCTGTTAATGGTGGGGGTGCAGTTGCCGCTAAGGTGGCGGCGGTGAAAGTTCTACCGAATCGTCAGTTAAAACCGCTTTGGCTGCGATCGCTTCTAAGCATACAGCGTGTTTCTTCGGTGTTAACTTTTTTGCTTTTGGGTTGTGCGCTGGCGATTTATGGCTCGACAGTTTACGATCAACAACGTTGGAGCGAACAGTACCAAAAGTTAGAATTGCTACGGCGCAATGAACAGCAGTTAAATTCTGCTAGTGTTGTCTTAAAAAATCAAATTGCTAATACTGCTAACGATCCAGCAACGGGTTTGATGCCGCAACAGTCAGGGGATACGATTTTTTTAGTGCCTGCGCCTGAACGCCCCGCACCGTCCTCGGCAATAAAAGGTAGGGGAAATTCGCAATCTGCTAAGAATTCTATGACTGAAATACCTTTGGGATATTAATTGATTGATAACTGGAAACTGAAAATGGATTATGAGTTATGACTCTCGTTTTAAACGCCGTCGATCGCTTAATGTGTCATCTCGCAATAGAGTGAGTCAATTAACTAAGGGATCTATTTCTCATTTACCGATGAGAGAGATGTCCGATCGCGGGAATGCAATTGGTGGTGAATTTGGTCAACAACCTCCGATGGAAAATGGTCAAAAACTGGATAAATATCGGCCTTATATTGTTTGGGGATTTCTGGTTGTTTTTGGGTTGGGGTTGGGGGCAAATTTGTTTAATTTGCAAATTAGGGAAGGGCCGAAGCTGAAAAAATTGGCTGGCCAGCAACAAATTTTGCGATCGCTTCCTTTTGTTCCTAGACGACCAATTGTCGATCGAAATGGCGATATTTTAGCTATTGACCGCCCAGTGTACACGCTCTGGGCTCATCCGCGTTTATTTCAAGAAACTAAAGGTACGATCGCTGCCCATCTTGCACCACTTTTGGCCGGCAGAGGTAGCGGACCCGAAATTACTGAGGGAGTGTTGTTAGAAAAGTTTAATAGTGCCATAAGTGGGATTAAAGTTGTTGAGGGATTAACGGAGGAAAGGCGCGATCGCATTGCTAATTTGGCGATCGATAAAAAGTTAGTTGATGGTTTAGAATTAATTCAGCAACAACAGCGGTTTTACCCACAACAAGATTTAGTAGCGGATGTTGTAGGTTATGTTGATAGCGATCGCATTGGTCAAGCAGGGGTAGAATACAGCCAGCAAAATCTACTAGAACGTACTATGCCTTCTATCCGTTATCAGCGATCGAGTAATGGCGGTTGGATTCCCGATCAAATAGCGGCAGGGTTTGTTAAATTTGACGATTTACAATTACAAATTACGATCGATAGTCGCTTGCAACGAGTAGCGCGATCGAGCCTCAAGGAACAAATGAAGAAATTTCATGGAAAACGCGGCGCTGTAATTGTGATGGATGCACAAAATGGAGAATTACTATCATTAGTTTCCGAACCTTCCTACGACCCAAACCAGTATTATAACTTCAATCTGGAAAGGTTTAAGAATTGGGTATTGACGGATGTTTATGAACCAGGTTCGACGTTTAAAGTGATTAATATTGCGATCGCGCTCGAAGCCGGTGTCATCACACCTAATACCATTTTTAACGATGAAGGTCAGATTTTTGTAAGCGGTTGGCCAATCGCTAATTACGACTACAAACAAGCCGGTCCACGCGGTGCTGTTACTGTCACCGAAATCCTGCAACATTCTAGTAATGTCGGCATGGTACATATCATGGAAAAAGTCAAACCTACTGCTTACTACAACGCCCTAGAAAGTTTAGGATTAGGGCAAACTACCAACTCCGATTTGCCTTTTGAAGTACCCAGCCAATTAAAGAGTAAAGAACAATTTGTTGGCTCGCGGGTGGAAGCTGCAACTACAGCTTTCGGTCAAGGTTTTTCTCTAACCGCACTGCAACTGGTACAACTTTGTGGCATTTTAGCTAATGATGGCAAAAAAGTTACTCCTCATGTGGTAAGAGGGCTTTTTAGTCGAGACGGACAACCTTTCTGGGAACTTCAAAGGCCTATTCCGAAGCAAATATTTTCACCAGAAAAAACTAAATTGGTATTAGAAATGATGGAAAAAGTAGTGCAGGATGGCACGGGAAAAGAGGCGCAAATTCCCGGTTATCGGATTGCTGGAAAAACCGGAACTGCTCAAAAAGCTAACTCTAAAGGTGGCTATGCAGAATCAGCAAATGTTGCTAGTTTTGTCGGTATTTTACCTGTGGAATCTCCCCGTTATGTCGTGTTTGCGGTGATTGATGAACCCCAAGGAGGAACCGGCGGCGTAGTGGCTGCACCTGTAGTTAAATCGGTGATGGAAGCGTTAATTTCTCTTGAGAAAATCCCTCCTGGGGAAAAGTTAAAAAGTCAGGAATATAGCAACCGCCAAGGTGGTTAGGACATTCTGAGTTCCTGAAACTCTTGATTTTATTCATTTCTTCCCTTGAAAACTTTTTTAGAAATGGTATTACTCTGACAGGAATTACGCAAGCGTGCTTGCGTAATTCCTGTTTGAGTAAGAGCCATAAATTATCTGTTAACCGTTAACCTTAAGTCCTATTTTAACATCATTTTGAATTCAACCTTTCCTTTCCCATCCCAATCCAACGATCCTCATCAGCATCCTGTGAATCAGCATATTTCAAACAACTTTGCCATTCTTTTAACGCTGCTTTTGGATCTTTCATACCTTCTAAAACCTGCGCTTTCAAACAATAAGCAGGAGCCCTCTTGCTATCAAGTTTAATTGCCGTTTCTAGCCTTTCCAAAGCCTCTCCATACCGCCCTTGTTCCAGCCGCGCCCAACCTAAATTTTTCTGGAAAGAATACATCGTTGTATCATCTCCTACTTTTACTAATGGTAAACCTTGCAAAAGCAAATTAACCGCAGTACCATAGTTTTTGTAATGAACTATATACAAACGAGCTAATTGGGTGTAAGCATTAGGAAAACCTAATTCTACGGAATGCTCATAATTTTTCCGCGCACAGTTAATATCATTTAGATCCTGACAAATCCACCCTAAAGTATAAGGTATAACTCGATTGTAAGGATTCAGTATAGATGCTAACCCTAAAAACTGTCGAGCATTAACTAAATCACCTTTTTGAAAGCGATCGAACCCAATATTATTCGCAGCTACAGCTAATTTCGGCGAGGCATATTGCCACCCCACAACTCCACAAGTTAGCAGCAACAAAGCCGCCAACTTTAATTTATAATTGCCTTTAGTTATTCTTCGGAATAACTGAGAAATTCCATTCAGTGGAATTGGATGATTTTCAACAGGTGGCTCCGAGAAAATCTCCTGTATAGGTAAATTATCCGTCCCTCGTAAATTAGCCCAAATTGGCGGCTCCACAGCAGGATTCTGACAAATTATTGGCAACCAACTAGCACAAGGAAAGTTAGTTTCTAAGCCTTGTAATTTCTCCCGTGCATCCCGAAAAGCTTGATATAAAGAAGTGCCACCAGCAAAATTATTGAGAAAATCCTTCAAGAATTGTTGAGCAACAAAATCGGGAACCATTTCCCGCATAACAATCATTTGGGGAATTTCTAAATCATCTAAACATCGGGCTAATCCTAATCCATCACAAGAGTTAAAAATGGCTAACTGCAAACCATTTTCTACAGCTTTTTTCAAGCCATACCAAACTTCAGCCAGAGTTAAACTGTCTGTTTTGTTGATATGAATTCGTCCCACATCTTTACGTTCTACATCTTTAGGTTCTACATCTTTATCATCTTTCTCAGTTTCGCCGTGCCCTGCAAAAAAGATAATATCCCAAGATTGTTCCCACAATTTATCATTAATTTGATGACGTTTTGGTTGATCGAGAAAAACTACTTTTGCATTGGGCAATTTTTCTAATAACTCTTTGTCTTTCTCAACATCAATGTTAGTGCTACAACCAAGAATTGCTAAAATTCTGACTTGAGGTTTGGCAACTATTGTTGGTGATGGTTTTGGCTTTGGCTTTTTATATTCAACTGGGCTAATGGCAACTTCTGCTAAATGATAGCGTTGCACAAAATCCCAGGAATGCCAGGGAAGCTTTCGCAAATAATCATCTTCAGTTTGAATTAATACTCGCACTTTTTCTGAAGGTTTTAATTCTTCTCGCAATCCGATATCAATGTCACGAAATCCCTCAGATTTTAGCCATTGATTGGTGAGAAGTTTGAGATTTTCTCCAGATTTGTAAACGGATTTAATCTCGTCAATAGGAGATGAATTATGCTTAATTGATTTGGGCTTAATTCGTTTAGGGATATCCAAATCACGGTATTTTTCCCAATGCTTATTCATCGCATCTGCTAGTTCTGGATTTGGGGGCAAATTGCCCCTGATTTCTCTTTCTCGTCCTCCTTCATTAAGAATTTCTACGGAGACTCGAAACCCGGTTTCCATATTGCCGTCAGGCTTAAGGAAAACTACTTTAGTCATAATTCACCTCTCTGTGTTGAGAAAAGTTTAGTTCGATCGCTCACCTTGGGCTAACCTTGCTTTAGTCTTCAAAGTTGAAACCCTTGCATGATACTAAAATCACCCAATGCTAATTTAACACTAAATTCCTCCCCTGGATAGCCACTAAACTCTAATCGGATATTTTTGCTGCTGTTGGCTACGGTTTGGAGCATCAATTTTCCTTGGTCGTCGAGTACAATTAGTTGTAAATCCTGTGGCAAGTAAATTTGTGGCTTAACGGCATAAAGCTCTACAAAAATGTCTATTTCTGGTTCCGAATCTGCTGAAGAGAGAATGTCAAATTCTGTTTCTGAAGCCGTAGCACCAACAAATATTGCCATTTGTTCCCCCGCTTTTTCTAACTGAAGTAATTTAGCTCCTATTGCTGAATTTTCCACTTTCCTATATTTAGGAGTCGCCACACTTCTAAAGTTAAAACTTAGTTGCGGTTCCGATGGTGATAATAGGGATTCTATTTTTTCTACCATATCCCAACCAGCATCCACAATCCCCTCTAGCCATTTACGCAAATCGACTTTGACGACTTCAGGTTCGCTGATAAATTCTAGGAAATATTCAAGAGATTTCCATTGTTCTAAAGGTATATCTTCTGTTGTTACTTCTTCAACAAATCCAATTAATTCAGCGTCTTGCATTGATTCAGAAAATTGTACAGCAATGTAACCTATTCTATCTCTCATCACTTCGACGGGAACTTCGACAATATTTGTACCAGACAGCACTGGTCTACACTCTAATTTACCGAAACCTTTAATAGTTAAGTCTGCGGCATCTGTGAGAGTTTGCATCACTGGATTCCAGCTATCACTAGCTGTTAAATCCGTCTCAATTCCCATACACTGACAGTAAAAGTCAACGGCTAAAACTGCTAAGGTATTGCGATAAACTTGTTCGCCTTTGGCGGGATGGGATTGTTGGCGGCGGAATTTTTCTGCTTGTTTTTGAAATTTGGAAGTGATTGTCACAGGGAAAGTCAATTTTTCTGTGGTGTAATTGTTTTCTAACATGATTTATGCCTCGTTCAGTTATTCAAATATAGTCTGATTTGCGGTGCCAGTTCTTTAAGACTTGTCTGGTAAAAGTCACTGAGCGTTGAGAGAGGTATCCCTAATTCTGCGGCAATATTTTTCCATTTTTTGCCCAGGATTCTCTCTCTTGCTAAGGTTTGAAAATTAAGTTGGGGATACTTAGAGTGACGTAGGTTTTGGCAAAGCTGTTCCGGGTCATTTTCTAAGTAATCTAAGATCATTTCAGACGGGAGCGGTATTTTTTCAGGTTGTCTGAGATTGCTATCATCTAATATTGATTCTTGTTTGATATCAGATGAGCCGATAATTTCTGATATTGCCTGATTAAAAAAACGCTTGATGAGGTAAATGTTTACCCATCTTATTACGGGACCCCTCTCAGGTTGATATTTGTCAATGTTCTCACAAATATACAGCATGAGTTTTTGAATTGCTTCTCCATAAATTTCTTCATAACGCTCTCCAAATTCTCTTTGACGGGGACGGGCAAATCGACCGGATTTCCTAATTTTGTTAATTAGCTTTGTGAGAGCTATTTGCCTCTGTTTGCTCTTGACTGGATGCCTTTGAGCTTCTATGGCAAGCTTTTTTAGTTCTTCATCTTGTAACCTGCTTTGTTCTGGGTCAAATGGCATTCAATCTCCTCTGTTGACTGTAGATGTTTTCTAATCCTCTATGTATCTATGTAGGGATTTGGGCTAATTTTTATGCGAAATGTGGAAAATTGTTACAAATCTTTACATTTGGGTGCGATCGCCTACTTGTTCGTAGTAAGCGCCAAGCGCGCTAAAGCGCTTACTACGAACAAGCTAAGTAAAGTTTTGTAAACAAACAGGGCTATTTGCATAAAAGTTAAGGAGATCCACAGATAGGAGGTTAGACGCTAATAAGGGAGAGGGAGAGAATGTTAATGAGTGTTGAAAAAATTAATGCTGAGTCAGATTGCGGCAATTGGATTTGTCCAGACATCAGGCCTGCATGGAAATTGGCGAGGGTATGGGGTTCTGAGGAAGTTCTGCTAAAAGCCATAGAAGGGGATAGGGAATTTCGGTTTACTGAGGCTCAAGGCTATGCTTTGCGGCACTTTACGGGTGTTTTGACGGTGAGGGAAGTGCAAAGTCGGTTGAGTGCAGAGTTTTCAAGGTGCGATCGCGATTTAGTGGCGAAGTTAGTAGAAAAGCTGATTGATTTAGGCATTTTAGCGCGTGCGGAAAGCTATCGACTGAAGGCGATCGCGCAGTGGCTGGAACATCCAGACGGGTCTTGGATTTTGCGGAACCCGGTGGAAATGACGTTTTTGCAAGTGAGTCGAGAAGACAAAGTAGCGATCGAACTGTTGGGAGTTTCCCAGGATGTAACGGCTGAATTTACTGCTAGTGAGGAAAAACTTTACTCTCTGTTGGAGTTGTTGGCTGCGACTGGGATGTTAGAACCTTGAGCGTTAAAAAAGGGGGAACCAATTTAAAGTCCCCCTCTTTAAAATTAAGCAGATTTGTAAAGAAATGTAACAAATTCCCAATTCCGCATAAAAATCGGGAGGGGATGCAGATAAAGAGATAGAAGCTCGCGATCGCCAGTAATTTGACGATTGTAAAGAAATGTAACAAATTCCCAATTCGGCGTAAAAACCGGGAGGGGAGGCAGATAAAGACATAGAAGAACGCGATCGCCAGTAATTTGACGATTGTAAAGAAATGTAACAAATTCCCAATTCCGCATAAAAACCGGGAGGGGATGCAGATAAAGAGACAGAAGGTGGCGATCGCCAGTCAGCCAACTTGAGAGGAATAAAAAACCAGGTTTGCATAGGAGGTTAGATGAAAACGAAAACCCTAATTAGTTCAGCGACTGCGATAGCCGCAGTCGCCAGCATGAGTACAACAGCCGTTGCCGGCACTATCCGCCACGATCGTTCCGACTGGGACTACAGAAACTTAGGAAATAGTTATTCGAGTGTCGGCCGCCTCGATCTCAGAGGTCCAGCGAGCTCCTGGGGTTGTTCGGGAACCCTCATCAGTTCCAATTGGTTATTAACAGCCGCTCACTGCTTAGAAGACAAATCAGCGGGATATCAAAATCTTACAAATGGCGGCTTTACCCTTGGCGGTAATAGCTACTCAATTAACCTAGCAGTCAAGTATTCAGGATGGTTAGGTAACAATCGGAATCCCGCTTTAGGTGGGGATATTGGCCTATTCCGACTCAGTAGTGCCGTCCGAAATGTCGCTGCGGCTACCCTTAACACTGCTACCAACGAAGATTTGAAAGTCGGAACCTACGTAGGCTTTGGCACCACAGGCAATGGTTTAACTGGCTTCCAATCTGGGACATTTGGCACTAAACGCGCTGGACAAAACATTATCGGTCTTGGAAGTCGAGCCGGCTATTCCAACAATGTACTTATATCCGATTTTGACGATCCCCGCACAGCTAATTGGCAGCCCTTAAGCCAGCCTCTCAACTTGGAATATCAACTTGCACCAGGGGATAGCGGTGGAGGGATGTTCATTAATGGCTTACTTGCAGGTGTTAACTCTTTCATCGACAGCACTGACGGCCGCACTGATTCTGACTACGGTGATTATTCAGCCGCTACTCGCGTTTCCTCCTACTCTAATTGGATTCGGAATGTAATGTCGGGGCTATCTTCAACAGGAGTTTTGAACAGTCTTCCGAGAGCAACAAGTAACTATGTACCAACTTTACTTAGTAGCTATGTTGAACTTTCCGAATCAAAATTAATTGGTGATTTATCCCAACCTTTAACAGTCCATGAAGATGTTTGGGATAACTCTGAAACAGTGCCAGAACCCACAACTATTGTGGGTGGTTTGCTTTCACTGAGCGGTATGATTGCGGCTCGTCGCCGCCGTCAAAAGGCATCGAATTAAAGCTTGATTTAAGAGCGATACCTGTAGCGGTATAGGGCGTATTTTCAAGCTTTGGAAGGGCGAAGCATTCGGGGAAAAAATACGGTTTTTAGCACAAATTTATCGCCCGAATGCTTTGCCCCTACATCAATAATTATCTCGATCGACTTACCTAACTTTTGGAGAATCAGGGAACTATGAAACTACCTCAAACTAGACTTCAAACAAGACATAAAAGCAGAAATCAAAGAATACAAGCAGGAGCGATCGCGCTTTCAGTTAGCATATTATTTTGCTCAAAAGCTGACGCTTTTAGCTTTTATCGCATCGCTGACACCAGTATTACAAGCGGTTTCAGTAGTATTTCCCCAGGACTTTCCACGCCTTGGGGAACATCAGACTGGGGAACTCAAATTCTTAACCGTCAGGACATTGGTTCAGCATTCCAAAACCAAATGGGATTAGCTTTTAATTCCAAGGGGCAAGTTGCTTATTTTGCTCAGTTAAAAACTGGTGGTACTGCCCTTGTCCTTTACGACCCTAAATCGAAGCAGAATATAAACATCGCTATCACCGGTTCAGAATTTAGTAGCTTTAATCCCGGAATTTCTCTCAATGAAAATGGAGAAGTAGCTTTTTCTGCGGTGGATAAAAAAGGGATTACAAGTATTAAAGTTGGCAACCCTAAAACAACAGGTTTCAAAACAATTGCTGATACCACAGGGAACTTCTCCAGTTTTGCTCCGGGACTTTCTATTAATGACAGTGGCACTGTGGCTTTTTGGGGAAATAGCAGCAAATACGGGGACAAGTACAAGGACGTATATATAGGCAACGGCAATGGCAATCTCACCAACGTTAGTAAGTGTAGCCCTCCAGTTGGTCCCGTGCAAATTCTGACTCCTAGCAACGGTATTGAATGCCCCGTTAATGCCCAAAGACCTTCCATTAACAATAAAGGAGAAGTTGCTTTTGTTGGGGACAATGGCGTTTTTAAATGGGATGCGGGAATTATCTACAAGATCATGTCTGATCCTTATACCTACAAGAATGGGTCTTACCACGACCCCAATATCAATGATTTGGGAAGAGTTAGTTATGGAGCTTGGCGAAACGTATCATATAATTCTGCAAACCTGTTAACTAGCGATGGCAATACGAATTATCTGATCGCAGGTAATACTTTGCCGCTTCATTCTATCGGTCGGAGTGCTTCAATTAATAATCAGGGTGAAATGGCATTTATCGGTGAACCCTGGACAGGCTATCGAGATGGCCAAGGCTACGGTATCTTCAGTGGAATGCCGGATTATATGAGTCCCACGTATGGTGGAGATTCGCAGAAGGCATTAGCCGATATGCTGAAAAGGGATAAAGTCATCGCTGTTGGCGACCCCCTTCTCAATTCTACAGTCGTAGCGCTTTCAATGGATCGAGAAAGCCGGAACGATCAAGACCAGATTACTTTCTGGGCAAAACTAGCCAATGGTATTCAGGGTATTTTCCGAGCCGATCCATCTCCAGGTGATTCCCAATGGAATCCTCTGATGCCTACTTCTGGAACTACAGGAAAGAATGGAACTCTGTGGAGTTTCATTAATACTCCAGGGCGGGTGTGGTTTGATCCAATTCCAGCAGAAGGTTTCAATTTCAAGATGACTTCTGATTCTTTGTTTACCGAAATTATGAATTTTCCTGCTAATTTTACTAAGCCTTTTCTGGTGAAAGTTAAGGACATTCTGCTTGGTGAGTTTACTGCTGGTGACAAGGTTAAGTTTAGCGACTATAGCTATGAACTTGCCGATTTGCTGAAAGATGGTTTCGGTGTTCAGGAGTTTACGATTTCTGGCATTAGTGTCGATCCGTCTAGTCCGACTGCTTTCCCGATTAAGCTTGACTTTAGCACTGAGACAGCGAGTTTTGACATGATAGCGATACTCAGTAAAACGGAGACAACGCCTAGTGATGGTCATCGTCCTAACTTTGATGGTAACGAGGAAGAGGTGCCCGAACCCACAACTATGCTGGGAACATTGCTATTTGGCGCGATCGCAGCTAAAATTAAAAGACAACGCGCATTAGCCAAAAAAGCCGCAAATTAAACTTAGTTTAAGCACAACTGTCAAAACTTTATACTCAAAAGTTATAAACAATTGCCAGTTGTGCCCACTTATTTTCCTAGATAAATAAATTCTTTTTCGGAGTCATAATGAACATTCTGAACAAACAACAAATAACCACTACCGGCACCGCATTCATGGTTTTAGGAATAGGTACTACCACACCAAATGTAACTGGCAGAAGCCCTATTGTTTCCACAGGCAGTGATATATTAGTACAAGTGATGCCATCCGTAGCTAAATTTACCAGTGAATTGCACCTTTTCTCCCCAGAGCGCCGATATATTACTACTAATCGCGATACTAGAAGAGTTATAAATTTAGGTAGTTTTCCTGTTGGTACAGAACTTATATTTGGGATAGTTGTCCGAGAGACAGGAAAAACTTTTATGATGGGTAAAGAAGATTGTCACTCAGATGGATTTCCCCATATTTTAATTCAAATTATTAGACCGGGAGTTGCTGTTATTAGCTTTAAAGATTTTGCAGAAGAAAAGAATGAAAATGTTGACAATAGTATGAGTGAATCGGAAATTGCGATCGCAGATATTCTCGAATATGTGCCTCAACCCTTTACTGCAAAAGGTAATTTAGTATTTGGCAATTTTAATGTTCCTACTTTCTCAAAATCTCAACAGAATCAAAAAGCTGTTTAGGAATGAAAAATAAATAACTTGACGATCTGGTTCGTAGTAAGCGCAAAGAGCGCTAAAGCGCTTACTACAAACAAGCGAATTATTTAATTTCTATTCCTTAGAGGTTATGAAAATTGTTAGTAGTTAGTTGGTTGCGTGCGATCGGCTGGCTGAATTTAATGACTATAATATTTTTTTGTGAGAGAATTTTAATTAACTGATTGATTAGAGGCTAAACTATATAGCAAACTCTTCATTACATTAACACTATGAGCTAAGGACTGATAAGCCCTGGGTTAAGAATTTCAAACAAAATTTTAAGCGAGCACGGAGGGACTCGAACCCCCGACCCTCAGAACCGGAATCTGATGCTCTATCCACTGAGCTACGTGCCCTCACTTCTCTAAGAGAATAGCACGTCCATTGGCAAACTGTCTAGGGGTTAGGAAAAGTTGCGATCGAACTCAGCTTGTGACCATTCTGAATTTTCTGATTCAACGATCGATCTAAGTAATTTAATCGACTGGTAATTGATAATTGGTAATTGGTAGGTGCATACCTCTTAATTCTCCTAAATTATCTTAAATTAAGATGATTTTGCTAAAATAAAACAGCCCTACTTCCTCTGCTGCTCCCCATTAAAAATTCCTATGCTCATCTGTTTCCACTGTCAATTTGAAAATCCCGATCGCAATAAGTTTTGTCAAAACTGTGGCAATTCCCTCATCGAGAAATCTTGCCCTGAATGCCATGCCAAGGTGTCTTTTAACGTCCATAACTGTCACAATTGCGGAACTTTGACAGGCAAAACTTGGTTAGCAGTGGTATCTAGCTTACGAGATTTAACGCCCGCCCAAAACAATGAATCCGAACTAGCGATCGCCCAATTTCAGCAACTACAAGACATATTTCTAGGTACACCTTCCTCCACAGAAATCTTTGTTGAACCCCTATCAGACATCATTAGCAGCGAAATATCCTCAACAATTGACTCCCCAGACACACCCGATTTAACTCCTCAACCATTGCCAAACGACACCATTAGTAACCAAGATATTGAAGATACCACATCATTAAATATACCTGGAGCCGCACCCTTCACTACTGACGAAAATGCCGAATTTAGCGACAAATTAGAAGAAAAAGCCACAACTGTCCAAAATTACATCAAAACACAACAAAAGAGAAGTGTCACAGAGGAGCAAGAGAGCGAAGAAGATGAGGTTTTTTGCAGAGCCAGTGTTCCCGTGCCTACCCCCAAGTCTGAATCTTTCCAAAATTCCAAATCTACCCCAAACCTTTACGGGGCAACTACAGGGGAATTGCAACTACAAGAGAATGGAACAGCTTTACTCCCTGCGGGAACTTATTTGGATAGTCAAAACCGTTATCAACTATTAGAATCTCTGACTTTAACAGACTCATTGACAACGGCTACCGTTTCCGTATTAGACTGTAATCCTCTACAATCCTCTTTATTGAAAGCATTAGATGTAGCTAAAGCAGAAATTCCGGCGATCGCGAAACCCTACCTCGCCCTCAAGTTAGAATTTCCCCAAAACCTACCTAACCTTCACGACGTTTTACAAGAAAATGGACAAATATTCACACTCTTAGAAGACTGCTCAAATTGGCCATTACTATCAGATTGCTGGAGCGATTCTGAAACTTCAACCCAGCAAATCTTATACTGGCTCAACGAAATGACAGAATTATGGATTGCCCTAGAAGCCTATCAACATCGCCAAAGCTTGTTAGAAATTACCAATTTACGAGTTAACCCAAATCCCACAGGTATTTTTAGTTCAATTCGCCTTCAACGTCTCTATGCGGAACCAGTTTCCTCTTCCATCAATTTACAAAATTTGGGAAAAATTTGGCAAACTTTATTTAGCCAGTCTGATTCCACAGAATTAACGGCTTTAACTATCTTAATTCGTGACATTAATTTAGGGAATATTCAAACAATTGAGTCTTTGCGATCGCGCATAGAAACTATCCACAATTCGCTACAGCCAAGCATCATCCCAACATCTGGACTAACTCAAATACAATTAGGTAAATTTCAACAACAATTCCCAGATGTAGACGAAGAAACCGCCACTCTTCCACTACCCATGCAGGTTTACCGTTTGGAAGATAGCGGGCGCACAGATGTTGGTCGCGATCGCAAACATAATGAAGACTTCTTTAGCATTTGGACTCAAACAAACAAGCTAGAAACTTCACTAGGTCGCATCTTCCATGTTAAAGGACTTTACATTCTTTGTGACGGTATGGGTGGACATTCTAGCGGCGAAGTCGCCAGCCAATTAGCCGTAGAAAGCCTAAAACAATACTTTCATAAACATTGGGGAGATCAATTACCCTCAGCCGAAGCCATCCGCGAAGCAGTTTTATTAGCCAACAAAGCTATCTATGAAATCAATCAAAATGATGCTCGTTCCGGTATTGCTCGCATGGGGACAACCTTAGTTGCAGTTTTAATTCAAAATTCACAAGTAGCTGTAGCTCACGTTGGAGATAGTCGTCTTTATCGGTTGAGGCGTGGATGGGAACTCGAAAAAATTACCCGCGATCACGAAGTAGGTCAACGGGAAATTAACCGAGGAATTGAACCAGAAATCGCCTATTCTCGCCCCGATGCTTATCAGTTAACTCAAGCCCTGGGTCCGCGAGATGAAAGTTTTGTCAAGCCAGAAATACAGTTTTTAGAGCTAACTGAAGATACTTTATTTATTTTGGCTTCTGACGGTTTGACAGATAATCATCTGTTAGAAACTCACGGTAAAACTAAGCTTGAATCTCTGCTTAGTTCCCAAAGTAGTTTAGATCAAGGAGTCAAAGAATTAATCGATTTAGCAAACCAATACAACGGCCATGATAATATTACAGCTATTCTGATCCGAGCAAAGGTAAAACCTTATCGTTAGCGGTTAACAAATAACTAATAACTAATAACAAATAACTAATAACTAATAACTAATGTTAATTCTCACCCTTTTAGACCCCCAAAAACAGACTATTTTGCAAAGCTGGAGCTTTGATAGCAAGTCAATCATTCGGATTGGTCGTTCTTCAGAAAATGACATTGTGATCCCAGATACCCTAGTCTCTCGACAACATTTGGAATTACAACAAATTGACAATTCCAACTCAAGATACTCTTGGCTAATTATTAATCGCGGTACAAATGGCACTTTTGTCAATGGCACTTTAATTTCTCAACGTCAACTCTCAAATGGCGATTTGATTCAATTAGCAAAGGGTGGTCCGACTTTCAAAGTCGAGATTAAATCAGAATCAGAAATAGTCGCTAATTTGCCAAGTTTGCAACCATCTCAAACTTGTGCTCATGCCGGAAATCCGCCAGGAACCTTATTTTGTATGCGCTGTGGCGAACCGATCGTGGTGGAACGCACGATTCGTCATTACCAAGTATTGCGAACTTTGGGACAAGGGGGCATGGGTACTACAACTTTGGCTTGGGATCGGAAGGCGGCGCGATCGTCTGAATCTGGCAATTCTTCCGCCCCATCTCTCATAGTCCTCAAAGAAATGAACGCTGACATGGCTCAAATTCCCAAAGCGCAAGAACTCTTTGAACGAGAAGCCCGCACCCTGAAAACCCTAAAACATCCAGGTATTCCACAATTTTTTGACTTTTTTGTGGAAGGTGGGAAAAAATACCTGGCGATGGAAATGCTTCACGGTCAAGATTTAGAAAAACGGATCTATCAACGGGGGCCTGTTACTCCCCAACAGGCGATCGAATGGATGATTCAAACCTGCGAAGTTTTAGACTACATTCACTCGCAACAACCACCGATCATTCACCGAGATATTAAACCTGCTAATTTGCTAGTACGCCAGCGCGATAACGGTATCACAGTGCTGGACTTTGGGGCTGTCAAAGAAATTGGCACGCCCCCAGGTACTCGCATCGGTGTTGAAGGCTACACCGCCCCAGAACAAGATCGGGGTAAGCCAGTAACTCAATCGGATTTGTATGCGATCGGTCCGACGCTGATTTTTTTACTAACTGGGGAAAGTCCCCAAAAGTTTTACGGCCAGCGAGGGCGAGCGTTCGGATTTAACTTAGAAAAAATACCAACGATCGCGCCCAAATTGCGGAGTGTGATTAATCAGACAACTGAGGTCAAAGCCGGGGATCGCTATCCCACAGCTAAAAAACTCATCGAAGCCCTAAGAAACTGTCTTTAAGAACCTGACTTTCCTAATCCTCATCCCAACCTTCAACTACCAACAAATCACTAACTGGGTCTTGCATGGAAAAACCAAACTCTATAAGCTGCTGCTTCCAATAAGCCCATTCATCTCCATAAAGGAGAGCGATTTTCCACAAGCTATCTGTCGGTTTGATAATGTTCGATTTCACAAGTGAATTCACCTGACGCTGGAATTTAACCATCTGGTGTATAACCTGTTGGCTCATAATACCTCTTGAATTTTTTAAATCTTTTGTAATCAAGACTTTCCTGCTCTCACTTTTTACCTATGTGTAGATTTTTTGTGGAAAGTCATCATCTAATCTTGTAGCGCAAGATCGTTACTTTTGGCAAGTAGGTATAAGTAAATCTGAAGATTAAAGGTAGATGATAAATAATTTGTTATGATTTGTCTAAATCATACTTCGTACTCCCGCGATCGTAATACTGTCGGCTATTGTGAATGAAACAGAGCGATCGCAGCAAAGCTATCCCAGTCGTTTTTGTATTTAGGGAAAGCTGCTCTTAGTCAATTTCAGACTTTATTTATTTAGACGCGCTATAATCATCAGAGTTATCAGAAATTAGGGCTAATCGATCGATAGCATAACGCGCAATTGCTAAACTCATTCTAGCTTGTTCAATTTCTGATAATTCTTCCCAAGATTTTACCGGAGAAACATCTAAATCCAGTTCAGCATTTCGCATTGCATAAGCCAAAGGACGGGCTAAAACTTGCAAATCTTCCTCCGACCATTGAGGTAAAATCTCCAAGGTAGATTGTACCATCCGATCTGCTAAAGATTGATATTCAACAATGACTTTTTGTACATTTTGGGCGATTTTAGTTAAAAAATCTTGGGGAACAGTCGTAAATTTATCAAGTAAGGACTTTTGCAGATTTGTGGCGGACCAAAGTATATCTAATTGGGTAAATAGTCTTTGGGAACCTTGGGCAAAATCTGCATCGGAAAGCAAATCTGTAACGGAAAGTTCCTGCTCTAAAGCTGTAAAATAAGCTTCAGAATCAGATTGTGCTGGATTCCAAGGGTAAGGAATTTCAGCCTGAATAATTGTTTCTAAAATTTCCAATTCGGTTTGTGTTTGGAAATCGGGAAAGTATTGAGAGTTATTAGTTGTGTTTACCATCATGCAATTCCAAAATAGCGATCGAACAGAGAAAGATTTTGTAGGGCGAAGCATTTTGGCATTAAATCTCTTGATTTAACCAATAATTTACCTACCGGAATGCTTCGCCTTACAGATACATTTGCACGTATTGGGATGATCCCAAGTTTTACCAATTAGCCATTAGCTACCAGCCTGACTACACCAGCACCTTAGCTATTTCCGCAATTCCCGCAGTATGCGGCGAAATTGGGATCATCCCATAGATAATCCAGGTATTTAGGATAGCTAAGGATTGGGTTCTCGGAATCTAGCCAACAATTCCTCACGGGATAATTGCACCATTTGCACCAGTAAGGGAGTAAATTCTTCTGGCGGTAAAGCTAATAATGGCTCAATAATCGCTGACAATTCCTCATCTAATGAGCCAAATCTGAAACGCAATAAATTTTCTACCACAAGTTGTTTACCTTCCTGTTTACCTTCCTGTTTACCCCGCTGTTCGCCGCGCTGTTCGCCGCGCTGTTCGCCGCGCTGTTCCGCGAGTCGTTCTACTTCTGCCAATCGTTCTTGAAAAAGAGGTCGCAATCGCATAACTAACTCCCTATCCTCTACTGCTAAACTTTGATTCAATCCTAAGATTTCTTGCAATTGATAAAACAATTCTAACGCATTAGTGCGGATCTGGCTCTCCACTGGTAATGCTTCTAGTTCATCAATTGCCTGTTTTTGTACATTACCTCTACCTAAAATTCTCAGCCACAGGGTTTCTGGAGTTCTGGGTAATTGATGAATGACGATTATCCCTGTTCTCAAATATTCTTGCATTAAGTAGACACCTGAAGGCCAATCGTTGTTGAGAGTAGCACCAAAACCTGATAATAATTTGACTGAGGCTGTGGGGGTGATTATCCACAGTTTCGGCAAGTCAGCATCGGATAGATTGCGTGAGGTGCGATTAGTTTCTCTTTGCAATTCCCCTCTTACTTCTAGCAATTTTAATAGACAATCACAAATTTCTGGGACTGTGGCTGGATTGCGAAATGGTTCAAATAGAGCGGTGGTCGTTGCGAGTTTGCCTAATAGTCCTAGTGCGTTTCTATCGCCTGTTTCTGTTGGATTTGGCACGAAGTAAACATCAATGTGGCGGACTTCACCGGCGACGCGGTGAGGTGATTGTATTTTCCCTAGTGGCGAGAGTAATTCTTCTAGGTAATCTTTAGCAAATTGGTCGTGGATGAACCGAGTCATTTTGATAAAATGGGATAAATCTCTCTGTTTATTTTAGCAAAATTAAGTGCGATCGCCTCCTACTGAGAGTTATAATCCAGGCGATCGCTAAATGTATCCGTAGGGATGTTTCCACGAAGTTTAAGTAACTTCGATGATAAATTCTAAAGGCTGACCTTGAGAACTACCAAATTTTATCAGCATTCCCGATTGTAATGCAAATTCTTGATGATGAATTCTTTGCCAATCATTAGTATCCCAAATTAGCGTGCCATAGCGCGAAAAATCTCGCAAAAAATAAGTTTGTTCAGTTTTTCCAGCAACAACACTATTGCGGCAAAAAATCTCGGCGTGTTTTTGAGAAATCCATGATTCAGAAATCGCGACATCGTTTTCTTCTCCTCGTCCAATTCGCATAATTCCGGCAGAAATTAGCCAAATTCGAGATGTTTCTGTGGTCGATCGCAGATAAACTATTGGTAGCGATCGCCCTAACCAAGTCGGTGAATTTGCCGGTAATTCTGTTCTAATCTCATCAAGAGATTGCAGCAATTGCCCGTCAAACTCTGGGTGCATATATAATACAGGTAATGTCCAAGCTGGCTGATTAAACTTATAAAGAGTTAAGAGTTGCTGTCTGGCAATAGCCACTGCTTGATCGATCGACATTCGCGCCGTCATTGCTTGGGCAAAAGCTTGAATAAAACTCAAAGCTTCGCGATCGGCGATCGCATCCCGCATCCCCAAAACCGCCGGTACACCGTGATGAATTAACACTTCTGCTAAACTACTACGAGACAAAAGTTGACTAGAATTTGTCAAAGAGGACTTCGCCGGTTGCGCCCCCCAACAAGCATTAAACACTGCCAAAGTCACTTGACAGCGCACTAAAACTTGGGCTAATTCTGTACCATTAATTGTAGTTTCCGGCCTCAAAAATAGCAACCCACCATCAGGTCCAGTAATGCCATGTCCAGCATAAAATAAAACATTATAAGTTCCCTGTTTTGTTCCCCTTTCCAAACAAGCAATTAATTCTGCGGCTGTTGGTTGAATTAAAGTTTTGACAGAAGTTGGCGCGATGGCTACGCCGGCCGAAGGCATCGCATCCCCATTACCTTTACCATGAATTTTACTAGAAATCTCTAAAACGCTCCTTAAATTAGTCGCTTCTTCTGCCAATTGTAAAGCCGTTAAAGGTGAATTTCCTCCCCCTTCTCCCAACACCAACAAAATATTTAAAGACTCAGCCAGACGCAAAACCGGCAAAGGTTCTACATCGCTAGTTGTCCGACTAAAAAGCAATTGTTGACTCAAAGAAATTGCAGGTTGGCCAGCTTGAGGCTGCATAATTTCCCAAGGTAAAGCAATTAAATCAGGTTCCCGGAGGTCAAGACGCACCCGCAAAGGTAGGTTTTGTCCGATCGCAATTCCCTTACTTTCATGCAGACTATTTTGAATCGATCCGGCCATCAACCATTGCCAAAGATTAATGCCCAAATGCTGCATTAATCGGCTACTATAGCTGAGATTTTTGCCCCCAGAAATATCATTACCAGAACTTAAATTTATTGCCATCTGGGGGGCGGCGACAGCAACGCGGGGCAAACTTTGGGGCGAAAACATCTCGCGCCAACTTTGCCAAGCTTGGGACAAATTTTCTGACCAAATACAATCATGGTGAACGTATCCACTAGGATAGGGGGCTTGTAGAACCCAAGTGGCAAAATGGTTTTCACCTGGGGTTTTTAAGCGCGCGATCGCAATACTCAGACAAGGAATTTCAGGTTGCGGCATTCAAAAATACATTACCGAACTTTGAATATAAATTATAAAACTATACCTGAAAACCCTGTGACTTGTTTGTAGTAAACGCAAAGAGCGCTAAAGCGCTTACTACAAACCAAGTTATTTAATTTTCATTCCTTACCTGCCGAAATCCTTCGCCCCTACTCAAATTTAGCTATTTTAGAGAATTTTCTAACTCCTTACTTCTCTGTACCGTTTCACGAATACGACAACTTTTTTCATCTCCATTTTTTACAAACTTACCCTCAAATTCGCAGGCTACATCTCGAAATTTCATCCAGGATTCCTGGGCATTTTCTCGCTTTTGCTCATAAGCGGTACTTTTGGTTACTAAACGATCGTAAACTTGTTTTTGCCGATCTTCAGCTATTTTATAATTCGTGCCTCCTGCTGGAATTTTTTGCTTTTGAACATAGGAGTTAAACTCTTTTGTTCTCTCTTCTGTGATTCTTGTCAAGCATGAAAATTTGCGAACATTTAGCTGAAGTTTATTTCCCGTAATACTACTTTCAAACGGACACTGATCATCGCGATATGTTTTCCAAGCTCTTTGCACATCATTTAGTTTCTGCCCTGCTTCCATTGATAAACCGCGATTAACTAAGTTACCAGCTTTATTCAATTTTTTCTCAGCTTCATCGTATTGTTTTTTTGGTTCCTCTAACTTAATCAAACAAATTTGAACTATTAGTAACAGAAAAATTGCCGCGATCGCGCTCCCCCCAAACATAAATAATTTCTTCCTATCTTGGGGTTTCGGTACTTGTTTTTCATCTTCATCCGGCTGCAATGTTGGCAGATTAGTTATCGGCTCTAGCGGCGCATCCACAGGCCAACTCAAAGGTTCTATCAGCGGATTTTGAATAATTACAGGCAAAAAACTTACACCAGGAAACATTTTTTCCCCATCGGAAGTTTCTTTCAATTTCGCCCTCGCTCTCCGCACAGACATATACAAAGAAATTCCTTGAGAAAATTCTTGCATAAAAGCCTTGAGAAAAGTGTGTGCCACCATATCTGGCACTGGTTCTCGCCAAACAATCACCTGTGGAATGTGAAAATTTTCCAATCGTTTCGCCAATCCCAACCCATCGCAAGAATTAAAAATTGCTAACTTCAAACCCTTTTCAACTGCTTCTGTCAGCGTATTTTCTAGCTCAATAATTGGCAGTCGATCGTATTTATTGATATCAATATAATCCCTTTCTCCTGGTTGGCTAGAACTGTGTCCGGCAAAAAACAAAACATCCCACTTTTCTTCCCAAAGCTTTGCCAATTCCTCCCGCTTAGGTTCAGTAATAAAACAAACTTCAGCACCAGAGAAACTCTCCAGCACTTTTCGATCTTCTGTGAGATTGAGTACGCCTTTGGTACTTCCCAAAATCGCCAAAATTCTCAATTTTTCTCCCACTTTATATTGCGGTATGCGCTTATATCCCAGTGGAGTAATACCAATTGCCGCCTTACGATAACGACGGATAAACTCCCAAGTATCCCAGGGCATTTTCCGCAATTCATCACTATCTGTTTGAATTAAAAACTCAATTTCATCCTCAGCTTGTAAATGAGTTCGCAACTCATCCTCCACATTCCGAAACTGAGAAGATTTTAGCCATTCTCTGAAACTCAGCACCAAATCTGTATGTGCTTCCCTACATTCTTGACGGTATTGATCGAGATTAAGACCAGATATCCGCTTGAACTTTATACCTCTGTAATTAGCCTCTAAGCCTGTAAACTTTTTCTGCCAATCTTGATATTTTTGTAGCAATTCTGGGCATTTACTCAACCGACCATTAGTTACCACCAGAGTATCCTCTGGGTCTCCCAAAGGTTCGCTTTCTCCCCGAATCCGCAGGGTAATGTCAAATCCCTTATCAAAGTTACCGAAATTAATTCTTAAAAAGCAGGTTTTTGGCATAGCAGCATCCCTCTAAAAGCAATGCAATTAGTTAATTGTGGATTTGAGATTTTAGATTGACTTAGCTGACCAAGCCCTGAAGCCTAAGTAGATATGAAACTTTTGATTCGATCGAATCCTCACTACTTTACCAAAAAACACTAAAATCTGCAACCCCAATCTAAAATTTTGCGATCAAACTATAAAAGTTTTGGTTTTCCTGACATCGCCCAAAGTAATAATAAGACGGAAGAGATCGCCTGGTTCATCGCTACTTTGTTCTATATCAATCAACAAAGTTTCGTTTGTCGCTAATTTTTCTCCCAAACAGTTTCCTAATTCATCTTCAACACTAACTTTAAGACCAGGGGGTAAAAATCTTTGACCACCTGCGGGATATACCTCCAAAGTGATATCAGTTGTTTCATCTGCTCTCTGATTCATCGTGATAACTATTCGCAATGATAGCGTCCCGCCACCCCGCCAACCCACAGCTACAACTGTCGAACCAGAAATATCTAAATCAAATAACTTTTCCGCAGAAACTTCCCCTGACAGCGATTGTAATTTCTGCCAACCAGCATCAAAAATATTCTCAAACCAGTGACTTAATTTCACTGGATTAAGACGTTCTAAAAGAACATCAAGAGACTGGAGATTTGCCACCCGTAAATATTGATAATTTGCTGCTCCTGCACTAATTGATGGCGCAAATCCTAATAGCTGCACTGAGTCCAAAGACTCATTAAATTGAACTGCTAAATAACCAATTCTTTCTTCTCTAACTTCTGTTGGCAAAGTTAAATTTACTTGTCCCGGCAAAACTGGACGACATTCTAATTTCCCAATCCCAGGAATTACTAAATCTGCTACATCCCATCTACTCCGTAGTAGAATATGCCAACTATCGCTTTCCTGAAGATTGCTCTCAATTCCTAGCCATTTCAGATAACTATGAACGGCATAAACTGCCATAGTATTAAGGTAAACTTGCTTGCTTTTCTGGGTAGTTGCTTGTTCGGCTGCAAATTTTCTGGCAAAGCTGTGAGCATCGCCACCTAGAGGTACAGTTAAATAGGGAACTTGTGTGTTATTCATAGCTCAATTTCCGGTGAATATCCTAAATTAACTGCAATTTCTTGCAGCAGAGGTTTACATTTTTTGTTCCAGTGCGATCGCACTGTTTGGTCTTTAACATTTGGGTCTTTTAATTGCAACTCCCGAATAATATCAGCCATCTTATCCGCAGGATTTTGCAAAAATAATCGCTGAGTTAAAAACTGGCAATTACAGTTAGGATGTTTGCGGGGATAACAGTTTCTGAGTTTTCTCTCAGGATCTTCCTCAATGTATTTTTCTAGTTGAAGAACAATCTCCTGTAACTGTTCCGATCGTAGGCGATCGAGATAGTTATCAAGTCCACTCAATTTGGGTGCTTGAGCATCAGGGAGTCGATCTAAATAAGTTTCTAAACTTTCACTATTTTTGAAAGAATTATCTAAGCTATAATCTGTCTGCGGCGACTTCAAATCGCGAATTCGCCAGTAGAGATAGCCATTAATCCACTTACATAGACTCTCCTGAAAAGATGCGCCACTTGGTTTAAATGTTTGGCAAATATTTTGGCTAAACCACTCCCAAGTACGGTTTAAAGCTTCCAAATAGTCGGGATGAGAGGATTTTAATAATCCCGGTAAATGTTGCAGTTTTACCAGCAAAAGATTGAGGGCTTTTTGCCTCTCTAGGCTTTTGGCTGGATAGCTACAAACCTTTTCAGCGAGTAGTCGTAGCTGTCGATCCATCACTATTAGCCCCTAATGTAATCGTCTGATTTTTCTTGTGCATAGAATTTACACAAAAAGTTGGTTGATTTAATGTATTTGTACTGTTGTAGAGAATTTTCTAGCCTGCCCAAACTGGGTTTTTTGGATGGCTGGTCTAAGTTCTCATTAATATATCAGCCTTAATTCAAAAAATTATGCTTTCTGCGGTCGATTTTTTGCCGAAAGCCGTTAAAGGTAATATTCATGGCTCTCCCTGGCGGCTTCCAGCTTAAGTTGACACCTCTGCTCAAACCTCTACCCCAACCAAAACCGATTTTTTTCTATTTTCCTTGACAATTGCCCTCACTCGTGCGATACAGGGTCAAATGCGATCGCGCGATCGCACAATCAATAAATGCAACTGAAAACCGCTATAATTTATCATCATAATATTTGTAAACCAGAGCAAAACAGTTATGGCATTCAAAAAAGGTAGCATTGTCCGCGCCATCCGCGAAAAATTGGAAAACAGTTTAGAAGCCAAAGCCAGCGATCGCCGCTTTTCGTCCTACCTATTTGAAACCAAGGGCGAAGTAATGGATCTGCGAGGAGACTATGCCCTTGTTAAATTTGGCCGCGTACCCACACCTAATATTTGGTTGCGGATCGACCAAATAGAAGACTTCAAATAAATAATAACTTAGCAAGTACGCACCCTTAAATTAATATTATAAATTAATACTTAGCGTGCGTACTTAACCAACATCAAACAATAATTCTGATTACAATAATGATTTCTGCCAATTATTTCCCCTTAACTTGCAATTCAACTCGCATATCTATTATTGGTGCGGGAAAAGTTGGTAGTACCACCGCCCAGCGGATTGCTGAGAAAAATATTGCCAATGTCATACTACTAGATATTATAGAAGGTTGGCCCCAAGGAATTGCCCTAGATTTAATGCAAGCTAGGGGAGTAGAACATCACGATCGCGAAATTATTGGGACAAATAATTATGATGATACTGCCGGTTCAGAAATTGTTGTAATTGCCGCTGGAATGCCCCGAAAACCTAACATGAGTCGCAATGATTTGATTAAAATTAATGCGAAAATAGTAGTTGAGGCAGCAAAAGAAGCGATCGCGCGATCGCCCCAAGCAATTTTAATTATCGTTACAAATCCCCTCGATGTAATGACTTATTTAGCCTGGGAAAATACAGGTTTACCCCCAAATCGAGTTATGGGCATGGCAGGGGTATTAGATTCTTCCCGATTTCAAAATTTTATCGCAATGGAATTAGGCATTTCTGTCGCCGATATCAAAGCTACCGTCTTAGGATCTCACGGTGATTTAATGGTTCCATTACCTCGTTATTCCACCGTTAACGGCATTCCTCTTACTGATATTATGGATACCGAAACAATCGAACATTTAGTAGAGAGAACTCGTAATGGTGGAGCCGAAATTGTAAAATTAATGCAAACAGGTAGCGCTTATTTTGCGCCCGCATCTGCGGTTTCCGTAATGATCGAATCAATCTTATTAAATCAATCGCGGTTATTGCCTTGCTGTGCTTATTTACAAGGAGAATATGGTTTAGAAGATATATTTTTAGGAGTTCCTTGTCGCCTGGGATGTCGCGGCGTAGAGAAGATTTTTGAATTAGATTTAACTGATATGGAAAGAATCGCTTTTATGGATTCAGCAGAATTAATTCGGCAGAATATTGAAGAGGCAAAGGCGATATTGAGGTAATTGGTAATTGGTAATTGGTAATTGGGATACACAGATTAGACGGATTTCTCTGATTTCACGGATTATACCAATTCTCAAAAATTTGGCAATAGTTTTGGTAGGGGCGGGTTCACCCAAATCCCTGCTATTCGCCCAAATATTCAATAACCCGCCCCGAATACTGTTACACAACT
Organism: Oscillatoriales cyanobacterium USR001; assembly: GCA_001698425.1. Taxonomy (GTDB): domain Bacteria; phylum Cyanobacteriota; class Cyanobacteriia; order Cyanobacteriales; family Microcoleaceae; genus Kamptonema. The sequence goes on along the minus strand of MBRE01000074.1, from coordinate 7,192 downwards.
TTGGAGAATTAATATTAAACGATCGTCGGTGTAATCCGTGTAATCCGTTAAATCCGTGTTCGTAATTAGTAATTAATAATAAAGATACTACTTAACCTTTCCCTGGAACCCCACTCAACCTCAAAAGATCGGCGACATTCGCGCAATAAACTGGTAAACCAAGACTCTGAGGATTTAAGGGATCTTTATAACTAAAATGCCGATATTCCAAGCAAAATCTATCCCAAGCAGCCATCTGAATTTGAAATACTACAATTAAAAAATTTGCCAGCCAAGGAGATAAAGTAATCCGAAAAAATATTCTTTTATTGAAATAAGCACAAGCTTCTTCCACTGCTTGATTAACTGTAATGCGCGGATTTCCTAATACAAACTTGCGCTTTTCTTTGGATATTTGAGGATTTTCAACTAAGTATCTAATCACCTCAGCAATATCCGCGCCGTGCATAAAATGAAAACTTGCATCAGCCTTAAACCAACGAATTAAATTAATCCACTTTGCCACTTCTGGGACACCAGATGATAAGTGAGAATAGGGTTTATTAGTATCGCCTCCTAACACTAATGTCGGGAAAACACTGGTAATTGGAGGTAAATTTGTCAGCCGATTTAACTCCCACATACATTCATATTTTGAGCGAATATAATCAGTTCCCAATTGACCAGCTTCTTTGAGTAAGTTATTATCTCGATCGAGAATACTTGCTGTTGAAAAATAAATAACTTGTTCGCAATTTTCTGGAGAAAGTAACTGAATTAACCGGATAGTTTTGACAAAATTAATATCAAAAACCTCTTGAATGCCACCCCAAGAAGTTGCCGCCAGAATTGCCACATCAACTGTCTTTAAAAATTCTGCTAATTTTTCAACATCTCGCAAGTCAGATTTAATTATATTAATGCCCGAACGAGCATTGCAATCAAAACCTAACTTGTCAGGGTGACGGACTAAAAGATGCAATTCGTGATCTGTATTTTTAATTAGGGTTTCGGTGATATAGTGACCAATACAGCCACTAGCACCTGTAATTAAAATCCGTTTGCGTTTCATTGCAGGAAGGAAGAAGGAAGAGGGAAGAAGGAAGAAGGAAGAAGGAAGAAGGAAGAAGGAAGAGGGGAGAAGTAAATAATTAGCTTGTTTGTAGTAAGCGCTTTAGCGCGCTTGGCGCTTACTACAAACCAATTATTTTGAGATTATTCTCAAGCAGTAACAGCTAGTAACTTGTCAGCTTGTTTGGCTGTTTCAAAGAAGAAAGCTACATTTTCTTCTGGTGTATTTTGCAAAACACCATGTCCTAAGTTGAGGATATGACGTTTGTTTCCAGCTTTGCGAATTGTTTCGAGGATGCGTTCTCGAATAAAATCTTTTGAACCAAATAACACGCAAGGATCGATGTTTCCTTGTACGCCAACTTCAGAACCGATTCTGGTTCTGGCTTCTGCCATATCGACTGTCCAGTCTATACTAACAATGTCAATGCCAGATTTAGGCATCCGCTCTAATATTCCAGCACTGCCATTAATATAAAGAATTAATGGTGTATGTGGGTGATTTGCCTTGACTTTCTCAACTACTATTTGATGATAAGGTAGGGCAAATTTTTCGTAATCTTGGGGACTTAATTGGCCGGCCCAAGAGTCGAACATTTGTACTACTTGTGCGCCGCATTCGATTTGATAACAGGCATAGGTACCGATCGCTTCTGCTAATTTATGTAAAAACTTATGCAGGATTGCGGGTTCAGAAAATGCCATGCTTTTAATCACTGTGTAGTCTTTGGAACTTTTGCCTTCGATCGCATAGGCGGCTAAAGTCCAAGGCGCACCAACAAAGCCTAATACTGTAGCGCGATCGCCTACTTCTTGACACAAAGTCTGCAAAATCTCGCGGATAAAAGGCAGAGATTCTAATGGTTCTAAAGGATGCAGTTTTTCAATTTGGGATAAACTACGAATTGGCGGATCGATTATTGGTCCGCGACTTTCGATAATATTGAAATTAATGCCAATTCCCGGCAAAGGAGTCAAGATATCGGAAAATAAAATCACGCCATCAGGTGCAAAAGCGTGAAAAGGTTGGAGGGAAATTTCCACTGCGATGTCAGTTTTTTCTGAGCGATCGCGAAAAGATGGATACTTATCTCGTAAATCCCGATAAGCTTTCATATAGCGACCCGCTTGCCGCATCATCCACACTGGCGGACGTTCTACAATTTCACCGCGCGCGGCCCGCAATAATAAAGGTACTTGGGTTGATCCGGCCATTTCTACTTTTACTCTGAACTACATATTTTAAATCTTTTGATAGCTTACCATCCACCGATCGCATTTTTTCAACGATCGGTAGTAGGATGTGTCATCAGTCTGAAATAAATTATATAAACCCCCCCGATTATATTTACCTGCTGATACACATTCCGCCTACGGACACGCGACACTGTTCTTTGAATTCTTCTGGGGTTTTTGCATCTAAATTTCTGGTGCGATAATTATAATCGTAAGTTCCGGCAGGTATAGAGCGAGTGGGCTCGGCGCACAATGTATAGTTATCGCCGTTTTCTCGAAAATTTACTATCACCATAGTACGTCTTAATCGGCAGTCGAGGGGGCGCAAACCAAATTCGTCTTCTAAAAATTGTTGTCGATCGCTACTAATATTATTCTGGCGATTATTTTGGCGATTATCTCGACGATTATTTTGGCGATTATCTCGGCGATTATCTCGACGATTATTTTGGCGATCGTATTCGCGATTATCTCGGTGACGATCTGCGCGATCGTCCCATCTATCTCTAGTTTCATTATACCTATCATCAAGGCCAGAAATTTCCAGAGTATATCTACCATTCCGAGGATTATTTTTAGCTAAAACCAGCAATTTATACTCACCGGATCTGGGAATGCGATAGGTAAAAGAATTATTTTGAGAATAAGCCATTTGTTTGTTTGTTTCTGCGTGAAACAGCACTAACACAGGAGAAAAACCACCTCTTTCTATATCTAAATTGACATCAATTTCATCTCCTTCCTCAGCATTAAAAGTATATTCTTCACCGCGCAATTCCTCTACAGGAGTATTAGGACTCCACATATTCCGAAACCGGTAGTTAGGAGAACTGCGACTAATTTCGCCATCAATTGCATCGTTGTTATACAATTGTTCTGCTGTAGCATTTGCCGGAATATTTGTTAGGGATAGGCCGGCAATTAATAAACTTACAGCTAGACGATTGAAAAATTTATGACCTTTCATAAAACCTCCATTCAGAAAATATAGTTGGGAATAGAAATTAAATAATTAGCTTGTTTGTAGTAAGCGCTTTAGCGCTAAAGCGCTTACTACGAACCAAATCATATCGCGATAATTTATCGCCCGAATGCTTGGCCCCTACTAATTGATTCGCGCACATTTTAACAGAACTTATTACCAATTACACTCCAGAGTACCAGAATCAGGATCGAGATGAGCGACTATTCCTACGGGTAAAGTAGCATTCGGTCCATCATGGCCAAAGGGTAAATCAGAGACAATAGGAATGTTTAAATTAGCCAAGCGATCGCGCAATACTTCTTCAACAGTAAAACTAGATTTATCGGGACTAGGTTCGCACTGACTAAACCTCCCTAAAGCAATACCTTTAACTCTCGAAAAATCTTTCATTAGTCGCCATTGAGTTAACATTCGATCGATGCGATAAGGCGTTTCTTTCGTATCTTCAAATGCAAGAATAACATTAGTTAAATCTGGTTGATAGGGAGTACCTAATAAGTGCGTAGCTAAAGTTAAATTTGCCGGTAATAGCAAACCAATAACTTTTTCTCCTCCCCAACCTTTACCCTGTAAAGGTTGTAAATTGCGACCTTCTATGCAATCAAATAATCTATCAATAGACCATTCTGGTTCTGATGCAATAGTTGTCAACATTGGTCCATGAACGCCCCAAATACCGAGATGTGTTTGACTCCATAATAAAGTGGTAATGTCAGAAAATCCGATTAACCATTTGCTAGGTGGTAATTGGTAATTGGTAATTGGTAATTGGTAATTGGTAATTGGTGATTCTTGCTTACTTCTACTCCACATTTCTAATAGGCGAATGCAGCCATAACCGCCTCTAGCACAGAGAATTGCGCGACATTTTGGGTCATTAAGTGCGTCTGTAAATTGGCGAAGGCGGGATTCATCAGTGCCGGCTAAATAACCCCATCGATCGTCAAAACCGGGGCTAAGTTCGACTTGATAACCACGCGATCGCCAAATTTCTAAACCTCGATTAAAATTCTCAAATTCTCGCAAGTAACCGCTAGGAGCAATTACTTGCAATAAATCACCAGGTTTTAACCATTTTTCGCTTGTAATTTCGCTCATAAATCTTAGGTAAAGCTTAGGGTAAAGTAAGAATTTCTACACCAGAATTAGTCACCGCGATCGTATGCTCAAATTGGGCAGTAAGTTTCCCATCTAAAGTCACGGCCGTCCAACCATCTTCGAGAACTTCAACTTCCCAAGTTCCCTCATTAATCATTGGTTCAATAGTAAAAACCATCCCTTCTCTGAGCTTTTTTCCTGTTCCTCTTTTGCCATAGTGTAGAATTTCTGGTGCGGTGTGAAAAATCCGATGAATTCCGTGACCGGCAAAGTTTCTCACTACAGAAAATCCCTCCGCTTCAGCATAAGATTGAATAGCCGCACCAATATCACCAATGCGGGCACCTGGTTTAACTTCGGCAATTCCTTTTTTTAAACATTCCTCTGTAACTTCTACGAGTCTCCTGGTTTTAGGTGTAGGATTACCAACAAAAAATGTCTTAGATGTATCGCCATGAAATCCATCAAGTATGGGTGTAACATCGATGTTGATAATATCGCCATCTTTCAATATTTGCTTGGCATTAGGAATACCATGACAAACTACTTCATTGACACTGGTACAGATAGATTTAGGAAATCCTTTGTAGCCTAAAGGCGCACTTTTGGCTCCACGAGCGATAGTCCAGCGCTCAGCTTCATCGTTAAGTTCTAAGGTGCTAACTCCTGGTTTTACCATTGGTTCAAGATGGTTAAGTAATTGAGCCGCTAAACGTCCGGCGTTACGCATTTTTTCTAATTCTCTGCTTGATAAAAGCACCAAAGTGTCATTGGTCATAGTTGTTTTTTCCTTAAGTTTAACTTTTAGCTAAAATAGATTTGAACCAATTTTCAAACCGCCAGCCTAAAGCTTCTAATGAGTATTCTACCTCTGTTTGTTGCCGACAAGATCGCCGATCGATTCGATCTAAGTGCGCGATCGCATTTACTAATCCATCGACACTATCCGGCTCTACCAAAAACCCCGTCTCTCCATCCCGAATAATCGACACTGGACCGCCTCGACGGTAAGAAATTACTGGAACTCCACAGGCTAAAGCCTCGATCGCGACATTCCCGAAAGCTTCTACCCAACGGGGTGTCATCAATAAGGCTTTGCATTTACCGAGTTCTTGTTGCAGTTGAGTTGTTGTTAGGAACCCTAAATATTTTACAGGAGCTTGGGGGTAATTTGTGCAAATTTTCTGCCAATAATTTTCATCTTGAATTTTCCCCATAATTTTCAGAGGAATACCAGTAATTTGAGCAGCAGCAACGGCATCTTCTAAGCCTTTTTCCGGTGAAATTCTACCTAACCAAGCTAGTTGATTTTCTGGTTGAGGGCAAAATTCATACAAGGATAGGTCAAGGCCGCTACCTAAACATTTACATTGACTGGCAAAGGGAAATGTTGCTGCTTGTATTGCTGTATGAACTCCGATTGTACCAGGAAATTGTGCTGCTATTTGTCCAATAATCCGATCCATTGTTTCGGAAAGCGAACCCATACTAACTAAGTGTGCGATCGATGTATGGAAAAATGGAGTTAAATAAAAGGGTAGCCAATCGTAGGCAAAGTTAAGAATTAAGTCATATTCTGCTTGAACTTTACGAGCATATTCCCACATATTTACGAGGACAGAATTACCAGCCATGATAATGGGAATATTCCGTTCTTGGGTTTGGGCTGGTGTTTGGAGTTCCCCAGGAATTTGGACGATCGGAATTGAGTTTAATTTTGAACCACTTGGGGCTACAATATCTATTTTTATGTCTCGTTTTTGCAATCCAATGGCAATATTTAATAAGGTGAGTTCAACTCCACCACCTAATCCTGAACCAAGGGGGCCAACTGATGTTGACATTAATAATAATTTCATTTGGTTATTGGTTATTGGTTATTGGTAATTGGTTATTGGTAATTGGTTATTGGTAATATATCACAGATTAATGCAATTACTTCGGGTATAGTAAATATTTTTTTCAACTATTTTTTTTAAGTAGGAGTTAAAGGCGATCGCTCGATCGCGGCTTTGCACTTGATTTACCAATATAATCAACGAGAAAATACAACAAATTTGTCATAAATATTAGGGATATTGCGGGTGGCGGATGGCTTGGCGGTAACTTTGAAGCGATTCATCTAATTTTTTCTGGTCTCTCAGCACATTGCCCACGCCGTAGTAAGCACTAGCAAAATTAGGGTCAAGTTCGATCGCTTTGCGGTAACTTTTGAGCGCTTCTTCTAGTTTTTTCTGGTCATACAGCACACTGCCCACGCCGAGGTAAGCATAGGCATCTTTAGGATCAAGTTTGTTAGTCTAACTTAAATAATCATTTCTGCTAAATCTGGCGCGGCGATCGCCCTTCCTTTCCCAAAGCGCGATCGCTGCCAATATAATGCTATAATTCCATAAAACTAATCAGATAGACCTCTAAAAAAATTAAGATCCAGTTGGCCCTGAAGATAACTTTAAACAGGTCGTTGAAGCTTGGTTAAAATGGAGTCTAGCATTCGATCGAGAAGACAAAAATTTAGCAAGTCGATCGCTCCTTGTAAAAGTAGCGATCGCCTGTTAAACTATTCGATTATGATTAAAATTCGCCGCCGTCCCCCCAACCCCGCTATCTCCGTGCTCTACCTCAACTATCAGGTAGCCACCCCCGATGCCAAACCCCATCACATCCTAGAAGAAATAGTCTGGCAAAAAGAAACAGAAGTTGCCCAGATGCGCGATCGCACTCCCTTAATCGAACTCCAAAAACAAGCCGCGATCGCCCCCCCACCCCGCGACTTCCTCGCCGCCTTACGCCAAAACCCCACTAAACCCGCTGTCATCGCTG
>MBRE01000073.1:20779-42462 GCA_001698425.1 Oscillatoriales cyanobacterium USR001 | reverse complement strand
TTAAGATGAAATCAGGGAATAAGCGATCGCCTGATATTTCTTTTATGGCTAAAGAACGTTTGCAAGGGTTAGACGATCTTCCTGATGGTTTCCTAGAAGGTGCGCCGGATTTAGCTGTGGAAATTTTATCTCCTAGTAATACGCTGGAAGAAATCGATCAAAAAATTAGAGAATATTTCGAGAATGGTTCCCGTTTAGTTTGGGTGATTAATCCTAAACAAAAGTATATTTTAGTGTATCGTAACGCCCAAGAACCGGATAGATTGCTGAAATCTAATGATTCTTTAGATGGTGAAGAAATTGTCCCTGGTTTGAATTTGTCTGTGGTCGAGTTGTTTCAAAAACTTGCTTTTTGATAACTCAACTTTTGTCTGATATAGCATTTCTCAAGCACCCCCCCTAGCCCCCCCTTGCAAAGGGGGGGGACTGGAAAAGCCCCCTTTCTAAGGGGGTTGGGGGTAGAGTTATATGTACCTCATCCGCCAGAGAAATGCTATAATTAATTTAAAAGCTTTGTATTTAATAAGTATCTGGAGAAATCTATGACTATTCTGCTACAAAACCCAACGGAAAATCTGACAGAAAACCAAGGGGAAACCCCGCCAGAGAAAAAAATCTGGACTGATGCCGAATTTATGGCACTTAATCGAGATGGACACCGCTATGAAATTGTCAATGGAGAACTAATTGATATGGGAAACTCTGGTGCAAAACACGGTTATGTTTGCAGCATTTTAATGATTTTGCTGGGTGGTTATGTCCGCCTTCAAAAATTAGGTGCAATGTTCGATTCCAGCACTGCTTTTAAGATGAAATCAGGGAATAAGCGATCGCCTGATATTTCTTTCATGGCTAAGGATCGTTTGCAAGGATTAGACGATCTTCCTGATGGTTTCCTAGAAGGTGCGCCGGATTTAGCGGTAGAAATTTTATCTCCTAGTAATACGCTGGAAGAAATCGATCAAAAAATTAGAGAATATTTCGAGAATGGTTCCCGTTTAGTTTGGGTGATTAATCCTAAACAAAAGTATATTTTAGTGTATCGTAATGGTCAGGAACCGGAGCGATTGGTCAAATCTAATGATTCTTTAGAAGGTGAAGAAATTGTCCCTGGTTTTAATTTGTCTGTTGCCGAGTTGTTTCAAAAACTTGCTTTTTAAGCCTAATCCAACTTTTCCCCACTCAAAATAAACATCGGATCGACAGCCGCAAAAGTTTGATGAATCCCCCGCGTTTCTAAACGATTAACGGCCGACTGTACCACCTCAATATTCCGAACTTGTAACTCCGAAAACCCCTCAGAAAGAGTATATAAACTCTCCAAATTTCCAGCAGTAGCCACAACACGACCTTGGGGTTGCAAACACTTCCAAACCTCTTGTAAAATAATCTTTAGTGGCCGCCCTCCCTCAATACAAACTCGGTGAGGACGATCCTGCAAATCTTTCAAACATTCCGGGGCGCTACCTTCAATTACCTCCACATTTTTAACATCAAAACGTTCGCAATTCCTACGAATTAAACTAGCTACTTCTTCATCACGTTCTACGGCAATAATCTTACCTTTAGGACATAATAAGCCAGTTTCGACGGCGATCGTTCCAGTCCCCGCCCCGATGTCCCAAACTACGGAGTCAATTTGTAATCGCAAGTGGGAAATTAACAACAATCTTACCTCTCGTTTGCTCATTGGAATACCGGGCAAACGCTCAAATAAATCGTCAGGAATACCGGAAGTAACATAGGGCCAAAGCATAATAATTAAGGAAGAAGGAAGAAGGAAGAAGGAAGAAGGAAGAAGGAAGAGGGAAGAAGGAAGAAGGAAGAGGGAAGAAGGAGGAAATATTAATTTTTTACTACCTTAAACGTTTTGAGAGTTCGATCGCTGCATCCCGTTATACATCCACCCAAAATCAAGACTTCTTGTAGATATTCTACCGCTTGCGGGGTAATAATTTCACCGGGCATCAAAATTGGGATTCCGGGGGGATAGGGACAGATGAGTTCTGCACTAATGCGATCGCAAACCCGATCTACTAATACCACCTCTGTCGCCGCAAAGAAAGCCTCGCGGGGAGAGAGGGGGAGAGGGGGAGAGGGGGGGAGGGGGAGAGGGGGAGATTTTTCTGATTGATTTGGCATTTTTTCTGCATTTTTTATCGTTAAATATCGGTGGGAAATAGTCAATAAAGCTTCAACTAAACGATCGATATCTACCTGGGTATTTCCCAGACTAATAATAAATGTCAAATGCTGTAACATTGGCAATTCCGCAGTCACGCCTAATTCTTGATTCAGCATTTCATCAACAGCAAAGCCACTCAATCCTAAATCTGAGACTTTAACAGTTAACCGAGTCCGATCTAACGCCACAAAACCAGGAGTATTTAAAAGTTCTAGCACCGAAAAACCGGAAACTTCACTAATACGCGATCGCGCTAATTCAGCTAATATTAAAGTTCGCGTCATTAACTCTAAACCATCCAAAGCCATTTGTTGACGAGCCGCATCTAAAGAAGCTAAAAGTAAATAACTAGGACTGGTAGATTGCACCAACTGTAACGCCCGATCGAGCCTAGAAATATCAATATAATTTCCTTGCACGTGCAACATCGAAGCCTGAGTCATTGCCCCCAAAACCTTATGAGTAGATTGTACCGTTAAATCCGCACCGCAACTCAACGCAGTTCTGGGTAAATCGGGATGAAAATTAAAATGTGCGCCGTGAGCTTCATCTACCAACAAAGGAATATGATATTGATGGGTAACTTGCGCGATCGCCTCTAAATTTCCACACACCCCATGATAAGTTGGATAAACCACCAGCACCGCCTTAGCATCAGGATTTTGTGCCAAAGTCACCGCCAAATCTTCCGACGTAATACAGCAAGCAATATCCCAATTAGCATCATAAACAGGATCAATAAAAATTGGTATCGCACCCGAAAGAATCAACCCAGAAATCACAGACTTATGGACATTTCGCGGTAAAATAATTTTCTCACCATGATCGCAAGTAGCCAAAATTGCCGCCATAATTCCACAAGTCGAACCATTAGCTAAAAACCAAGTAAAATCCGCACCAAAAGCCTCAGATGCCAACTCTTGCGCCGCCAAAATTACACCTTCAGGAGCAAACAGATTATCTAACTCCGGTAACTCCGGTAAATCCGCTGCAAAAACAGCTTTTCCCAACAAATCAGCCAAAGGTTTAGCTATTCCCTTACCACCCTTATGTCCCGGCGCATAAAATGGCGCATGAACATGATTTACACAATCCCGCAAAGCATCCAATAAAGGTAATTTAGCTTGAGAAATTCCCCTTAACATAATTAATTAATTCAAAAAACACATAATCTGATAACATAACAAATAGTCAGATGTCTTTAAATTACCATGCTCAGAGCCGGAATCGTCGGATTGCCCAATGTTGGCAAATCAACCTTATTTAACGCCTTAGTTGCCAATGCCAAAGCAACAGCCGCTAACTTTCCTTTCTGCACCATCGAACCCAACGTAGGTGTAGTTGCAGTGCCCGATGAAAGATTAAACGTACTGAGCAACATTTCTGATTCCGCGCAAATTGTACCGACGCGGATTGAATTTGTGGATATTGCCGGTTTAGTAAAAGGAGCAAGTCAAGGAGAAGGATTAGGAAATCAATTTTTATCTCATATTCGAGAAGTGGATGCGATCGTTCATGTTGTTCGTTGTTTTGAAAATGACGACATTATTCACGTCGCCGGTTCTGTCGAGCCACTGCGAGATATTGATATTATCAACTTAGAGCTAATTTTAGCAGATTTAGCTCAAATTGAAAAGAGAATTGAACGCACTCGTAAACAAGCTCGTACCAGTAAAGAAGCTCAGTTAGAATTAGGAGTATTAGAAAAATTAGCCGCAACTTTAAATGCCGGTCAACCAACTCGACAATGTAGTTTAGATGAAGAAGAAACTGAGGCAATTAAAGGTTTAGGTTTAATGACCAGAAAGCCAATTATCTATGCTGCTAATGTTTCGGAAGATGAGTTAGCTACGGGTAACAGCTATGTTGAGCAAGTGCGGGAACTAGCATCTAAAGAAAATGCTAAGGTTGTAGTAGTTTCTGCTCAAGTTGAGTCAGAATTAGTAGAGTTGCCGGAATTAGAAAGGGCAGATTTTTTGGCATCTTTGGGGGTGAAAGAAGGTGGCTTAAAATCTTTGATTAGAGCTACCTATGAGTTATTAGGTTTGAGAACATACTTTACTAGCGGGCCAAAGGAAACTCGTGCTTGGACAATTCTCGCCGGAATGTTAGCACCACAAGCTGCTGGGGTAATTCACTCTGATTTTGAGCGGGGTTTCATCCGCGCAGAAACAGTTGCTTATCAGGATTTAGTTGCTACTGGTTCGATGGGTGCAGCTAAGGAAAAAGGCTTGGTCCGTAGTGAAGGAAAGGAGTATGTGGTGCAGGAAGGAGATGTGTTGTTGTTTCGATTTAATGTTTAGGATTATCAAGGGAGAAATCTAAGATGAATATCACGCAAATTTTGATTGCTTGGTTGGTGACATCAGTCAGCTTTTTTATCATTTCTAAATTGCCGATAGGAGTGGAAATTGACAATTTCAAGAAAGCAATGATTTCGGCGGCGGTTTTTGGGTTATTGAATGCTGTGTTAAGTCCTATTCTTTTCGCAACAAAGCTAGTTAGCTGGCTGACTTTGGGAGTATTAGGAGTTGTTGTTAATGCAATTGTGTTTGGTTTGGCAGCTTGGCTAGTGGAAGGATTTAGACTGAATTGGGGAATTTGGAGTGCATTATTAGGCGCGATCGCATTGGGTTTTATTAACTCATTGCTTTATCAAATATTAGCTTCTGTGCGATTGTAGAGATGATTTATCTCTAAGCATGGACTCTTACCAGAGGACTTATACCAATTTAATGTGAAGTTGCACATATCCAGATCCCCCTAAATCCCCCTTAAAAAGGGGGACTTTGAATTATTGCTCCCCCTTTTTAATGGGGACTTTGAATTATTGCTCCCCTTTTTAATGGGGACTTTGAATTATTGCTCCCCCTTTTTAAGGGGGCTGGGGGGATCGAATTCTATGTGGCCTCATAAAAAAGCGGAAATGTTTAATGGATTATGCTATAGCTATAAGATACTCAAAGCACCGATCGTAGGTACTATTACTTTTAAAAATGCTTTATTTAACTCCTTGGAGTCTCTAGGATGGTTTATTTTCAGATTCAGACAGATAGCGATATTCCCGCATCAACTCAACTATTTAATCAAATCAGGTTTGCGATCGCTTCTCGGCAATTTCCCCCAGGGCACCGCTTACCCAGCACCAGACAATTAGCTATGCAAACAGGCTTACACCGCAATACCATTAGTAAAGTTTATCGGCAATTAGAAGACACGGGACTGGTGGAAGCTCAAGCAGGTTCAGGCATTTATGTCCGCGCCCAAGGTAACGAAGGCGGTACTACTCGAAAATCTCCCATTCTCGAACAATATCCTGAAGCTGATAAAGTTGTACAGCAAAGTGTTGACCAACTGCTGGGACAAGGTTGTACTCTTAACCAAGCCAGAGAATTATTTTTAGGCGAAATTGATTGGCGATTGCGTTGTAGCGCTAGAGTGTTAGTAACTGCACCAACTCAAGACATCGGTATTGGTGAATTGATGGTTCAGGAATTAGAACAAGCTCTTCGCATTCCCGTACAATTAGTACCGATGGAAAAATTAGCTGAAGTTATCGATCAACTTCCTTCGGGGACTGTTGTGACTAGCCGCTATTTTATTGGAGAGGCTGAAGCGATCGCTGCACCCAGGGCGGTCCGTGTCATCCCCATCGATATTTACGATTTTGCTAACGAAATCAAGATCGTTAATAGTTTACCAAAAGATACTTATTTTGGTATTGTTAGTCTCAGTTCTGGTTTATTGCGAGCGGTAGAAGTAATTATTCACAGTTTGCGGGGACAAGATTTGTTGGTGATGACGGCACAATTGTCAGATCCTTACAAAATTAATGCGATCGTTCGTAGCGCCCGGACAATTGCTTGCGATCAAGCAAGTATTACTACTGTGAAAGCTGCGATCAATTCTGCCCGTGAAGATATTATTCGCCCCCCGCAATTAATCTGTTGTGAAAATTACATCGGCGCTAAGTCAATTAATTTACTAAAACGTGAGTTAGGCTTAGGGTAACGAAGGAAGAAGGAAGAAGGAAGAGGGAAGAAGGAAGAGGGAAGAAGGAAGAAGGAAGAAGGAAGAAGGAAGAAGGAAGAAGGAAGAAGGAAGAAGGAAGAAGGAAGAAGGAACAGTTAACAAATAACAGTTAACAGTTAACAGTTAACAAATAACAGTTAACAGTTAACAGTTAACAGTTAACAGTTAACAAATAACAGTTAACAAATAACAGTTAACAAATAACAAATAACAAATAACAATTACCATGAAAACAGCAACATTAACTCGGCGCAGTAACTTACAAATCCTAGAAGAAAACTTGCAGGCACAACTACAAGAGGTGGGCTTTAAAGATTTGCCATTGCAGATCAATTGTTCTGCGATCGAGGAAACTTTGCTGATTGTCGCAGAACATCCTCCCAGTTTAACTCTCAAACCTGAACCAACTTTTGCGGCTCTACATTCAGCAATTCTTAAGCTGCAACCCAAGGGGATTCAACAAGTAGGAATTTGCCTAAAATTAACCGAGCAAAAACAGCCTTACACTTTTTACTCGTTTGGGATGAATCAATCTGTCTCATCGAGATTTGATGCGGCGAAAAGAAGAGATAAAAATAGTAGCGCGATCGTCCCAGTTTCTTTTTGGAAATCAGTAGAAGAAACATTAGCAGTAAAGTTAGAAATCCCAGGAAATGAGCTAAACAGCGAAGCCGAAAATATTTCTCTTTCTAGCAGTTCTACCAGTGAAGAATCTTCTATAATTGCTACTGGGGAAGATGCGGATCTAAGTGAAAATCCCTTTGATGCTAACGATCTCGATCTGACCACAAAAAAGAGTTTTCATTTACCCGCATCAAGTTGGCTGTGGTTAGTAGGTGCAGGGGCAGTAACGGCACTTTTGTTAAGTTTTTACTACTTTTTTACTCGTCCTTGTGTAATTGGTACTTGTACGGCAATGGCGACGGCTGAACAGTTAAATCAGGAGTCAGTAAAAACCCTGAAAGCGAAAAAGACAGTAGTTGGCGTGAAAGAGGCAAAAGGGAAAATAAATCAGGCGATCGCACAGCTTGAAACTATCCCATTTTGGTCGCCAAATTACGACGAAACGAAAAAAATATTACAAGATTACCGCGAGAAAAATCAAACATTAAACTCCGTAATTATAGCCACAAATAAGGGTAATTTAGCGGCGGTTAAATCGAAAAATCCACCTCATAATGCCCAGACTTGGAGTGAAGTAAAATCTCTGTGGCAAGGCGCGATCGCACCGCTGGAAAAAATTAGCAAAAGTAGTCCTATCTATCCCTTTGCTCAACAGAAATTGAAAGAATATCAGGGGAATTTAGCCACAGCCAATAAGCGCTTATTAGTAGAGCAAGAAGCTGAGAATATACTTAATCAAGCTCAGACTTTAGCTAAAGTCACAGAAGCTCGTACAGGAGTAGCTCAGTCTGTTGAAAGCTGGGAAAAGATAGAGAGTAACTGGGAAAATGTGGTTAGTACGATCGACTCAATTTCTCAAGGTACTACGGCTTACGATCGCGCCAAAGTATTGTTAAAAGACTATGAGAGAAAATTAGCCCGATCGCGCGATCGCAAAACCATCGAAAAAATTGCCGAAGATTCTTATACTCAGGGAATCACTTCCGCCGCCCAAGCTCGCATCTTTCAGGATCGAAAACAATGGACTCAAGCTTCAGAATATTGGCAAAAAGCTCTAACTGCAATTCAGGAAGTACCCTCGACAACATCTTACTACGTTAAAGCTCGACCCTTAGTTAATTCTTTCAAGGATTCTTTGCAGAAAGTCGAAGCTAAATTAGTCGTAGAAAAAATCTTGTTAAAAGCTGGCAGTGATTTAGATAAAGTGTGCAATGTTGCACCAAAAGTTTGCGAATTTACAGTAAGTGATGAATTAATTATTGTACAAATGACTCCTGATTATGTACAGAAACTTCAGCAAACTTTTATCAAAGCCGGAAACAAAGACACTAAGACTCGTCAAGCTGTAGAAAAGCATTTACAAACGTTACAAGCAGCGTTAGAAACTATTAGCAATAATGCGGGTGTTCCCCTTAAGTTATACGACGATCGGGGCAAGGTAATTGGAACTCATGGAGTTGGTCTTTAGGAGATATATAGCAGTCGCCAGGATGGTTAAGGCAAGTTTGAATATAGTCGTGGGGGGCGGGTTTATAGATATTTAAAGTAGGAACAATTATATTTAGGCGAACCCGCCCCTACCGCCCTAATCGCCTTAGTAATGAAACACAGTAGGGACACGGCAATGCCCATTGGTGTCAACTTAAGGTAAAATCCTTAGTCCGACAGGGACTTAACTCCCTGTCTCAAAGATTAATACCATTTCTAAAAAAGTTTTCAACAGTTTGGGTAGGAGCAGGTTCGCCAACAATCACCGCAATTCGCCAAAATCTTCAAAAACCCGCCCCGAAGACTGTAGTATTAATTTAGAGAATTGGTATAAGTCCTCTGAAGAGGACTAATTAAATTAACTTTAAAAGTCTTTTTAGTCCTCTTCAGAGGACTTAATTTATTAGACAGGGACTTAAGTCCCTGGCGGGTTTTAGCCTAAGTTGACACCAATGGGCAATGCCGTGTCCCTACGAGGATTGAACGATAAGTGGGTGTACTTCATAACAGCGGGAACCGCTATACCTCATCTACCTGAGAAATGCTATAGTAGATTTCACACTTATCTGATTCCCACCAATTAAAATCGCCTGGATTTACCACGCAATCCACTATTAAATAATGAGTCTAATTCTAACTGACAACTTAATGGAGTAGAAGCATGAGTTTTAACTTCTGGGAAGTTGCAAGAATAAACAGCTAAAGCTTCACCTTGAGGGTTACAAACGCGCACATTATAACCGTAATTTCTGGCAACTGTACCAAATTGATTGATAAATTGATAACGTTCTAAATAGTCTAATAAACTCCAGATTTGTCGATTAACTATTAAAATTACCCAATTATTACCAGGTTCCACAAACCACCGATCGAGGAGTTTACCACCAAATTGTTCTTTTGTTAACCAAAGACTGGGAATGCTTAACTTTGTTTGAGAGAGAGGAGGTAATGGCAATTGATACCAATTTGTAGTGAGACATACTGAAGTTTGAGCAAGTGCGATCGCCGATTTTTCCCTTAGTAAACTTGGGCAGAAAAAAGCACAAGCAATCAATAAAAACAGATTAAAATTTTTCATATATGATTAATTCCAAAGGCGACGGCCGCTCACAGTAGAAAGTCGTAAATGAGTATCTTTTAATAATGCTGGAATATCTAAATTTTCGGGACATCGAGGTAAACATTCGCCACAATCTGTGCAGCGATTTCCCTTAACACCCGGAAACCAATGTCCGGCATTTTCAAACATCCGATAACGGTATTTACCAAAGTCTGTCATATTATAGGCAACAGCGAGATTACGCAAACGCAATATTTCAGGAATATTAATATTTTCTGGACAGGGTAAACAAGCATAACACTGACTGCATTTATCGGTGGCTAAACTGATTTTAGCTTGATTTTCTAAACGCTCAAAGATGGCAATTTCTGCGGATGTTAGGGAATCATCGCGATCGCTAAATTCCAGAGGTAAGTCTAATTCCTTAACATTAGCTGGCCCAAAACTAAGAGTAGTAATTCGAGGATCGCTCAATAAAAATCGATAGTTTAATGCTAATGGTGAAAGAGGTAAACACAAATTTTTTAGTTCTTCTGGTGGATTGTAAAGTTGCCCTCCTTTATCAGCAGGAGAAATAATAAAAATTCCCATATCTTTTGCCCAAGCTAATTCAATTGCTGGCAAATTGCGCTGAAAAAAATAGTAATAATGGATATTGACAAATTCAAAATAATCTGTATTAATAGCGGCAATAATTAAGTCTAAAGCTCCATGAGTAGAAAACCCGATATGTCGCACTCTGCCATCAGCTAGAGCAGCGTTAATAGTCGGCATTAAATTATGAACCCATTCTAAATGTTCCCAAGTATTGATACCGTGAATTGCTAAACAGTCGAGATAATCTAATTTTAATCGTTGGAGGGAATCGTCAATCGATCGCTCGATTGTAGCAGGATTAGAAGTAGGAGGAATTTTCGTAGTAATATGCAGGCGATCGCGGGAAATTGGCAAACCACAAGAAATAGCTGCACCCAAATATTCCTCACTTTTGCCGTAACCTTTAGCAGTTTCCAGATGATTAACTCCCCTAGAAACTGCCTGCCAAACAGTATTTACAGCAATTTCCTCGGAAGCTAGAAAGCGCATAGTTCCTAGAGAAAAAACCGAGAGATGTAGATGAGTTTTGCCAAACCTTCGATAGCGCATAAGTAAGGAAGAAGGAAGAAGGAAGAAGGAAGAAGGAAGAAGGAAGAAGGAAGAAGGAAGAAGGAAGAAGGAAGAAGGAAGAAGGAAGAAGGAAGAAGGAAGAAGGAAGAAGGAAGAAGGAAGAAGGAAGAAGGAAGAAGGAAGAGGGAAGAGGGAAATTAGGTGGATTTTACTTAAAAACTTTGAGAATTACAGGATAGAGGCAGAGGTCTAAAGGCTAAGGGCTTCAGAATAATAATGATTTACTGTTGTAATTCATAATAGATAACTGATAACTGTCTTGCTTTTTGCCATCAGCCTCAAGCCTGTTGACTATTAGGAATATTCGCCGCCGACAGAACCTCCTCTTTGAATCAAATCCTCCGGGCGGAGGTTAGAAATAAATTCCCGAAAAGCTCTGCGTTCCGCTTCGTCTGCGTCTCTATCCACAGGGATAGATGCGTCAGCGATCACTTCTTCCATTACCCAAATGGGGCTATTAGTACGAAGTGCCAGGGCGATCGCATCACTAGGGCGAGCATCGATCTCTCTTTTGGCTTCTCCAGAACGGACAATCAGGACAGCATAGAAGGTATTATCTTGCAGGGAGTGAATTACCACTCGCTCCAGAGTCATATTCCACGCCTCCAGGAAATTGACCAGGAGATCGTGGGTAAGGGGCCGAGGAGGTTTGTGGCTTTCCAAAGCACTGATGATTGCCTTTGCCTGCTCTTGACCAATATAAATAGGCAAGGCTCGCCGCTCCGTAGAGTCTCTTAATAAGACAATGGGACTGCGCGTGGCTGCATCTAAGGCAATTCCTGCGACTTTCATTTCAATCATCGGATCGGCCTCATAGAATACTGTAAGGCGGTGGAGAATCTGGGCATCGACATGACCTGAATTCCAGTATGACTCTATCTTTGCCTGAATCTACAACGGATTTGCGATCGAAGATCCAATAGCAGGAGGTTACGGTGTTTACAGGATTAATTCAGGGATTGGGTAAGCTTGAGTCTTTGGGGAGCGATCGCCTACAGATTCGCTGTGTATCAGGCAATACAGAGGCGATTTTGGGAGATTTGGCAATTGGTGATAGTGTGGCGATCGATGGTGTCTGTTTGACGGCGGTGGAAATTTTATCTCAGGGTTTTGTCGCGATCGCTTCTCCCGAAACTCTCAGTCGTAGCACTCTCGGCCAGAAACCCGACGCTTGCGTAAATATTGAAACTTCCTTACGGGCAGGTAGCAAACTCGGCGGTCATTTCGTCACCGGTCATGTTGACGGTATTGGCAATTTAGTAGAGTCGATCGCAACTGCCAATGCTTGGGAAATGACATTTACTTTCCCCACTGCATCTGCCTCAATTTGGCAGCGACAAATTGCTCCCTATATTGTGTCTAAAGGCAGTATCGCCGTCAATGGTATTAGCTTAACTGTTGCTGATTGTGATGCCGATGGCAACTGGTTTAAAGTTGCCGTAATTCCCCATAGTTATAGTGAAACCAATCTTCAGAATTTAAAACCTGGTAGTTGGGTAAATATTGAAGCAGATATTTTGGGTAAATATGCGGCTAAATTTCTCCGTAGTAGTTTTAAGTTATCCCCTAATTCTTCCTCATTATGGGAAGAAACTACCGTCAGCAATCTAGGAGAAATTACACCAGACTTTCTAGCAGAACATGGTTTTATTTAGTAAGTTCAATCCTTGTAGGGACACGCCTTGGGCAATGCAGTGTCCCTACCGTGTTTTATAACAGCGGGAACCGCTGTATTTGACGGGACTGGCCGGATTTGAACCGGCGACCTAGCGCTTCAGATTTGTGTGAGTTTCCCCACTCTCTGGACTATTCCTTCACCATAAGCTAGTAGCCTTTAGGTGGTGGCCGTATGTTTAAGGAGATTTTTGAGAAGTCCTTAAAGCCAGTCTCTGCACCTTCTCTACTGGTTTTAGAGTAGAGCTTGGCTCAAGATTACCATACCTGTTGTCAGATTTAGGCTTCCTTGAGTTTGACCACATTCACTCCCAGAGTTTCCTCGTAGGGTGCCCGATGTTTCAGGAGGCGCTTGCTCTATCCATCTGAGCCACAGCCCCAATTACAAAACCGTTACAATTATAACATCAATTACTTCATATTTAACTATTAGCGATCGCAATTTTTTCAACTTCTGTTGGTGTTAACTCCTTAACGTTGCTGAAAACCACTGCTGCACCTGCATTCAACAGATTTTGGGTGTATGAGTCTCGCCGCGATTGGGTTTCCTGAACGTGGGGCGGTAAAATCCCCACACCGCCCCAAACCCTAGAAGGTTGTAGCTTTCGGGCATTTTCCACAGTATAAAGATCGGCAACGGTATCACCAACATAAATCACGGGAGTATTAGGATCTATTCCCTGTCTGCGTTCTAACTCCTCAATTACGGCAAAAAGTCCGGCGGGGTTAGGTTTTCCCGGTGCATCCTCCATCGCCACCAAAACGGGAGAAGTTAAGCCTAGCTTGCCTTTTAAGAGATACATGACTTCATCGTGCATCGCACCACTAAAAAATCCCCAGGCGATCGCGTTTTGAGTTAGACTTTCCAAATAGGCGGAACTCACTAAGGTAGGTTCAGAACAGATGTAGCCAGTCCAATTTTCTGGGTTGGGGCCTCGATAGCGACTTTGGAAAAAATTAATTAATGTCTCTGGGTCTAAATTAACTTGCGATCGCGACTGATTTTGAGTTTCAAAGTAGCGATAAACTAATTCGATCGTCGCATCCCAATCATTATTCCACAAACCCTCAGACTTGAGAACATCAATATCACTAGAAGTTGGACGATAAGCCTGGGAGGTAAAATGCTCTACTGTATCCGCGATCGCCCTTCGATAAGATCCCCCCACATCCCGCAATACACCATCAACATCAAACACAACAATAAACTTAATATTTGACATAAATCTTCAAACTCCGATAAATTTTGAATTTTAATTTTCTATCTAGTCATCTTATGGTAAGATAAGCGATCGTACTAAATTTTATTAAACATGGCTAAGTCTATCCCGGAGGTTTCTTTGTCCAAATTCATCTTAAAAGTTCTCTGGTTAGAAGAGAACGTTGCTCTCGCCGTCGACCAAGTTGTAGGAAAAGGCACTAGCCCCTTAACAGCATACTTTTTCTGGCCTCGCAAAGATGCCTGGGAAGAGTTAAAAAACGAATTGGAAGCCAAACACTGGATTTCTGACCACGATCGTGTTGAAGTTCTTAATAAAGCCACAGAAGTAATTAACTACTGGCAAGAGGAAGGCAGACGGCTACCAATGACAAAAGCCCAGGAAAGATTCCCAGAAGTGACTTTTACAGGTAGCAACTAAACCCAGCCTAATCAATGATTAAACTCCTATTTTTCTAGCCAAATATTGGTTAACAGTTAACTGTTAACTGTTAACTGTTATTTGTTATTTGTTAACTGTTAACTGTTAACTGTTATTTGTTAACTGTTAACTGGTAGTTGGTAATTGGTAATTGGTAATTTCCTCTTCTTTCTTCCCTCTTCTTTCTTCCCTCTTCCTTCTTCCCTCTTCCTTCTTCCTTCTTCCTTCTTCCTTCTTCCTTCTTCCTTCTTCCTTCTTCCTTCTTCCTTCTTCCTTCTTCCTTCTTCCTTCTTCCTTCTTCCTTCTTTATGGGTAATGACAATAAGATTGACAATAGTGAAAACTTACCACTGGTAAATAAACCTGATGTTCTCCAGCAAGCTATTCTTTACAAAATTAATACTCGCATCGTGGCTCGCGGCGAGGTAGTTTTCCCTTGCATACCGGGAATGGTAGATCATTATTTGAACTGGATCGACCAATTGTTTCATACTTTAGGGAAGCCTTTACCTGGGGAAAAACAAACAGAATTACGGGGTTTACTTGTCAATAAATTGGCTGACGGATTTCGGATTTCTAGCACGTCTATGTTAGTGCTACAATATGAATCTGCCAAACCGCCGCAAACTGGTTTAGCCTGCAAATTACTAATAGCTAGTCCTAGTTTGGGAGAGCAATATAAAACCTGGGTAGAAACTAGGGAACCGCCATTGTTTGGCTCTTATCCAGATGCTAAATTAATAGAAATTGCTAATAAATTTGGCGATCCTCGGACTGTGCGAATTTTAGATGTGGGTGCGGGTACTGGCCGCAATACTTTGCCTTTGGCGAGACGCGGCCATCCGGTGGATGCGATCGAATTAACTCCCGCTTTTGTAGAACAATTAAAAGTAGCAGCAGCCGCAGAAAATTTACCAATTGAGGTAACATTGGGTGATGTACTCGATCCGTTGGTAAGGATGCGTCCGGCTAATTATCAAATTGCGATCGCCGCCGAACTAATTTCACATTTTCGAGAAGCCGATCAAGTACGTCTATTATTAGCTAAAATGTGCGACTTTCTCTGTTCTGGCGGTCTACTATTGTTTAGCACTTTTTTAACTGCCGATGGATATGAACCAGATAATTTAGTTCGAGAAGTAGCAAAAATGTCCTGGTCCACTCTATTTACTCCCCAAGAATTAGCCGCCGCAATGGAAGGCCTACCCTTAGTACAAATATCAAATGAATTAGTATTTGAGTATGAACGAGAACATTTACCCTCTGGAGCCTGGCCGCCGACTCCTTGGTTCCCTAGTTGGGCTACGGGTAGAGATGTCTTCCCTATCGCCAATGCCCGTCCGCCAATGGAATTAAGGTGGATTTTGTGCCGTAGGTTGTAAAGGGTTAGAAGGTTGGTTATGACTGACATTTTGAATCTTTCTTCTTCCTTCTGCTATAATTCCTGTCTTCCTATGAACAACTGTCTCCGTTTCCAATTCACCAAACCAGTGATTAATAAAACACTGGGTATTAAACCGATGAATACATAGAGAATGCGAGTATAAATCCCGCCCAAAAGACCGAAATGAAGAGTACCAATTGCGATCATAAACTTGAACATAGGTGGCGGTTCTACAACGCGATTCACCTTCAATACTTTCCCATTATATCGGTTTAGTTCTACACTACTGAGAGCAAACCGAGCCGACTCGTGAGGAAGTTGCTTGCTAACCGTAATTTTTTCAGGTTGATGTTCATCAAAAACTACATAAGTCGTTTTTCCATCTGGCATAGCTGCATCAGCTTTGCGTAACAGTTCGCTTAAAGCTACGGGTGGTTTTGCCGGTGGTAAAACTTTAGCAACTGGCGGAGGTTGATTGAATGCAAATAGCAGGATCAAGAATGACAGCGTGACACCTGTAACGGCCAGAATTAGTAAAAATGTACTTGATAAAATGCCTCCGACTTGATGGATATCGTAACTTAATAACGGTAGTGGTGCATTGGTGCGAATTGTAAAGCCTGTTTTCAACTTTCGCCAACCGGTCCACAATATTGTCCCGGTAATTACGATTAGTAGAAATAGCAAACCAGTCGCGCCGACAATAACTTCGCCAACTTGACCAAAGGCTAATTTGTAGTGCAACTGATAGAGAAATCCCATTAGCGATCGCTCCCATTTTCTCGCACCCAAAATCTCAGCCGTGTAAGGATTTACAAATGTATCTAGGTTTTCCCCATCTTGGGCTTTTACTGTCACCTGATAGCTGCCATTAGGTGTTTGAGGAAAGCGAATTGACTGTAAAGGGAAATCGGGATAAGCAGCTTTAACTGGCGCGATCATTTCATCAATAGATGCTAGATTTCCTTGAGGAACAACTTGCATTAAAGATGGATTAATTGCGCGATCGAGTTCCTGGTGAAACACAATCGCGCTACCCGTCAAACTAATCACAGTCAGTAATAACCCGATCGCAATTCCCATTGAACCATGTATTTTTAGTATCAGTTTGCGAAGTTTCATAGCTGAAAAAGGGAAGAATAAAAAACTGGATTTTAGGTGATACTGTGTAAGTCTTGAAAGTGATGAATAGAGAAAATTAACTTACTGGTAATATCACTCTCCTGTACCGCACTTAGTTTTTCCACCACCACAATAAGTCCCCCACCAAGGATTGAATTTAGTCGCATCTTCTGGATCTTTGGTCATATTCACCAGCGTGGCAAAGCTAGATGGCTTACTGGCATATCGAAAGTGCATATGTGTAGAAAGTAAATTTCTCCATTTTATTGATATCAATGCGTTTGGGATTGCGGGGATCTTTAACAGAGTTTTTGTGTTCTGCATTAAGATGAAACACGCCATTAAATCCTAAATAAGGGACTTTATAAGCATTCATAGAGATAACTTGAGTGCTTATTGGTGATGGAGCAGCAACCTTTGTGGCTGCTGGCTTCGCACTATTTTCAGAGGGATTTGCAGCGTTTATTGACGCTGGTTGAGTCTCAGTGTGATTGGCTTGTGGTGAATCTGGTAGGGGTTGACAGGCGATCGCTATTACCCCAGTTACAACGAGAGTTGCACTCAATTGAAATCGTTTCATGGATATCTCCTGGTATAAAAAAAATCAAACTTGATTGAGTTGTTTCCAAGTTGGAAAAACCATCAGAACTGGATCGTAAATGAACCAATTACTGTCAATGGTTCACCCGGCAAGTTTTCGGAAGATGAGGGGCTACCAACGATGTAGTTGATATTGAACAGATTTTTTATGTTGATGGCGAACCGCAAATTATCGCGCTCATAAAAAAGGGCGGCATTGCTGACCAAATAACTATCGACTTTATAGCTGTTAGGTAAACCCCCTTTTCTCTCACCAACATAGTTAAACCCAACCCCAATACCTAAACCCTGCAAATCACCACTTTGAAGTTGATAAGTTGTCCACAAACTGGCGCTATGTTTGGGAACACCTGGCAATCTACTACCAACAACATCTGAATTTGTATCTGCTGTAACTTCAGCGTCAATATAGGCGTAACTAGCAATCACATTCCAACCGGGCAAAATCTGTCCAGAAATATCGAGTTCAACGCCTCGGCTTCGCTGCTCCCCTGTTGCAATTGAGAACAAAGGATTATTGGGATCGGTGACAGCAACGTTTTGTTTAGTAATGTCAAAATATGCCAAAGTTGCTAAAAGTCTACGATCGATCAATTCAGTTTTAACACCGATTTCATACCCTTTTCCACGCTCAGGTTCAAGGACGTTGCCACTAACGGTTCTTGCCGAGTTAGGATTAAACGATCGTGAATAACTAGCGTAGAGAGAAAGTTCTGGAATGGGTTGATAAACAATGCCTAGACGGGGAGTAAAAGCGTCGTAATTTTGAGTTTGTTCGCCACTGGCGATGTTAGAACCTGGAATATTTACTGTTTTTTGCTCGACTGTGTCATACCGAATACCTGCCAACAGTTTTAAATTATCGAAGATTGAAATTTGATCTTGCACGTAGATTCCAACTCTATTTGTCTCTCGATCATTACCTCCAAAAACTGCTAACGAGTCTTCCTCTGGTGTGGGAATTTTTCCGTAATCGGGATTAAAAATATCGAGGGGAATTGGTGTTACAAAATCACCGACTGAGACAATTCTTTCATCGTTGTGGCTTAGGTCTACACCAAATAGGAGGGTATGATCGATAGAACCTGTGGCAAATTCACCAACCATGTTTGTTTGGAGGGAATAGTTCTTATCCTGACCGTCTTGAGAAGCAAAGAAGCGTGTGACGGTTTTAGTTTCTTCATTAACAAAAAAGGGTAGAGCAATGACACTGAAATCGTAGTCGTAGGATGAATAGCGAAAGGCATTCCGCAGTTTCCAATTTTCACTGAAACGGTACTCGAAGTTGTAGCCAACATTGAAGTATTTATCCTCTATCTTATCGCGAGGATTATTGGAAATACGATTGCGCGGAACGTCAGCAACTCGATCGCCTAGAGCAAACAGTCCATAATTGGCAGGGCGCTGATCGTCTGTGTACTCTAAAGAAACTGTCAAGTCGGCGCGATCGCTTATTCTCCATGTGAGCGTGGGCGCAATAAACAAACGCCGATCTTGCTGGTTATAGTCCCGAAAACTCTCTATTGTCTGAAACAATCCGTTGAGACGATAAAGTACGCTGCGATCGGAAGTTAAAGGGCCAGAAATGTCAAAACGAGAGCGGACAAAAGTCTGGTTTCCTAATTGCAGTTCG
The DNA here is from genome assembly GCA_001698425.1 of Oscillatoriales cyanobacterium USR001. Lineage (GTDB taxonomy): Bacteria > Cyanobacteriota > Cyanobacteriia > Cyanobacteriales > Microcoleaceae > Kamptonema. Next base: position 23,853 of record MBRE01000073.1, on the reverse strand, counting down.
GCTTCATATAAAGGTTCTGCTAGTGGCTGTTTGGAGACTAAATTAACTAAACCTCCTGGTTGAATTTCACCGTATAAGATTGATGCTGGACCTTTAAGCACTTCAACGCGATCGAGATTGGCAACTTCTGGAAAAGATTGAAAAGAGCCGTACCGTCTAAACCCATCTCGCAAGACAGGAGCATTGCTAAAACCCCGAATGTCAAATTCGGTGCCTCTGCCTCCAACAACTCCTCTGAATGTAACACCACTGACGTTGCTTAATGCTTCTTCTAGTCTGGTGATTTGTTGATCTTTTATTACTTCTTGAGGAATTACTTGGATCGACTGAGGAATATCTCGAATTGGCGTGTCGGTTCTGGTTGCGGAGGAAGCGTTGGGTACTCGATAGGGAGTTGCTTGTCTGGCAGTAACTCTGATGTTAATTTCTTCATCAGCCGTGACACTTAAAGTTAAACCGCTGACGCTTCTAATTACATCTGCTATGGGCAACCTTTCTTTCCCGGTAATGCTGATACGGATGCTATTACCATCAACGTTAGTCACTGTGACTGAAGTAATCCCTTCAAATGGATTTTCTGCCTTAAATTCTTCACCGCTAGGTAGGGCTAATTGAGCATTGGAAATCTCAGCGTTCAGGGTTTTTCCTTCTGTCCTTGTATTCGCTCGTAACACTTGCCCTGCTGTTTCTAAAATGACTTCTAAACCTGCGGGAGTTGGGTTTAGTTGTACGCCTGTTACTTGTATGACTGATTGAGAGATTTGTACATTTTCTGAAAAGGTAAAACTTGCTTGCGATCGCTGAAATAATCCTTCAACATTGGTGTTAGGTTGCTCGATTTCATCTAGTTTTGGTATTTCTGCTGTTGGCTCTTTAGGCGGCGCTGTCGGTTCAATATTAGGAGTAGAAGCAGGGCGATCGCTATTGTATTCTGGAGCAACTGTTAAATCAGAATTGGGTTTTTGGTCAAGGTTTTCTTCAGGTAGTTTGACTTCTAACTCCTCGCTTTCAGATAAGGGCTTTTGTTCAATCGGTTTTTGGCGATCGATGACAGATGCGATCGCCCACCATTGAGTGCGATCGTCCTCTTTTGAGGGATTTACTAAACTCGGATCGAGGGCGATCGCGGGTTCCGCTTCAGTTTGGTCTAAATTAGTGCCTTCAGAGAAACTCCTTGGCCCAGCCGCTGCTGCTGGCATGATACCAACGCCTAGCAGTGCAATACAGAAAAAAGGTAGAGACAGCTTCATTTTCACACCACACACTTAAAAAATTGAGACGTAAGCCATCTGTAAGTAAGAGTGAAGACACCGATTGAGTTGCACCCAGTTGAACTCTCCTGAAAGCGTATCCGTGCGATCGCTGTTTCAATCTAGTTTGCGGGTACAAGTAGCGATCGCACCAGTATTGTCAACAATCGAATACTTATTCATAACTATTCTCATTTACTTTTTTAGATTACAATAGTCTTATGCTAATGTCAAGCAAATATTTTAATTTTAATTGAGAAAATTTATTATTTTATTGAGTAAGTTACGGCAGTGTAATACTGGTGCAATTTCTCGCTCTAAGCTATATAGAGCAGCAATCTTGGCGGCAGCGAAAAATAAGATTTTCCTACTTTTTTGATAGAAAACTTATAAAATTAAGAGCAAATATTTAAAATAATTATCAATAATAATTGCAAAAACGATAATTTAGGCTGTTGCAATAATCACCACTAATTAAGAATTAATTTTAATAAATTATTGCAATAGCTACATAAAACTTCTTGAGGAAAAGAGCGCGATCGCAGACCTCAAGATTTCAGGTGAGGATGAAAGATGAATAATTCTGCTCTCATCCTTGATAATTCATCCTTTCACTGATAGCGTCTTAACCATCTTCATTAGTTGTAGATTCTGGTGGTGGTGCTTGTTCAGCAGGTGTTGGCTCGGTAGGTTCGGGCGCTGGCGCTGGCTCCTCATAAGCAGGTTCCGGCGCTGGTGCTGGCTCCTCATAAGCAGGTTCCGGTGCTGGTGCTGGCTCGACAGTTTCCGGTGGTGGCGCTGGCTCGACAAGTTCCGGTGGTGGCGCTGGCTCGACAGGTTCCGGTGGTGGCGCTGGCTCCACAGGTTCCGGTGATGGCTGATAAGCAGGTTCCACTGGTGTCGCCGTATCAGGTGTAAAGCCCCTTGGTTCGGGAGGAACATCAACTATTTCAGAAGAAGGAAGTTCCCTGGGAGCATTAGCTTCGGCTTCTGCTGCTTGACGGCTGGCTTCTTCTTGTTGCTGCTGCACGCGAGCGCGATTTTCAGCGTCGCGATCGGAACCTTCCATACCGTGATTTGCCCTAACTCTTTGCCACCGTTCCTCGCCTGTTGATGGGGTATACCGTGCCTCCCGTGCGGCTTCAATAGCAGCTTGGTCTGCTTCTTCGTCACCGCTGGAGCCTAACACTTCCACCTCAACGGCTCTACCTCTGGAATCTACTTTCACTCTCAAACGGGTATCGCCTACGGCTTCACCCAGCGAGTCCTTGCGTTCGTATTGGTATTCGCACGAACCCCGACAAGCACCTCTACCTCCTCCTGAATTTGTACCCACACCGTCTCTGTTCTCTTCTGGGTTATTGCTTTTGGCGGCAGTATTTGTTGGCGCTTCAACAGTTGGAGCTCTTTCGCTGCTAGTGCCTGTATCTGGGCCTGTATCTGTACCAGTACCAGTATCTGTACCTGTGCCTGTGCCTGTACCTATGCCTGTGCCTGTACCTATGCCTGTACCTATGCCTGTACCTATGCCTGTACCTATGCCTGTGCCTATGCCTGTACCTATGCCTGTGCCTGTACCTATGCCTGTACCTGTACCTGTGCCTGTTCCCGTTCCCGTTCCCGTTCCCGTTCCCGTAATCGCACTAATACCCTTGTCCGACTGGTTGTTTGGATCGCCTTTTGTTTCTGTTCCCGTGCCTTTGGAGCTAGTTGAGGCTTTAGATAAGTCTTCTAACTTTTCCGTTTCCTGCGATGTAGTTGACGGGGAAGGGGCGATCGCTACCGGTGTGGCTAATGCTGAGGGTTCTGGGGATGCGATTACGG
>MBRE01000073.1:0-20692 GCA_001698425.1 Oscillatoriales cyanobacterium USR001 | reverse complement strand
GGTGCTGGTTCTGGGGATGCGACTACGGTTGGTTCTGGTACTGATTCTGGGGATGCAACTACGGTTGGTTCTGGTACTGGTTCTGGGGATGCGACTACGGTTGGTTCTGGTGCAGTCTGCTCAGCAGTTTTAGAGCGAATCGGAGACTCTAAAACAGAACCTTCAACTGGCTTGAACTCTTGGGGAGGAATATCTTTGGCAATTTTGGGTTCAGGATCTAGTTGAGCGTCGGTATCCTGAACTACAGCAATCTCAATCGGCTCTTCTGCTAGTTCCAGCGATCGCCCCAAAAAACCGCTGGCGCTGACAGCCAGCAGTACAACGTGCAGCGCTGCTGAACCTGCGAGGCTGTAGATCAGAAACTTCTTCAGAGCGTCCAACTCTTTTTGTCGCTGCTCCATACAAATACTTGACAAGCTCATATTCTTAAAACCCTCGTAAACGGGACATTGCCTTGAATGGCTACCAACTTAAAGATTTCAGATCTAAATGAGATTTATCTTTAATAAGCCCAACTTAAACATAAATTTGTTGCTTTTGATATTCTCATACTTGCTAGGCTTATTGCAAGATAATTGCAAAAAGTTAATACTATTTTTGATTATTCGTTACATTTATTAATGAATCTTTACAAGTTTCAAGCTTGCAGAGAGGATTTTTTGACCCGATGGCTTTGAAAGCTGCTTAAACTAGGAGATTTTAACTTATAGTCCAGAGTCAGCGCTTTGGATAGCTCGGCGATCGCTAAAATATAAATTTTTATTAAATTTAAAATAGTTGCGAATAACTATCAGATATTTTTAAGAGTATTGACAAAGTTCTTAAAAACTTTAAACGACTGTAATGGCAATAGACACAATATTTACAGCCGGCGGTGCGGTCATGTGGCCGTTGCTGGTATTTTCGGTAGTGGGAACGGCACTGATCGCAGAGCGCGTGAGATTTTGGTTTCGAGTGATGAAACGGCAAGGTCGGGTTATTCAAGAAGCACTCAGGTTCTACCAACTCGAAAATGTAGTAGGCGCGATCGAATTGCTGAAACAAAATGCCGACTTACCGCTACCCAGGATTTTTCTGGCCGCATTGGAACTAGAAGACCCCAATCCAGAAGAATTTCGGTTAGCCTTAGAAAGTGAAGCTCAAGCTGAGATCCCGATTTTGAAGCGATTCAACAACATTTTCGACACTATTATCAGCCTTTCACCTTTGTTCGGACTTCTCGGCACCGTTTTGGGATTGATTACCTCCTTTGCCTCTCTGAAAGTGGGGGATGTGGGAGGTAGTAAAACGGCGGGAGTTACTTCTGGAATTAGTGAAGCCTTGGTTTCTACGGCATCGGGATTAGTAGTGGCTATTTTTATAATGATGTTCGCCAATACATTCAGAGGATTTTACATCCGTCAAATTGCGCTAATTCAGGAATACTGCGGTCAGCTAGAATTGCTTTACCGCCACCGCTACGAACGAAAAGAGAGGTCTTATGCGTCTACCAGATGAACCGGATTTACCAGCACAAATTAATATTGTGCCGATGATTGATGTGATTTTTGCGATTTTGACATTTTTTATTATGTCAACTTTGTACTTAACTCGTTCTGAAGGGTTGCCAGTAAACTTGCCGAAAGCAGGGACAGCACAAAGTGGACAGCCGGCAAAAGCGACGGTGACGATTGATTTGCAAGGGAAATTGTGGCTGAATCGCCAGCCAATTCAGTTGGAAAATCTTGCAGGTGCAGTAGGCCAGCAAATGAAGCCTGGTGAAGATTTGTTAGTGGTTTTAAATGCCGATAAAGGTGTTTATCACGGTAAAGTGATTGAGGTAATGGATCGAATTCGTCAGGTGAAGGGGGCAAGGTTGGCGATCGCTACCCAAAAATAGTAGTCCTTCATGTTAAGTTAGCTTCGGCTTAGTGTCGTCCGCGATTCCCCACTTTGAGGAATTTCGGCTTCTGGGTTACGAGCAAAAAGCATCTTTATTACTTTATTAAATAAATTTCAAAAATTAATTTCTAATTTAAGAGAAAACTTTGGTTAATTTTGGCTTATAATAAAAAAGTTTGAACCAGCTTATCAAACAAAAAAGCTGTACTAGAAAATTGGCTGACAATGGCTGAAAGTATTAATTTTATGAAAGATGCCGACATTGTGAAAACTTCCTACACTAATGAACAGCTTTCGGCTTGGATACGTGGGCTACTGACTATTGCTTGGGCTGATGGTAATTTTGATGAAGGCGAGCAAGATTTGATTGCTTTTTTGAGTCAGAATGAGTTAGGCCAATCATCAGTTGATGCAGTTTTTCAACCAATTTCACCAAGAGAATTAGCGGATATTTTGGGTAAAGATCGAGAGACTGCTAATAATTTTTTGAGGACGGCGGTAATGGTAGCTTTAGCAGATGGTATTTATTCTGTTTGTGAAGCTGATTTACTAAATCAATTCTGTGAAGCTTTTGGGGTTAAAGTAGATGCGATCGCAGCTTTGCGACACACCATAGAAGATACTACTAAATTATCCCAAGTTCAGGCTATTGCTGCACGCGATCGAGGTCTTCAGATAGATGTTTTGCAACCCGCAAGAGTATGGTTAGATCGGTGGGAAATCCACGATTCTAGTGTAGCTCACTTTATCTGCAAAATGATTCCTCCCCAATGTCCTTTTGAGCGAGATGTTACTTTATTTGGTCGTAAAATTGTACACATTCCCCCGATGTGCAAATTAAATCCACTTTATGACCAATTAGTAGGCTTACGTTTTCGCGCTCTCTCCTATTTAGCCGATGAATGTAAAGAGGATATTTCGCAATATTGTTAACTGTTAACCGTTAACTGTTAACCGTTAACAAATAACAAATAACAGTTAACAAATAACAGTTAACAAATAACAAATAACAAATAACAAATTATGCAATTTATCGATCAAGCAGAAATTCAAGTCATAGCTGGTAAAGGCGGCGACGGTATGGTAGCATTTCGGCGGGAGAAATACGTCCCAGCCGGAGGGCCGTCAGGTGGTAATGGTGGTCGAGGTGGTTCAGTGCATTTAGTTGCCGTAGAACACCTACAAACCCTATTAGATTTTAGATATGCTCGCATTTTTAAAGGTGAAGATGGCAAACGCGGTGGACCGAAAAATATGGCAGGTCTCTCCGGTGAAGATTGCACGATTGAGGTTCCTTGTGGCACTGTAATTTATGATGCGGAAACTAGCGAGATATTAGGAGATTTAGTTAAACCTGGTCAAACTCTTTGTGTGGCAAAAGGTGGTAAAGGTGGTTTAGGAAATAAATGTTTCTTAACCAATTCTAACCGCGCTCCCGATTATGCGATGCCGGGAGGAGAAGGTGAATCAAAAATGTTACGACTAGAATTAAAATTATTAGCTGAAGTAGGAATTATTGGTTTACCCAATGCCGGGAAATCCACCCTAATTTCCGCTTTATCTGCTGCTAGACCGAAAATTGCCGATTATCCATTTACAACTTTAGTACCCAATCTAGGAGTTGTCAGAAAGCCCACTGGTGACGGCACTGTTTTTGCTGATATTCCCGGATTGATTGAAGGTGCTCACACAGGTTTGGGCTTGGGACACGACTTTTTACGACATATTGAACGCACTCGTTTATTACTGCATTTGATTGATATTACCGATGAAAATCCAATTGCTAATTATTTAACAATTCAGGAAGAATTAAAAGCCTACAGTCGAGGTTTAGCAGATAAACCAATAATTTTAGCTCTAAATAAGGTGGATGCCGTTGATACTGAAGATATAGAAATTAGGGATCTAATCAATAGATTAAGTGAAGTTGCGAAGGTTCCAATTTTATTAATTTCTGCGGTAAGTCGTCTGGGTTTAGAAGAATTAATGCAGCAAGTTTGGGATAGACTTGATGAAATGAATTTGGTAGCTAATGGAGAATTAGCAAATATAATGTGATAATTTAATGAATCATTATGAGTAACCGAGAATGGTGGAAAGAACAATGGCTTGATTTGATCAACTCCTATCATTTCAAAAAACGTTTGGAACGAGGCTGGAAATACGCCAGAGAGGGTAACGTTCTCAGTATTGAGTTTGAAGGTCAAAAGGTAATTGCCAAAGTCAAAGGCACAGAATCGGAACCTTATCAAATCTCTCTGTGGTTAGATATTTTCAGCGATGAAGATTGGAATTATATCATCGAGGAAATGTCCAAAAAAGTAATTTTTTCTGCTAAGTTATTAGCGGGAGAAATGCCCCATAATATTGAAGAAGTTTTTGCGATCGCAGGTAAAAGACTATTTCCTTTCAGCTTATCAGATGTTCGCGCCCATTGTAGTTGTCCCGATCAAGCCAATCCTTGTAAACATATTAGCGCAGTTTACTATTTATTAGGCGATCGCTTTGGTGAAGATCCCTTTGTACTATTTCAACTTCGAGGCAGAACAAAAAAAGAAATATTGACAAAATTGCGACAATTGCGAGGTAAAATAGATGAAGAAGCTGCCACAGTAAATTTAACAGAAACTTATACTTTTGCCAATTATCCAATCCCTAAAATTCAACAATTTTGGAATTACGATGAACAGCTAGAATCATCCCTAGTAGTAATAATTCCCCCGCCAAGTAGTGCCACAGTTTTAGATATTTTAGGCTCAATTAATATCACAAATAATGGGGAGAAAACTCACAAATCATCAGTAGCAATGGAAGCAGCTATGGAGTATTTACGGAAAGTATATCAGGAAGTTAGCCAGCAAGCTGTGACCGAGGCATTAAATAATGATTAATCACAACTTCTCTTGTACCGAATCGATAAATACGCCAAAGATGATGCTACACTCATTGAAGCATTAAAATATGTCGCTAACGATCGCTCCTAAAATTTATTATGTTAAGTCGTGTCGCTGATTCCATCTACTGGCTCAACCGCTATGTCGAAAGAGCCGAAAACATTGCCCGCTTTGCCGATGTCAATTTCAACCTCATGCTCGACTCTCCCACCGGTATTACCCAGCAATGGGAACCATTAGTTAAAATAACAGGCGATTTGCCATTATTTCAAGCACGCTACGGCGAAGCTACCGCAGAAAATGTGATTCAATTTCTAACATTTGATACAGAGTATCCTAACTCTATCATCTCCTGTTTGCGATCGGCCCGCGAAAATGCTCGCTCTATTCAAGAGATAATTTCTTCAGAAATGTGGCAGCAAGTTAACCAGTTTTATATGATGGTACAAGAAGCGGCAAATCAACAAACTATGTCTCAACTCTTAGAGTTTTTGGCTGAAGTAAAAATGGCAGGACATTTATTTGCTGGTGTAATGGATGCCACGATGACTCATAATGAAGGTTGGCATTTTGGTCAAATGGGAAGATTTTTAGAACGAGCAGATAAGACTTCTCGGATTCTGGACGTTAAGTATTTTATTCTGTTACCTTCTGTGCAATATGTAGGCACGGCTCTTGATGAAATTCAATGGATGGCGCTATTAAAATCAGCTAGTGCTTATGAGATGTATCGTAAACGGAAACAACATCGAATTACGCCTACAGGAGTTGCGGAATTTTTGATTATGGATCGCGAGTTTCCCCGTTCAATTCATTTTTGTTTGTTGCAAGCTGAGAGTTCATTACATGAAATTACGGGAACTCCTTCTAATACTTGGAAAACTCCTGTTGAAAGGGCTTTAGGTCGTTCCCGTGCTGAGTTGGACTATTTAACTATTGAGGAGATTATCAAAAAGGGTTTGCATGAATTTATGGATGATTTGCAGCAGCAAATCAATGATGTAGGTCACAAAATATTTGAGAGTTTCTTTGCATTAGAACCAATTAGTTAACGGTTAACAGTTAACAAATAACAGTTAACAAATAACAAATAACAGTTAACAAATAACAGTCAACAAATAACAAATAACAAATAACAAATAACAAATAACAAATAACAAATAACAAATAACAAATAACAAATGCTCTACAAAATTATCCACATAACTACATATAATTACAGTGAATTTGTTAATTTAGATATTCATATTGTTAGATTGCGATCGCGATCCTCCAGTTTCCAATCCCTCCGCGCCTTTTCCCTAGAAGTCACTCCCCAACCCGCCGGCATCTCTGATGTACTAGACTGGGAGGGAAATAACACCATCAAACTATGGTTTACTCAGCCAACTAACCAACTAAAAATTAAAATCACTTCTGAAGTCGAAACTCATTGCACAAACCCTTTTAATTACCTCCTAGAGCCTTGGGCAATTCAGTTACCGATTACAGATTACCCAGCCCCGGTTTTAGCCCATCTTGCACCTTATTTACAACCAATTATTACTCCAGTTATTGTAGAATTAGCTCAAGAAATTTGGCAACAAACCAATGGAAAAACTGTTAACTTTCTCAGCCAACTAAATCAGCGAATTTATGATAATTGCCAACAGACAATTAGAGAAACAGGCGATCCTTTACCTGCTGGTATTACCTGGAATCAAAAATTAGGTTCCTGTCGCGATATGGCGATTATTTTCATCGAAGCTTGTCGCGCCGTTGGCCTAGCTGCCAGATTTGTTAGCGGCTATCAAGAAGGCGATAAAAATCAAAAAGAACGTCATCTTCATGCTTGGCCAGAAGTTTATTTACCCGGAGCCGGTTGGTTAGGATACGATCCTACTCAGGGTTTAGTCGTGAGCGATCGCCATATCGCCTTAACAGCAAGTGCTATTCCTCGCAACGCCGCCCCCATTTCTGGTAGTTTCAAAGGTTTTGGTGCTACATCAGATATGCAATACACTTTATCTATTGAAACCATCAACTAACCAATTACCAATCAATAATTACCAAATTAAAATTTCAACCGCTGTCGATGATTCGCCACCGACTCCACCAAACCCAAAGCAATAAAATTACTCAGTAACGAAGCATTACCATAACTCAGAAAAGGTAGCGGAATCCCCGTCACCGGAGCCAAACCAATATTCATCCCAATATTTACAAACACCTGAAAAACTAACATTGAGAGCATTCCAATAGCCAACAAAGAACCGAAATTATCCTTAGCAGTTTGAGCGATAATCACCAAACGCAAACAAATAAACCAGAACAGAACTAAAACAGCAATACAGCCAATAAAACCCAATTCTTCACCAATCGCTGAGAAAATAAAATCGGTATGTTGTTCGGGAATAAAATTAAGTTGAGTTTGGCTTCCGTGAAAAAGTCCCCGCCCATGAATCCCTCCTGAGCCAATAGCAATTCGAGACTGGATCAAGTGATATCCACTACCCAAAGGATCTTTTTCTGGGTCTAAAAATCCCGTAAATCGAGTCTTTTGATAGTCTTGAAGTAGATTCCAAAAAATGTGTCCTACATGACCAGAAACTACATTGATTGCTACAGCAATAGGGGTACTCAACCAAGGCCAAGGGAGTGCCCGCCAACCGATCAAACCCATGCCAATTACCCAGAATACCCAAATCGGCAAATATATATTATTGAGAACGGCAGAAATAATCGGAGATATTAATAGAATCAACCAGCCTGGATTGACATTTCCCCAATAAAGCATACCCATTGTAATCGCGCCAAAAACTAGGGAAGTCCCCAAATTAGGTTCCGATAATACCAGCGCCCAAGGTACAGAAACTACCACTAACATTTTCAACATATCCCCCAAAGAAGGAGAAGTCCGGGCTTGTAAAAGAGCGGCTAAAGTAATAATTACGCCTACCTTGGCAAATTCTGAAGGTTGAATGTGAAAGCCTGCGATATTAATCCACCTTTGCGCCCCTAAAGCCGTAGTTCCAATGAGGCGTACTGAAATTAGCGAAAGATTGATTAAAATATAAATAATCCATTTCCATTGAATCAGCATCTCATAACGGCAACGGGCAATTAAAATTGCTAGTATCAAACCCACGCCGCCTGTAACCCAGTGTCGCCACCAGTCTATTAGTCCCTGGTTTAATCCCACGCTGCGGATCATTATTCCCCCAAATACTGTTAGGGCTACACAGGCAATGAACAGCGACCAGTCTAATTCTTCCCAAGGCTGTATGATAGATTTCCAGCGATTTCTGATTTTATAGACAGAATCAATAGTTCTAGGCATTGTCATAAGTTTTTCCAGTACATTATGTAGTATATCACCTTTGTCGGGTTAACTTTTCGACGTTTTTGGTGGAGGCTGTAAATAATTATCGTGCTATTTAACTCTTAATCCGTCTAATAAATTTCTTTAGTTAAATAATTTATCTCTGATTCTTCCTAATAAAAAACTCCTTACTGTTGGGTAGGGAGTTTTTTTGATTTTATGGTTTTATGTCAAATCTGCAAATTAAATCAGCCGATCGCTTGGGCTGGTTTCTGATTTGAGATGTTTCCGGTAGTCGAGGTTTTAGATTCTGTCGCTGGATCTACAGCTGTTACTTCGATATGATTTAGCAGGGTGGTAACGAAGGCAAATAATAGGAAGGGTAGAGAAAGGACTAAAACGATACCAACGGTAACTAGGGCGTAGATTTCACGAGCGCTACTCCATAAAGCTAGTGAGGATGCTAGGCTTAGGAAGATGACAATTAACCAGGCAATGATTTGACCGTAGATGTCACCAAAGGTAAGGGTACATTTGATGCGATAGTTATGCAGGTTGTTCATAAATTTAGGGTGGTGGGTGACTATAAATCTCTAGGTTAAGGTTTTATTTGAGTTTTGGGCGTGATTTTACACATTTCGTTAAGAGTCTTAACGAGACTTTACAAGTTAGGATGTTAAACTAGAAAACGCCTTAGTGATTGGTCTTGAGATAGAGGTGCGATCGCCATCTGTAAAGTATAATTTCTGTAATCTTAAGGAGATAGCCAATGATTGAACTTTATTACTGGAAAACCCCTAACGGACATAAAATTACTCTGTTTTTAGAGGAAGTGGGATTGCCCTACAGCCTTCATCCAGTTAATATTGGTGCAGGCGATCAGTTTAAACCAGAATTTTTGCAGATTGCGCCTAATAATCGTATTCCGGCAATTGTGGATCGAGATCCGGCTGATGGTGGCGAAGCGATTTCTATTTTTGAGTCTGGGGCAATTTTGCTTTATTTGGCAGAAAAAACTGGAAAGTTGATTCCTGCTGAAATGCGCGATCGAGTTGAAGTTTTACAATGGTTATTCTGGCAGATGGGAGGACTAGGACCAATGGCCGGTCAGAATCATCATTTTAACCAATTTGCGGCTGAAAAAATCCCCTACGCGATCGAACGTTATGTTAATGAAACTAAACGTTTATATGGTGTGTTAGATCGTAGATTAAGCGATCGCGAATTTGTAGCCGGCGAGTATTCTATTGCCGATATTGCCATCTATCCCTGGATTGTACCTTATACAATGCAAAGCCAAAAACTAGAAGATTTTCCCAATATTCAGCGGTGGTTTGAAACCATTAAAAACCGTCCTGCCACCATTAGAGCATATCAAAAAGCCGAAGTTTGCCAATGATTTATTAAAGATTAACATCATTTAAAATCATTAATAATTCCCGATCGACATCCCAAAGAATCGCGAGTAGCTACCCCAGTTTTAGAATTAACACCAGTAGCTATTTTGCACAACTGTTTAATTTGGAAACCATCAAGAATTGCATCGGTAAAATCAGCACCAGTAATATCTACACCCTCAAAAGTTGACCTCAACAAAATTGCTTCTACAAAAACCACATCGCTCAAATCAGCATTAGTAAATTTTACCTGATCCGCCATCGCATTAGTTAAATCTGCACCATGTAGATTAGCTTTTACCATCACCGAAGCACTCATCACAGCGCCTCGCAAATCGGCATTACTAAAATTAGTCAACTCCATATTAGCATTAGAAAATTCAGCCGATCGCAGCACTTGACCAGAAAAATCATGGCGTGTCAATTCAGCATTGCTATAAGATATTGGTGGCGGATAATCTTGAGGATTTGCTTGTGCAGGTAACGACCAAATTAAAATTAAGATTGTCAATGTAAATGCAATGAATTGACGCAATATCATAATGGGTAATGGGTAATGGGTAATGGGTAATGGGTAATGGGTAATTGGTAATGGGTAATGGGTAATGGGTAATTGGTAATTGGTAATTGGTAAATTATACAATTATACAGTAATCGTGAACAATAGTCAATAGACCTGTTAACAAATAACAGTTAACAAATAACAAATAACAAATAACAGTTAACCAATAACAAATAACAATTACCATTTAGGATTGGCAGCAATCAAAGCCGTTGCCCGATCGCTAGGAAGGGGTCTAGCAAAGAAATAACCTTGACCATATTCACAACCAAGCGATCGCAATAAAGCCAACTGTTCCGCCGTTTCCACACCTTCAGCAATTACATCCATACCCAAAGCATGAGCCAACATCACAATAGTTCGCACGATCGCCATATTTTCACCCTTAATTAACCGAGACTTACCCTTTTTTTCCACCTCATTCTCAGCCTCAAACTCCATCCGACCTACAAAAGACTTATCCACCTTCAAAGTATCAGTAGGAAAGCGACTCAAATAACTCAAAGACGAATACCCCGTCCCAAAATCATCAATACCTAACTTCACATTTAAAGCCTTCATTCGATTCAAAACTGCGATCGCCGACTCCACATCATCCATCACCACACTTTCCGTAATCTCCAACTTTAAACACTCAGCCGGAACACCAGCCTGTTGTAAAATTTCCTGAATTTGTTCCACCAAATTCGGCTGCGAAAACTGCCTAGCAGACAAATTTACACTCATAATCAAAGGCTCATCAAACTGAAACTGCTTCTGCCACAAACGTAACTGACCAATCGCTTCCTGCAACACCCACTGACCCATAGACAAAATCAAACCCGTCTCCTCCGCCACCGGAATAAACTTATCTGGAAACACCAAACCTCTTTTCGGATGTTGCCAGCGAATCAGCGCCTCAAAACCAACAATTTTCCCAGTTGCCAAACTCACAAAAGGCTGATAATTTAACAAAAACTCCTGAGACTTCACAGCCATTCTCAAATCCGTTTCTAACTGCAACCGTTCCATCACATGAGCGTGCATTGCCCGATGGAATACCTCACAGCGCCCCATACCTAAAGCTTTAGCGCGGTACATCGCCGTATGAGCATTTCGCAACATATCCTCTGGTTGCTTATCCTTACTGCTAATATCTCCTTGACCACCATACATTGCAATGCCAATACTCACCGTCATAAATATTTCTTGACCGCTCAAATTAAAAGGTGAAATTAGAGCTTCTTGAATCTTTTCCGCCACGCTAGTAGCAATACTAACATCATAAATATTCTCAATCAGAATCGCAAAATCACCACCGCCAACCCGCGCCACAAGATCGTCAAGACTTAAACAATATCTCAATCTTTCTACCAAAGCAATTAGCAATCGATCGCCCGCCAAATGACCAAGAGAATCGTTAATCACCTTAAAACGATCCAAATCCAAAAAAAACACCGCAAAAAAATTGTAGTTCGAGTTTTTAGCATTTTGGATCGCACGAGCCACTCGATTAATAAACAAAGCTCGGTTAGGTAATCCCGTCAGAGAATCGTAAAAAGCATTATCAAGCTGTTTATAAGCTCTCACACAAATAGTCCCCAGTACCAGTGCCGAAACAGTTTCCACCATTGGCACCCACCCCGATTCAACAAAGATCCAAAAACTTGCCCCCAGCAAACATCCAATCCCCATCACAGAAAACAATCCCAATTTTAGAGGATGTTGAATTCGCCAAGCCAATACTCCTCCTAAACTAGCCCATCCTGTTGTCCATAAAAATTCCACCCACTCTGGCCAGAACCAAAATAGTTTCTCTCCGTCCAAAACTGCACTCAAAATCTGACTGAGATTATGGGCGTGAATTATTACTCCAGGCATTTTGGCATTTTGTTTCTCCATCGGACTGTAGGGAGTAAGAAACACATCTCTGCTACTGGGTGCTGTAGTACCAATTAATACAATTTTACCTTTGATCCAGCTTGGGTTAAATTCCCCTTTCAATAAATTATGAAAACTTACTTGCCGAGCTACATTGCGAGGCGAACGGTATTGAAGTAGAATTTGGTAGCCTTGATCATCAAGATTTGTGTAGCCGCCACTATTAGATTCTAATGGTTCAAATTTGGCTTTACCCCAAACAATTTGATTGGGGTTAGTCAGGTTATTTTGCGGCTTAACTACATCTTTGAGATATAACAGGGCTAACTGGAAAGAAAATGAATAAAAGGTGGTTTTGTCGGGCTTTGAGATAAAGAGCAAATTGCGGCGGATTACGCCATCGGCATCGAGTACCAAGTCGTTAAAACCTACTCTTTCTGCTGGTACTCCCGGCGGTGGGGGTACTCCCATAGTTTCAGCGTCGTTGAATTTGGTGATAGCTATGATGTTGGAGGCTTGGAGTTGGGTTTGAAGTTCTTTGTGTCCTGGTTCTTGAGGTACATCGCGATATATGTCTAGGCCAATTGCTTTGGGTTGATATTTTTGTAGTGTGGCGATCGCTTGGGCCATTAATCTATCAGAAATGGGCAACCTTCCTAATGCTTGGATGTCTGCTTCTGTAATACTGACTATTAGCAGTCTGGAATCGGGAAGGCGATCGGCCATCAAACGTAAGGTACGATCGAAACTTGCTAGTTCTAATTCTTGTAGACCTCCTAACTGCCGAATTAACAGCAGCAGTAAACTAACGCTGAAGGTTGTCACCCAAGCGGGAAAGATCCTTGACCTGGTACTATATGAAAAAATGTCAAGGTGAGCGATCGCTCTTAGGACATAGCGAAGGTTTTGGGAGAATTTGGGAATCACGGATAAAATAACAGTAAGTGTTAAGTGTTAACAGTTAACGGTTAACTGTTAACCGTTAACTGATAATGTTGCCCTATCAGTTTAAAATGCCTTTGTCGAGTCTAAGGATATTTGTGAAATTATGGCGAGTCAACTGCCAATTCCGGTGATTGTTAACGGTGCTGCTGGTAAAATGGGCCTTGAGGTAGTTAAGGCGGTAGCAACTGCTGCTGATATGACGCTATTTGGCGCTGTCGATCGCCATCCTCAGTCCCTTAACCTGGATGCAGGGGAATTAGCGGGATGCGGAGTTTTAGAGGTTCCTGTTACGGATGATTTACAGGGGATTTTGGCCGCTGTGAGTCAGGAAAAGCAGTTAGGGGTGATGGTGGATTTTACTCACCCAAACTCAGTTTATGAGAATGTGCGCTCTGCGATCGCCTACGGCATTCGCCCGGTTGTTGGTACTACAGGGCTGAGTTCGGCACAAATTCAGGATTTAGCTGAATTTGCTGATAAGGCCAGTATCGGTTGTTTGATTATCCCTAATTTTTCGATCGGTATGGTTTTGCTTCAACAAGCAGCACTGTCAGCATCACAATATTTCGATCATGTAGAAATTATTGAACTCCATCATAACCAAAAAGCAGATGCACCCAGCGGTACTGCTATTCAAACTGCTCAAATGTTAGCAGAAATGGGGAAAAGTTTTAACCCTTCAGTGGTGGAGGAATCTGAGAAGTTACCAGGTGCGAGGGGTAGTCTGGCGGATGAGGGGATTCGCATTCACAGTATTCGTCTCCCTGGTTTAATTGCTCATCAAGAGGTGATTTTTGGCGGTGCTGGTCAAGTTTACACTTTACGCCATGATACTAGCGATCGCGTCTGTTATATGCCCGGTGTTCTTCTAGCTATCCGCAAGGTACTTCAACTCAAATCTTTGGTCTATGGTTTAGAAAAGATATTGTAGGCTGTATTGTTAACTGTTAACTGTTAACTGTTAACTGTTAACTGTTAACTGTTAACTGTTAATTCTGACGATTGAAACCTTCATTACTTTTTTATGATTATTGCAGTCCAAAACCAAAAAGGGGGCGTTGGCAAAACCACGATCGCCATTCATCTCAGCCACGCCCTCGCCTTACGCGGTGGTCGCGTACTCCTCGTTGATGCCGATCCTCAAGGGTCTGCGCGAGATTGGGCTGCTGCGAGAACCAGCGATTTACCATTTTCCATCGTAGGTTTAGACCGACCTACGATCCATCGCGATTTACCCGCGATCGCGAAAAGCTATAATCATGTTATCATTGACGGTCCCCCACGAGTTTCAGACCTCGCTCGTTCCGCAATTATGGCCTCCAATCTTGTAGTCATCCCCGTTCAACCTTCCGCCTACGATGTTTGGGCAACAGAGAAAGTAATTAGCCTAATTCAAGAAGCTTCTGTCTATAAAGACTGGTTAAAATCCGTATTTTTAATTAATCGTAAAATCGCCAATACATCCATTGCTAAAGATGTAATAGAAGCCCTTTCTAGCTATAAAATACCTGTCTTAAAATCAGCCATTTGTCAACGAGTTGCCTTCGCCGAATCCGCAGGGATTGGCTGTACTGTATTGGAAACAGATCCTAAAGGAATAGCGGCTACTGAAATTAAATTGCTAGTAGAAGAATTGCTGGCTTTAGATGTTTAATGAGGATCGCATTTTGGGAAAGATAAGGGCGATGCCTGCGGCTGGCTACGCCTACGCACTTTGGAAAGAAAGGCGATCGCATTTCCCTCGCTCCTGAATTGCTATAATCATACTCAGCCCAAAAAAAGGATAAAAATTTATGACTACAGAGCGATGGGATGATGATAGATTAGACCGATTAGCTAACTCAGTAGAAGGTTTGACTAATCGGGTAGATAATATAGCTAACTCGTTAGAAAGTTTGACCAAGCGGGTTGATAGTATCGCGATCTCGACAGAGAATAATAATCGCTTGATAGAGAGTAATGCTAGGGTTATTCAAGCGTTAGCAAATGTGGCAGCAGAGGCCAGGGAAGAAAGGGAACAGTTATTTCAAAGGATGGATCGCCAGCAAGAAGAAATTGTGGGTTTGAGAATTGAGACGAGACGGATGCTTGATATTCTGATAAATCAGCGGAATCAGGGGGATAATCCTACTGCTTAATTGAATTAGAAAGTAGGCGATGCCTGCGGCTGGCTACGCCTACGCATTTTGGGGAAGAAAGGGGCGATCGCACTTTGGGAAAGATAAGGTCGATCGCGAGAGCAAAATTTTAGACTATCTGGTATAATTGAACAGGTAGCTTTAATAATTTTCAAGAGCTATGAACTATGAAAACTCAAGAACTTCGCCAAAATCTCAAGCAATCTATAGATCGTTTATCTCCTGAAAGGCTGCTCGTTGCTGCTGATTTCTTAGCTTATTTAGCAGAAACTGAAAGCAATGAAGCTACGCTAGAATTATTGAAAATTCCGGGTTTTCTTGAAGCTTTTAATAAAGCCCAAAAAGATGTAGTAGCAGGTAAGGTGACGACCGTTGAACAACTCAAACGAAAATACTAATGAAAATCTGGATGGTTATTCAGTTGTTCTTAGCTTTGATGCTCAGGAGTTTTTTGAAGAAGGATCTGCTGCTTTACAACGTAAGCTAGATCGATGTTTTGAGATGTTGAAAACTGACCCTCACAGTCATCCAAATATTAAGCAACTCAAAGGTGACTTAGCTGGATATTATCGCTATCGAGTTGGAGATTATCGGGTTGTTTATTACATTGATGAAGAACAAAAACAGGTGGTTGTGACTATTATTGCTCATCGTCGTGAAGTATATTAAGGGCGATCGCATTTTGCAAAATTTCAGATTGTCGGGTATACTTAAACAGGTAGCTCTAATAATTTTCAATAGCTATGAACTCTGAAAACGCAAGAACTAGGAAAAGCAAATGTTGACTATTGAACAGATAGAAAATGCTATTCTACAACTTCCACCAGAGAAGATGGGAGAGTTATTAGAGTGGTTTTTAGATTTGGATTATCAACGATGGGATGTTCAACTAGAGAAGGATATTCTTCAGGGGAAACTCGATGCTTTAGCCGCTGAAGCGATCGCAGATTTTGAGGGTGGTAACTATCGAGGAATTTGATGCACTATACGACTCGAAAATTTTGGGATTGTTACAATGCTTTACCATCAAATGTACAGGCTACAGCCGATCAATGTTATGAGTTGCTGAAGGCAGATCCTTCTCATCCTTCTCTGCATTTTAAGAAGGTTGGTAATTATTGGTCTGTAAGGGCTGGACAAGCTTATCGGGCCTTGGGTGTTGAAATTAAAACAGGTATTTTGTGGTTTTGGATTGGTACGCACGCAGAGTACGATCGGCTGATAGGTAAATAATTAAGGAAAGCGATCGGCATTACTCAAAAACATATTACTATCCATAGAGTCCAATGCTCAAAACTAGATCGCATTTTGGGAAGATAAGGGCGATCGCATTTTGGGGAAGATAAGGGCGATCGCACGTTGGGAAAGATAAGGGCGATCGCGCTTTGCCAAATTTCCGACTATCTGGTATAATTGAATAGGTAGCTTTAATAATTTTCAAGAGCTATTAATCAGGAGAAAAATATATGACTACAGAGCGCTGGGATGATGATAGATTAGATCGTTTAGCTAACATGGTAGAAAGTAATGCTCGCGTCATTCAAGCATTAGCAAATGTGGCAGCAGAGGCAAGGGAAGAAAGGCAGCAAATCTTACAATTGATTGCACAGCAGCAAGAAAGTATGGAGCAAAAACAAACAGTTATTGTCCAACAACAAGATGAGATTCGTGGACTTCAAACTGAAAATCGTCGCATTCTTGATATTCTCCTAAATCAGCGGAATCAGGGGGAGTAATTAAATACTATTAAATATCGAAAAGATTTAATAGTATTAATTCTTCTCCCCTCTCCATGCGGTCGAGGGGTTGGGGGAGAGGTCAATTTTTAATTTTTAATTTTTAATTTTCCCTGGTTCGGATATCCGCCACCAAAATCCTTAGCACTCAGATCCAGAGAGTGCTAAATTTGCTACAGTCATCGTAGGATAACAAATCATGGTCAAAATAGTATCATTTGGAGATCAATCTCGGCGATCGCTAGAGCATGGCGTTAACGCCCTTGCCGATGCCGTTCGCATCACCTTGGGCCCCAAAGGTCGCAACGTCCTTCTGGAAAAGAAATACGGCGCACCCCACATCGTTAACGATGGTATCACCGTTGCCAGAGAAATTGAACTCGAAGATCCTCTGGAAAATACTGGTGCTCGCCTAATTCAAGAAGTCGCTTCCAAAACCAAAGACATCGCCGGTGACGGAACCACCACTGCCACCATCCTAGCTCAAGCATTGATTCGCGAAGGCTTGAAAAATGTCGCTGCTGGTGCAAATCCCGTCGCTTTACGTCGAGGCATTGACAAAACGATCGCTTATTTGGTAGGAGAAATTGGGAAAATCGCCAAACCAGTAGAAGGAGACGCGATCGCGCAAGTCGCTACTATTTCCGCTGGCAACGATCGAGAAGTCGGTACAATGATTTCTGAAGCAATGGATCGTGTCACCAAAGATGGCGTAATCACCGTAGAAGAATCAAAATCACTATCAACAGAATTGGAAGTTGTTGAAGGAATGCAAATAGATCGGGGCTATCTTTCCCCCTATTTCGTCACCAACAACGATCGCATGGAAGTTGAATATGAAAACATCCGTATCCTGATTACTGACAAAAAAATTAACGTCATTCAGGACTTAATTCCAGTGCTCGAAAAAATCGCTCGCGCCAGTCAACCATTGCTAATTATCGCCGAAGACATTGAAGGCGAAGCCTTAGCAACTTTAGTAGTAAATAAAGCACGAGGAGTGCTGAATGTAGCGGCAATTAAAGCACCTGGATTTGGCGATCGCCGCAAAGCCATGCTACAAGATATCGCCGTACTTACAGGCGGTCAATTCATCTCCGAAGAAGTAGGATTAAGCCTAGATACAGTTTCCCTGGATATGCTAGGCACTGCACGAAAAATCACTATCGACAAAGAAAGTACCACCATTGTTGCCGGTGATAATAACAAAGCAGATGTACAAGTTCGCATTTCTCAACTTCGCAAACAACTAGAAGATAGCGATGGAGAATATGACAAAGAAAAACTCCAAGAGCGCATCGCCAAACTCGCTGGCGGCGTAGCTGTAATTAAAGTTGGCGCAGCTACAGAAACCGAACTAAAAGATCGGACACTTCGCATTGAAGACGCTCTTAATGCTACCAAAGCTGCTGTCGAAGAAGGCATCGTCGCCGGCGGAGGCATAACTTTAATTCACTTAGCAAGTAAAATCAAAGACATCAGAGACAGTCTCGAAGCAGAAGAAAAAATCGGCGCTGATTTAGTTGCTAAAGCCTTAGAAGCACCTTTGCGCCAAATAGCTGATAATGCCGGTGCCGAAGGTTCTGTAGTTGTCGAGCGAGTCCGGGGAGCAGATTTTAATTTCGGTTATAATGCTCTTACTGGCGAATATGTAGACATGATTGTGGCTGGTATTATTGACCCCGCAAAAGTTGTGCGATCGGCTTTACAAAATGCTGGTTCTATTGCTGGAATGGTGTTAACTACTGAAGCCTTAGTTGTCGAAAAACCTGAGCCGAAAAAAGCCGGTGGTGACATGGGCGGCATGGGCGGCATGGGCGGCATGGGCGGCATGGGCGGTATGGGCGGTATGGGCGGCATGGGCGGCATGGGCGGTATGGGTATGATGTAATTCACGGTGCGATTCGTTTAACCTAAAATAAGGTCAAAAACCTTATGGGACGGTTAACCCAGTTGATGAAACTGGTGATAACTGATTACATTTGTAGGTGAGGGTTAAGCCCAAGTCCTATCCTCCAAGTGCAGGAGTGAAAGCATAACCCCTAGTTTATTGGGTAGCAACCACTAGGCTAAAGCGGGGTTAAAAGGCAGAACTTCCGGGAACCAACTCAGGAACCCTGCTGAGCAAGAGTCCATGCGTAGCGAAAGCAAAGATGTGTCCGAACCACCGTCAACATAAATGGTGTAATTGGAACCAATCAGTATAAATCCGATGAAAGATACGGTAAAGACTGATTAACACCAAGCCAAAAGGCAAGGCTAGGGCGTAAGCGGCTGCCTCACCGACTTATCAGCACCGCCCGTAATCCCGGTGGATAGCATCACGCTAAAGACTCAAACAAATGTGTAATCGGAACGAAGTAACTTTCTTAAATTTCTGGACAGGTCGATATCCAGTAAGTAGCTAACGAATGGTTTAAGAGAGAGGGATTGTATCAAAAGCGAATGCTCTGTTGTAATGACAGAGATATGCAGACGGATACACGGTAATTCCAAAAGGAGTAGAACAAGTAGCAATGAATATATCTAAAACGCACAATTTAGTGACGGCGGAATGGAACCAAATCAATTGGCGTAAAGCTGAAAGATTAACGTTCAAGTTGCAAAAGCGAATATTCCAAGCGAGTGAACGTGGCGATGTTAAAGCAGTTCGCAAACTTCAAAAAACCCTGATTAAGTCCTGGTCCGCTAAATGTATCGCGGTTCGTAGGGTGACACAAGATAACCAAGGTAAGAATACGGCTGGTGTGGATGGTGTGAAAACATTGAACCCAAAGCAACGTATGAGCCTTGTAGGTAAGTTGAAGTTAACTGGAAAGGCAAAACCTACCCGTAGGGTTAATATTCCTAAACCTGGAACAACTGAAACTAGACCATTAGGCATACCCACAATCAACGACCGTGCATTGCAAACGTTAGTCAAACTAGCGTTAGAACCTGAATGGGAGGCGAAATTCGAGCCTAACAGTTACGGTTTTAGACCAGGACGTTCCTGTCACGATGCGATTGGAGCAATATTCGACAGTGTTAAGCTGAAAGCCAAATATGTGCTAGATGCTGATATTGCCAAGTGTTTCGACCGTATAGACCACAAAGCATTACTCTCCAAAATACACACATACCCCACAATGAGCCGTCAAATTAGAGCGTGGCTCAAAGCAGGGTACATGGATGGAAACAAACTCTTTCCTACTAATGATGGTACACCACAAGGCGGGGTAATTTCACCTCTACTTGCGAACATTGCCTTACATGGTATGGAAGAAAGAGTTAAACAGTATGCGGAAACACTAAAAGGGCAAAAAGCAAAAAATAGTCAAGCCCTTAGCCTAATCCGTTATGCTGATGACTTCGTAATAATCCATGAGGATTTGAACGTAGTTAAGAAATGTCAAGAGATAATTGCTAATTGGTTAAGTGACATGGGATTGGAATTAAAACCAAGTAAAACAAAATTAACCCACACCCTCATTGAGATTGATGGTAATGTTGGGTTTGAGTTCTTAGGATTCCATGTACAACAGCACAAAGTAGGAAATTATCGTGCTGCATCAAATGGTCATTCTAAACTAGGTTTTAAAACAATAATCACACCCTCAAAAGCCAAGGTCAAGACTCATCTAGCCAAGATTGCTGAGGTAATAGACACCCATAAAACCGCCCCCCAAGCTGCTTTAATTAGTAAGCTGAATCCAATTATTAGGGGATGGTCAAACTATTACTCAACAGTCGTTAGTAAAGAAACCTTTGCTAAAGTTGACCATCTAACCTGGGAAAAGTTAAGAGCTTGGGCAAGAACGAGGGGAAAGGGTAACATCAACAAGGACAAATACTGGAGAACAGTAGGAGAACAAAATTGGTGTTTCAGAACCGAAGATGGAGTAGAATTACTCACTCACACAAGTACGCCAATCGTAAGGCATATTAAAGTCAAAGGTGATGCTAGTCCATACAATGGGGACTGGATTTATTGGAGTA
>MBRE01000072.1:11233-14174 GCA_001698425.1 Oscillatoriales cyanobacterium USR001 | reverse complement strand
AACGCTCCTATCGACTCTAACATCTTGCAACATTTATAGCAACTTCGATCGCGACTAACTTAGTTTGTAGTAAGCGCCAAGCGCGCTAAAGCGCTTACTACGAACCAAAATAAAATATAACCATGTGGTATATTCCCGTTTCTAAACAATTTCGTGGTTCTTCTAGGGCGATCGCCTCTCAATTTCTACGACCAAAACGCCTTGCTATCTTAGAAGCTTGTCTAATTGGTTTAGTCTGCGGCCTAGCAGGAGTTTTACTCAAACTTGGCGTAGGATGGTTGGGAAGTTGGCGAGTTTGGGCTTCCTTAATTGTTCCCGCTTGGTTATTATTGCCGAGTGTGGGTTGTCTGGGAGGATTACTCACCGGTTTGCTAGTAGAAAGAATTGCCCCAGAAACTTCTGGTAGTGGCATTCCCCACGTAAAAGCAGCCCTAGCTGGTGTTGGTCCGTCGTTAAATTTGCGAGTCGCGATCGCAAAATTAATTGGCACTATTTTATCAGTAGGTTCCGGTTTAACTCTTGGAAGACAAGGGCCGACTGTCGAAATTGGTGCATCTTTAGCTACTTGGATTAGTAATTCGATACCAACTTCTCCAGAATATCGCCGTCAATTAGTCGCCTGCGGCGCAGCAGCGGGATTAGCAGCAGGTTTTAATACCCCGATCGCAGGTGTGTTATTTGTAGTAGAAGAACTCCTTTATGATGTTTCTGGTCTAACTTTAGGTACAGCAATTATCTCTTCTTTTATTGGTGCAGTTGTCTCGCAATTGTTAGGCGGGAATAGTTTAAACTTGAATATTGTAACTCACCAAAGCAATTTTGTTGCTCAAGAAATCCCTTTTTATCTAATTTTGGGAGTATTAGCTGGAATATTAGGAGCATTTTTTACTAAAAGTATAGTTAAAGTATTAAAATTTAATCGGCGATCGCTCCCTTTAGGATTTCCCCTACGAGTCGCCTTAACTGGCTTAATCTGCGGTTTAGTAGTGGCCGCACTTCCCGAAACCTTCCGTAATAACACCGGTTTACGAGAATTTATCCTCACTGGAGAAGCCAGTGCTCCTACCAGTTTAATCGCCTTTTTTGCTCACTTTGCTCTCACAAGTGTAGCCGCTGGATCGGGTGCTCCCGGAGGTTTATTCGCCCCTTCCCTAATTCTGGGTTCTGCTTTAGGTCATATTGTCGGAATTTGGCAGGAAAATTGGCTGGCTTTAGGAATCGCTACAACCTACGCTCTCGCTGGAATGGGAGCGTTTTTTTGTGCTGTTACTAGAGCGCCAATTACGGCAGTAGTAATCGTTTTTGAGATTACTACGGATTTTAAATTGGTGTTACCTTTGATGATGTCCTGCGCGATCGCTTACTTAGTAGCAGAAATAGTCGATAGTAAGTCACTTTATGACCATCTTTTAGACTTTAGCGGTATTGAAATCAAAAAAAATAAGCTCCCCAATGACGCTTTAAGCAGTCTCCACGCTTCTGATGTAATGCAGCGTCGAGTTGAGACTTTATCCAGCAAAATGACTTTGGATGAAGTAACTCAGGCCTTTTCGCGATCGCATCATCGAGGCTTCCCAGTCGTTGATGCTGGTAAATTAGTGGGAATTGTTACTCAAACAGATTTAGCCCACGCCAGCACCCGCGAATTACCCGGAGACACGCCATTAAGTGAGATTATGACCGCACAACCCATTGCGGTAGACTGTCGGGATACCTTAAGTGAGATTTTGTGCCTCCTTAATCGATATAATCTCAGTCGTCTCCCAGTTACAGAAGGTCGTCATTTAGTCGGGATTATTACCCGCAGTGACATTATCCGAGCCGAATCTGACCAATTAACGGGGGGAGTTGAACAGATCGGTCCCCACCCAGAACCTTCTTACATTGTATATCAAACTAAGGCTCCCCAGGTAGGAAGTGGGCGGATACTGATACCACTCAACAATCCCCAAACGGCTCCGGCGATGTTACGGATGGCAGCCGCGATCGCTCGCGATCGTAATTGCGAGCTAGAATGCTTGCAAGTCATGGTAGTACCCCGCAATAGTGCCCCTTCAGAAACATCGGTACGCACCACAAAAAGCCGCCGTTTATTGCAACAAGCGGAGCGAATTGCTAAAAATTGGGGCATTCCTATACATACTCAAATCCGCGTATCTCACGATGTCGCTCACGCCATTTTGGAAACAATAAAAGAGCGACATATTGATTTAATTTTAATGGGTTGGCAAGGGGAAACAGCGGCTCCCGGTAGAATTTTTGGTAACGTTGTTGATACTGTAATTCGCCAAGCAGGTTGTGAAGTAGTTTTAGTCAAGTGGAGCGAAAAACTATTAGTAAAAAAGCATAAATTAGCGATCGATGAAGTGGTAAATAATTTATCATTATCTTCAGAAACTAATTTAACTGTTGATTGTCCCATCCCAGAAGGTAATTGTTCTATACCTTATGCTCAATGTCCTATCCCAGATTCAGACATCAAAATGCAGGAATTAGGACTGCACACCCTTATGAATTTGCACCGATGGCTAGTACCAATTCGGGGAAATTATCAACAAGCCGCTGCGGTAAAATTGTTACCAGCTTTAGTTGCTTTGAGTTCGCTTCCAGAAATTAGATTATGCCAAGTTCATCAGCCTTCTACTACCGAAACCGATACAAGTGATTTAGAGAAAGCAACTAACTTTCTGAAGCGGCGACTTAATTGTTCAGTAATGGCAACTCCTGTTTGCGCTAAGTCTGTTTCTGATGCTTTAATTGATTTAGCGCAACAAAATCAGTGCGATGTAATTGTTTTGGGCGCAAGCCGAGAGGGGTTGTTAAAACAAGTGATTCAAGGTAATATTCCTGAAGCAGTAGCTCGCAGTTGCGATTGTACTGTAATTTTAGTTAGAGGGGCTAACTAATTAGTAATGGGTAATGGGTAATGGGTAATTGGTAA
>MBRE01000072.1:0-11053 GCA_001698425.1 Oscillatoriales cyanobacterium USR001 | reverse complement strand
CCTTCTTCCTTCTTCCTTCTGTATCAAGATGTACTAAATTGTTTCTGCAAATCAGTTAATGTCACTCAGAGCAAGAAAATTCGATTTGTACATTTAAACTTCAATGCGCCTAGAGCAACTGCAAGCATTTCTTTCTGTTGCTGAGACTGGCAGCTTTCAGCAAGCAGCCCGAAAGTGTGGCGTTACCCAATCTACGATTAGCCGTCAAGTGCAGGTGCTAGAAGCTGAACTGGGAATGCCTTTATTTCATCGTACTGCTCAGGCTAAACTGACTCTGGGGGGTGAAAGACTTTTACCTCATGCGCGTAAAATCTGTCAAACTTGGCATAATGCTAGGTCGGAGTTGACTGATTTGTTGGCGGGAAAGCAGCCGGAACTTTGTGTGGCGGCGATTCATTCGATTTGTGCTTCGTATTTACCGCCGGTGTTACAAAAGTTTTGCCGAGATTATCCTGAAGTGCAGTTGCGGGTGACGGCTTTGGGTAGCGATCGCGCTTTGAAGGTGCTTAAGGACGGTATGGTGGATGTGGCGATCGTGATGAATAATCCCTTTTTTACTCAAGGTTCGGAAATGCTGGTGGAAGTGCTCTACAATGAGCCGATCGAGGTGTTGATGGCGGCGAATCATCCGCTGATACAATATGAACGAATACCTTGGCTTGAGTTGAGTCGCTACCCGCAAGTTGTTTTTAAGGATGGCTACGGGATGCAACGCTTGGTGCAGGATCAGTTTGCTAGGATGGGTTTGACTCTAAATGCGGTTTTGGAGTTGAATACTTTGGATGCTTTCCGAGGGGTGGTGCGACAGGGTGAATTGATTGCTCTATTGCCACATTCTGCTTTGATGGAAGCTAGTACGGATGCAACTCTGGCAATTCGGGCGATCGCGCCTTCTCCATCTAATAGTAAGGTATCTACGATTAAGGAGGCAATCGTCGATCCAATTTGGAGTCGCCAAGTTGTCATTGTCACGACTCAGGATAGAATGCAAATTCCTCCTATCCAACACTTCTGGCGATTAGTCCGCGAGTTAATTACACCTCCATTCTCTATCGTCAATGGTGGAAAAAATTGGGTAGCTGAACAACCAGAAACATTAAATATTAGAGTTAACAGTTAACAGTTAACAGTTAACATTTAACAAATAACAGTTAACAAATAACAAATAACAGTTAACAGTTAACAAATAACAAATAACAAATTAATTATGAGTAATGAATTTCGAGAATTAGTGCGAAAAATTGGTAGTGGAGTGCATACAGGTGAGAATTTAACTCGCTCTGAAGCCGCCGCCGCAACCCGAATGATGCTATTAGGAGAAGCCACACCAGCCCAAATAGGAGCTTTTATGATTGCTCATCGGATTAAGCGGCCAACGGGTGCAGAATTAGCAGGAATGTTAGATGCTTACGACGAACTTGGTCCAAAGCTAAAACCGATAGAAATGGGGAATTTTGCGAATATATCTCCGATAATTTTTGGAGTACCTTACGATGGTCGATCGCGTACCGCTCCTCTATCTCCTTTAACTGCTTTAATTTTAGTATCGGCCGGTGTACCTGTCATCATGCACGGCGGTAATACAATGCCGACAAAAGAAGGTATACCCCTGATTGAAATCTGGCAAGGTTTAGGTATTGATTGGACAAAACTTTCTCTCTTAGAAGTTCAAAAGGTATTTAATGAATCTGGCTTAGGTTTTATTTATATTGTTACGCATTTTCCCCAAGCAGAAAATCTAGTTTCCTATCGCCGGGAAATTGGAAAGCGTCCGCCTTTTGCGACTATGGAGTTAATTTGGTGTCCATATTTGGGAGATGCTCATATTGTTTGTGGATACGTGCATCCACCGACGGAAAATATGTTTCAAGAGGCGTTTAATTTACGGAAAACTAAGAAATTTACAACAGTTAAGGGATTAGAAGGTAGTTGTGATTTACCGCGCGATCGGACTTCAATTATTGGCATTTCTCAACCAGATAAACCTTTTGAACGGCTACTTTTAGATCGGGCTGATTATGGGTTTAGTAATAAAAACTATCCTCTAAATTCCACTTCAGAATTAATTGCAGAAATGCAGTTAGTTTTGCAGGGTAAATCGTCGGAATTAATGAAATCTATTCTCTGGAATAGTGGGTTTTATTTGTGGCGTTATGGAATTTGCCCAGATATGACTTCTGGCTTAGATAAGGCTGAAAGTTTATTAATTAGTGGTAAAGTTGCTGATAAACTTAAGGAGATACAGCAGATTTTAAGTACAGATAACGGGTAGGGACACGGTAATGCCTATTAGTGTCAACTTAGGCTGAAAGCCCACCAGGGACTAAAGTCCCTGTCTAATAACTAAAGTCCTCTAAAGAGGACTAATACCAATTCTTGAAAGTATGATTACAGATAGTAAATATTCAACTTTTGACAGAAATGAAAATTAAATAACTTGATGATTTGGTTTGTAGTAAGCGCAAAGAGCGCGCTTGGCGCTTACTACAAACAAGCTAACTTATTTAATTTCTATTCCACAAAAGTATAATACCGGAATTTATTTGTAGTCAGCATTTAGAGAATTGGTATAAGAAGACTTTTAAACTTAAAATCAAATACAGACCTTATTTTTAAGGTAAAATAGCTATATTCTCTTGCCAATTAACAATCATAATGATGGATAAACCTTTAGGTTCAGTTATTCAAGGTTCTCTCAGCAAAGGGTTAGAAGTTCGGCTGCATCCTGACGTTTCCGTAGAAGAAATGAGAGTAGGTAAATTCTTGGTAGTGCGAGGAGTGCGATCGCATTTTTTCTGTATGCTAACAGACGTATCATTAGGAACATCTAGCAGTCGAATTATCGCTAACCCGCCTCACCCTAATGATGATTTTATGCAAGCAGTTCTCGCGGGTAGTAGTACCTACGGGACTATTGAATTGTCACCGATGTTAATGTTAACTGCCGAACGAGAAAAAACACAATCAATTTTCCCGGCAAATGCCAATAATGCCAAACAAAAGAAAGCTAAAACTTCTAATTTAGGTTCGATGGAACCTCAATCTAGTGCCGATATTGAGTTACTACCTGTTAAAACTATTCCCAGTCACTTTTCTCAAGTTTTCGATGCCACCGAGGGCGACTTTCGGGCAGTTTTTGGTTGGGAAGATGACCCCACTCGCCGCAATTTTGCGATCGGACAACCCATTGATATGCAAGTAGATGTTTGCCTAGACTTAGACAGATTTGTGGAACGGAGTAATGGAATTTTTGGAAAATCTGGAACTGGAAAATCTTTTTTAACTCGCTTACTTTTATCTGGGATAATTCGGAAAAAAGCCGCTGTGAATTTAATTTTTGATATGCACTCTGAGTATGGATGGGAAGCTGTTTCAGAAGGTAAAAAATTTAGTACAGTTAAAGGGTTGCGACAGTTATTTCCCAGTCAAATTGAAATTTATACCCTCGATCCAGAAGCCACAAAACGCCGAGGTGTGCGGGATGCGATGGAACTGTATTTGAGTTACGATCAAATAGAAGTTGAAGATATTTCTTTAGTTCAACGGGAGTTAAATCTTTCGGAAGCTAGTTTAGAAAATGCGATTATTCTGCGGAATGAATTTGGTAAATCTTGGATTAGTAAGTTATTGGCAATGAGTAATGAAGATATCCAAATGTTTTGCGAAGAAAAGCGAGGCAATAAATCTTCAATTATGGCATTGCAGAGAAAACTGGAAAGATTAAATGATTTGAAATACATTCAGAATCGTTCTAATCACAATTATGTCGGTCAAATTTTGCAGTCTTTGGATGCGGGTAAGAATGTAGTGATTGAGTTTGGTTCTCATTCAGATATGCTATCTTATATGTTAGCAGCGAATGTGATTACTCGCAGGATTCACCAGTCTTATGTCAAGAAAGCAGATAATTTTCTCCGCAGTAAAAATCCATGCGATCGCCCACAACCATTAGTAATTACGATTGAAGAAGCACACCGCTTTCTCGATCCCGCCATTGTCCGTTCCACAATTTTTGGCACAATTGCTAGGGAAATGCGAAAATATTTTGTAACGCTGTTAGTAGTGGATCAAAGACCTTCTGGAATTGATGCTGAAGTAATGTCACAAGTTGGGACGAGAATTACTGCTTTGCTGAATGATGATAAAGATATTGATGCTATTTTTACCGGGGTTTCTGGAGGACAAAGTTTGCGATCTGTTTTATCTAAGTTAGATTCTAAGCAGCAAGCTTTGGTTTTAGGCCATGCTGTACCCATGCCGGTAGTGGTACAAACTCGCCCTTATGATGAGAAGTTTTATCGGGAAATTGGCGATGTTGATTGGGAAAAAATGACTGATGAAGATGTGTTTGAAGAGGCGGAATCTGCTTTAGCTGATTTGGGATTTTAGTCGAAGGAAGAAGGAAGAAGGAAGAAGGAAGAAGGAAGAGGGAAGAAGGAAGAAGGAAGAGGGAAGAAGGAAGAAGGTGGTTAGATAGTTTTCATGTAAACTAGAAGAATAAGTTTAAGGTAAGGTGATTATGGAAGAACTATTAGAACTCAAAAATTTACTCCTGAAAGGCGATATCAAAGGATCGCTAATTATTGTTGAGGAATTGGAAGAAATGAGTAAAAATGACATAATTGATAATATTTACAGCCATGCTATAATTCTGTTGCTGCATCTCATTAAACAGCAAGCAGAAAATCGGATAACTCGCTCTTGGGATGTTTCTATTCGCAATTCAGTGCGAGAAATTCAGAGAAAAAATAAGCGCCGAAAAGCAGGGGGATATTACCTGACTCCTGAAGAGTTGTTAGAAACCCTAGAAGAAGCATATCTAAATGCACTCGATCGAGCATCATTAGAAGTAGCAGAAGGGATTTATCATACAGAAGAATTAGCAAAACTGGTTAATCAAGAAGAACTTGTGAATCATGCCTTAGCTTTGATATTACCATCGGAGTAAAGATTATGGAAGAACTACTAGAACTCAAAAATCTCCTTCTAAAAGGCGATATCAAAGGATCGCTAATTATTGTTGAGGAATTGGAAGAAATGAGCAAAAAGGATATAATTAAGACAATTCGTAGCTATGCTGTAATTCTATTGCTGCATCTAATTAAACAGCAAGCAGAAAATCGGACAACTCGTTCTTGGGATGTTTCTATTCGTAATTCAGTGCGAGAAATTCAGATAGAAAATAAGCGCCGAAAAGCAGGGGGATATTACCTGACTCCTGAAGAGTTGTTAGAAACCCTAGAAGAAGCATATCTAAATGCACTCGATCGAGCATCATTAGAAGTAGCAGAAGGAATTTATCATACAGAAGAATTAGCAAAACTGGTTAATCAAGAAGAACTTGTGAATCATGCCTTAGCTTTGATATTACCATCCGAGTAATACCAATTCTCGAAAGTTGTGTAACAGTATTCGGGGCGGGTTATTTAATATTTTATTGAGAAGTAACAGTATCATCACCTCGTTCCAGATATTGATAAGTGGTGCGAGAAATATCACGAATTAACTTTTCAGCAGTCTTTTGATTTTTGCCATACTTAACCATTACTGCGACAAGATAACGCTTACCATTAGGCATATCAACCATCCCTACATCAGCGGATAAAGAGTTAATATTACCAGTTTTATGGGCAATCATTGCGCCTTCACCTAAACCTCTAGGTAACAGAGAATCATTTTGAGTTTGGCGCATAATATGAAACAGGCGATCGCGGGACTTCTGAGATATCAAACTACCCTGATTAACTTGCGCCATTAAATTCACTAACTCCCTTGGACTTGTTGTATTTGTACCTGCCAAATCTGGTAAACTATTTCTAATTGCTGTCACCTTCAAACCCCAAGTCTGAAACGTTTGATTCAAAGCCTCCGAACCCCCTAACAAATCAATTAACATATTCGTTGCCGTATTATCACTAATTTCAATCATCTTAGTGGCAACTTCCAAAGCAGTTAATTTCTTTCCTGGCGCTTGATCCTGTAAGTCTCCAGAACCACTAGCAATATGTTCCGATCGCAAAGTTAACATCTGATCCAAATGCACTTTTCCCTCATCTACTGCTTGGAAAAAAGCCACTAAAATCGGTACTTTAATTGTACTAGCTGCGGCAAAAGAAGCATCACTACTAACACTCGTATAGCCTCCCGTATCCAAATCAACAATAAAAACTCCTGGTGTTAAACTCGAATATTGAGCCGTTAACTTATCAATTTCAGCTTTAAGTCCTACCATTTCTTGATTTAATTGTAATGTCAAGATTACCGGGGAAGGCGAAGGCGAAGGACTTTCTACAACTTCTGGGGCGATTTCTTTAGTTGTTTGACTAATGCGACTAAATGAGCTAAGAACTGAAATTACAGTACCCGCAAGTACCGCAATTCCTACACCTAAAATTAACAGGCGAGTAGCATAAACCAAAGGGGAAGTTCCGCGCCGTCGAGTGCGTTTAATTGGTCGATTTTTAGGTTGGGAAGTAGGGCCAGAAATTGGGCGATTTTTCGGAAGTGGAGCCGGTTCGATTTCATTTTTCCGCCTTTGGGGAACATCAATTTGATGACTCGAACGGTACGGTATTGGGTTTTTGGGTGGTTTGCGACTAATAGAATCTGCGATCGCACTCAAATTTTCTACTTTCGATTTAGCACTAACTTTTCGAGGTTGTAAATTGGCAACTTTTCCTCGATCGGGAACTGGCACTGTGACACTATTTCGACTACTTTTTCCTACCTCCCTTTGACCTAAACGAGTCCGACGTGGCGAATTACTAGATTGGTCGCCACTGTTAGATTTAGCAAGTTTAGAGTCGGACTCTAAAGAAGAAGATACTACTGAAAATATTGACCTGGTTGGAAAACGTTCAGCCACAATTGACTCCTTACATCGCTGAGATTGAGATTGAGATTTGAGATTGAAAATCGCAAGATTAACCTGGCAGACTATCTGACCGCGATCCATCCAGAGTATCATCTATTGAGTTTTTTGGATAGGTTTCCAAAGCCCAATTTATTTGCCTGAAAATTCCCCGTAGCATTGACACTTCTGCTGAACTTGGATAAGCACGGTTAAATAGGCGACGAAATTTCTCCATCCGACTTGGGGCCGTATGAGGATAAAGATAGCCAACTTTGAGCAATAAAGCCTCTAATTGTTGATAATATCCTTCTAAAGCTTCTAAAGAAGCCTGAGAAGAAATGGATAATTGGTCATCAGTAATTGGTAATGGATAATTGATAATTTCCTCCCCTCGTTCCCAAATTAGCTGATAAAGTTCATAACAGCAAATCGCCACAGCTTGAGCAAGATTTAAAGAGGGATATACATCGTTGGTGGGAATGCGAATTAGGCGTTGAGCGTAGCTTAATTCGGCGTTAGTCAATCCCGTATCTTCTCTGCCAAAAATTAAGGCGGAGGGGCATTCTAGGAGCCAAGGCAGGGCGGATTTGGGATTTTCTAAGGCGGTTGGTAGCGATCGATAAAGGCCTGTAGTCGCGATCGCTCTTTGACATCCTTCTAACGCTTCTGGTAAAGTTGACACAATTTTAGCAGATGCCAACACATCGATCGCATGAACGGCCATTTTTCTAGCATCTTCCTCTAAATAATCGCACTGAGGATTTACTAAGAATAACTGCTGTAAACCCATATTTTTCATCACACGAGCCACAGAACCGATATTTAATGGACCCGCAGGTTCGACTAAAATAATCCGTATCCGATCTAAAACTTTATCTGACATTTCCATAGCTTAAAATCTTAAGTTAACTATGCCACGATTCCGATCTAAATCTGACTTACCCACTAAAATTTGCCTAACTTGCGATCGCCCTTTTAGTTGGCGAAAAAAATGGGTCAATTCCTGGGATAATGTAAAATACTGCTCCGAACGCTGTCGTCGCCGTCGCTCTCAAGCTCAAAGTTAGACAAGGGAACCGCCAAGACACAAAGGATGCAAAAAAAGAAATATTGAGGTTTTAAATAATGGCTTCTGAACAAGTACAACCTAAGTTAGTTATTCATGGTGGCGCTGGTAGTTCTCTTGAAGGTAAAGGAGGACTAGAAGCTGTCAGAAAGTCGCTTCGTGAAGTTTTGCAGATAATTTATCCGCTACTTTTAGATGGTGTCAGTGCTGTAGAAGCAGTAGTCAAAGGTTGTGAAATTTTGGAAGATGAACCGCGATTTAATGCAGGTACTGGCTCCGTATTACAATCTGATGGTCAAGTGCGAATGAGTGCTTCCTTGATGAATGGTTTTACTCAAAGTTTTAGCGGCGTAATTAATGTTTCTCGCGTACAAAATCCGATTAAGTTAGCCAAGTTTTTACAGACTTCTGATGACCGGGTTTTATCGGATTTGGGTTCTTTAGAATTGCTACGAGAATTACAATTACCAGTTTATAATCCCATTACTGATTTGCGATTAAATGAGTGGATGGAAGAACGCAAAGGTAATTTTAATAAGAGTATGGCAAGCGTCGTTTCCGAACCTGCCGGTACTGGTACAATTGGCGTAGTTGCATTAGATATTCACGGATGTTTAGCAGCAGCTACTTCTACTGGTGGAAAAGGTTTTGAACGCATTGGTCGAGTGAGTGATTCCGCAATGCCGGCGGGGAATTATGCTACTGGTAGCGCCGCCGTTAGTTGTACGGGAATTGGCGAGCATATTATGGATGAATGTCTCGCCGCACGGATAGTAATTCGGGTAACAGATGGTTTTTCTTTAAAGGGAGCTTTTGAGCGTTCTTTTGCCGAAGCACACGAACATAAACGGGATTTTGGTGCAATTGGAATTGATGCTAGTGGCGCGATCGCCTGTGGTAAAACCAGCGAAATTCTCTTAGCAGCTTTTCATAATGGCATTGACATCGGAGATACTTTAGAATTAAATCATGGAACTCTGATTTTTATGGCTTAATAGCTTCTGAAGAAGACTTTTAAACTTATTAGTCCTCTTCAGAGGACTTAACCCCTGCCGGATTGGAGATTTTACCTTAAATCAATACCAATCCCAATTACCCATTACCCATTACCCATTACCCATTCCCTTTATGTTAACAGTTGAAGAAGCACAAAAAATCATCGAAACTTTTACCTGCTTGGACATGAGAATCATGCCATCTAACTTGGAAAGAGAGCAGCTACGAAAGGCTTTATTATTGTTAGCCAATTCCTCAGATTACCAGATGTTAGGAATCTGTGCTTCTTCAATAGAAGAAGGTTTTTTAGCTTTAGAAGCCTATTTAAAAGCTTTAGGTTATGAGGCAAATCTTGACTATACTACTAAGTCAGTTGATGGCTCAGTTTATATCAAATTTAATACTCTCAAAGGTTCGTACTATGTTGATAGCTACAACGGAACTTTTCGCGGCGTGTTAGTTTCTTGTCAATCTTCTATAGAAGGAGGAATTAACGGTACTTACGGACATTTACCCCTAGATTTATTTGCTAATTGTTAGAAACCAAGTTTCTTTGATGTTAACATAATTAGTAGATACTTTTGAAGATATAGCTAATAGTAGATAAAACTGTCTGGGACTCAAAAGGTTACGATCGCTCACGATTAAGTGCTACAATCAGTCAAGTGATATAATTCTTAAAATGTTGGGATTATGAGCAATAACACAGCAATTATGGGAAAAGTTTTGACAACTCTCACTATTATCAACCGTGCCGATCAAATTCTGGCAAATCGTGGGGTCATTTCTCCCGCCGAAGTACGCTCTGTCACCTTAAAAAATGTATTGGTAGACACGGGAGCTACAACTTTATGTCTGCCATCAGAAATTATTGCTCAATTGGGATTAGAATTGCTCAAGGAAGTCGATGTTTCTACTGCTGCGGGAATCTGCAAGGCGAAAATCTTTCGAGATGCTACTATTGCGATAGGCGATCGAGAAGGAACTTTTGAGTGTTTAGAATTACCGGGAGGAAGAGATGCTTTATTAGGGGTGATTCCCTTAGAGGCTTTGGGTTTGGAGCCGGATTTAATTCATCAAACTTTGCGGGTTTTACCTTCGGAATCTGTTGATACTTATTTAACTATATTGAGTGTATCAAAGATGATTTTGGGGTAAGCGATCGCTCACGATTAAGTGCTACAATCAGTCAAGTGATATAATTCTTAAAATGTTTCAATTATGAGCAATAACACAGCAATTATGGGAAAAGTTTTGACAACTCTCACTATTATCAACCGTGCCGACCAAATTAGAGCCAAAGATGGGACAATACCTGCCAGCCAAGTGCGCTCTGTCACCTTAAAAAATGTATTGGTAGACACGGGAGCGACAACTTTATGTCTGCCATCAGAAATTATTGCTCAACTGGGATTAGAATTGCTCAAGGAAGTCGATGTTTCTACGGCCAATGGTATCAGCAAAGCTAAGATTTTTCAGGATGCCAAAATTTCACTTTATGGTCGAGAAGGAACTTTTGAGTGTTTAGAATTACCGGGAGGAAGGGATGCTTTATTAGGGGTGATTCCCTTAGAGGCTTTGGGTTTGGAGCCGGATTTAATTCATCAAACTTTGCGGGTTTTGCCTTCTGAATCTATTGATACTTATTTAACTATATTGAGTTTGTCAAGTTAAATTTTGTTAATAGGAATTGATAAAATATACTTTTGACAAAAACCTGCATTTAATTTGATCTAATCAATTAGTACCTCCGACTCGCTTTCATCTCCCCAATAAAATATACCATTAGTTAGCCAGCTTAAAGGTAATTTCCTTTTAAAGAATTTGGGATGCCAGTAATCTAAAATAGAAATTAATATTAACAAAAATGAAGCCCAAGCAAGTTTAATATAGTTTTGTTCTAAACAGCCAAATGAAGACCAACAAATATTTCTATTAAAGTTACCAATTACAGCAAATCCTATGAAAAGTAATATCACACAAGCTAGATCGTAAACGACCCAATTAATTAAAGCTCTAGCTATGCAATCATTTTCATTTTGTCTTCCTATAGCTTGAGTAAGCACTATTTCTATTAACACCGAAATTTTTTTCTTTTCTTCGTTTCTATTTAGATATATCCCACATTCCGCACCCTC
>MBRE01000071.1 GCA_001698425.1 Oscillatoriales cyanobacterium USR001 | reverse complement strand
CGAGAATGAAACAGCCCTGCTATTGTCCGGGGTTTAGAAGTTAGCTTGGCTCACGGATATTTTTTGGTGGGATTCTTTGTGGTGTTGATGCCTTGGCAATCAAAGGGTTTAGCACCTTTGGGAGCTTTGCTGGCTACTTTGGCAGTGGTTTTAATTTTGGCAATGGTGCTTTCTGTTTACGATAATCGCCAGGTGGGAGCAGCTAATAAGGTGTTTTATTGGCAGAAAAATCCTGAAGATTGGAGTCTGTTTCGTGGTGGTTTTATGGTTGGTGGTTCGAGTGGAGCTTTCTTGGCTTATTTACTGCTAGAAAACTTTGCTGGTATTGATGCGATTCTGCGAGGTATCGTGAACTAACCTATTCTGTAGGGTGCGGCATTTTAACGCACCCTATAGTTTTGAGTTTTGTTTGAATTAAGTATAGAATTAAGAGAATTATATGACCGTTGTAATTTGCTGTGTTTGTACTTGGACGCTGATGTTGCTATTTTTTTGGAGTGTTTGGTTAGGGATACGAGAGGGAATTTCCCAACTCAGACGGCTGCATCAAATTCCTTGTTCTGAATGTGAATTTTTCACTAATGATTACCGTCTTAAATGTACGGTACGACCCATGAGTGCTTGTACTGAGGAGGCGATTGGCTGTGCTGATTTTGAACCAAGAACCAGTGCTTGCAATGCTTGTCAGCAACGTTGTTATAAAAATTAATCAGAAATTTTTGATGATTTGAGTATGGCTATTTATAAATTTAATTCTCTCAAAAATGAGCTTAATCAAAGGGGATGTCGCCTGACTCCTCAACGAGAAACTATTTTGAATGTATTTCAAAATCTGCCGGAAGGGAATCATTTAAGTGCAGAAGAACTTTACAACTTTTTGAAGAGTCAAGGAGAGAATATTAGTTTATCTACTGTGTATAGAACCCTACATTTAATGTCTAATATTGGCATTTTGCGGGAACTAGAATTGGCAGAAGGACATAAGCATTATGAGCTTAATTTACCACGAAACCATCAGCATCACCATTTGATTTGTCTTCAGTGTCACAAGACGTTTGAATTTAATGATGAATCAATTTTAAAGATTGGTAATAAGCAGGTGGAAAAGGCAGGTGTAGAGTTACTTGACTGTCAGTTGACGGTGCGTGCTGTCTGCATGGAAGCATTACAGATGGGTTGGCCTTCTTTACTTCCGAGTAATTGGCTATGTTCGAGATATCATGGAGAAAAATCAGGAGAATTAAGTTAATAATTAATACTAAAATAATTAATCCCAACTATTTCATCTGGGAGTTCGTCGAAATATTTGTCTGTGAGGTGGCTAGGTGCGATCGCCGCTCACTCCGATCGCTTCATTAAACTTAACCCATTTCCCATCTCAGGCTGACTAAGGCATAATAGATCAAAGCTAAATGCTCAAAACTGAGCACTCATCAGCCGTAAATCAGCCCTAACTTTTATCACTCCTTGACTGGTATCATTATGGTAATATCTCAGACCAACCACCAATTTGCAAGTTTCAACAACTTTGAGGTATCCGCCGTGAGCCCCAGCAACGTCGTACCAATGGTACTCGAACAGTCGGGGATGGGAGAACGAGCCTTTGACATATACTCCCGCTTACTGCGAGAGCGTATTGTCTTTCTCGGTACCCCCGTTGACGATCAAGTAGCCGACTCGATCGTCGCTCAGCTATTGTTCCTAGATGCTGAAGATCCCGAAAAAGACATCCAACTGTACATCAACTCCCCCGGCGGATCGGTGACTGCTGGAATGGCAATTTATGACACAATGCAGCAAGTTCGTCCCGATGTCACCACAATCTGTTACGGCTTGGCTGCTAGTATGGGCGCTTTTCTGATGGCTGCGGGGGCTGCTGGTAAGCGGATGTCTCTCCCTAGTTCCAGAATTATGATCCACCAACCTTTAGGTGGCGCTCAAGGTCAAGCTGTAGATATTGAGATTCAAGCCAAAGAAATCCTCTATCATAAACGTAAGCTGAATGAATTGCTGGCACACCACACGGGTCAACCGCTGGAAAGAATTGAAGCCGATACTGAGCGCGACTTTTTCATGTCAGCCGCCGAAGCCAAAGATTATGGCTTAGTGGATCAAGTGATCCTGAAGCAAAATCTTCCGGTATCGGCAGAAAATGTCACCCCATTAAAATAAAGAGGCAGTTATGGCTAAGTACGACTCCCATCTAAAGTGTTCTTTCTGTGGCAAATCTCAGGAGCAAGTTCGCAAATTAATCGCAGGACCAGGAGTTTATATCTGCGATGAATGCGTGGATTTGTGCAATGAAATTTTAGATGAGGAGTTGTTTGACTCCAATGCGATCGCGCCTCAAGCACCCCCACGCCAAGAGCCTGCTCCCAGTAAGCGCCGCGCTACATCTGGCAAAAATTTGGGCCTGGGCCAAATTCCTAAACCCAGGGAGATTAAGAATTTTCTTGATGACCATGTAATTGGTCAAGATGAGGCGAAAAAGGTGCTTTCGGTGGCGGTTTATAACCACTACAAACGCTTAAGTTTTATCCCGACTAAGGGTAATACTAAGCCGCCGGGGGATGAGGTGGAATTGCAAAAGTCAAATATTCTGCTCATTGGCCCTACGGGTTGCGGTAAAACTTTGCTTGCTCAAACTTTAGCGGAAATGTTAGATGTGCCGTTTGCGGTGGCGGATGCGACGACGCTGACGGAGGCTGGTTATGTTGGGGAAGATGTGGAAAATATCTTGCTCAGGTTGCTACAAGTGGCTGATTTGGATGTGGAGGAGGCTCAACGGGGAATTATTTACATTGATGAGATTGATAAGATTGCCCGTAAGAGTGAGAATCCTTCGATTACGCGGGATGTGTCGGGGGAAGGGGTACAGCAGGCTTTGTTGAAGATGTTGGAAGGAACGATCGCGAATGTACCGCCTCAAGGTGGACGGAAGCATCCTTACCAGGATTGCATTCAGATTGATACTAGCAATATTTTGTTTATTTGTGGTGGCGCTTTTGTGGGTTTGGATAAGGTGGTGGAGCAGAGAAGGGGCAAAAAGTCAATGGGTTTTGTCCAGCCTGGGGAATTACAGCCGAAGGAAAAGCGGACGGCGGATGTGCTCAAGCAGTTGGAACCGGATGATTTGGTAAAGTTTGGGTTGATTCCTGAGTTTATTGGGCGAGTACCGATGTTGGCGGTGGTGGAACCGTTGGATGAGGAAACGTTGATGGCGATTTTAACTGAACCGAAAAATGCTTTGGTGAAGCAGTATCAAAAGTTGTTGAAGATGGATAGCGTGCAGTTAGATTTTAAGGCGGATGCAATTCGGGCGATCGCGCAGGAAGCTTATCGACGGAAAACTGGTGCGCGGGCGTTGCGGGGAATTGTGGAGGAATTAATGTTAGATGTGATGTATGAGTTGCCTTCTCGTAAGGATGTTTCTCGCTGTATAATTACTAAGGAAATGGTGGAGAAACGTTCGACGGCGGAACTTTTGGTGCTGCCTTCTTCGCTACCTAAGCCGGAATCTGCTTAGGAATGTTAATTGTTAATTGTTAACTGTTAATTGTTAATTGTTAATTGTTAACTGTTAATTGTTATTGGGAACGTAGGGATGCGATCGCAATTACAGATAATGACATATTAATTAGCCATTAGCAATTAGCTATAGCAATCGCCAAGGCGGTTAGGGCAACTCCAATTCTTACCTCTCGTTCATAATCCCTTACTTCGTCAAGCTTTTCCCTCTTCCCTCTTCCCTAGCCCCTAGCTCCTAGCCCCTAGTCCCTAGCTATATTAGCAATATTGAGGACGATAAAAATGACACAAGAATTAATCGATCTGAGAACTAGCATATTAGAAGGACGCTATAGGGATGCTTTGGCAATTGTCGATGAGTTGGATGGGATGAGTAAACAGGCAATTCTGCGACAGATTCAATCTTTTTTAAATGTTTTGGTGATTCACTTGATTAAAAATCAGGTTGAACAGCGATTAACTGGTTCTTGGGCGAGTTCGATTCGTAATGCAGTTAGAGAAATCAAAAAGGTAAATATTAAA
This sequence comes from Oscillatoriales cyanobacterium USR001, assembly GCA_001698425.1. Lineage (GTDB taxonomy): Bacteria > Cyanobacteriota > Cyanobacteriia > Cyanobacteriales > Microcoleaceae > Kamptonema. Next base: position 23,087 of record MBRE01000071.1, on the reverse strand, counting down.
GATAATAAAACGTCTTATTATGTTAATCCCGATGAGTGGGAAAATATGATAGAGGAAGAGGTATTTGAGGATGCGATCGCGGAAGCAAGTGAAGAAGTGCTCAATGGCATTTATAATCAATTTGAACTTGCAGAGATGGTGGATAGAAACCTGATTATCCAGACTGCTGTGAGGTTATTGAATTTGACTTACGTTAATTCTGCCAAAGATTTACCTACGATCTTAGCTGAGAATTTAAGTCAGTTACCGGGTGGGGAAGAGTGGATAAATCGGCGAAAATAAGTGTTATATTTTAAGGAGTTTTCAAATTACTACTTCGATCGAAAAAATGTTACCAAGAGAAGAACTACTAAAAGGAATTGAAAATCGCGAGTGTGTTGCTCATGTAATTGACCAAGCTGAACAAGCTATTAAGACTTGGGAAATTGCCCTAACTGATTTTCTTTCTCCTCCTGAATTAGCGGATATTCAAAAAGTATTTAACCGCTTAACCGAAGTACAAATAATTGCTTGGGGTGGCTATCCACAGGCGGAACGTCAAAGAGTGGCGATCGCCCGGGCTGAAATTCCCTTAGATACTTCTAATGTTAGCATCACAGCCTTAGAAATATCTGGTAATTTTCTCTTCGATTCCGCCTCACACCGAGACTTTTTAGGTAGTATTCTCGGCTCAGGAATTGTCCGAGAAAAAACAGGTGATGTCATCGTTTTAGGGGAACGAGGAGCCCAAGCGATCGTTGTCCCGGAACTGTTAGAATATTTGGAAATGCACTTAAAACAAGTGCGTTCTGTTCCCGTACAAACTCAGCGGATCGAGTTGAGCGAATTGAAAATTAAGGAACCCAAAAAGAAAGAATTAACCACCGTAGAAGCATCGATGCGACTAGATGCGATCGCCTCCGCAGGTTTCGGAATGTCTCGCAGCAAAATGGTGGATTTAATCGAAGCTGGAGACGTGCGAGTTAACTGGAAAGATATCACCCAATCTAGTCATATCATCAAATCAGGAGATTTGGTCGCCATTCGTGGTAAAGGAAGACTAGAAATTGGGGAAGTAATGGTGACAAAAAAGGATCGTTATCGCATCCAACTAACTCGCTATCTTTAAGCTTTAGTCACAGCAAAACTAGCAATTTTCCAAGGCAAAATCTGAAAGATATCCTTCTTTGCACTTCCCTCCTCATTCCCCAACTCTTCTAACAAATTAACCGGATGTAAAATCGTCAATCCCAAATCACTTTTTAACTCTAAACTAGCTTTTTCCCCGCAACACTCATAACAGCGTAAAATCCACTGATTATCATCATCTTCCGACTGCTTAAATGCCATTAAAACCAAATTTTCCGCCGATAAATCTAACAATTTACCCACAGTGGGCAAAGTTTTACTTTCATTTCCCTCAATTTCCAAGACCTTCACCTTTAAAGGCAAGTTCAACTCATAACCCCGTTTCACTGTCTCAGCCTTTTGCCAACTTCCCGCGTGGGGATAAAGGGCATAAGTAAAATGATGAACACCTCGATCGGCTTGCTCGTCGGGCCAAGTAGAACCTCGTAACAAACTTAATCTTAATTGATTGGATGTTGCGTCATAACCATACTTACAATTATTTAACAAACTCACGCCATAACCATTAGCAGTAATGTCAGCCCAACGTAATGCCGATACTTCCCATTTTGCCTGTTCTGCCGGTAATTCCGATCGCGTTTTTCGCTCAATTGCACCACAGGGAATCTCATAAGTTACGGCCTCTGCTTCTAAGTTTAAACTAAACGCCGCCTTCACTAAAATATGAGATGATTGCCAATTAACAACTGTGGTAATTTTCAATATGGGCGACGATGCTTGTAGGATGTAATCTTGGCAAAATTCCGACTCGCCAATTTGTCTAATTACTCGTAACTTCTGCTGTAAATTCCCTCGTTCTATCCAATAAATATCCTTGAAAATAGTTGGCAATAAAGGATATTTGGCGTAATTTGGATCGATATTCCAAGCATCCCAATATTGTCCGCTATCTTGAAAAGCTTGTAACTGATTTCCCCCGCCTTTATTCAAGACTTCCCTGCTTTCAACTTTATCATAAATGCTGGATAAATCCCCCGTGTTGCCCGCCACTTTTACCCGGATAAATTGATTCTCTAAAACCCAATCTTTGCCATCCAAATATGTGTTTTTGCCAAAAGTACCATCCTGTGGGAGAATTAAGGGTGTAACTTGGGGTAGCTTAACTATTTTTTGACTTTCTCCCTGATTGGGCGTATTTTTCAGGGTTTCAGTTGGTTGGGGATACAACCAAAATACTCGATAACCTACGGCGGGGATGTCTGAGGCTAAAAATAACTGACTTACACTCCTCTCATCCTCAGCCGCCGACAGCTGGGAATCCAAGAAATTTCCCGCCAAGTCGCAAACTTGCCAAGTTAAATTAGTGGAAGCGGGTAAAGGGATGGCGACAACTTCCGACCTTGACCAATTGAGAGTGTTAAGGATGATAATAGGTTTCGCGTTTGGATGGGGAGGCGAAGGTAGAAAAATTTGAGACGCGATCGCCTCCATTGCCGTTGTTAAGATTTTCTCAACTTGAACCGCCACCTCTTGCCAAGTTTGATTGGCATCTTGGTAAACTTCCGCGATCGCGGAACCGGGTAAAATATCGTGAAATTGGTTAAAAAGTACCTGTTTCCAAGCTATCTCTAATTCTGTCTTGGGATAAATCTTACCTAAAGTCAGACTTGCCAAAGCTGCTAATAGTTCAGCTTCATATAATAACTCTTCACAGCGACGATTCCACCATTTTTGATCGGCATGGCTAGTATAGCAACCGCGATGAAATTCCAGATAAAGCTCGTCTCGCCAAACCGGAATTACAGATTCAGGATTTATCTGGCTTGCTAACGGCACTTCCGGGATTTTTGCTGATAACTTAGCCTCAATTAACGATAAATAATCAACGGCTTTGGTAAAGCCTAATTCCGGGAAAAAGGGCGAATTTTGCCAACGTTTAGCTAACTCCAACATATCACGAGTTGGGCCGCCACCATGATCGCCGACTCCGGGCAACCATAGGGCATCAGATAAACCAGTTTTGCCTTGCCAATCGCGAACATAATTTACCATTTTTACCGGATCAATGCCTTCGCCAATTGGTGCAGACATCAAGCTAAATATTTGACTGCCGTCGGGAGACTCCCACCAAAAAACATGATAAGGAAATTCTGTGGTGTCGTTCCAGCGTAACTTTTGCGTGACAAAGTAGTTAATTCCGCCTTGCTTGAAAATTTGGGGTAACTGCCAACAAAAACCAAAAGTGTCCGGTAGCCAAGCTACGCGCATTAATTCTCCAAATTTTTCCTGGGTATAACGTTGGCCGTAAAAAACTTGTCTGACAATTGACTCGCCAGAAATTAAGTTTAATTCCGGCTCAACCCAAGTGCCACCCACTATTTCCCAACGGCCATTAGCTACTTGTTTTTTGATTTCAGCAAATAAGTCAGGACGCTGTTTTTCTATCCAGTCATAAAGTGCCGGTGTGGAATGGCAAAAAATTAAGTCGGGAAATTCTTGTAGGAGGTTAATTGCTGAGGTGAAAGTGCGTTGTGCGACTTCCCAAGTTTCGCTAACTGGCCATAACCAAGCTAAGTCTAAATGTGCGTGGCCGACGAGGTGAATTTTGAATTGGTGTAAGTCTGATTTCTGGGTTGTCTGAATTGGAAAAGCTGGCAAAGTTGGATTTTCTGTCAAATTTTCCTTACCCATTTCTGGGATAACTAATTTTTCCGGTGCTGGCGAGGGTGATTTTTTAGATGAGGCAGCGGCTAGGCTGTTTTCTGGGTTGAATATTTCCTCATAACTAGCTAGGAGAGATTGGCGGAAGGTGAAGAGCGATCGCTCAAATTTTTCTCGATCGGGCAATGCTGCCCAATCAATTAATTCAACGGGAAAATTTTGGTTTGACTCCTTGACAAAGTTAGTAGCAGAATATAGAGTATTAGTGCGGAGGGCATGGGAATTTGTAAATTTAATTAAAATTTGTAAATTTTCTAACTCGTCGGCGACAAAAGCGGGATCGAGACTGCGATAATCGGAGGATTCCCAAAGTAGGAGCGATCGCGTGAGAGCACCAGCATCGTGACTGGGACTTACCAAGCGCAAAGCAAGGGAAATTTCTGTGCCCGGCACTGTCTTGGGAGTTAGCAGCAAACGAGTGGTAGCATCAAATAGATCGCCGGATTGTACTAACTCGCCGTTAACAAAGATGCGCGTATCTGCGGCCCACCAAGTTAAGGCAATTCGGAGGGATAAGCCGGATAAAGGATAGCCATGCAAGTTGTGGGGAATAATTAATTTTTGTCCTAGCCACAAAACTTGTTGACCGGCCGACCAAGGGATGTGTCTTTTATGATTGAGTTGGACAATTGGCCAAGAGTTTAAGTCTTGAAGTAAGTCTGGAGGTGGCGCGATCGCGCTTTCTCCTTCCCGAAATCGCCAATTAGTCAGCACATCAAGCTGAGTCAGTCGCCGCAATTTCTCAATAGTTCGATCGAAAGTCATAATGAAGGAAGAAGGAAGAAGGAAGAAGGAAGAAGGAAGAGGGAAGAAGGAAGAGGGAAGAAGGAAGAGGGAAGAGGGAAGAGGGAAGAGGGAAGAGGGAAGAAGGAAGAGGGAAGAGGGAAAGAAAATTACACAGTTAGAGTTACGCATCCATATTTTACATTTTATCTTAAGATGGATCTAGTTAACAACCACCAACCACCAACCACCAGTTAACAAATAACAAATAACAGTTAACAAATAACAAATAACAGTTAACAAATAACAAATAACAAATAACAAATAACAAATAACAAATATTATGTCTTCCTCCAACCGCTATCAAAGCCGAGTATTTAATTTTATCTCACAGCAGTCACGGAAAGTTGCCGATCAATTGGATCGCGGGTTGCGAAACCTGAAATTTGCTGCCGAGACTGCATTGCAAGCCACACTTTACCCATTTTACCTGCTATTTCAAACAGCCCGTAACATTGGTAATAGACTCCAACAAGTTGAAAAAGAAAACACTCCACAACTGGAAGGGTTTGTCAACGCAGAAAATCCAGAATATCCTGAAACTGATGCACCAATTCAACGAGTTTTATCGTTTCTCCAAGAATTACCCTTACCAAATTTAACACCTCAGCCAGCAATTAAACAATTACCGGGAGTTAGCGAAGTTAACTCTCAAAATAACTTACCCGTAACTGGGTTCAAAGTCGCCCAAAAAGGAGCAACTGAATTGTCAGCGTTTAAAGAATTGCTGACAACTGCGACAGATACCCTCAACCAGTCTCACAAAACTTCAGACTCACCCTTACTCGCACTCTCGCCAGCACCGGAAATTCCTCAAACTCCGATGAGCGATCGCGAACAAATTTTAGCCCTCGCTACCGCTACCGAAAATATTAGAATCCAGCTTGACAAAATCGCCGATTCATCCTTACCTCAACTACCTACAAACCCAGAAATTCCCCAAATTGAACTTGAAAAAACATCCGCAGCGCCAGAAATTTCTCAACAGGTAATTAGCCGTCCTCAAATCTTAGGCATAGCCACCACCCTAGCCAGTCGCAACTTAATACTGGTAGCTGAAGACAATCAAACCTTAGATATTCTCACAGTCGAACAGCAAAAAGAAATTCAACAAAAAATCTTCAGCGAAGTTAGAAATTATTACCAAAAGCGACAACTAGCCGAAGGCGAATTAACCGTAAAAACTGACTTACAGCTAGTAGCAAGTCAGGATAACTTAATCTCTCCCGTGCGTCAACTATTGCGAGTCATGGCTTGGGTACAAACCAGTCCGATCGCAGTTAAAGTTAATTTATTTGACGAAGCCAACATTCTCCGTCAACAAACTAACTGGGAATTAGGAAAAAGTAATTACCAATTACCTACATTACCTACGAACAACCAAGAAATTAAGCGATCGTCAACTATCAATTCTCCCTTACCCATTCCCCAATCACCATTCCCACTGAGCAAACTTTTTACAATACCTACTCCCGGATTTTTACAACTCAGACAACCCTCAGAAAAAACCCAAGAAACTCAAGTGAATCAGCAAAATAATGAAGAAAAAGTTACAGGAATTAGCGCGATCGAGGAACGCATAGAAAATGTAGTTGAATCATTTTTATCAGCAGTCGATCGCTTTTTAGGGATAGAAACTCAACAAAAAGAACAGGAAATCGTAGAAGAGTTGTACGCTCAATATAAACTACCCCAACCAAATCTCGAACCAAAGCGGAAAAGTCGCGATTACATCTTAGAAACCCCACAAAAACCGAAATCCGTAACTGGAGAAATCCCCTTTTATCCTGAAGAAGAGTATACTCCTCCCCAACGCAGAATTAAGCCCATCCCTCCCATCCTCGAAAGAAATAATAATAACCCATACATCCCAACCCCAGAGTACAAACCCGTACCCAGAGCGGTTCAGCCTGGTAATGCACAAAATTTAGCAAAAGTCAACCCCCCTATAGAAGAAAAAAATCAAGATAGGCAAGATCGAATAGTTAGCGTCGCCAAAGAAGAGTCCGCAAAAAGTAGTTCCGTAAATCCAGTACCCGATTGGTGGGAAGCACAAGTAGTATCTACAGGGTACGTTAAACATCCCCTGGAGCAAGCACTAGAGTCCGTTGACAAAGCCATGCTATGGTTAGAAGAAATGGGCTTGCAAATTTGGCAGTGGGCAAAAATCCAGCTAGAGAAAATATTGAGCGGCAAAAAATGAGCAATCTTTAGATATTATTAAAGGTAATGCGGAAAACCCCTAGCTTGCTCTTGGGGGTTTAAAGTTGAACTGAGACTTTTATATTTTTGGAGAGAAACACTGTGCTTACCCTTAAGATCGTCGTTAATATCGTTGTGATCTTCTTTGCTTGTTTATTCATTTTTGGATTTTTATCTAACGATCCTGCGCGGAATCCCAAGCGCAGAGACTTGGAATAAAGATCGGATTGGGTAATTGGTAATGACGAATGGGTAATGGGTAATGGTTTATGGCTAATGGTTAATGACTAATTGTGAAGCAAGAGTTATTAACAATTACCTAACACCAATCACCAATTACCAATCAATAATTACCAATTACCAGCTATCAATTATGAATTACCAATTACGATTAACAAATAACAAATAACCAATAACAAATAACAAATAACCAATTACCAATTACCAAATTTTAATTTTTAATTCCTTATGCCCTATCCGGTACAGCCAAACGAACCTCCTGCAATTGTCCATACCTTAATCACAGAGGATACTACCCCGGATTGGGTGAAAAATAGTGTAGCTGCGATCGCAGAAAATCAGCCAGTTGAAGCAAAGACACTTGATGATTTACCAGCAGAATTATCTAATGCAGAATCAACATCTTCAGCGGAACTATTGGGACCAGCAGTAGAAACAAATTTATCAAATCAATCCCATCAAGAAGTTGATTTCTATAGTGAAGACACTGTAATTATTGGGTTTACTAATCCAGAAAATTCCTCTGTAAATACAGAAATAGAAACACAAAATAGAGAAAATACAGATAATTTCTCCTTTACAACTTATCATCTGATACCTAGCTCTGAAAAATTGGCACAGGGAACGCCAGAAGCTTTACCCACAGAGATTCCCAGTAATTTGGAACCAGAAAGATCCTTACCCGAAGAATCGCCAGAAAGTCCATCAATAGAAATTCCTAGCCCTGAAGAAATACCCGCGCCCAAAAAATCACCAGAAAGTCAACAAACACCACTCCAACCTAAACCCCAAACTTCTCCTAAACCGGAAACACCAACAACACCCAAACCTCCAGATTTAGAAACTTTAGAAATAAAAGCCGATCGCCAGGAATTTGATGAAAAACAACAAATAGTCACTGCTACTGGTAAAGTAATAGTTAGGTTTCGACAGAGTGCGATCGATGCTGATAAAGCCGTAGTTAACTTAGTAACTCAGCAAATGGTAGCCGAGGGAAACGTCGCTTATCGACGGGGACAGCAACTTGTCCGGGGCGATCGCATGGAATATAATTTAGGCTTAGAAACAGGCGCGATCGCTCAAGCTAAAGGGGAACTTTTTCTTCCCACCGCCAGCGAAGAACTTACTCCCAACTTACCTACAGATATTAGCGCCGGAGTGTTAGATGAACCTCTGAGCGATCGCATTCTCAGTCAACAACCCCTACGCGGTGTCAGGGCAAATCCCGGCGCAAACATTATTATTGGTGGTAGGAGAGGGCAATTTTTGACCTTTCCGCAAATTGTTGGAACCGTTAACCGCGTGCGTTTTGAAGCGGATAAATTGGATATTCAACCCGATGGTAGCAGAATTGCCACAAATATTCGGATTAGTAACGATCCCTTTTCGCCCCCAGAATTTGAATTAAGAGCGCGACGGGCAATTATTAGGCAAATTTCCCCTACCGCACAAGAATTAGTCACAACTAGCCCTCGGATGGTGTTCGATCAAACTCTAAAAATACCCATCTATCCTCAGAGGTTTGTGTTTGATAGTAGCAACAGTAATGGACCTTGTTTAACCTTTGGTTTTGATGGGGGCGATCGCGGCGGTTTATATACGGAATGTGCCTTTAATGTATTTAGTAAAGGGCCAGTACAACTAACAGTAGTTCCCCAATTTTACATTCAGAGAGCAATTAAGGAACACGAAGGAAACCCATTTTTTCCTGATAATTATGGCATGAGGTTGGGGTTAAGCGCCAAACTTGCACCGCGTACCAGACTTCAAGGAAGCGCACAAATTCTTAACTTCGATCGATTTCCCAATGTTGGCGAAAAGAACTTTCGGGGTAATTTGCGACTAAGACAACATATTGGAGATCACACTCTTACGGCAGAATATAGTTATCGCGATCGCCTATTTAACGGCACATTAGGATATCAAACCGTCCATAGTAGCGTCGGAGTGCTTTTTGCTTCCCCCATAATTCCCATTGGTAATACTGACATTAATCTTAGCTATCAAGTTGGTTATCAGTTTATCAATGCTGATAGCGATCGTCCCGATTTACTACCCCTAATTCGCCCCAATAACCGCGTCGATCTCAATCGTTTTCAAGCCAGTTTCGCCGCGAGTCGTGGTTTCAACCTTTGGAGAGGAAAACCCTTACCTCGCACCCAAACTCAAGGTTTAAAATACACAGCTAGACCAGTAGTTCCCTTTGTACAATTAGCATTAGGAATCAGAGGAGTCACCAGTATTTACAGTAATGGCGACTCCCAAAATTCCCTAGCTGGTAGCATCGGTATTCAAGGTCAATTTGGCCATTTTTCTCGTAACTATTTGGATTACACTGCATTTAACATCACTTACACTCAAGTAGCGCGGGATGGAGTATCGCCATTTCTATTCGATCGTTTAGTAGATTTAAGAATCCTCTCAATGGGAATTGTACAACAAGTATTTGGCGGCTTGCGAGTGGGGATTCAATCGGCAGTTAATTTACAAAGTGGAGAAGTAATCAGCACGGATTACACTTTAGAATATAGTCATCGTACCTACGGGATAATTTTACGTTTTAACCCTCAACGTCAAATCGGCAGTTTTATTTTCCGAATCAGTGATTTTAATTGGTTAGGAAATCCCAAACCTTTCTCCGGCGTGGGAACCGTCGATGGCGGTGTACGTTTATCAGATTAGTTAACTGTTATTTGTTATTTGTTATTTGTTATTTGTTAACTGTTAACTGTTAACCACTAACCAATAACCAATAACCAATAACCACTAACCAATAACCACTAACCACTAACTAATAACAATGACAGAAGCAATATCTGCACAAGCAGCGGCTTTACTGATTCATTACAGTTTTGATATCAGTAGAGATACAGTTGAACAATTACTGAGTGAATGGTTGGCTATTTACCCCCCTTATTGGCTGCGTTTAGCAGTAATTGAAGCTCTTTATCAAGGGCGTTATAAAACTATTTCTGTAGAACATATATTAGCTATGTGGCAACGGCGCGGCCAACCTCTTTATCATTTTAATCACGAATTTGAACGTTTAGTTTGTAGCAGTTATCCCCTCGATTCAACGGTTGAAACGGAACCTATTTTAGCCCAAAATGAAATTGATTTACTTGATTGGGAAATTCCTGCTGCTTCTGAATTGCCACCCCGTCAATCTGCGAATCTAAATCAGGAAATTGGGGAAGTAAAAGAATTAGAAAGTAGTCAGTCATACAGTGAATTTTCTATTACAAATTGGACGGGGAAAAGTGCAGAAATTTCTAATCAGGAGCAAATAAATGAGGTAAAATCTGAGGATTCTGATAGCGAATTAGAAACTAATGAAAAGTTGGTTAGTCCGATTAAACATACTGATTTTTATACTAAATTGAAAGCAGTGGCAACAGAAGCAAAAAGGAAAGAGGGTAATTGATAATTGGTAGATTTTATGGCGATCGCCATACTACAATTATGATAGTTCTCACTATTGTAGCTATAATAATGCCAGCCCTGACGATCGAAGTCCTTTATTCTGAAGCCGCAAAATTTTCCGATGCTGAGTCTCAGCACCAAGAACCCTTGCTTTATGGTGTCACAGATGGTAAAGCTATTGGAACATATTTGGAACAAAAGTTTAAAAGATATCTCAAAGAAAGTTATGAGTTTTTAGAAGGCAATTCAGCAACTGGCTTAGATTTTCCAGGGCTACTTGTTGATGTCAAAGTTACAAGCATTAAGCAACCCCAGTCATCATGTCCCTTTAAATCAGCGCGGCAAAAGATTTTTGGTCTTGGCTATTCACTTCTGATTTTTGTCTATGATAAAATTGATAATAGCACAAATCGGACTGCCAATTTGAAAATTCTACATACAATTTATATAAGTGTTGAGAGAACCGCCGACTTCCAGATGACTCGTGGAATTATTAATATCTTACAAAACGAAGGAAACAAAGATGACTTAATTGCTTTTATGCTTGACCGAAATTTGCCTATTGATGAAATTGAAGCAGCAAATATCGCCGATGATATTCTCAGGAATCCACCCATTCAAGGATTTTTAACTATCTCAAATGCTTTACAGTGGCGACTTCAATACGGAAGAGTGATTGATATTGCTGGTCAACAAGAAGGCGTAATAGCTGTTTATATGGCTAACAAATGACTCGGAAAATTCTCAAAACCAAAGTAGAGTATGGAGATTTTCAGACACCTTTAGAACTATCTAAAATTGTCTGCAAAAAATTAGTAAATCTTGGTGTAAATCCTGATGTAATAATCGAGCCAACCTGTGGAGTCGGCAACTTCATTGAAGCTGCGGCAAACTCGTTTAAATCAACCAGTAAAATTATAGGATTAGAAATTAACTTAGATTACTTGCAAGAAATTAAAAATAAACAGCAAATTTTACAAGATCCAAGAATTGAAGTAAATTCAGGTAATTTTTTCCATTTTGATTGGTTTCCACTGATCGATCGCCTAGCTGGTGAAATATTAGTGCTTGGTAATTTCCCTTGGGTGACAAACTCTCAACAAGGAACAATAGAAGGAATCAATTTACCTCAAAAAAATAACTTTCAAAAACATCATGGTTTAGATGCTATTACAGGGAAAAGTAACTTTGATATATCAGAATGGATGTTAATACAAGTTGTTCATTGGTTGCAAAACCGTGAAGCGTCTTTAGCCATGCTTTGCAAAACATCTGTAGCAAGAAAAATCTTGAATTATCTACATACCAAGCAACTCAATCTTGCTGACTGTGCCACCTACGAAATAGATGCCAAAAAATATTTTGATGCCACTGTTGAAGCTTGCTTATTATTTTGCAAATTCGATATCAATTCAAAAAAATATTTTTGTAATGTATTCACCAGCTTAGAATGTTCAAATTATTGGCGCATAGGATATCGCCAGAATATTTTAATCAGAGACATAGATTCTTTTGAAAAATTTGAAAAATTATACGATCTTAATACTCAGACAAAATGGCGCTCTGGCGTTAAACATGACTGTTCAAGCATAATGGAACTTAAACGATTTGGCGATAACTTAATCAATGGTTTAGGAGAAATAGTAGATATTGAAAAAACATATATTTTTCCTTTACTTAAAGGCTCTGATGTTGCTCAAAATCGCACGAAAACTACTGATAGATTTATGCTAGTTACTCAAAGATTTGCTGGAGAAGCAACTGATAACATCAAATTTTTAGCCCCCAAAACTTGGAAATATTTAGAAGCTCATGCAAAATACTTTGAAAATAGAAAAAGCAAAATATATCATAATAAACCTCAATTCTCGATTTTTGGCATTGGTTCCTACACCTTTGCTCCTTGGAAAATTGCGATCTGTGGACTTTATAAAAAATTAGATTTTAGGTCGATCGGCACAATCAATAATCAACCAGTAGTTTTTGATGATACCGTTTATTTCCTCAGCTTTGAAGATCAAAAATCTGCGGTTGAAACCTTCAATCTTTTAACTTCTTCCTCTGCCATTAACTTTTATTCATCCTTAATCTTCTGGGATGAAAAACGCCCAATTAAATCTAGTATTCTCAATAGTTTAAACCTCAAAGCCTTATATTTTGACATTCTCCACCTCTCAACTTCTCCCAAATGATGAAACTTCCTGAACTGTCACACTATCTTTGTTTCCTCCACAAAACCGATCCAAAATTAGAGTAACACACAACCAAGGCGGTCAAAATGTCTATTTTTGCAGGTTTTAGCGTGGGATTTGGGATCTTAATCTTGCTAGTTTTTGCTATTCTCCAATGGCTACACATATCGGCAGGTAGCTTTCTTGATTGGATCGTAGCTGCTGCAACTTTTGAATGGCTATTGCTAATAGTTACAGTTCCCTGGAATATTCATTTTGAAGCTAAAGAAGTTTTAGCAGAAGGTGCTCAATCAATAGAAAAAGGTATTACAGTCGATCAAAAACAACTCAAATATGTGGGAATGTTAGCGCGTCGTTCTTTATTTGTTGCGATCGCGCTCCATTTAATATCAGCCATTACACTTTATACCTTAGCATTAACCGGAATTAGCGCCGTTGGCTACATTAGTTCTGGTGCAGCATTGTTATTAACAATTCTACGTCCCGCTATCCGTGCTTACCAATATTTAGCAATGCGTTTAGCTATGATTCGCGGTCAATTTTTACATCCCCGCGAAGATATTATCGAACTCCGCAACCGTTTTGCTGAACTTGAATTTACAGTTAAACGTCTGGAAGAACAACTAAATCCCTATGATCCTAATTCTTGGGTGACATCTCAACAACGAATGTTGGAAGCTACCCGCACTGAATTAACCCGTTTAGCTACTACATTTGAAGATCAACGAGTTACTAATCAAGCCGAACACATTCAGTTAGCTAGGGAAGCTCAAAATGCGATCGCGCAACTTAGCACTGATGGACAATTTTTAAATCATGTTCGTGAAATAATCCGCTTCTTTAAAGAAAGTTAAATCTCTAGGTACGAAGCATTCCAGTAGTTAAGCGTATTACCAATTACCAATTACCAATTACCCATTACCAAGGACTACCAATCATTACAAAAGCTGACCAATAAAAAGGATGTGATAAACTGCGATCGCCAATCCTTCGCAACGACTCCGGCAAATCTATCCCAGAGCCATCGGCGCTAGTCAGTAATTTTCCACCTTGCAAACGCACTTGACCTTTTAACATGGCAATTTGAGTTTCACGCAAAGCTGCTGCTTTAATTGGGGATCTTTTCAATCGATCGTAAAACTCTGTCATCAGCCCTAAAGTACCTTCATCACTAACATACCAAAGACTCGCTAAAGCTGTTTTTACCCCCGCTTGTACCGCTAAACCACCAAAACCTAATTCCGCATCTCCATCTCCTACTGCTGTCTTACAAGCACTGAGCACTAACAATTCGACAGGGGGATTATTTAATCTTAATTGCCGTAGTTGATCGAGTTGTAATTTAGTATCCCAGAGTTGAATAAAAGAATTACTTGGAGAGCCTGATTGAAATTCTCCATGAGTGGCTAGATGAATAATTCCAAAAGGTTGACTACCTCGCTGTCTCTTCAAATTTTCCAGGGTGAAAGTTTCGTTGAGAAAACCAACTCCAGGCCATTCTGAGGTAATTGTGGCGATCTCTATTGGCACTGCTGGCAATGGGCTTAAATTTACAAATTCTGATACTCCCATTGCTAAAACTGGGGAATTTTTAACATTTATGTAGCGAGTATCTGTTAAATTTATACTTGGAATTAGACTGAGATTGTACTTTTCCATCAAAAATTTTTCACCATCGTATAAAGCGGCAATGGGTATACCTCGCAGTCCTTTATCCATACTAAATGCGATCGTATCAATGCCTCTTTCTTGCAGAGTTTCTTCTAAGGGTTGAACTATCCATTTGTAAAGTTGCCGTGCCGGTGCGAGGTAATTTTTTGTATTTCGTAAACGAGGATTGGTAATATCTGTTTTGAACTGAATTAATATTTCTACTAATTCTTGCCGTTTGGCTTCGGGTACGCTTTTATGAAAGATTGAACCCGATGATGTGACTAATATTAAATCTAGTTGTTCTTCTCTTGAGAAAACATAAACTATACTCGGTTTTGTGCCTGTTTGTTGTTCAATTTTTTGCAAGCTATTCTGGATATCGATTAGGGAAGATAACTGACTACTATTAAAGTTTCGACCGAAGTATTGCCCATATTCTTGACTGAAGGATTGTTCGATTTGTCCCAAAGCCTGCACAATATTACCTGAGTTGAAGTTCTGGGTGATATTGGTACGGAAGGTTGCGTTAAAAACTGGTTGTTTAGCGTTTTCGCTAGTTAGGGTTCGGATGTTATTGGTGATAGTTTCAATGGGATTAGATGGCAAAGTTTTTGATGGTCTTTGCAGGTTAATCGGAATGTTTATTTGGTTCTGAATTACTTGTCTTATGGTTGCTAATCGGTTGGCGATCGATGGTGTTAGAGATATTGGTCTTTGTATTGGTGTTGGTAAAATTGGTGTTGTTATTGGTGTGGGAATTATGGTTGGTGTTGGTGTAGGAATTATTGTGGGAATTGGGGCGGGAATTATCGTCGGTGTTGGTGTCGGAATTATTGTGGGAATTGGGGCGGGAATTATTGTCGGTGTTGGTGTCGGAATTATTGTCGGTGTTGGTGTCGGAATTATAGTTGGTGTTGGTGTCGGAATTATAGTTGGTGTTGGTGTGGGAATTATTGTCGGTGTTGGTGTGGGAATTATTGTTGGTGTTGGTGTGGGAATTATGGTTGGTGTTGGTGTGGGAATTGGCGTGGGAATTGGTGTGGGAATTGGCGTGGGAATTGGTGTCGGAATTGGCGTAGGAATTGGCGTAGGAATTGGCGTAGGAATTGGTGTGGGAGTTGGTGTTACTCGATCGGTAGTAATAATTTTAATATTGCCTTGAGTGAAGGAATTGCTAAAAGATTGGCGGGGTCGAATAATATTATTAGAACTACTTGCGATCGCACCCGCAGTACCATTTATCTCCGCATCTCCTACCACAAAAGGTGTCACAGGATCGGTATCGCCGCCACCATGACGAATTGCTATACTTCCCCCACCACTACCACTCGCAGTAGAAATACTCGCCTCAATACCATTCTGGTTGGTAAAAGTACCCGTAGCGCGGAAAAACCCAGGAGTTCTAATATCAATATTACTAGCTGGAGCATTAATAAATTCGACACTAATATCATTTTCGGCACTTAAACTCACATTATTACCGCCACCAGTAGCATTTAATCGACCAAGTGAGATGAATTTTCCTGCTGCAATACTCACATTACCCTGAGCATCTATGTTGACAACGCTAACATCGCCCAAATCACTTTTGAGATCGATTGCGCCGCCTTGTAAGGATTCTAGTCTCAAGTTTCCAGATGAGTTCAATGCGATCGCGCCATTTTCCCCGATCGCGATCGTGCCTGTCTCAATCATACCGCCGTTACTTGTGAGACTCACATCCCCAGCATTATTACCAATAATGGAAATATCGTTAGTGAGAATATTAGCTGTTGCTTGCAAATCGATCGCGCCATTCGACTTTAGCAAACCGCCGATCGCGATCGCACCACCACTCGCGATCGCCACCTCCCCGCCACTAATCTCGCTAGTCACCACATCGCCCCCCGCCGACAAAATCACCTGTCCCCCCGCCGCGATCGTCCCGACAGTAATAGAATTTGAAGACAGCGGAATAGAGGTAAAATTTGTCTCTCCCACAGTTGTAATATCCCCAGTCAAATTCGGGGAATTTGCCAAACTCACCACCCCCGATCGCAAAATTAAGGCCGCGCCACCCCTCAAAATCGCAATATCTGGATCGACACCAGGACTCAATGTGAGATCCGGCCCAGTAATCTCAATATTGCCACCAATAATACTCCCCTTTGTCTCCACTTTCAGCGCTACTCCTGTATAATCACCAAAAATCACATCTCCCTCAGCGCTGAAAATTGGGTCATATTTACTCACAAAATTAGCCGGTTCTCCCGATAAGTTTCGTAGTGAGAAACTACCGCCGGCGGCGAAATGAGAATCACTGGAAATATTACCGTTGCTAACTAAAGTCAAATTTCCTCCACTTTGAAATTGCGGATCGGATTCGTTACCTAGAATCGGATTGAGCGCTAAGATATCAATACTGCGATCGCCCTGGATATAAAGATTTCCTCCCGCCCTAACTACAAAAGGATTAACCACGCTATCGCGCACGATCGCACTATTGCGTCCTTGTAAAGTTAGATTTCCAGTTGTATATAACCGACTTTCTACTAATGTGAGATTGTTGACGGCAGATAGTATAACAGAATCTCCTGCGATCGCCTGAGCATCACCTAAACCAGATAGAATAGAACCTGGCGCGATCGCCACATCACCGTTTTCCACCTTCAACCTCGAAGCAGTCAAAATCACATCTCCAGCACTATTAACCATCATTCCAGTAGCATGATTACCGCCGACACCTGTTAATAACTGCGGTAAAGAAAGAGGTGCGATCGGCAATTCTTCTCCTCCATTTACTCCCACCTCCAAACTCAATAAATGCCCGACTTGACTAATCCGAACTACCTCATTAGAAACCGCAGCAACCGTAATTTGTCCACCGGGGGCAACTAAAGTCCCAGTATTCACAACCGTACCACCCAGCAAAGTTAAATTCTGCCCCAACTCTACCGCCAATTGACCAGAATTAATAATACTTCCAGATGTCAATCCGCCAAAATTAAAAGCACTGGGTATACCCACTAAATTTGCATAATTATTCGCCCCAAAAGCCTGAAACCAACCATCGCCCAAACCAATCCCCGTAGCCGTAGTAGCCGTAAAACTTCCAGGCACATTTAACCGCGCATTCTGCCCAAAAATAATCCCCGCTGGATTCATCAAAAAAAGATTAGAATTACCACCTGTCACCGTAATTAAACCATTAATAATCGAAGCATCGCCACCGACTACACGACCTAAGATATTTTTGATTGCTGGATTAGTTAAAAAATTAGCAATTTGACCATCACTTAAACCAAACTGCTGAAAACTATGAAAAAGATTTGTGCCATCCCTAGACAAAGTACCGCCGCCAATATGATAGCGATTATCTTCAGAATTGACAATTGTTCTAGTCCCGTCATTAGCTGGGTTAATTTGCTGCGCTTGGGCAACAGAGTTAAAAATGAAAAAATAAATTGGTAAGACTAATACTTGCCAAGATAGTAAACTTAATAAACTTTGATTTTTCATTATTAAATACTCCTAAAATAATGTATTTTTTACGGACTTCTCATGTCAAAAAAGACTGAACTCTACAGCACCCAGTTTACAGAGTAATAATAACGTATAACCTTATTCATTGGGAAGACAGATCAAAAACCTTAAAGTTCCCTGGAACTATAGAGTAAGAACACAAATTGCTATTCCTGTGAGTCGTGATTTTTAGGCGATCGCTTATTGTGGGGATGAGATTGGAAGTGGCGATCGTTTTTTTTTAATCGAGAGGGGATCGCTGTTGAGGGATGATGTGCCTTTAGTTGAAGTTGAGGTTGTTATTTCTTAGAAATTTTCATTTGTATTTATGATTGCGGCCAAATAAATTTAAAAAAATCGAATAATGTGACAGATCGTCCGTAGTCTTATCGTCTATAGAAAGACAAAATAAGTTTATGGATATAGATAAGACAGCGACTCTAAAAGCATTTGGCTCTTTGGCGAGAAAACATAGAGAAAAACTAGGTATCTCCCAAGAGGAGCTTGCTGTCCGTTCAAATCTGGATAGAACCTATATTTCTGGAATTGAGCGTGGCGTTCGCAATCCATCTTTAACGGCTCTTGTAAGTTTAGCGAAAGGACTGAATATTAGTTTTTCTGAACTCGTTGAAGATTTAGAAAGAAAAATAGAGAAATGACTATGAATGAAAAAATAGTGCAAGTAATTAAAAGTACGCTTAGAGAAGACTCGTGTCAGTATAAAGTGTTTGATTTACTATCTGATGGCGAATGGCATTGTCGTAGTTGTGAAGGGAAACAAGTTGCATCCGAGCAGTATGCTGGTGGAGGTGGGATTCAAGGTCTTCAACGCGGAACGAAAAGTCGTCATGGCTTGGTAATTGAAACGAAAAAAGAGCATTGTTTAACTTGCAGCAAGAAAACTATCTGGGATCGCTGGACAGGAGATTTAAAATCTGCAAATGCGGCTGCAAGCATTCCCACAGCTTTAGTTAACAGAATTTTAAATGTTTATCAGTTAACAGATGCAATTGAGAATCGGAAAAGAGCAAAGCATGAATTAGTAATTGATCACCGCTTTCCAATGGAACGTTGGGGACAAAGCGAGACAAGCCATGATGTTAAGATGTCTGAATCTGATATTAAAAAAAAGTTTCAGTTATTAAAAAAGGATGATTCTGGAAACCACAATTTACTAAAATCAAGAAGTTGCGAAAACTGTATTAAAACAGGGAAAAGAGCCACTCCATTAGGAATTAGATTCTGGTATTTCGGGGATGAAAATTGGAATCCAGAAATCCCATCATCGGGCGTAGAAGCAGAACAAGGTTGTGTTGGCTGTGGTTGGTATAATTTTGAACAGTGGCGTGATGCTCTTAATCAAAAATTAGATGAAATTCAATCAACAACTTTAGAAGTCAAAGATTCAACTGATTCTAAGTAAGGTATCAACGCATAACCAATACATTCTGATAGTCGAGGAGGAACAGCATTTCCAATTTGCCACATTGCTTTTTTCATTGTTCCTTCAAAAATAAAAGAATCAGGGAAAGTTTGTAATCTGGCCATTTCACGAGCTGAGATAACACGATTAAGATATGGATGAATGTGTGTACCACCATGATTTTCTTTAATTGTCATGCTGGGTTTATTGGGATATTGTCTCTTAAACGCATCTACATATGTTTTATATAAAGAACCTCCAGGCGGAACTTGCGCTAATCGTTCCATATATTCAGGGGAATGACGAGTCCATTGATGATTAATTTCTGGAATAGCTGTATAAGCAGGTAAATCAGAAATGGCAGATTCTATCGGCTTATATTCATGTTGAAGTAACTGGGGTTTTGGATAAGGATTAGGTAAACTAAATCTATTCGCAATAAAAAAAGCTCTCGGCCTAATTTGAGGAACTCCATAATCAGCAGATTCAAGAATAGCAACGGAAATATTGGAATAACCAATAGAGATAAATTTTTCAAAAATAGCTTCCTTAACTTTTCCTTGTTGCATAGTAAGAATACCAGGAACATTTTCCATTACAACATACCAAGGCTTTATTTCTGAAACAACTCGAATAAACTCTTTAAATAAATGATTTCTGGGATCATTTGGATCTCGTTTCCCCGCTACTGAAAATCCTTGACAAGGAGGGCCACCGACAACAACATGAATTTTTGGTGAATTTATTTGAGAGAGCCAATGTAATGCGTTAAATTCATAAATATCTCCACAAAAGTGATGGATTTTAGGAAAATTTCTTTTGTGAGTAGCTGATGCAATTGGGTTGACTTCAACACTCGCTATGGCCTGAAGACCAACTTTGACAAACCCTTGAGTCATGCCCCCTGCGCCACAAAATAAATCTATAAAATTGTAAATATTTGATAAATTTGGAAATTCATTAATTTCAACAAATACTTGATGAGAATCGCTTAATTCACGTTTAATTTGTTCATAACGCCCTAACTTAGCCTTCTTCAGCTTTAGAGCTTTTTGAGACTCTACTGGAAATAAAGATAGTTGAAGATTTGTCATTACCTAAACGCTTTACTCAGTTGTCATTGATTATTGTGACACATCGTCAACATAATGTCAATGGCGATCGCTATTCCCGTGAGTCGTGATTATTAGGCGATCGCGCTTAACCTAAAGATCGGCGATCGCTACTTACCGATCCCGACTTAAAAGATACTCAACTGCACGTTGAAGTTGGGCAGTACGTTCATTAGTGCTTTCTATCTGTTGGGCTGTTGCCTCCACAAACCGATCGATACGCCGATTAGTTGCCTCACTAATTTCCGCTAATCTATCAATATTTGTTTCTATTCGATCTATTCGCTTCTGATTTGCCTCTAGGTTTGCTTCAATACGGTCTAATCGGGAACTTTGCCACCACATTCACTTACTATCCTTAAATAAGCTATTATCATCTCCACTCTAGCAAATCTTTAGACAACTTTATCTCTTTTAATTTGGCGATCGCTTTTTGTGATGATGAGAGGCGATCGTTTTGTAAGTGGCGATCATTTTTAGGAGATTAAGGGGAAAGCGGCGATCGCCATTACTGTGAGTCGAGATTTTTAGGCGATCGCCTCAACAATCTATCTGTTAAAGGGTTTGCTGAAGGCGATCGCTTATCACTTACAAAGACTTGAACGATTCATAAACTAAGATAACTGTCCCAATTAGCGAACTTGCTGCTCCAGTAACATTCCCAAGGTAAACTAGCTTATTTTGCCATGTCCCCTTCCAAGATAAACCGCGATCGCCTACGAATGGTTCTATTACCAAAGCAAAGCAAAATGCATAGCCCGAAATGATGTAGGAAATGCAAATTGCCCATAGGATAGAGCGATCAATTGATAAAAGTGAAAACGCTGATGACATAGCGATTTCAGTTGTCGCTCCAAGGGATAGCGCACCATGCGCCAGTTTCCAAGCTCTAATAACTTCATCGCTTTGTTTTTTAACAATTGCAGCCCCGTATGGTGCGCCACATAAGAGACCGACTAAGAGTACGATCGAACCATTAAATAAAAGATAGCGTGCTGGTAATTCCATTCTTTAATTCATCCAATATAGATATAAAGCCTTTTTTGACTAGACGAACGATCTCCAAACTATAACAAGTAAAGCTCCCAGCGCAACAAAATAAGCCAGCGATCTTAAACCGACAATCCCGAAAATATAGGTCAAGCTATGCAGAATCCGACTGGTTACGATGACTATAGCCGCAATTCCAGTTATCGCATCTGTCTTTCCCATAACTTGAGCGCTGAGGATGACAATAGCGATCGCCGCGAGGTTATCGTGATGATTTCGTTGTGCGCGATCGGCTCTTTCTACCCATGCAGGGACATCGGGCGAGGTTTCGCGATTTCCCATCCCCCATGCTACGTTGGAACGAAGGACACGGGCGATTGCAGGGGTGTGATTGAGGGCGATCCCCCAGAGGGCGAGGATTGTTAATGATGTTAAATCCGAGTTCATCGCAAAATCGATCTAAATTGCCAATATTTGGTTTTACAATAAGGTTCTAAAGAGTTTTAGGGAAGTCCCCATCTGAGTACAAAATGTCGGATTGGCAAGATTTTTTACGGCAAATTGCTACGGCTCGAAGCGAAGTAGAACTGCGCGATCGCTTTATCGAGGATGCGGGAAAATTTTTCATGGCAAAGGCTTGGGGCTTCGATCGCCTCGATGCAAATTCGGAAATAATTTCTGCGGATTATCGAGGATTGTCACAATCATTTTGCGATCGCTATCATCAACTCGGTCGTCAGGGCGATCGGATTAGTCTGACTGCCATCCAAGAAAAGACTCCCGTACATAACTTGTCAATCCAAACCAAAGAAAGTTGGGAGCAAACTGATATTTACCAAAAGGTTTTTCATCCCGCAGGAATCGAGAATGGTATGGCATCGGTTCTCGTTGGCAATGGAACGCTCGTGGGCGGCATCTATTTTTTGCGCGAGCAAGACTTGCCACCCTTTGCCGATCCAGATTTACTGCGTATCGGTACTCTATCCTTACATCTTTCCGTAAGGATGGCAGAATTGCAGAATTCCCATTCTGAAAAGGTGAATTGTCTAACTATGCGCGAACGGGAAGTCGCGGAACTGGTAGCAAAAGGTTTTAACAATCGCGAAATCGGCGATCGAATTGGGATATCAAGGGAAGGAGTAAAGCAAGCACTAAAACGAATGTTTCGGAAATTAGATGTCTCTGCAAGAGCCGAGATGGTCGCGATCTTGAAGATTTAGATTTTAATTAATTAGGCGATCGCTATTACTGTGAGTCGTGGTTTCTAGGCGATCGCTTCAATTATGTATCTGCTAAAGGGTTGGCGGCATTGCTATCCCAATAATTTAGATACGCTCAAGTAATATGTTTTTTATTCATCTGTCGATAGTTTCCATTTCGATTTCGCGTTGTAGGTTCTGAATAGAATCTAAAATTGGGAGAAAGCGCAGTCCGAAATCTGTCAGTCGATATTCTACATGGGGTGGGACTTCAGGATAGATCGTCTTTTCTAAAACTCCTAAATTCACCATACGCCGAAAGTAATAATTCTGTACTCTTGGCGTTAGTCCTTCTAATTCTCGCTCAATCGCATTGGGGCGACAAACTCCCTTACGAATTACAGCAAGTTGCAATCAAATGTACCACAATAATGATAAAGTAGAGAGGTAAAAAAGGAGACTACAGAGATGGCAGCAGCATACTCCATAGATTTAAGAAAAAAAATCCTGAGTGCATGGCAGAACAAAGAAGGTTCACAAAGACAACTAGCAAAACGGTTTAAAGTCAGCTTAGCATTCA
>MBRE01000070.1 GCA_001698425.1 Oscillatoriales cyanobacterium USR001 | reverse complement strand
TGAAGAAATGTTTAGAGACTGTTTGACCGGGTTTCAAATTTACTCGCAGCCAAGGTTTTCCATTCGCATCTCGCTGAATTACGATAACTTCATCAGCACCACCACGACCAAAACTAGCCGCTTCGATTAGTTGATTTTCCGTAAATCTTCTAACAATTTGGTTTTGAGTTCCAGGTTTACTACGACAGTTAAGACTGGTAGCGATAACTATCCATGAACGATGTTCGTAGTAAGCTCCTTCCATTTGTTTGCCGTTGATATCTTTGCGCTGAATTGTGTTATAATCGCCGTTGCGATCGGGTGAGGGATTTTGGTCGATTTGAGCTAAGGTAGCGGTAGAAACGCTAGAGAGGAAAGTGGCGATCGCGATTGCCTGCAAGCGACGAAGCATAGTTTAAACCTCCGAGCCTATTTTCTATTTTGTAACACAATTAACAGCGGCAATCAGTAAACTTTCAAACAATTTTATCCCATCAGTATTACCCAACATCGGATCGGAGGCTCTTTCTGGATGGGGCATCATTCCTAACACATTTCCTTGAGGATTGCAAATACCTGCAATATTATTTAACGAGCCGTTAGGATTGCTACTATCATTAATTTCACCGGTAGTGGAACAGTAGCGAAATATAATTTGACTGCGATCTTCTAATTCGGCTAAAGTATCATTATCGGCATAGTAACGTCCTTCGCCGTGAGCAATGGGGAGTTTGATAATTTCTGCTTTTTGATAAGCTGAAGTCCACAAGGTATGATGGTTTTCAACTTTCAGGAAAATGCGATCGCAAATAAAATTTAATTTGGCATTTCGGGTTAAAGCACCTGGTAGTAAACCCGCCTCTGTTAAGACTTGAAAACCATTGCAAATTCCCAAAACTGGTTTACCGAGTTTGGCGTGTTCTACAGTGGCTTTCATCACCGGAGAAAAACGAGCGATCGCGCCACATCTCAAATAATCTCCATAGCTAAAACCGCCAGGAATTATCACAACATCTAAATCAGAAATATCAGTTTCTTCATGCCAAACCATGCGAGTTGGTCGATCGAGTAAACCTTGAGTTACCCAAGCCACATCGCGATCGCAATTTGAACCAGGAAAAACAATAACGCCAAATTTCATAGGTTATTTGTTATTTGTTATTTGTTATTTGTTATTTGTTATTTGTTAACTGTTATTTGTTAACTGTTAACTCAAAAGTATAATTCTCAATTACTGGATTAGCCAATAGTTGATCGCAAATGAGATTAAGTTGTTGACTGGCCGCCGCCTCATCAACACAAGAAAGCGTTAATTCAATATATTTGCCAATTCGTACCCGTTCAACATTGTCATATCCCATGTGTTGTAACCCAGACTGGACAGCAGTACCAGCGGGATCTAACACCGAAGGACGGAGAGTCACATAAATTCGAGCTTGATATTTTTGAGCCACAGCAATTCCTGACATCTAATCTCACAGAAAATAGAACAACATTAATATTATGCCTGAGTTTAGCCATTTACTGATGTATTGATGCGCGATCGCATACACTTCTTTACAATCAGGAAGCAATGGGCTCGCCTTAGAAGTTTCTCCCAATAGCGATTATCCTAGACCACGTTCAGCCTTTTCGTCTAAGTACCTGCTTTTTTAAAGTTTAAGGTCTTGTGACAGTTGCGTAAGTCTTGATATATATGTTCCTTAATTTCAATTAGATTGTTGCAGTTCATTTTGTAAAACCTGAACTTGCTCAATTGTTAATTCAGTAGCTTCAGCAATTTGCGCTAAACTCATTCCCATTCGCAATAAATTGGCCGCAAACTTTCTGGTAGCTTCGGCTTTACCTTCGGCTTTACCTTCGGCTTTACCCTTAGCTTCGCCTTTAGCTTCGCCTTCAGCAAGAATTTCTTGATAAACCACAGATTCCCGCATAATATCACTCCTTAAAATCTGATTAATCACCTTATTATCTAACACTAAACCTGCCAAAACACCACTAGCAGCAGCGATATTACTTTGTATTTGTCGATCGCCGATCGCTTCTACTGCCTGTGCCACTTGACTCAACACCATTCTAGCATCATTTGTGCGACTGAGAACAGCAAAAGGCAACAAACCTGTCACACTTAGAAACTTCTCTGTCGGTTCTTCCCATAGTCGCACCACCTCAAACTGATGATAAGTGTTATTTAATCTAAAATTGTTCTCACTAACTAACGTTGAACCTGTTTTCCTGAGATAAACAACTACCTGACGCATTTCCTTCTGGGGAAATCGGCGATACACCCGAATCCGATAATCTAACATCCGAAACGGAATATTTTCATTAGCTTCAGTTTGAAACTCCGTATGTAAGACTAAATCATCCGATTGTAATAAAATCAATGAATCAGCCCGAATGGGTTCAGCGGATAATTCAGTGGGACTAAGTTCAGTTAATTCGATCGGAGCACCTAGCAGCCAAGTGGCCAAGTCATCCTTAAAATTTTCCGCAATGAATTTGCAAATGTTATCATACATAATATATTCCTTAATTTTAACTCAAACAATCTATGCAAGGAACAATGAAAACCCACCGCACCCGCAGTCAAGAGATTATTTTAACCCTACTCAAAACCCTCAAGCGTTCAATTTCGGCTCAAGATATCTACCTAGAACTACGTAATAGCGACCATAGCATGGGATTAGCCACAGTTTACCGTTCCCTCGATGTCTTAAAACGCGAGGGAGTAATTCAGGTGCGGACATTAACCAATGGAGAATCGATTTATAGTGCAGTACAGGAAGATCAACATCACCTCACCTGTTTGGAATGTGGGGTATCAATTCCTATTAACGAATGTCCAGTACATCAACTAGAACGCGAACTGCAAAAAACGCATACCTTTAAAATTTATTATCACACCCTAGAATTTTTCGGACTATGCGATCGCTGTGAAATCGCTCAAATCAAACAATAACCGTACAAAACAGATTAAAATAAATCACGGATGCCCAACTAAAAAATGCGATCGTGAGCGACTCCATCCTAGAACAAATCTTAAAACTGGCAACTCAGCAAGCCGACGCTGCTGAAATTTACTACCTGTCTAGCCAAGACACCCCCATCGAATTTGAAAATAATCGCCTCAAATCCCTGCAAACCAAAGCCCTACAAGGCGTTGCGCTAAGGCTGATTTACCAGGGAAAACTCGGTTTTGCTAGTTCCACCGACTTAACACGCCTAGAAGACCTTGTAGACGCAGCCATTCAAACTGCTAAAATCGGCGACCCCGCAGAATTTGAACTCGCCGAAAACTTCCATCACACAGGCCCCGAAACCACCTACACACCGCCATCCACCCAAGAATTAGTAGAAATTGGCAAAGATGCGATCGCCCAAGTTCACGCCTACAACCCAGATATCCTAGTAGATGTCGGGTTTCACGTCCGTAACAGCCGCATTAAAATTGCCACAACCCGAAACGTCTACGCCGAAAGGTCCAGCCAAATCGTCAGCGGTAGCATTGCCGGTAACTTAGTCAGAGGAGAAGACTTTCTCCAAGCTTACAGCTACGATATCGCCCGCGATCGCCCCCTAGACACCAACAAAATCCTCCAAACCCTCCTCCAAAAATACCGCCAAGCCGAACAGCAAGCCACCATCACCAGCGGCTCCTACCCAGTCCTCTTCACCCCCAGAGCCGCCGCCAGTACCCTGGGTAGCTTATTTGATACCATCCTCTCAGGTCAAGTCGTCGTCCAAAAAGCCTCCCCCCTCGCCGACAAAATCGGCGAAACCCTATTCGACGAACGCTTTACCCTATTTGAAGACCCCAGCATCGGTCCTGGAGCCTGTCCCTTTGACGACGAAGGCACACCCACCAGCCGTAAAGTATTAATTGACCAAGGTACAATCATGGGATTTTATTGGGATCGTCGTTGGGCAGCCCGTGCCGGTGTAAAATCAACAGGTAACGGTTTCCGAGGTGGACTATCTCGCCCCGGCCCAGACCTAGTTAACCTCTGCATTACCCCTGGAAATACACCAGTTAGCGAATTAATCGCTGACATGGAAGAAGGGTTAATCGTAGATCAAGTTTTAGGTGCTGGTCAATCTAATGAATTAGCCGGAGAATTTTCTGTTAACTTAGATTTAGGTTATAAGGTGGAAAAAGGTCAAATTGTCGGGCGCGTCAAAAATACAATGGTGGCCGGCAGTATTTTTGAAGCCTTTAAAAATTTAGCAGCTTTAGGAAGTGAAGCCGAATGGGTTGGCGGCGGGGCATATTTGCCAAGTATGCTGTTTAAACATTTAGGAGTCGCCTCTCGGCAAAATTAGGAGAAAAACAATCGTAACGCCGCCCTCTGGGGGGTAAAGAAACCGCCCAGAAAACAACGTTACCAAATATCCCAAACCACCATCATCCCCTTTCTTCTCCTCCTCTTCCCTCTGCGTCCTCTGCGTCCTCTGCGGTTCATAAAAAAAAGGGTTAACTAACCCAGATTTGGTATTATACCAATAGTTAAAAAAATAAAAAAGGACAAAGTAAATTATGCAAGATGCAAAAAATACTGATCAAACTAGGTACAGAAAAAAGCCCCTTCTTTTGTTTTTACCTTTGATTTTTTGTCTGTTAACTATGCTGGGTGGCTGTGTAAATTACGATGTCGGAGTTAACTTTGACAGTCAAACTCATGGTGAGATAGTACAACATATTAAACTAGGAGAAAGATTGACTAGCTTTAGTGGTGAAACTGCAAAAGAATGGTTAGATAGCATAGACCAGCGGGTAAGGTTGCTCCAAGGTAGAACTAAGCGGATTTCTGAGAGTGAATTGGCGGTGAGGATTCCTTTTAATAATGGGAAAGAGTTAGAGCAAAAGTTCAATAAATTTTTTAATCCCGTTGAGGATAAGAATGCTCAAGCTGTTAGTGTTTTGGAGGCGGAGTTGCCTAAGTTTAAATGCCATCTTAGCGTTAAGCAGAATAATTTGGTGTTTTTCCTGAGAAATACGATTGCTTTAGATTTAGATTTGCGATCGCTTTCTCTGGTATCTAGTAGTGGTAGTGTGTTAATTAGTCCCGGTCCACTTTTAGGCTTAGATTTTAGTTTGAGAACTCCTTGGGGTGCTGATAATATTGAGAATGTGGCTGATGCTATTACTCCCAGTATTGCTCCAGAAAATCGTTTAGTTTGGCAACTTAAACCCGGTGAAGTTAATCATTTAGAGGCTGTTTTTTGGCTTCCTAGTCCGGTGGGAATTGGTGCGGCAATTATCGGCTTATTGGTTTGGGCTGGGATTTATTTAAAGTATCAGTTTTTCCCAGGAATAGGGAGAGGAAAAAGGTCACAGTCTTCAGTACAGAAGGCTTAATTTAACTAAGGAATAGAAATTAAATAATTAGCTTGTTTGTAGTAAGCGCAAAGAGCGCTAAAGCGCTTACTACAAACCAAATCATCTTTCCTTCTTCCTTCTTCCTTCTTCCTTCTTCCTTCTTCCTTCTTCCTTCTTCCTTCTTAAAACTATGAGAATTTTCAATTTTGTCTTACTTTTCTTAATTTGTCTAGTGCTGGTAATTTTCAGTATAGAAAATGCTGAAATTACGACGGTTCAAATTATCCAAGGTGTGGAATTTCAAGCTCCTTTGAGTGTAGAACTAATTATCGCTATGGGATTGGGGGCGATGCTAAGTTTGATTTTTAGTTTATGGTCGAGAATGCAGCGAATGTTGCTATTGCGGGAAAAAAATCGCCAAGTTCGTCAAAAAGAGCGACGGATTGAGGAACTAGAGCAAAATATTGAGCGCTATAAAGGAGAGCAGGAAGAAAAATTACCTTTGCTTCTTGAAGGTAAATCTTTAAACAAGGCTGGTGAATCAATGGAGATGCAGAAAGAGAAGACATAATACTTGCTAAATCCGATGAGTAAATCAGATTAAATTAGAGGCGCAACTTAAGGCTATGAGTGCTTCCACAGCCCAAGATGGGTTTGCGACTATTTCAGAGGGTATTGCACTGTTAATTGAGTTAGCAGAAAAGGGGGAAATTAACCCTTGGGATGTGCAAGTGATTGAAGTGATCGATCGCTGTTTAAGTAAACTTGCCCCCGCTTGCGAACCCCGTACAGATGCGGATTTTGCCGACTTGTCCCAGTCTGGACAGGCTTTTTTGTATGCGTCGATGTTAGTTTTGCTCAAGGCTGAAAGTTTGGTTTTGTCAGCATCTCCTCCTGAGTTGTCAGAAGATGCTCAATTGGTAGAATCTGAAGAGTTGGCTGGGGGTCGGAAGTTACCGCAAAATTTGGAGAAGCAGTTACGCCGTCGTGCTGTGGCTCAATTGCCGCGTAAACGTGCTGTGACTCTGCAAGAGCTAATTGAGCAGTTACAATTGATGCAGGCGGCTATTGAGGAAACGCCTAGTCCTCCCCGCGTGCGGCGTACTAGCTCTAAGGTGCGAGAGCAGGCGGCTCGCGCGATCGCGGAGTTAGCTCATCAGGAAAATCTGGTGGAAACGGCTACGGAATTAGAAAGATTTTTGGCAGAGCATGGTCCGAATGTGGGAGGGGATTGGCTGGATATAGAACAATTGCTGAATTTATGGCAGCAGGAGCATTTACATTCTGGTGCGGCTTCAGAATTTATGGTAACAAATGGCGATAGTCACTCATCTCAGAGCGATCGCGTGGGGATTTTTTGGGCGTTACTCCTGTTATCGGCTCAGTCCAAAGTAGAGTTATTGCAAGACGAATTTTACCAAGACCTGAAAATTCGTCCACTTTAAATGGAAACATCTAAATTGCAAGAATAATAGATAGCCTGGTAGGATGTCGCTTAAAAGTCATAGGACTTACGCATTTCTGAGGTGACGTTGCCGATGGGTGCGGTATCTTACCGCCGGGACGATGGCGTTACCAGTAATTATCTGTAAGTCCTAAGTAATTTAGGTTTGTTGCGCGATCGCATATCTTTCAGCGGGAGGCGATCGTTGTTATTAAATCGCTGAGTTGCTATCAAGTGTGAGGGTGGAGGAAATCAACATGAAAGCCATGATTCTGGCGGCTGGAAAGGGTACTCGCGTGCGACCCATTACCTATACAATTCCTAAACCCTTAATTCCTATCCTGCAAAAGCCAGTGATGGAATTTTTAGTGGAATTGCTTCGCAAGCACGGTTTCGATCAAATTATGGTTAATGTTTCTCATTTAGCCAACGAAATTGAAAACTATTTTCGCGATGGTCAGAAATTTGGGGTGCAAATTGCCTATTCCTTTGAAGGACGAATTGTAGAAGGAGAATTGATCGGGGAAGCCTTGGGTTCGGCGGGGGGAATGAAGCGTATTCAAGACTTTTTGCCATTTTTTGATGATACTTTTGTGGTGCTTTGTGGTGACGCTTTGATTGATTTGGATTTGACACAGGCTGTCAAATGGCATAGAGAAAAGGGCGCGATCGCCACTGTAGTGATGAAGTCTGTTCCTCGCGAAGAAGTTTCTAGTTATGGTGTCGTTGTTACTGACGAATCTGGAAGGATTAAAGCCTTTCAAGAAAAACCATCCATAGAGGAAGCTTTGAGCACTGACATCAATACTGGGATTTACATTTTTGAACCAGAAGTTTTCAATTATATCCCTTCTGGAATTGAGTATGATATCGGCTCTCAACTATTCCCTAAATTGGTGGAAATTGATGCACCTTTTTATGGAATTTCGATGGATTTTCAATGGGTAGATATTGGTAAAGTTCCTGACTATTGGCGGGCAATTCGCAGTGTTTTACTCGGTGAAATTAAAAATGTCTCGGTTCCCG
Organism: Oscillatoriales cyanobacterium USR001; assembly: GCA_001698425.1. GTDB lineage: Bacteria > Cyanobacteriota > Cyanobacteriia > Cyanobacteriales > Microcoleaceae > Kamptonema. The sequence continues at coordinate 54,084 of MBRE01000070.1, read as the reverse complement.
GAAGAGAGGTATTTCCAGGGATTTACACTGGCTTAAATGTGGCTGTGAATTGGGACAAAGTTGAGATCATTGGCCCTGTTTATATTGGTGCGATGACTAAAATTGAAGACGGGGCAAAAATTATTGGCCCAACGATGATTGGCCCTAATTGTTGGGTGTGTAGCGGGGCAACTGTGGAAAATAGCGTGATTTTTGAATATTCCCGTTTGGGACCGGGGGTACGTTTAGTTGATAAACTGGTATTTGGTCGCTATTGTGTGGATAAAATTGGTGCATCAATTGATGTTCAAGCTGCGGCTCTTGATTGGCTGATTACTGATGCTCGTCAAGCTTTACCATCTCAGCCTCCAGAAGAAAGACAGGCGATCGATGATATTCTTCGTCATTCTGATAATTAACGAGGGGTGATTTTAGGGAACCACAAAGACACAAAGACACGAAGAAATACTATTATTTTCTGCTTTCTTGGTGTCTTAGTGTCTTCGTGGTTCTTAGTAATAACACATTAGTAATAACACAATTTATTTCTGCTTGATCACCACCAAAGTAATATCATCAAATACCTTCTGAGAGCCAATATGTTGCCGAACATCATCAATCACCACCCGTTTAATTTCTTCGGCCGAAGCCTGACGATTTTCTACTACTAATTCACATAGTCTTTCTAATCCGTAAAGCACCTTATTAATATTTTCTGCTTCGGTAATTCCATCGGTATAAAGCACTACCACATCCCCTGGATTTAAAGGTATTTCCTGTTGAGCAATAAAATCGCCAATTTCTGGTTCTAAACCAATGGGAAATCCTAAGTCTATTGTATCTATGCACTCCAATGTTCCATCTACCCGCACCACAATCATTTCCTCATGTTGACCGCTTAATTTGATAGTTCCACTGGTGTAATCTAAGATAGCTAAAGTCATATTTTTCGATGACTTCATACGCTCCAGATTATCATAAAGAGTTTGATTGACTACATCTAAAAACTTCACAGGATCGGTTTCTTTCATTTTTTCAAGGGTTCTAATTGCCGTTTGTGCCATAATCATCAACACCCCACTTTCTAAACCATGTCCCGTCACATCTCCAATGCTAATTTTCACTCTATCTTCCTGTTTTAAGACATCATAGTAATCCCCGCCCACTTCATCAGCAGGCTCCATAAATCCCGCAATTTCTAAGCCTTCAATTGCCTCTAATTCTGACTGTCTAGGTAAAACCATTTCTTGCAATCTTTTGATTACATCAAGTTCCGCACCCATCCGCAGATTATCAGCTTTAAGCATTTCATTCAGAGTGCTAATTTCTTGATTTGCTTCCGCTAATTGTGCCGTGCGTTCAGTTACTTTAGCTTCCAACGTGCGATAAAGTAAAGCATTTTCAATGGAAATAGCAGCTTGGGAAGAGAGAACTTTCAGGACTGCTAAACGTTCGCTGGTAAAGGCTCCCACTGTCAAGTTATTTTCCAGATAGAGAATGCCAATTAATTTGCCTTGATTGATAATAGGGGCACATAAAACCGACTTAGGTTGATTTTTGATAATATAGGATTCCTTGGTAAAAAGCCCTTCGTTTGTAGCGTCTGATAAAACCACATCTTCCTGAGTTCTCGCCACATATTGAATTAAACCTATTGGCAGTTTTTGGCTACTTTCAATCGGGATAACTTGTAAGACGTCTACTTGTTCTTGATCAACTTCGCCTGTGGCTTCAATGGTTAATTTTCCCCGCTCTGATAAAACCAAAAATCCTTTTTGCGCTCCACCATTTTCTATTAAAATTGTCATTAACTTGGCTAATAATTTATCGAGGGCAATTTCTCCAGCTAGAGCTTGGGAAGCCTTGATTACCGTTGCAAAATCTAAAGTAGCCCCGGCGTTATTTCCTGTTGAAGTGCTAGTAGTTGTCGTATTTTTAATTCGAGTAGTTGTCGATCTTGATATTAATAATTGCGGGAACTTTTCTTGTAAATGTTTAACTTTAGCTGTAGCTCCCCAGAGTTCATAAAAATAATTAGCTTCCTGCATATAAGCTTTAGCAATTAATTCTTTACCTTGAGATAAATAAAATTTAGCTGCTAATTCATAAGCGATGGCTGCTTCATTAATATAGTTATTTTCTTTAGCACCTTGAATGGCGCGATCGTAAAGATCCATCGCCTCTAATTTCTGTCCTAAAACTCGGCATTTTTCTGCTTCTACTAAATCAAATTTATGTTGAAAATTCATGGGAGCATGAGCCGCCCATATCTGCATTTTTGCCTGATTAGCTTGGACTTTATTCAAATGGTCATCTTGTTCTGTATTAGGAACAAATGGATATACAACTAACCGCACCAAAGAATCATAGAAATGAAACACTGGCACTACTAAAAAAGCTGTCACTCCATCTAAATAATTGGCTGCTAATCTACTATTTTCTAAAGCTTGCCGATCATCTTCAAACAAATAACATAAAATTAGTTTATTTACATAAAAATAGTGCAATCCCGTTCGATCATTCGCTTGCTGAAGAATTGGTAAACATTCTTGCTCATTATAGGCTTCACCTATTAACAAACAAGGATTATTAGCAGTGTTCAACAAATTAAAAACAGCTTGCTGAAATATTTGATTCCAAATTAAAGCATTATTTTGCTTAAGTTGGGCTAGAGAATGACTAATTATGGCTATTTCCGCCGATATTTCTGTCAGTTTTCGACCGATAAAATATGAATGTTGACCCTTTTGCATGGCTGCATAACCACCAAATTCAAAATGTCCATTTTCCAGCCCACTTTCATATCCTTTTACTAACAGTGGTAAGGTTTCTTTAGCATGAACTTTGCCATATATAGTACAAGCCCCTGCTATAAAATGGATTTCAGTTTTTACTTCTAAAGAATTTAATTGATCTACTAACATTAAAGCTAAATTGCCAAATTCATAAGCAGAATTAATCTCCAATAATACCCCGTGTAAAATTACTGCATAACAAATATAACCAAAGGGAGAAAGCATAGAATTTCCGTATTGAATCGATAGATTAACCATTGATAATACAATTAACGGAAACAATGCAGGTGCTGCTTGATAAGTAGGAGGAATTGTGCTGCGTAAAACCCCCATAGTTACTAATTGATCTGCATCTGTCATTAAAGGCAAATTCAGTAAATCATCTATAGTTTTCCCCTGTAAATAATTATTTGTATTTAAAAGTGCTTGCTGAATGTCTAACTGTGTCGGAGATTTAGGCAAACTAATTCCCATTAAATTTAGCACTTCTAACCCAATTTTTAGAGCTTCCAGTTGTTGGACTTTCGCCATACTGGTTTGCATTTTCACCTCATAAATTTTCACTTTTTCCAGCAGAGTTTTAGCCTGTTTAAGCACAACTTCTGCAAATTTTTCCATCTCCTCATAATTGCCATTAAGATATGAGGTTTCTACTGCTTCTGAGTACAAGGATAGAGTGAGGTCATACTGATTTTGCCAACTATCTGCACTTAAGAGTTTAATCCCCACATTTAAGTATTGAAATGCCGCATTATAAGCTGTAGCTGCTTTGGCTTTTTTACCTGCTATAAGATTCAATTTAGCCAGTTCATCTTTGTCTGATTGAGTGCTAATTAACTCCCTACTAAAATTCAGATTATTGACAATCTCAAATATTTTTTCTTCTCTCTGTTGTTCAGACAATTTTTCTAATAGGTGGTTGCCGATTTTTAAATGAATTTCCTGTTTTTCTAATTCAGGAATCATTGTATATGCTGCTTGTTGTACTCGGTCATGGAGAAATTGATAATCTTGAATTAATAAGTTTTCATCTAACTCTGATGTCGGTAAAATAAATCCGGTCTGAACTGCCACAACTAAGTCAGCAAACACTAACTCTTTCGATTTTTCACTCACAATAGTTAGAGTGCTTAAAGAAAAAGATGCCCCAATACAAGAGGCTAAACGTAAAACATCCTGAGTGAGTTCCGGCAGTTTCTTCAACTTTCCGATCATCAATTCTACTACATTGTCCGTAATATTTTGTGCCTCAATTTGGGCAATATTCCACTGCCAAATATGTTGCTGTAAATCAAATTTAATCAAGTTTTCTGCGTGCAGCGTCTTCAGAAATTGATTAACAAAGAAGGGATTTCCTCCGGTTTTCCTCATCAATAATTCGGCTAAAGGTTTCACTGAATCTTTGTCACAATATAATGTATCTGCCAGAAGTTGGCTAATATTTTCTAATGCTAAAGGTGATAAAGTAATATAATTAATAGTTGCTCCTTCTTTTACTAATCCATCTAGTGTCATTATTAAAGGATGACTAGGGCTAACTTCATTATCTCGATAGGCTCCAATTAAAAACAGATATTGCATATCTGTATCGGTCATCATCAGTTCAATTAACTTGAGTGTAGCGGAGTCTGCCCACTGTAAATCATCCAGAAATATGACTAAGGGATGCTCTTTTGTGCAAAAGGCACGGATGAAGTTACCAAAGACAATATTAAAGCGATTTTGTGATTCACTGGCTCCTAATTCTGTCACGGGTGGCTGTTGACCAACAATTAGTTCTACTTCGGGAATTACATCAATAATTACTTGACCATTGATCCCAAAAGCATGACTTAGTTTTTCTCGCCATTCCTGCAATTGGGCTTCACTTTCTGTTAATAATTGTCGGACTAATCCTTTAAAGGCATTGACTACAGCCGAGTAAGGAATACTCCTTTGAAATTGGTCAAATTTCCCCTCGGTAAAATAGCCCCGGAGTCGGGTATTTGGTTTGTGAATTTCCGCCACTAGGGATGATTTACCAATGCCAGAATAACCCGCAACTAGCATCATTTCAACCCCTCCTAGTCCCGATTTTGGGGGGTTAGCTACTCGTTCAAATGCTGTTAATAGTGCTTCTACTTCTGCCTCTCTTCCATAGAGTTTTTGTGGTATTTGAAAATGTTCGGAAATGTCTTGGGTTCCCAAGGGGAAATCTAATATATTTCCTGTAGTTTCTAACTGTTGCCAACATTCGGCTAAATCATTTCTAATTCCAAAGGCACTTTGATATCGCTCCTCAGCAGTTTTTGCCATCAGTTTCATTACGATATCAGAGATAGCTTTAGGTATTTCTGGATTAATTTGATGGGGAGACGGAGGTACTTTAGCAATATGACAATGTACTAATTCTAGGGCATCATTGGTTTCAAAAGGTAATTTTCCTGTGAGTAATTCATAGAAGGTGACACCCAGGGAATAAAAATCGGTACGATAATCGAGGGAACGATTCATTCTTCCCGTTTGCTCAGGGGAAATATAAGCTAATGTTCCTTCTAATACATTAGGATTTTTGAGAGTGGGATTTTCGCGGTTAAATTGAGTGGAAATGCCAAAGTCAATGATTTTGAGTTGCCCGGTTTCTGGGTTTAAGATAATGTTGGCGGGGTTAATATCTTTATGGATAATATTTGCTGTATGAATACTGCTTAAAATCTCGGTAGTTTTCATGGCAATGCTTAGAAATTCCTCTAGGGTAAATGCTCGCGTGCCTGCTTCCCTACACTCATTCATCAACTGTTTTAAAGATGACGCGCCAAAATCCTCAAAGATGATACAGAAAGTCATTTGATGGGGCTTTAATTCATAAGCTTTGATTACTCCATCCAGATTGAGATTTCGAGTAATTTCATATTCTTGTTTATAGCGAGTAAGTTCGGAGGGTGTGGGATAATCTTCTTTGAGGAATTTGAGGATTACGGGTTGGTTATCGTCTTGGCGGATGCCTCGATAAACAGTCGAGTTGCTACTTTCATAGATTTGAGTGAGAATTTCGTAGCCGTTGATGTTAATCATTATCAGTTGTTCTCCTCTCAGATTCGTTTAAAAAGTGGTTTAAGATGATTATAGTATATAATGGGTTACAAGTTTGATGTAATTACAATATTTTATTACAATATTATTCGGGGTTGGCTCCTTTTTCTAAGCGCGTTGAACAGTAAACTATAATTGGGATTCACAAATACCATGCAAACTGCATCTGTCCTATCAGCTTGGCAACAACTGAGAAATCTTATTATTACCTGCGATCGCGCCCTACAATCCTTAGTAGATGACCAAGGAATTGTGAATTTACAGTTTCTCGATCGAGAGGAAAGACAAGCGATCGATGATATTCTTCGTTATTCTGATAATTAACAAGGGGTGATTTTTAGGGAACCACAAAGACACAAAGACACGAAGAAATACTATATATTTTCTGCTTTCTTTGTGTCTTGGTGTCTTCGTGGTTCTTAGTAATAACACAATATGAAAACTCTAACAAAAGCCAATACATTTTTACAAAAATATCTACTTCCTCCTCAGTTTTTCCACTGGAAAACTCCGCTATTAATTAGTCTATTTTTCTTCTTGATATCAGCCTTAGAAATCAAGAATCAAGGACTTAAACATAGTTTGGGTGATTTTAGCTGGCTATTTTTTACAATAGGAGTTGGTTGGCGCACCAATCAGCCACCATTTTTAATCCGAGGAATTAGTATTAGCCCTTGGATTATTGGAGGATTAATTAGTATATTTTTATCGGGAAAGTTAGCCTTCGATCGCCAAGCTCTAGCAGTCATATTTTGGCCGATAATTTCAGTATGTCTTGCTGTTATAATTAAATTCATCAACTCTGGGGCTAAATTGGAACCCACTCCACCGTTAATTAGACCAATATTTTTAATTATAATTCTGATTCATGTGCTAATTAGTTGTTGGTTAGCTTTTCATTTTATAATTCAAGGTTGGCTAAATGAATATCCAAGCGTACTAGCTAATGATTTTAGTAAGAGCAGTTTTGTGATTAGTTTAAAGCCACCGAGCTTGACTAATTCCAGAGGTATGCTTATAATCAAATTAATGGAACAACAGCTAAATATTAAAACTCGTAATCAATCTTGGGAAAAAGTAGAAGCATGGCTAATAGCTATGAGCAGAAACCAATATTTGATGCGGAATGAAATATTTCATAAGATTCCTAGCCTGAGAGAAAACTCTAAATGGGAACTAAAAACTGAAATTATCCAAGGACAGTCACGTTATCAGCTAAGATTGTTAGCTGTCTGGCACGGACTTAGTAACAAACCAGGAGGATATACCCTGAGTAAATTTTGTGAGGTGACAAAAATGGTAAATCGTGCTACTGTTGTTTGCCAACCAATTAAGATGGATAATAGTAGTGGAAAAATCAGAAAAATTAAAGGAGAAAATCAAATATGAATTTGCGTAGAATAGTCACAATTGCCGTCAATGTATTTTGGGAAGTGATTCGCGATCGCATCCTTTATATTCTAGTTTTTTTTGCTATATTAATGGGGGCGGCTGTAAGATTTATTCCCGAAGTAGCCGCCACCACAGAAAGAAAAATTATCTTAGATATTGGCATTGCTACTATTGCCGTATTAGGCTTAATTGTCACAGCCTTTGTCTCAACGGGACTGGTTAATAAAGAAATTGAAAAGAGGACTGTTTATGTTTTAGTCGCTAAACCAATTTCTCGCTCAGAATTGATTGTTGGGAAGCATATAGGTTTATCCATTGTACTAGCTCTTTTGGTAGCAGCAATGACATTTATTTATGTTGCTATACTGAGTTTAGCTAAGATAAATTATCCATTAGGCAGTTTGTTAATAGCTAGTATTTTTGTCTGGATTGAGTTATCTTTGTTGACGGCAGTAGGAATTTTATTTGGTGTGTTTACCAGTTCACTTTTGGCAACTTTGCTGACATTTGGAGTTTATTTAATGGGACACTCCACGCGGGATTTAGTAGCTTTAGGAAGGTTAACAAAAAACCCTACTATTGAACAACTAATGATGGGTATTTATTTCATTTTACCAGATTTAGCCAGACTAAATTTAAGAAATGATGCCGTTTATGGTCAAGTCCCTCATATAATCGCATTAATAACTAATGCCAGCTATGGTTTTGTGTATATAGTGCTGTTGTTATCAATTGGAATTGCCGTCTTTTCACGACGGGAGTTTTAAAGTAGTATAATAGAAAGGGCATTACTTAGTTAAATTATGTTAACAAAAAAACTTCAAGAACTAAAAAATCTGTTTGCACAGATGGAGCGGGCGTTAATCGCTTATTCTGGTGGTATTGACAGCACATTAGTTGCCAAGATAGCTTTTGATGTATTGGGCGATCGCGCTTTAGCAATAACAGCAGTTTCCCCGTCTTTATTGCCAGAAGATTTGGAAGATGCTCGCATTCAAGCAAGATCAATTGGGATTCTCCATGAAGAGGTAGAAACTCAGGAAATGGATAATCATAATTATACTTCTAACCCGGTTAATCGGTGTTACTTTTGTAAAAGTGAATTGCATGATACCCTGAAACCTTTAGCAATTCAGCGCGGTTATCCTTATGTGGTAGATGGGGTAAATGCCGATGATTTAAAAGATTATCGTCCGGGAATTCAAGCAGCAAAAGAAAGGGGGGCGCGATCGCCTTTAGCGGAAGTTGGGGTGACTAAATTGGAGGTGCGACAATTAGCCCAGGAATTGGGTTTACCTTGGTGGGATAAACCTGCACAACCTTGTTTAAGTTCCCGTTTTCCTTATGGTGAAGAAATTACAGTTTTGAAGTTACAAAGGGTAGGGCGTAGTGAGAAGTATTTACGACAATTGGGATTAAAAAATCTGCGGGTGCGATCGCAGGGAGATACGGCGCGGATTGAGTTACCTGCTGAGGAAATTAAGGAGTTTATTTTAAGTGCAGATTTACCGAAAATAGTGGCAATGTTTCAGGAGTTTGGTTTTGTTTATGTGACGCTAGATTTGGAGGGTTATCGCAGTGGTAAATTGAATCAAGTGTTGATATTATAGAGATAAGTGTTAAATAAGGGGCGATCGCGATGACAGCAATATTACAAGACAGATTAGATGAGCCGTTGCTATTTCCAGGTTTAAGTTGGGAGCAATTTAAAACTTTAGAACCATTACTGGATATTCCAGGTGTTAGATTATCCTTTTTAGATGGAGTGCTGGAAATTCAGAAAATGCCTGGAAGAAAACATGAAACAGCGAAAGAGAGAATTGGTGCTTTGTTAGAAGCTTATTTGCTAAAAACAGGTGTCGATTATACTCCAACGGGTTCGTTGACTTTAGAAAATGAATCGGGATTGGTAAAGTGTGAAGCAGATAAATCTTATGAATTGGGTGCTAATAGAAAACGTCCAGATTTAGCGATCGAAGTAGTAGTAACTAGCGGGGGAATTGATAAGCTGGAGGCTTATAAACGTCTGAAAATTCCTGAAGTTTGGTTTTGGGAAAAAAGCCAATTGTCTTTGTATGCGTTAAGAGAGTCAGGATACGAACAGATTGTTAGTTCTCAATTGTTTCCAGAACTTGATATTAACTTGCTTGTTAGGTGTGTTAATATGGCTAATCATGTTGAGGCGATTCGGGAATTTAATAGTGCGATCGCGCCTGATTCTTAGTCGAAGAGTGTGAGTGCTTTTGTCGGAGTTTGATATTATAGAGATAAGTGTTAAATAAGGGGCGATCGCGATGACAGCAATATTACAAGACAGAATGGTATAACTCAGAGGATAAATGCCAATGTACACAACTTCCGATAAATTGATGGGTAAAGTTTTAACAACGCTGACAGTCAAAAATCGTATTGACGAAGCCAAAGCAGCCGAAGGGCTGATTTCCCCCGAACGGGTTCGTTCCATCACGCTAGATAACGTTTTGGTAGACACTGGTGCAACTACTTTATGCTTACCTGCTTTTGCGATCGCACAACTCGGTCTTGAACTGCTCAAGGAAGTCGATGTCGCTATCGCCACAGGACTTAGCAAAGCACGAATCTTTCAAGATGCTAAGATATTTCTTTGCGGTCGAGAAGGCACTTTTGAATGCTTGGAATTGCCGGGAGGTCGAGATGCTTTAATCGGAGTAATTCCCCTAGAAGCTCTTGGATTAGAACCAGACTTAGGTCGCCAAACTTTAAGGGTTTTACCCTCTGAATCGGTGGATACTTACTTGACAATTCTGTAGCTGCTTGTCAGCCCGTCAAGAATTTTCTGGAACTGTCAAGTTTTAAATTGGTGAGGCGCGATCGCTTTTGGTTCGGAGTTGGGTAGTATAGAGATAGGTGCTTTGTTGGTGCCTAGTTAGTCGCGATCGCATGGTATTGTGAATGGAAAGCATAGAAAAAAAATACAATAAAGCTCGCGAAATGCGTAGTCTGCGGATTAAGCAGATTTTCATTTCCGTGTCAATAGTTTCCTTTGTGGGTTCTACGGCTTTTACCGTTGGTAAGCTTTTTATTGAGGGCTTAAATCGGCCGCAACCTATTCCAACTCAAAATGCTAAAGTCTTGTCATTAGCTGAAGAGGAACGAGGTTATCAGTTGGTTTTGCAGCGGGAATCGGAGAATCAGACGGCTTTGGAGGGGTTGGCGGATGTGCGGATGCGGATGGGGAATCAGAAGGGGGCTGTTGAGCCTTTAGAGAAGTTGGTGAAGTTGTATCCCGATAGAGAGGATTATAAGGTATTGTTGGGAAAGGTGAAGGGGAAGTAGAAGAACGAAAAATTACTGAGAGACAGTTTAAAAAGTTAAATTCAGGTTCAATATTAATTAAATTAAAAGGCTTAAAATATGTCGTTTTTCCTATCGAGCTTAAAGCAAAGCGGTCATTTAGATAAAATTCACATAACAATATGTATTGTTGGCTCACGCAAAATAGTCAATGAAGATGACTATGGTAGTAGAGGCTGGTATATGTTTGCACCTAACTTAACTATCTTGGGATTTGATGCTGACGAAGAAGCTTGTAATTTAGCTAACGCAGAGATTAAAGCTCGACAAGTTAATTGGACTGAGTATCACATTCCATTAGGTCTTTGGAATAGTGTCGGCAAACAAACCCTTTATGTAACTAAATATCCCGGATGTAGCTCTTTGTATCCACCCAATGAATCATATATGCAGCGGTTTAATGGATATATAAATCTGATTGAGTTAGAGCGTTCTGTAGAAATTGAAACAACAACTTTAGATACTTTTTGCAATTCGGAAAACATCAAAGAAATTGACTTCATTCACCTTGATGTTCAGGGTGGAGAACTTTCAGTTTTAGAAGGAGCTTCTGAAATTTTAAGCCGGAGTATTCTTGCTGTTTATAGTGAAGTTGAGTTTACTGATATATACGTCAATCAACCTCTATTTGGCGATCTAGATATTTATCTCAGAAACCAAAATTTTACATTGTTTGATTTAATTGTTAGTACGGGACGTGCAGTTCGTACAACTTCACCCATTACTTCCCCAAATCGTCCTGGTTCATTAGTATGGGCTGATGCTTTTTATCTTCGTGACTTGATGCGTCCTAACTTGAATACACATTTACAGACACCTGATCGAATTTTGAAGCTGGCTTGTATAGCTGATGTCATGGACTATACTGATTATGCCCTAGAGATGCTGGAGTATCTTACTCTAAATTATGGCAATGACATAAATTATAACTTTGCCGATAATATTATTGAAAGTTTAGCTCAAATTCCCGAACTGGTAAAACAAGGGCTAGAAAATCTGCCCGTAGTAAATCGCCTGCGAAACTACATAAGCACCAATAATGAATATTTGAGCAATGGCAAAACTCAAATTAAAAATAACAAAAATCGAAAACCTCGCGGGAGCGCTAATCTTGCTAATAAATCAGAGATAGCCACATCCACCAAACCCTCTGTATGTAAATTCTTGAAATTTCGAGATGAAGTCTATAAATGCACCGATTATCTACATAGAAACGGCTATGTTTCCCATAATCTTGTCTGTAAAGACTGGGATATCGCTCACATCATCTTTGATTTATCAGATGGTAATCTTTTAGACATGGGAAGTTCCGACTCTTATATTTTAAAGAATGCGGTTTTGAAAAATGTTCAAGGTGAAAAATATGGAATTGACCTTCAAGCTCCTGATGTACCTCTGGAAGAAGTTAAATATATGATTGGCGATCTCATGGATACTAAACTTCCCGATAATTACTTCACGAATATAACTTGTCTTTCTGTTATAGAACATGAAGTAGATTTCCAAAAATTTGCTACAGAAGTTTCTCGACTTCTGATAGAAAATGGCAAATTGTATGTAACTTTTGATTATTGGACACCAAAAATCAAGCCAGATTTTAAACTTTACGATAGACTTTGGAATCCCTTGGATGAAAATGATGCTAAAAACTTGATAGAAGAATGTAAAAATTCTGGTTTAAATCTAGTTGAGCCTGTGGATTGGTCTTTGGGAGAGGCTGTTATCAAGCCTGGTTACTTCTCTCCGGGAGCTAATATCAGCTATACCTTTGGAATGCTGGTTTTTCAGAAAAATCAGTCTCTATAAAACTACTGTTTTTCGATAATACTGATGAAAAATTCCATGATTAATTACGGTAAACGAATTCTACTTGGTCAACTTGGCTCCAACGGTGATTGTCTTTATACAACCATATTGGCTCGACAAATTAAGCAGGATTATCCCAATTGTCATCTGACTTGGGCAATTTCATCTATTTGTAAAGGGACGATTGAAGAAAATCCATTTGTTGATGAAATTTGGGAAATTTCTTTAGCTGGTTGGGCGGATATGGCAGCAGCTTGGTATGATTTTGAAAACGAAGCAAAAGCTCGTTTCTGGCGAGGGGAATTCGATGAAATATTTTTAACTCAAATTTATCCTAATAACTTTCAAAATTATGATGGTACTGTTCGACCATCTATTTTTCGAGCTTATCCAAAACCGATAACTGTACCGATACAGAATATTTTACGACTGCGAAGCAATGAAGTTGAAAAAGTCAAAACTTTTGCCGAAAAGCATAATTTACAGCAATATAGTCAAGTAATTTTGTTTGAATGTGCATCGAAAAGCGGTCAGTCTTTTGTTACGCCGAACTATGCTTTATATGTGGCTCAAGGGATAATTTCTCGGCTCCCAGATTGCCAAGTAATTCTTTCCTCAAATTTCCCAATTCCTCAAGGCAATCCCGGCATTATTGATGGTAGCAAGCTTAGTCTTAGGGAGACTGCTGAATTAACTAAATATTGTCACCTTTTTATTGGCTGTTCAAGTGGGATAACCCAAATTGCACTTACAGACTGGGCTAAACCATTACCAATGATTCAGTTATTATCAAAATCAACATCTGCTTACGGCTCTATTGCCCATGATTTTGAGTATTGGGGAATGTCATCTGAACAAATTTTAGAGATGACAGATGTACCAGTGGAACACTTAATTGAATGTATTTACACTGCTTTCACCAAAAGTTTCTCGGAAGCCCGTCGAGATTTTCATCAACCAATTGTAATTGATTTTAATTACTATTTAGGCTATGTAAATGGCTTTATTTTACAAAGAACAGAAGAGTATTTTAAGGCAGTTCGCTCAATCTTATATACGGTAGAGCGATACGGCTGGCATCCGCAATTAAAGTTATTTGTACAAACTGAATTAATCCCCAAAATATGTCCTGGGAAAAAATTGCCCGTCACTGATGAAGACTACAGCAAATTGTTACAAGAGTGGATTGATAATTTTAACAAAGACTACGCATGGGCAGATGATGGAGTGCCTCAAAATCGAATAGTTGAGGCTATTAGTAACGATCTCGGATTAAGAGATATCAATTTAATTATATTCCCAGATTGGAGATTATCTGAAGAGTTAATCGCGGAGGATTTAGCAAGTGCGATCAAAGCTACTATGGAGTACCCAGATAAAAGTGAGATGACTTTACTGATAGATACTAGCAATATTGCCGATGAAGATGCCAATCTAGTTTTATCTAGCGTGGCTATGAATCTAATGATGGAAGAAGAATTAGATGTTTCTGAAGGCCCAGAAATTTCACTAATTGGCAAATTAAGTGAAATTCAGTGGGAAACGTTGATAACTTGCCTTGATGGTAGGATTGTTTTGGAGAATGAGAATAAAGACGCGATCGCTATGGTAAAAGCAGAGAACATAGCCTTATTTGAATTAGACAGCTAAAACCGGAAATTGGGTGAGTCGGACAGCAATGTGTCGCTATATTTTTGGATGAAACCGGTATTCTACTGGGTTCGCTCCAACTACCACGTCTATGATTGATATAATAATTGCAGTGCTGCACTCCCAATGACAGAATTACCTTAGCTGTGCGTAAGTTCTGTAGATTTTTGCTCTCCCATGAATACTGTCACCTTTTCCCTCAATACTCTATCTGCCCACCATCCTAATGACAGTTTTGCTATTACTTTTGCCCCCTTGTCAGTAGAAGAAGTATATGCTTTGGCTGATGATGCAGCTAATGGGGCTGTGGTGGTTTTTAGCGGAATGGTACGCAATCAAACGGATGGCAAACCCGTAGTTGCCCTAGAATATCAAGCCTATGAACCAATGGCGGTAAGAGTATTCCAGCAAATTGCTGCTGAAATCCGCCGTCAGTGGCCAGAGGTAAATCGAGTAATAATTCACCATCGCGTGGGGCGATTGGAAATTGGGAAAATTAGTGTATTGGTGGCTGTGGGATCTCCTCACCGTTTAGAAGCTTTTTTAGCTTGTCAGTACGCGATCGATACCTTAAAACACAATGCCCCAATCTGGAAAAAAGAATTTTCTGTTGACGGTTCTAGTAGTTGGGTTAGTATAGGAGCGTGCGAAGTTAATTGTTAAGTGTTGAGATTTCCCAGATTGGGAACTCATATATTTAGCTCTACGTCATTGGAGGTGGAAAGTGTCAAAAGCAAATTCCGCCCATGAGTCATTTTCTTTCTGTTCCCTGGTCTACGGTTGAGGCGACCGTTCCTCAAGTGCAATTGCCAGTCGAAAAACTTTCTAACAATGATTTGGTATTGCGTTGCCAAGAAGGTTTGCGTCCCGATCGCGCGGCGTTTTCTGAACTCCTTGGCCGCTATCAAGCTCACGTCGATCGAGTTTTATACCACTTGGCTCCTGATTGGCAAGATCGGGCAGATTTGGCTCAAGAGGTTTGGATTCGAGTTTACCGGAATATTCAGCGCTTGCAAGAGCCGGCAAAATTCCGAGGTTGGCTTAGTCGCATTGCTACCAACTTGTTTTATGATGAGTTGCGAAAACGCAAACGATCGCGCCCACCATTGTCTTTGGATGCTCCCTATCTCCTAGAAGATGGGGCGGTGGATTGGGAAATTGCAGCGGACTCTCCAGGTCCAGAAGAAGATTTGACAACTAGAGAGTTTTACGATCAGTTAAACGCCGCGATCGCCGATTTACCGGAAGCATTTCGTACTACTATTATTCTCAGAGAAATCGAAGGATTGGCTTATGAGGAAATAGCTGAAATTACAGGTGTTTCCCTGGGAACGGTTAAGTCAAGAATTGCTCGCGCTCGCCTTAGACTTCAGCAACAACTACAAAAGTATCTAAATAGTTAATAGTTGAACTTTTTAAGGCGTAATTTGAGGTTTTGGCAAAGTTTTCCTTTAACTTGCCAAGGTCTTTTATGATGATTATTAAAGGATCTTTTACTGATTTCTAGCAGGTGAGTTCCGCAATGCGATTAGGTGGTATTACCATGAATTATAATTCTGAGTCCGAGAAAAATTACAAACCGCATTTCCTCCGGGATTCACTCGCTGGGAATTCAGATTCTAACTATCAGCGGCAGGGTGCTATGAATACCATGATGCGAGATCGATTTGAGTTACTGAGTGCTTATTTAGATGGTGAAGTAACGGCGGCTGAGCGCCGTGAAGTTGAAGAGTTATTGTCTTCCGATCCAGGGGTTCGAGGTTTGTATAATAGGCTGCTTTCTTTGCGTAATGGCTTACAAGGTATGCCTGTACCGCTGACACAGCAACCAGCTTCATTGTTAGCAAATCAAGTTTTCCAACGAGTCGATCGCAGAAGAAATCAGAATTTGATTTGGGGAGGAAGTGCGATCGCGGCGATCTTTGTCGCGGTAATTTCAACTATAATTCCCGGCGAACAATCATTGACTCCACAGTTGGCAAATTCTCCAATTGCTCCATCTAATGAAGGCTTGATGTTGGCTTTGAATGAACCAGTGGTTAATATTGTGAATCCTAATGATGTGATGTTGACTGTAAATGAGCCTGTGGTGGAAATTCCTCGACCTAGTAAGGTAATTCCCAAAAAATACTAATAATTTTTTGCAGGCGGCATTACCGATTGGTGACAATTTCAGTGTCTGGCAGGGGTTTTACTCCTGCCTTAAAACTAAAATATTCTAAAATATTCGATCGCCTAAAATTTTTAACATTCTAATAACTCTTGATAAAAATCTAACAACTGTCTAGCCAAAGCTGTATTAGTATAATCAACCATCACCCGATTATAACCCCTTTTCCCCAAATCTGCCGCTAATTCCGCGCTTTCCATTAATTGCATCAAACAATCTCGCAACGCCTCAATATTCCCCTCTGGAAAAACTAACCCCGCATCGCCAATTACATGAGGAATTTCCCCACAGTCGGAAGCAATTACAGGAACTTTACAAGCCATCGCTTCAATTAAAACATGACCAAATTGTTCTTTCCAACCGATAGCCGTTAAAGTTTTAAACTTATAACTTGTCTCCGAAGGTAATACTAACACATTCATTAAGTTAATATACTTGTAAACTTCTTCATGGGGGACGCTTTCCACCCAGATTAATCGATCGTTTATTCCCGATGCTGTTGCTAATTCTACGATTTGCGATCGCAACTCTCCCCGACCTACTAAAAGCCATTTACAATCCCGTCCTTTTAACTCAGCTAATGCCTTAGCTAACGTCAACAAACCCTTTTCTTCAACAAATCTACCCACAAATCCTACCACAAAATCTGTAGATTTAATTCCCAATAAATTTAACAATTCAGAATTTTTAGCAGTCGGGAGAAATACACTTTCATCTACTCCTAACTGCGGCATTACTTTAATTATACCTTGGTAGCCTCGCTGACGTAATATTTCCGCACCAGCTAAATTTCCAGCAATAATTCCATCAGTGTTCTGAAGATTATAAAATTCTAACAAAGACACTGGAAAATTTAATTTATAAGGTAAATTCCACCAAGTAAAAAATATATTTTTAGCTTTTAAATTTAGTAACTTATTGAGTGTAATTAACTCAGTATATGCCAGAGACTTTGAACCCTGTTCAACTTGGATGATTTGGGGTCTAAATTGTTTTAATAACTTAATTAAATC
Source organism: Oscillatoriales cyanobacterium USR001 (assembly GCA_001698425.1). Taxonomy (GTDB): domain Bacteria; phylum Cyanobacteriota; class Cyanobacteriia; order Cyanobacteriales; family Microcoleaceae; genus Kamptonema. The sequence goes on along the minus strand of MBRE01000070.1, from coordinate 36,874 downwards.
TTTGCCAAAAACTAGCAATCCTTGATTATTTTGACTAAAATTAGATACAGGAATTACCCTAAAAGTACCTGATTTATAAATTTGAGTCTTAATTATCTTATTTTGTACTCCTCCCGGTTTCCATCGTCGCGGGACTACAACTGTCACCTCAATATCGGGTGCTAAGTTAGCTAAAATCTTGAGTTTTTCACGGTTGATATCGACGATATAAGTGTGGCTGACGACGAGTATTCTCATTTTTATTTTTCAACACTAAGACACTAAGACACTAAGGGATAAAATTATTTAATTTTTGTTAATTTGTCTAGCTTACTATAAATTTGACCGTCACCCCAAAGAGTGTAAATTAATGTAATTAGAGTGCTAATAAATCCAATAATGTAGAAACAAAATCTAGTAAAAATTTTGATGGGAGAACCACTTTTATAACAAGGTGGGTGTCCTAATACATGACAATCAAATAACTTTGAGAAAAATCTTAGATTTTGACTAAATGTTAAATTTTTAAATCCCATTAAGAAGTGATTATGATAGAATGTAACTTGATATTGAATTGATTTTGTACTAATATCGTGACAGCCTCCTGTCTCTTCTCCTAAGTGAGTTAAACAGGCTTCTGGATCGTACCAAATTTTTAAATTAATTGACCTGAGACTTAAACAAAAATCTGATTCTTCTCTGACTGCGCTACCCATAAATCGTTCGTCAAATCTTAAGGCGTGGACGGTGAAAATCTCTCGACGGAATGACATATTACAGCCTCTAGCTGATAGGACTTCCTGGGGTTTAATGGTATGTACTAGGTCAAGATAATACCAGGCTATGCCTGCATCCATTGCTTCTGGCGGTAAGTATTCTATGGTGATATTGCTGCCGTAGTCTTCTAGTTTTTGGCGATCGAATACTCGTCCTGCTACTGCGCCTATTTCTGGTTTTTCTCTGTAGTTACGGGCATGATTTTCGAGAAAGTCTTCTGGTAATTCTACGTCGTCATCAATAAATAGAATTATCTCGCCATTAGCCCGTCTTACTGCATAGTTACGAGCGCCGGGTAAGCTTGCCCAATTCAGTCGAATCCAGCGAATTTTATGGTTTTTTGCTAATTGTTCTAAGTAGGATTGGGTTTCGTCTTCGTGGTTGCGTGTTTGATCGATTACTAAGATTTCAAAGTCGGGATAAGTTTGTTTAAGTACATCGGCTATTGTGTTTCGTAAATGTACTTCCCGGTTGTAGGTTGGTATGACTACTGAGATCATCATAAATATTCGTTTTTGGTAATTGGTAATTGGTAATTGGTAATTGGTAATTGGTAATTGGTAATTGTAATATCATTTCCATTTAATTCGTGATTGTATCATAATTAAGTTCTGTAGGGGCGGGTTCGCCAAGATATTTAATAAGTATCGACAAATTCCATAAACCCGCCCCGCCCATATTAAATTTATATGTTATAGTAGTCGCCAAAATGGTTAAGACAAGTTTGAATATAGTCGTGGGGGGGGGCGGGTTTATAGATATTTAAACTGGGAACAATTATATTTAGGCGAACCCGCCCCTACAGTCCTAATTGGATGGTGGGCGGTTGCTATAATTTACACCCCTCAAGGGATTGAGGGATGCAATTATTAAAGATTAAACGGCCATTTGTTGCTGGACTACTAAAACAAGGTTTTCTGTCCAATGGTTGACTAATTCTTGGCTGGCGGCTTCTACCATGACTCGAATTAAGGGTTCTGTACCGGAGGCGCGGACTAATACTCGCCCTTGTTCTCCCATTGCGTTGCTGGCAAGGGAAATGGCATTTTGTAATATATCACATTCTTGCCATTTCAGGCGTTTTTCGCGGTCTTCAACTCGGACGTTTCGTAATAGTTGAGGGTAGGTTTGAAAGCTTTTATTTACTAATTCGGCTAGGGATTCTCCTGATTTACGAACTAAGGAGGCTAGGTGTAAGGCTGTTAGTAATCCGTCGCCACTTACGCCATAATGGGGGCAGAGAATATGACCGGATTGTTCGCCGCCTAACATTGAGCCGGTGCGCTGCATTTCGGCGTGGACGTATTGATCGCCGACGGCGGTTCTAGTTAGTTTGCCGCCTGTTTGTTGCCAAGCGCGTTCAAATCCCAGGTTGGCCATTACGGTAGAAATAATTAGGTTTTCTGGTAATTTTTCGGATTGGCGTAATTCTTGACCCCAGAGATAAAGAATGTAGTCGCCGTCAATGGGGCGGCCTTGGGAATCGACGGCTAAAACTCGATCGGCATCGCCATCAAAGGCGAATCCTAAGTCGGCTTGATGTTCTAAAACTGCTGCTTGTAAGCAATTAAGATGGGTGGAACCGCAGTTGACGTTGATGCGATCGCCATCGGGACTGTTATGTAAGGAGATGATTTCTGCACCCATTTCTACAAATACTTCGGGGGCAATATTAGCGGCTGCGCCCCAAGCTAAGTCTAAAACTATTCGCATTCCCTGTAGGTTAACTTCTGGTAATAGGGGACTGTGTAGTGATGCGGCATAATCTTTGATTAATTCTGGTCTTTGGTAGTGGTGTCCCCAAGCGGCGATCGCGATGGGAGAATTTATTGAACCTCTAATTCCGGCTTCAATTTCTGCTTGTAAGGCTGAAGGTAGTTTCATGCCTTCGGAACCAAAAAATTTGATGCCGTTGTCTTCTGGGGGGTTGTGGGAGGCGGAAATCATTACGCCGCCGATGGCGTGGGAAACGCTGGTGAGATAGGCGACGCAGGGTGTGGGGCAAAGTCCTAAATTCCAGACTTCTAAGCCTGCGGCGGTTAAGCCTGCGGAGAGGGCCATTGCCAGCATATCGCTGGAGTTTCTGCTGTCTTGGCCGAGAATGACGGGGCCAGGTTGGGTGGCGCGATCGCGTAACACTTGGCCGGCCCAAAAACCAATTTGCAAGGCTAGGGGGGCGGTTAATAATTCTCCTACTTTACCGCGAATCCCGTCTGTCCCGAATAGGGGGGTATTCGGTAGGGAGATGTTGGCTGCGCCGATGGTTTCGGGGCGTTTAGTTTGTAAGGATTTGGCCGCTTTTTGGTAGCTGCGGCGCGAAGGGGTCTGTACCATAATCACTCCTCAAGGTAATCACACATTCCATTGGAGGATAACATTTCTGGAATCTATATATAGCTTTCCAAAATATTAGCGGTGGCTTTGCCTGTTTTTTTCCAGCTAAATTGGGCGGATCTGGCTAAACCAAGGGTTCGGAGGTGCGATCGCAATTCGGAATTACCCGCATCAGTAGTAGACATTAATAAGTTGCGTAACTATTGTCTCGATCCAACACACAGCAAAGGAAAACATAAAGCGCGGGTTTTTGCTGCGGCTCTTGATTTGACTATTGACAATGCAGAAGAATTAAGAGATATTTTATTAAGTGCCGTGCAAGTCTATGATGCTAAACCAACTCAACAAGATGAATATGGACAATATTATGTCATAGACTTTATAATTACTAGGGGTGAAAAACGAGCCTTAGTTCGTAGTAGTTGGATTGTCCGCATTGATGAGGACTTTCCCCGGTTAACCAGTTGTTATGTTCTTTAAAAAGGAGTTGCAATTATGCAGACAGAAATTAAGTTACTTGATGTAGTTGCGTTAACCGAAGATTTACCCCAAAAAGGAGTATATCGCGGCCAAGTAGGAACTATAGTTGAGTTACTAACTGAAGGTGTTTTTTTAGTAGAATTTAGTGATAATCAGGGGCATACTTATGCCATGCTTTCACTAAAGCATGAACAACTAATGGTATTATATGATGAACCGATTAAACTACAAATAGCTTAATTGATAACATTCTGTTGGTGAGAAAGTTTGATCTGATATAATAGATTAAGTTGATTGAATTAAAACATTAATATGAGACCAGAAGATATTAGGGAACTTAACCGAAGACAACCCTTTCAACCCTATCGCATTTATATTACTGGTGGAAAGACTTATGAAATTTACCACCCCGATCAATTACTTGTGTTGAGATCGCGCTTAGTTATCGGCGTGGGCGGTGATAATAATATCCCCGATGGAACTGAACATATTTCTTTAATTCACATTGTCAGAATTGAGGAATTATCAGAAGATAGTAAAGCTTACGAAACGCCCTCCAGATAAGCACGAATATCTTCTTCTGTTAATTCAGGAAAATCGTCTTGTATGGGGTAGGCACGGGGGCACTACCCCTACAAGATTTGCACAACTCATTTAGACGTGCTATAGCTTTTCAAAATATTAGCGGTACAGCTATTTGACTGGTAGGCTGGCTAATTACGCTGATTCCAAGAGGATTTATAGCTGTGGGAACGATCGCATAATTTTCTTTACTATCCAATTCCATCAAGTCAAAAACTGTTCCAAATTCGGTGGTTAAATCACTGTTGATGGTATCGATGCTGATTTTTTCTGATACCGCAGAGTCGATCGCGCCGCCGCTAGTCAGAATATCCAAAGATTGCGATCGCCTGGGAGTTTCATTTTCCAAATTTAGCCCAAAAGCTAATATTTGGGTGAATTGGGTAGCGCTAAAATTATTATCGCTTACTAGGACTAAAGATTGCTGTCCGTTGGGTAATATTGGCCCCAAAGTCATGCCTTCAACATTATCTAAACCTGTCGATAAACCCAAGCTGTCAAAATTAAGTAACAAGCGTTTTTCTACAGGTTTAACGGTATTAATGTTAATGGCATTCAGGGAATTAATGCCGCTGATATCGCTGGCTCCATTTAGTCGGATTTCGTAGAGTTTGATGGTATTTCCCGTGCCGGGTGCGCCGGCGGAAAAAGAGCGTTCTAGTGCTAATAAAGTGCCGCGATTATCTAAGGCTAATAGTTCCACTAAACCGTTAGTATTAAAGCCTGTTTCTGGAACTGCGGGAACTGCCACTGGATCGGTTAGATAAACAAATTCTTGTTCTGGTTGTCCGGTGGTTAAATTGTATTTGAGGATGCGCGATCGCGAACCGTTATTAGTTGTGGCGATCGGTCCATCTTGCACTAAAGCATTCTCTGTGGCTGTAAACAAGAATTTCCCATCAGGAGTAATTGTCACATTTTCAAAAGCTAAATTATTCCGCACTCCTGCTGTTGGTGTATCTCCTGTATCAACAATTTGATTATTGTTAGTATCCTGAACTACTGGTAGAAACTTTGATGGTACTGGTAATTGTCGTAACTGACGACCACTCAATAAAGCAAACTCGTTAACAAATGGACTCTGAACTCTAGCAGCACCCAAGTTAGGACTAACTTCGCCTTCTGAGGAAATAAACACGGTGCGATTACTCGTTAAACCGATGCCTTCGGGGTCGAGAGTATTAATAGCAAAAGGTTGACCGTTTTGGTTAAGTAAAGTTGTCACCCCAGAGAAATTAATCCCGGAACTTGATAGGGAACCGGAACTTAAATTGATATTGAGAGTATAGAATCGCGCGGGATTTTTGTCCGATCGGTCGTCAGAAATACTGTAATAGCGGTTGTTAATTTGGTCGTAAGTAATGCCAGAAAGTCCGCCAACTTGAGTTCCTTCTACGGTGATGGAACCTGTGGGATAAGTAGCTTGTCCGATGAAGTTAATATTTTTAACAGTGGTGCGAGGAGAGCGATCGCCAATAGCAATATCTGCCCAAACTAAACTATGATCGGAAGTAGGAGTATTGTCCGCAGTTTGGCGATCGCCCACCAATCTGTACAGCGGATCGGTTGTCAAAGGCCAAAATACCGCCGCATCATTAACTGGCAAATTAGCTGATGGTAAAACATAATCAACTCGCAGATTTCCAGAGCTAGTTCCTGTATCGCCAAAATCCGCCGTATCAAAAGCTGGATTGCCTTTATGGTTAACATTACTACCGCCATCTGCTACTTGTTGAATCCCCCCTAAACTGGCAGGAATTATGCTAGTTACTCCTGTATTTACTCGCGAATTATTTAGCAATTGCAAAATCGCATTATCAAAACTATCTCCATCAACAGGATCGGCATTTTGGTCGCCCATAATCACAAAACTAGCATTCGAGGCAAGTCCGCCAAATTTGCGGCGATCGTCATAAATATAACTATCTTTGCCGGGAGTAATGTAATCTGCCCAAAAGCGAATTTCATCATGGTTTCGCTTGCCATTTCTATCTTCAGGGCCGTCAAATACAGGGGGCGTTGGATGACTAACTAAGGCGTGAACGGTTTCGCCGTTAATATTAATTGGCACGTCCCAATGACTTTTTGAAGAAAGGGGAAATACATTTAATTCAGCAGAGGAGTAATAATCATTTGCGGCGGGAGTCGATGCGTCATCTGGCAACAATGCCCCTGGCATATCTTTCCACAGGAAGTTTTGGAAGGTGCGAATATTGGCAGTATCAATGGGATATTTTGAGTACAATGCCATGCCGAATTGTCCGGGGAAATTGCCAAACCCTAAAGCGTCGTTACCATATCCATTTGCACCAACTTGGGTGACAACGGAACCGTTATTATCTAAGTCAAAACCGGAAGCAATACCCGTGTTAGAAGGAGCCGTGTAGCGGAAGGGATAATTAACAGGAGTTGCGCCATTTTGACTGACGGAAAGATAGTTTTGCTGAAATAAATTAAGGGCAGTACCACTGCTATCGTAGTCAAATTCGTTAATTAATAAAACGTCTGGATTTACTCGTTGAATGGTTTCCGCGACATTTTTAGCTTGTTGGTTGTTGGGAGTGGAAATGTCTGTAATTAATTGACCGGCATTATTGCGGTTTAAAGAAGCATTGAAGGTAGAAAAGCGGACACTTGACACTGGGTTTTGATTTGTGGTAAAATCGCTGGTATCAAAGGAATTAATTCCTTCTAAAATCGCTAAAAATTGGTTAGTTCCTGTATCTCGGAGGATAATACTGTTGTTAAAATTGCCCGTTCCTCGCGAAATTTCGATGTTTGTTGTGGAGATTCCGTTTAAACTAATTAAGTCTTGACCTTTGACAAAATCGGTGATTAAGTCGGCATTTTCCAGTTGGGAACCGCCAGTAGTGTTCGCTCCAATTCGTCCGATCGCGAAAATATCTTTACCACTACCACCAGTTAAAACGTCGCGATCGAGATCGCCGGAGAGAAAATCGTCTCCTTCGCTACCTTGAAGGGTATCGCGGTTTTGACCGCCGTAAAGTGCGTCATTTCCCGAACCGCCTAATAAAAAGTCATTACCCCCATTACCAAAAAGGCGATCGCTTCCTTCTTGACCTGCGATCGCATCATCACCCCGCAATCCAGAAATTATGTCCGCCGCGATCGTTCCAGTTAATGTGTCATTCCCTGATGTACCGTTAATTGCTGCCATGTTAATTTTCTCCTCTACACCACTGAAGTAAATATTTTTGACTTTTGAATATGCTCTCACGCTATAATTAAAGGCTGATTATTTACTGGTTAAAAACTCGTTCTATTTTCAGAGCAGAGTTTATCCTCAAGACAGCTTGCTATAATATCGATCCGCAGTCGGTGTGTTTCTAGGGAAATATTCAGGCATTATTGTTATGAGCAGTGTATTTGTCATTAGCGACGATGAATTTGAAACCCAAGTTCTGAACGCAGAAAAGCCAGTTCTGGCATATTTTTGGGCCCCTTGGTGCGGCCCTTGCAAGTTGGTGTCCCCTTCTATGGATTGGATAGCCTTGGAGTATAGCGATCGCCTTAAGGTCGTTAAGATGGAAATAGATCCCAATCCTATTTCCGTTAAGCTCTATAAAGTCGAAGGAGTACCAGCTATACGCCTTTTTAAAGGTTCTGAGATAGTTTTAGCCCATGAGGGTGCTATTACTAAGCAAAAGTTGATTAGTCTTCTTGACGAACATTTGTAAGAACCATGAAAAATTAAAAATTAAAAATGTAATTTTTGGCAGTTCTTAGCCACCCAACATTTTTAATTTTTAATTTGAGTTTTTAATGGAGATAAAGGAGTTTTAAACTAATGATCAAAAATGTTTTTGTTAAGGAAATGCGAAAAGAAAGACGATCGAACTAATACCAATTCTCAAAAATTTGGCAACAGTTTTGGTAGGGGCGGGTTCACCCAAATCCCTGCTATTCGCCAAAATATTAAATAACCCGCCCCGAATACTGTTACACTCAGTTGTTATTTTCCTATTAACAATATCACAAATTAATACTATGCAATTTGCTAAACGTTTAGACAATTTCGGAGCGAATGTATTTGCAGATATGGATCGAGCCAAGGCATTAGCTAGGGCGGCGGGACAAACTACGATTGATTTGTCTTTAGGTTCTTCAGATTTACCAACGGCAAAAAATGCGATCGAGGCGATCGCGGAGTCTTTATCTGACAGCAGTACCTATGGTTATTTACTATTTAATGGTACAAAGTCTTTTCGAGAAGCCGCCGCTCATTGGTACGCCCAGAAATTCGGCATTCAAGTTGACCCAGAAACCGAAGTTTTAGCTTTAATTGGTTCCCAAGAAGGGACGGCTCATTTACCTTTAGCAGTGCTTAATCCCGGCGATTTTGCCCTATTACTCGATCCGGGTTATCCTTCTCATGCAGGGGGCGTTTATTTGGCTTCAGGTCAAATTTACCCGATGTCATTGCGAGCGGAAAATGGCTTTTTACCTATATTTGAGGAAATTCCGACGGCGATACTTGCTCGATCGAAGATGATGGTTTTAAGTTATCCTCATAATCCCACAACCGCGATCGCGCCTTTGTCTTTTTTCCAACAAGCAGTTGCTTTCTGTCAGCAAAATAACTTAGTTTTAGTTCACGACTTCCCCTATGTAGATTTAGTTTTCCCATCGGCATTATCCGGGTTGCAAACTGCTCCTTCCATTTTGCAAGCTGACCCAGAAAAAAGTGTTTCTATTGAGTTTTTTACACTTTCTAAGTCTTACAATATGGGAGGTTTTCGAGTCGGATATGCGATTGGTAATCCCCAGTTAATAGAAGCTTTACGCAAAGTAAAAGCTGCCATAGATTTTAACCAATATCGCGGCATTTTAAACGGTGCGATCGCGGCATTAACTGGTCCCCAAGATGGCGTTAAGACAACAGTTGAAACCTTTCGCCAGCGGCGAGATACTTTTGTCGAAGCACTTGGCAATATCGGTTGGCAAGTACCCAAACCTGCGGCTACCATGTATGTGTGGGCAAAACTACCTGAGCCTTGGGCGCAAAATTCTATCAAGTTTTGCACTGAATTAGTCCGCGAAACCGGAGTAGCAGTATCACCGGGTAAAGGTTTTGGCTCTGCCGGTGAGGGTTATGTTAGATTTGCCTTAGTGGAGCCGCCAGCAGTTTTGGAATTAGCTGCTACCAAAATTGGCAAATTTCTGGCAAATTCCTGAAAGTTAAGGTTAATGTTGAGTTTTTAGTTTTTTCTCCAAGTTTAGAGAAAACTACACGATATCTTTACAAACACTGGAGTTTAAAGTCTATATAATTTAAGTTGGGGATATCGAAAAAGGGTGAGAAAAACTTCTATGTCTTGTGTCAAAGGAGCTTCAGTCCCTGGGTGCTTCACGATTTAACAGTTGCAAGGTCAAAAGTGAGAGGCGAACACCATGTACAACACTCTTAGATGGTTTATAATTGGCACTGCGCTGTTTGTCAGTGAAAGTGCGATCGTAAGCTATCCAGCCCAGGCGTTTGAACGTGACAGCCAAAGCGATCGATTAATTGCTCTTAGTTTAAATAGCTTTGGGATAGGGAGTGAAAGCGTACAAATAGACGTAAGACCGAGCGATGCTCCGTCTTACAATTTTAGTATTGACTATTCCGATCGCAGAAAGGAAACTGATATTGAAAGCACTCAATCATCTAATCTAGCGGATTCGACTTGGAAATATCCCGCTGAAACTAACAGCACTACAAATACGGTAGCTATACCTGAGCCCTCCACACTGTTAGGTTTGTTTGGTGTCAGCACTCTTTTTGCATTTAAGAAGCGTAAGTCAGTAACAAAAGCTTAGGTAAGAAGAAAAGGTATTTCTTATAATTTTGCGGGATAGTGGCACAGCTATCGATGGTTTCAGCATAAACTAGAAATAGTGCCAAAAATTCTAGCTATTGTTGAGCAATTCCATCATTCCCTATCTTATATGAGTCTAACCTTGGAAAATCTGACAGCCATTGATGAACAACTATCTAAACGCCCCATTGCCCTCGATTCCGGCGGCTACTTTGTCATCTATCTCGATCGCGAATCTAGCTTAATTTGTGCTAAACATTTTACTAATACGATCGACGATCGCGGCCTGGCGATCGATCCAGAAACAGGCAAACCCATCCCCGCACGCGGCAAAACCGAACGTACTCACACAGCCATATTTACTGGTAGAACTGCTAAAGAACTTTGCATTAAAATCTTTGAAGAAACCCGCCCCAGTCCGGTGACATTATTAGATCATGCAGCTTATCTAGGACGGGAATTTGTGAGGGCAGAAATTGCCTTATTGGAGGGTAAAAACTACGTTCAAGATTAGTTAAAACCTTGATACCAAAAGTATGTCACCATCGGAATTACTGTTGCCAAAACTAATAGCACAACAACTATTAAAGTAGCATTCCCGACATCAGTTTCTTCCGCTTTTTTGAACGTACCTTCTACTTGTACATTCTCTGCTACTTGGGTAGGGCCGGGATCGGGTTTGCCAGAAATTACTGCCGCAAGGCGATCGCTTGCTGACAAAAATCCCTCATTGTATTTGTTACCTTGTCGCAATGGTACTTGCAGGGTTTCATTGATAATACTCTGGGCAATATCATCAGTGAGAAGAGATTTAACGCCTTCTCCCGCGTAAATTGCGCTAGTATTGGTGACAGTATCAAGGATTAGTAAAGTTTGATTAGCTTGCGTTTCGGGAGTGGGAAACCATTTTTCAAACAATTCTTTAGCAAAACTATCGGCAGTTTCACCATAATCGAAACGGTGAATAGTTACAAATCTAACTTGTTGCCCTGTCTGCTTTTCCAAGTTGTCAAAAACGCTGTTAATGTTATTTTCAGTCATCGGACTGAGAATCTCACCTCGATCGATTACCCAAGTGCGATCGCCTGCGGATAGATTGGGAATTTCATAAACACCAGTTGCCTCAGCGGGAGATGCTAACATTTGGGTGGTGAGTACCATTAACGCGATCGCCAGCATCAGGCGTTGGAGGTATTTTGGGAAATTGAAGATTTGATGGAAGAGTTTAAACATTGGTTAACCATTAAACTTACTTTCTTCCAAAAATACTATACAAACCGCCGTAAAATTCATTTTTATAGAGGTCGATTTTTGCAATCGACTCGCCACCAAATCGAAGCACGAGATTTTTTCGGACTGCAACTATGGAACCCGCAGAAATGTACAAAGGTTGGATTATTCAGTCACAGAAAGTATTTTATGTGGAAGCTTGGGATGCTTGTGGCAACCGCCACGTCGCCGTCCAAAATGCCAAAACTGAAGAGGAAGCGTTAGAACTTGCTAAACAATGGATCGACAAGTACGAGTCAAAACCTCCAAAAACCGCAATTGATGAACCCCGTCCATTTGGGGACATTATCGATATGCCATTTTGAGGATTTCTGAGTGAGTTTAGGCGCGATCGCTTTTCTTTTTTGAGGGAATGGTACGGTTAACAGTTAGCAGTTAACTGTTAACTGTCTACACTTAAAAATCAAAATAAATATAAGGTAAACCTCCTTCTGGGGCTAAAGTCAAAGCCAGCAAACAAAATGGCACTAAAATCAATTTCAAAGACCAATTTAACTGCAACTTTAAACCTCGATGAAACGTATAACTAATTAGCATCCCCACCGCCAAAGCCGCGACCATCCAACTAATCTGAAATCTCTCTAAACCCAGAGCTTCAAGATAAACTTTTTGGGCAAATTGAGCATCAGCATTATGTCCAAAAAAATGTAAAAATACCCAACTAGAATTGTTTAAATCTGGCAACCTAAAAAATATCCAAGATACAAAAACCATTGCCTGAGTTAAAAACCAACCCAGCAAAACACCAGGCAAACTTTGCCAAAATATAGCCAAAGATAACACCTTAGAAACATATTCTGTAAGACGATGAATCACCAAAGCTAAACCATGTAAACCTCCCCAAATAATAAATCCCCAGGCCGCACCGTGCCAAATTCCAGCTATTAGCATTACTATCAATAAATTTACACAAGTACGAAACAAACCTACTCGCGAACCCCCTAAAGAGAAATATAAATAATTGCGTAACCAATCTCCTAAACTTGTATGCCATCTCCGCCAAAAGTCGGCAATACTTGTGCTAAAATAGGGAAAATCGAAGTTTTGTGGCAAACTTAAACCCATCAATAAAGCTGTACCGCGAGCCATATCAACATAACCGCTAAAATCTAAATATAATTGCAATCCATAGGCCGCGATCGCTAACCATAAATCACCGCTACCTGCCCTTTGTAAATTATCGAAACTCAAAGCCACTAATTTACCTAAATTATCCGCAAAAACACCTTTTTTCACTGCACCGGAAGCAATCAGCCAAAGCCCTTCGGCGAACCCATCATGGGTAGGAAATTTGAGGGTTTTAAGTTGACTAAGTAAGTTGTGGTAACGGGTAATTGGACCAGAAATTAATTTAGGGAAAAAGAACTTGTAAGAGGCAAATTGTAGCAAAGAATCAGCCGCAGGAGCACCTCGATATACATCAATTAAATAAGCAACGCACTCAAAACAAAAGAAGCTCAATCCTAACGGAGAAATTACGTGATTACTTACCCAATTAGCACCATCTAAAGCTAAGGGTAAATTGAAAAATGTGCCGATCGAGTTTAAGCAAAAGGGTACATATTTAAAGCCAAATAGTAGCCCTATATTAAAAATAATTCCCAACCAAAGTAAGAGGAATCGCCGGCGATTCCAAGCCTCATTTGCTATTCTCCAGTCAAGGGGTTCTCCAATTCCTTGTGCTAAATGGTAATTCAGTAAAATACTGGCTAATAGCAAAGGAACGTACTCGATTTGCAGAGAAGAGTAAAAGATTAGACTACCCACCAGCATGACAAACAGCCGCCAACTGCGATAGGGAATTAACCAGTAAACTGCCAATAAAGCCAGTAAAAAAGAAGCGTAATCTAAAGAAATGAAAGTCATTTTAGAATTTGTTATTGGTTATTGGTTATTGGTTATTGGTTATTGTTGACAGTTAACAGTTAACAGTTAACAAATAACAGTTAACAGTTAACAAATAACAAATAACCAATAACAAATAACAGTTAACTAATTAGACTGAATTTGTGAATTTAAAGCCTTAGTAATGCGATCGCGAGTTTCCTCCAAATGCACTCGCGTATAAGCATCCATCTTCCGATCCTCTTGACGAATCGCCTTACTTAAAGCCAATCGTAATTCCCGTAATTCAGACCAAGCTAATGCTCGCGCATCCTCCGGTGCCCCCGTCTTTCTTAACACCATCCCCATTAAAATAGATAAATGTTCCCGTTGCACAGAGCGTCGGAAATTAGAAATTTGAATCGGTCGATCGAAGGGCTGTAAAACCTCAGTCCAAATCCCCCGCTTTAACGTTTCCAACAACTCCGGCATTTTCAACGTATTCTCTGGTGAATTCTTTAACTCCGCATCTCGTAAACGAGTCAAACGAACAGGCGAAAGTAACATTCGTAACACAAAACGCTGAAGAAAAGTAACGCGATCGCCAATCGGATAATCCAAAGGAAAAATCAACGCCGGATTTCCCCAATGATCCCAACGTGAAGGCGCTAACTTATTCAACAACTCCGGTGAAAAATTAAACGCATCCGCCGCAAATACATACTTCTGCAAATTTCCCAAAGCTTCCCGCTGTTTCTCAATCGAAATTGCTTCAAAAGGTACACGACCATTTGGATCGCCAGGGCGATCGCGATTAAAAGATTGACCCCCAATATATAAAGTGGTATTCATCACATTTTGAAAATAGTAACTAAACACCAAATCAAACATCGTTCGCAACTCACTATAACCCTCAATACTAGAAGGAGTTTTCGCCGCCAAACGATTCCACATCAGACGCGCCAAATCTAATTGCCATTGAGAATAGCGCAAAATATCACTACTTAAATCAAACACATTCACCGCCGGATCGAGCAAATCAAACGCATCTTCATCCGCCGCATAAGACAACGCCGGTTCAGGAGCTCGCTGCGCGATTTCCGCCAATCTATCTATTTCTAACTCAGGATTTACTCCAGTAATTGGCTTATAACCATACTCGATCGCCCATCGATCGTAAGGCCCCACCACCACTGGAAAATAATCACCCTGTTTAGTTCCCTCCGGCGCAATATTAATCCCCACATAATCCATCACCGAACTTACCAAACCCTGACTATGAGTAATTTCCGTATTATTCAAATCCTCCGGTTTTAACATCGTACTCCCGTGAAAATTATGTCTTAGCCCTAAAGTATGTCCCACTTCATGGGCTGTCAAATAACGCAAATATTGATTAACAAACTCATTCAATTCCTGTTGATTAGGTTGACCGCGATCGGATAGCGACATCGCCATCATCCCAATTGCCAACTGTTTCGACGACTCCAAACCAAAACAAAAATCAGAATTAGAAATTAACCGCGACAACAACGAACGCCCTTGTTTATTGTACTGTTCCGTCAAAGTCGGCAAATTATCTACTTGAGGAGATTCAGCAGTTGCCAACTCCTTCAGATATCGGGCATAAATTCCAAATTGGCAAGGATTAAAACTCGTCCCATTTTTCCCTGGAACATCCTTCGCCAGCGATTGATTTTTCTGCACCAATCCCCTATATATAGACTTAATTTGCCGGACAATATCTGCATCCAAAACAATGTCTGCATCTAAAATTTGTCCCGTCAACGGATTCACGCGAGAGGGACCAATTCCCGCAAAAGAAGTCTCAAAAGAACTAGACCAGCGGATTGTATTGTAACGCACATCAGCCGGGTCCCAAGAGGCATTATCTGGCATTTGTTTCACCTCGATCGCATTAATAAAACCCGCCGCCTCAAAAGCTTTATTCCAAGCTAAAATTCCCTCCTTAATTGCCTCGCGATACTCGATCGGCACAGTATTTTCAATCCAGAATACGATCGGTTGAAGCGGCGGCGACATCGGCGCAAAAGGATTTTGCTTCTGCAAATTCCAGCGATTAATATAACGCACAAAAGGCTCCGAACGACTTTTCTCAGAAAAATCCTTATAAGCAGTCACAAAATAGCCAACCCGCTCATCTGCGGTACGCGGCCGATAACCATTATTAATCGGCACTTCTGAAAAACTGTAATGAATCCGCAAGTTAAAAGCACGGCTATCTGGCAAAGAAGGAATATACGCCATGTTGCTATCATTAGAGCTAGAGAAACCATAAACCGAAGAAATCTCCACATTTAAGGGAAAAACTTTTACTTCCCTAAAATAAGATTTACTCGGATCTATTAAATAGGAAACTCCCAAAATTTCAGGCAAAATCGCAGCTATTCCCGGTAAATCTCGCTGTTCGCTCATCAGTAGATCGCCGAGATCGATCAACAAGCTTTTTCGTTGAGAATGAATGCTTTTAATTGGTAGAGAATACAGAATTGAGTCGCTAAAAGATCGCTTTACAGAAGCAGCTTGCGGGTCATTAGCCTCCGTGCGAAAATTTACATTTGGCAAGACAAACTGCACGTTATTTTGTTGGCGGCGCAATTGAAAGAGATAATCTCCTAGAGGTAAACCGCTTAAAATTCCAGCTTCTCCAATTCCCGATTCAAGAGTAATAAAACAAAAGAATTGTTTATTCAGTTGTTCCGGTTTAATTTCCAGATAAACTTTGTTCTCTTCTTTGTTAGTGTAGAGAGTGAAAAGTCCTGAAGATTTTTGGGTTTTTTCGATAATTTTTTCAAATGGTTGTAACGCTTGCTCTTCTGTATTATTCCCACCAGCGCGTAAATGAGGAGACTCCGCTAATAAAGAATAAGGTAAAATTAAATTTTGAAAGAAAGAACACAAGAAAAAAGAAACTGCAAACAGAAAAAATAGAAAATTTATCTTTTTTCTAGGGGGGATTTTCTGGTATTTTTGGTTGGCTTCGGTAGACATCAATTTTTTCATAGTAGTCCTGATTTTTACCTAATGCGATGCACCCCGCTTTTCTAACTAAGGAATGAAAATTAAATAACTTGATAATTTAGTTTGTAGTAAGCGCTTCAGCGCGCTCTTTGTGCTTAATACAAACCAGCTAATTATTTAATTTCTATTCCTAATCCTCATCCCTATTCTGACTTTTTGGCCAAGGAATCATAGGATCTTGAGCTAAGTATTTGGAAACTTCAACTGCTCCGTATTGATTCAGATGACTGGGATCGGAAAAGTTTTCCCGTGCTTCTGGCCAGAGTAGAACAATATCTCGAAAAATCCATCCAGTTTCATCTGCTAACTGCTGCATTTTCTGTTGAAATTCCTGTTCGTAAGTTGTCCGTATTGGGTCTAAATAATCTTTAGTTAGGGGCATATTCACAAACACTAAATTAATGTTGTTAGCTTTGGTATATTCCCAGAGATTTTTTAGAGCATCTGTTTGCTTTCCTTCAAGTTTAAAGCTTTTATAGTCTGCGTCATAGTCTCCTGATACTTGGGAATATTTTTGATAGTAAGTGGGTGGATCGAAGCGTAAATCAATGGGTAGAAAGCCATTGGAGTTAAATTCACTCTTCTGCTTGCTGTCTATTGGTTTTGCTTCTACAGTTTGCTGTTTTTGATTGGGCGATCGCGCTTTAGAGCCTGAAATTATACTAGAGTGTAACCAGGTTTTCAAGCGATCGCGATGGCGATAAGTCCCAGAGACATCCGATAGCTTTTTATGTAAAAATTCCTCCATCGCCACACCATTACTATTTATATATTGCATTAATTCTGTTACCGATGCCAGGGGGGTAGAGGAAGCGGATTTAGTTTTGGTAGCGGCTCCTTGATGAGTGCGGATGTGCAAAGTTCCTTGAGTGAGTTGTTTATAGCCTTCGGAAGTGGCGATCGCATTATAAGTAACATCAACTCGACCGCTATTCACAGCGCGAGCCCCATCTGCAAATACAATCAATTTGGGCAATTGCTCTACTGGTAAAACCCGGCGCACGATCAAGTCTACAACCTGCACTGTAGCGCCATTTACCCCAAAATTATAAATATGCAGTCCCGGATATCCCCGCTCGGCCAAAGCTTTTTCCAGTACAGTTGGCTCAATTCCCCGCAGGGCTCTGGAACTACCTACAATCATAATATCTGGGAGCCTTTGATGAGTTTGAAGATATTTTTGGTAGCGGATTAACTGCTCGTCAAGCTGATCGCTCTTAAAAGTTGGGTAATTCGTGACAATATCGAACTTTGATACTCGATTCTGTTTTTTTGTTTTCGCCGCGATCGCTACCTGATTACTTAGGGGTTTAATAAAGCCAGAACGATTGAATACATCTGTAGTCTTAACTAAAGACTTTTGACTATTGAGATTTTCCGATTTTGAAACATGGGTTCGATCGCCATCTTTTCCCCTCTTACCTTCACCATTCCTGCTTTCTACTGCGGCGATACTGGGAGACGGGGAAACCGAAGGACTAGGAAAATTCACACTCTCTTGCTTCCCATCAACTTTTGTCGCTGCTCCTAACTGAGTAACAGTGTTAGTAGTAGCCTCATATTCCAAGAAATTACCCATCATCGCATCTACTTGGAAAGCCAACAGACAGCCAAAACTAGCCCAGACGATCGCCAAAACCGCTTGGCGATGCCTACGGCTGGCTACGCCTACGCGCCACCCACGATCCGCATTACCCACAGTCGTCACCAACGCATCATTCGGGACAAAAAAGCCAGAAGCAATCAGCGATCGCTGTAAACCCAAAAGCACCGTACCCAATTGCGGACGAGAACGCCTCATTTCCGACTTAGCCGTTAAAACTTCCCCAGAAAACTCCTTAAACTCTGGAAAATCCTCAACTAAAACCAAATCCCCATCAAAACCCGTAAAACTCATATCCATCGCCGAAGCCGCAAACTCTGGGCTAACATCTTCCAAGAAAGAAGCTTTCCGACTTAAAACCAGCGACTTCTCCTGATTAATAGCCAGTTTCCCTGCAACTTCCGATTTTGTCACCTCCACACCGTAGCGCCACAGAGGAAGTTTTTGACCAGCACGGCGGCCATAGATCCGCACCCCAACAATTCCCGGAATTGCCAACTTACGGAGAAATTCACCAATCAGCGGAGCCACCTGAGATTGAGACGGACAGGTAGGAGCTTCCGTCATAATATGGAGCAAATCGCCTTTAATAAGAATTAGAGCGCGGATTCCGCCAGTTTGTAGCTTGAGATCGAGATTGGGATTCAGCAAGCGATCGATTAAAAATAGCAAAGCCGATCGATCCCCTTCCATCGCCAAAGATTTAGCCGAAACCGCCAAATCGGGATGATGCGCCGCCGGCAAATTTAGCCAGTCTACCCAAACAGGAACTTCATCATCCGTCCTTTTCGGCGATTCTAAACCATAGACCGTAGCAGCACGAATCCCACAGGGAGCGATCGTCGTTAAAATCGGCGCAATTATTTCCAAAACTAAATGCTTATCAGGAGCCGAATGACTGCGAACAGGAGATTTTAGATGACAAAAAAGATGTAGCGTAAACTCTTTGAGCGTAGCTCGAACTTCAATCCCCGCATTAGCTAATTCTTGATTTAATAGCCGCGCGATCGCCCCCCCATCCCCCCAACGAGCCCATTCCTTCAAAATATGACTCTGAGGAGTTAAATCCACCCGCAACATCCACTCCGGCGACTTTTCCCCCCTCACCTGACTGCAAATTACCGCATCCCCAAAATTTTCCAGCTTTAAATCCCGCAACCGCCGAGCAATAGGCTCCGCCAACAACGAAGGATCGGGGCTATAAACCGACTCGCACAGCACCCACAAACGACCCATCGCCTGATTCTCAGAAGTTACCCCCCTTAAGAAATCCCCAGATTTCCGGTTTCCCTGCTCTCGAATAGTGACTTTAACCGCAACCCCCAAAGCACCCAAAATTTCGCTCAAATAACTAGCAATAGCATCAGGATAGCCTCGACGGGCCAAGCGTTCGCAGGAAATAGTCAATCCTGATTCATCAGAAGTGCTGATTATTTCTTGTCGGGGTGCTTCTAAAGTGGCTGTATTCTGGTGAGTTGTTTGTCCTACAGTCATGGGATAAGAAAATGAATCAAAAGTAACGGAATCAGCACTACTTAATCTAGCAGTAGAAGCGGTATCAATGGTTAGGGGAGAAGTCACAAAAGCTTCAGCTTCTGGAGTGTGTGAGACATTTTTAGCAATCTTTTTGTTTCTGATGCCCCCGGAACTTGGTATGGCAATATCGTCTGTAGTGGGGTAAGTTGCAGAAATTTGACTTTCCTGCTGCTTTTTTCCTAAATTTGTCAGTGGTAGTGCATCCGCTAATTCTGAGATAGTTGTCACCACTGGTGGCTCATCTGAGCGTTTGAGGGGTTCCGGGTGTCGATTTTGCCCTGGATACTCTAACCTCTCGGCCCAGTCATTTTGTCGGGTTCCCAGTCTTCTACCGCACAAAAATACTTGATAAATTCTAGGATGGTTATATCCTTTTTGGCGGGGTAGCAGTTTTTCGAGGTCGGTTACGCTGAGGGCGGCTGAATATTTGGCTACTGCAATATTCCGGGGTGGACTGTCTGCGGATTCACAGAGAATGTGTAGGTGATTTCCCCGCAACCGAACCTGTACTTGCACTTCACTGAGCCCCAAGGCGGTTACGGCCCATTGCGTTAAGGATTGATTGTCTGCCAAGATGCTACCTTTCGCATTCAACATGGGGACTTTGATTTTGTCAAGGATGATTTTGTTTCCTAGAAATAGCACAGTTAGGGTATATTTTGGCAAATTGAGTTATAACAATATTTTGGACATTTATTGAGAAGGATTATATTTTATGTATTCATTTCAGCAAAATTCCCCAGAAACTCAGCCTTCCCAGGGTGCGAATTTAGTAATTCCGTCGGATTTGCTGGTTAGTTGCGCTACAGTGCCATTACTTTTTGGGATCTTGTCGGCTAGAGCGGCGGCGGAGTTGATGGTGACTATTGGTTCTGTGAGTGAGGAAGTGTTTAGGGGCGATCGTCTTCCTGTTCTCAATTTTCCACATAATTAGGAAATATCAAATAGTACAGATAATGGGTAGGGACACGGCATTGCCCATTGGTGTCAACTTAAGCTGAAACCCGCCAGGGACTTAAGTCCCTGTCTAACAACTTAAGTCCTCTAAAGAGGACTAATTAAATTTAAAAGTCTTCAGAGTCCTCTTTAGAGGACTTGATCTTTGAGACAGGGATTTTAACCCCTGTCGGACTAAGGATTTGACCTTAAATTGACACCAATAGGCATTGCCGTGTCCTTACTGTATTTCATAAACCTGGAATCCGCTGTATAATGTATAGAAATACAGATATTAAGGAAACTGCTATGACTAACTAATTTATTAGAAAATTAACGCTATGTCACTCAAAGAATTGAAACCAAAACTTCAGGCTTTAACACCTGCTGAAAAAACTGAAGCTATACAGATATTAGCCCAAAGTTTAGCATGGCCAGGTATTGAAAAAACTCCTGGCGTGTGCGGCGGTGATGCCAGACTTGCAGGAACTCGCATTCCCGTTTGGCTGCTGGCGGGTTATCGGCGCGATGGTACCACCGACACCCACATCTTAGAAGGCTACCCGAATTTAAGTCAGGCTGAGTTAGAAAATGCCTGGGCTTATGCTGAAAAATACCCTGATGAAATTGAAGCCGCTATTAAGCGAAATGAGGAAGCATAACAGAAAGCATTGGTCTGCCATCATTACCTATAGTAAGAAGAATCTATGAGTTATGAAAAAGAAGTTTGAACAATTTGCTTTTCCTCTAACTTTTCTCCTATTTTATCAATTTGAGAACGGGATTTCAAAAATTCTTCAAGTAACTCAAAGAACATTTGAAAAGCATGATTTTCATCACTAGAATAGAGGAGGATAATTTTTGCCCAAGAAGCGGAGGTACTGAGGCGAAATCTTTTCTGTAGCCAAGGCTGAAATTCATGGAATTGTAGTTCTTCATCGCTTAAGGTTAAACCCATATCTTGGCAAGCGCGTCTGTAACCGCAGAGGAATATAAATAGGTCAGAGACTGAGGGATAACCGATATAGAGTCCTGGTTTTTCTTTGATTTTTTGTAGGCGTTGGTAAAAGGAAATCATAGTAAGTTTTCCTTTTTTTGCGTATTGATTTGTTGTTCTTTCTCGCGCAAAAATTCAGCAAAATCTCGTACTTCCGCTAATTTCACCTCTGGGAGTTCATCTGAAAACGCATCTTTATAATCCTCCTAATCTATCGGGAACTGCTGTGACAAATCGAGCGATATCTTCATTAAATAGGATAATCCAAATGGTGCGAATTCGTCGCGATCTGCCATTGGGGCCGGTGATGCGGAGGTAAGCGCGATCGCGATCGCCATATTCGTTAGTATCTTGGGGTTGTAGCCATAGGTGTCAACTTAAGCTGAAAGCCCGCCAGGGACTAAAGTCCCTGTCTAATAACTAAAGTCCTCTGAAGAGGACTAACTAAGTTTAAAAGTTTTCTTAGTCCTCTTCAGAGGACTTGAGCTTTGAGACAGGGGTTTTAACCCCTGTCGGATTAAGGGTTTGACCTTAATGGGGAAATCTGGGATTTTTTGTAGTTACCTATACACTTAAAAATCTGGTGGTTGAAAGTTGAGTAATGAGATTATTATATTTATAAAGTGTAATTGCCAGCTTTACTTCTATCTTAAAGTAAGAAGAATATGAGCGATTTGTCAGGCATACAACCAGCAGAGGGCGATCACGCTCCCTTAGCCCAAGTCAGAAACCCACACAATGAGGGGGCAAAAGTTTAGCCATGAGCAACAACTCAGGAATCCAATCAGGCGGACCAGGCGACGATGGCGGTCAGTTCCCGTCGCCATTCCAGCCATTCCAGAAAAGTGGCGATGGTGGCGGTCTGTTCCAACCATTCCAACCAGTCCAGAAAAGCGGCGACGGTGGCGGTCTATTCCAGCCAGTCCAGAAAAGCAGCGACGGTGGCGGTCTGTTCCGACAAGTCCAAAGGGGTAGTGATTTTTTTGACAACCTTTCCCACTGCCGTGATGATGGGGAGAGAATCAAACTGTTTTTGGCGACAGCCCAAAGACCAGACGTACCCTTAAAAGCGATCAGACATTTGTTGCAGTACAAAGATCAGTTTTATTTGGCGATGGCGCTTCAGAGTTTTGGGTATATTTCCAATCAAACCATCAGAACAAAACTTGCCAATCTCGACTATATTGACGGGCTTGACGAACCTTTAGATGAAATTTATCAGCGACCTAACCCGGAAGATTATAAGTGTCATAGCAAAAGAATATTTGAGAAATTGTCCCAAGAGGCTCAATCAGGCAGCGAACTTACTCGTTTATCAGCAGCTTGGGCAATTCAGCAATTGCAATATCCTCAGATAGTTTCAACTATGTTCTTATTCAAGTCTGCCGAGGATATTCAAAGGCAAATTATAAGTGAAAATCTCAAACGTCTTAATGATAGGTACTCATTGAACGATCCTATCCGATATAAAGAATTTATTGATTTTTGGGTGTACGCACCGAAAAATCATTTGCTTCAGTTACTCCAATCAATTCCTGCTAATCACCTAACAATTCCTGCCGATCACCTAAAAATTGTTGACAATATTCTAGCTAGGTTAGGTGTTGCAGGTGTTGAACTGGTGACGCAAACTTATGGTTTACCAAAGTTTGTTTTAGAAGCTGGTTTGCGTTCAGCAGACTATCTTTTTCGAGATCCAAGATATCAGGATTATAAAACGAAAGAAAAATTATCAAATGCTCTCATTCCTTTTTTGAATAATACTGATATAGACCTCCGACGACTTGCGGCTAAACCTATTAACGAGGTAGGATCTTGGTTAAATACTGACGTTAGAGCTAAAGCAGCCGTGATCTCAAGAGACTGGAATGGTAATATAGTCAGACTGGGTGAAGCGTCGGTTCCCTTTTTGCTCCAAGCTCTTCGAGGTTCACTCATACTAGATATTAGAGATAATCGAGGAGAGCAAGTTAAAGCTGTTCAGTCCATTGGCACAATTTATGCTGTTAATGTTGATAAAAAAATCCGAAATCTTGTAGAGTTTCTCCAACACCGCGAAGAAAGTGTGAGAAGCGCAACTGTATCACTGCTCAAATATCATCAAGAGAGGTTAGATCAAAATTCCCGCTATATACTCACAGCCCTAGATTTTCAGTTCTTCTCACCAACAACTAATTTTAATTTTACGAGCGTTGCAGAGGTTGAGGGAGAAATAACCTCTACTAGACAATATCAGGCACAAATTAAGAGAATATTTCAGAATGCTATCTCTAGCTGCAAAGTAGATGCTACCGAAGTTTTAAGCTTTTTGTCTTTGAAGGAAAGAGAGTACAACACTTTATTGTCCAAGCATATTGAAAGTTTAGAATATTCTCAATCAAGAATAAAAAATCAAGAAGAAACCGATCGCTATCGGTTTATCAATGATTTTGTAATCGTTGTAATTATCGCAGCTTTTTTAGCTTGTTTACCCAGGCTAGTATCTCATGTATATATGTTATGGAACCAAGAAACTGATGGATCAAAATATTTCATAGTTGGTAATATTTTTTCTGTAGGCTTATGTCTCCTTGGCTGGTTAGTTCTTAAGCTAGTTATTAGTTTAACTTGTTATTATCTGAGCTGCGATTACCTTATAAGACAACTAAAGTGGTCTGAAATCGGACTTTTTTGGGGATCAATTGGAGTTATGTTAATTGTTTTTATCATAATTTTAGTATTTATTATAACTTTTATAAGTACAGAACTACCTTTTATGATGATTTTTTTATTACAGCAGATTTCAGGTAAGTCGGGTACAACAAAATGAGTAGAGTGGGAATTTCCCAGCAAAAGTTTAAAACTGTTAGGAAAATATACTGTTGGGAACTCCCCACCCTACTTTACTTTATAAGCCTGAAATCTGTTGTAAAAACCTTCTAATATAGTATAGATGTTTTAATATAAATTAAAAATGGTAAATTATATGACACGCATTTTTCCTCTGTATCTCCTGATTCCAGAACTGCCTAACCTCAACTCTCCGAAGTATCTTGACCGATACGGCAATCAAGTTCGCCAGTCGATCGCAGATAGTCAGCGAGGAATCTTGCAGCACTTCCTCAGCTTAGGTAACACCAATGGCTTAACGCTTTCTCTCCGTTACTTTTATGACCCCAACAACTCTAAGGAGGAACGGTTAAAAATTTACTTAATCTTCAATTATTTTCATAATAGCTCTCAGCAAATAAATCGAGTCAGAGAAGAAATAATCAGTTTTATTCAATATTCAAATTTAAGTATTTTTTACAATTTCGATCTATCGTCTGGGTTAAATCAAAACTTGGGGTGGGTTAACCATATTGGAGAAACTCTGAAACCGGAATCTTTCAACTCGCAAGGCTACTATGTACCTGATTTATTTGAGGCAAACAAAAATAACAATATGTTAAATGTGTGTGATATTCTGAACCGATTAAATGAAAAGTTTTTACTAGAAATAACGCTCCAAGTCTGTCACCAATCAGAGGATAGGTCAGAGTTATCTAAAGCACTCGCTCAAATGATACCTCAACTGCAACAGGTCACAAGTCATCGCAGAGATATGTTTTTTGAGAGAGCATTAAGCATCTACCAGCACTATCAGACAACCTATCTGCACAGCAACTTATTTAAGTACAGTATCAAAGCACTAGCAGAAACCAGAAGTACCATCCGCCCGGTTTTAATGGAATTAGTAAGAAATGCAACCGAAGCCAAAAGTCACGGAGAACAAGACCATGTTGAAATCGTGAGTCGTGATGTGGATACTCAGAAGTTCTTAAAAAGTTTGAACGCCACTGAAAATATACAGATTTGCACGGCTATCGAACGGCAAGGCTGGCAGGGTAACTTTGGGGATAAGTCGATCAGACAACCTGTAAAACCTAAGAGCAGTAATGACGAACTAGGTGACGGATCTACCGATATTTATTTGAAGCCATTTACGTCTTATCTCGCAGATTTTAATAACGCAGCTTTACCACCGTCATCAAGAGGAGAAATTGTAAGATCATCACCTTCCGCCATCACTCAATCTTTTAATAGTTCTGGGAAAAGTCCTTTAGCCCAGATCAAAGACCTTAAACCCTTACACCGCTATGCAACGCTAGAAGAAATTAGCGGATTTTTCCGCATAGTTATTCCTGGTAAAACTCCTGTTCCGGGTATTCCTCAAGAACAACCGCCGCTAATTAAACCCAATGCTGAGGAGATATTTAGAAAATATAGCTCGGCAATTACTAAGAATCCCGATCAGTATATAGTTGGTATGGCTGCTGATGATGGGAGGATAGTGTATTCTTCTTGGGATAACGATCCTCATCGCCTTGTTGCAGGAAGACCTGGTTATGGCAAAAGTAACTTTTTACACTGGATTATTTTTCAATTTTTATATGCTAACCCCAAAAGAAAAGTTTATATTGCCGATTTTGGTGGAGCAGATTTTCAATATTTGGAAGATATGAATCTAAATATTGAAATAGTTATTAACTCAAAAGACTGTAAAGAATTAGTTGAGAAAATTCATCAAGAATATGAAGAGAGATTGTCTTTAATGCGGCATTATAAAGTTAACAACATCAAAAAGTTACAAGCCAAAGGCGTTGAAATTGACCGGATGCTTTGGATAATAGATGAAGCGGCTGCTATAGCCCGTGCAGACAAAGAATTAAAAAAGGCTATAGAACAACGATTAGAAGAGTATGTACTACAGGGGCGGAAATTTGGTATTCATGTAATCTACTGTACACAGTTCCCTACTGCTGAGGTAGTTAGCAGGCAAGTTCGGGAAAATTGCGGAGAAAAAGTAGTTTTCCGGTTAAGTCCAGATGCAACTGACACGGTACTAGGCTACAGATTAGGTGATGATATAGCATCAGCCCCCAAAGGTCGAGCTTTTGTGGAAGGTCAAGATGGAGGGCAATATGTCAACACTCCTGAGATAATATTACCAGAAGAAACAATAGTTCCAATATCTGGTACTATTTGGAGATATCTTTATTCTCGCTCCTAAGTTTTTCTAAATTTTTCATGTAGTTTATGGAGTTATCGCAATGGCACTGACAGATGATATCGAGGAATTTCGAGCAAAGATTAGTCGAATTGTTGATGCCCTAGAGGAAATCAGCGCATCTTCCAGTTCAATTCCTGATACAAATCAAAAAGATTTAAGCAGTAAGTTCAGAAGTCTTGAAGATGAACTTGATGAGGTATCAAGTCAGTTAAATAAGACAATAGATTTGCTGGCAGAGATTCGGGCGCGTTACGGTTAGAAGAAAAAGGATGAGAGACGATGAGTTTTAATGATGACATTGAAGAGCTAAAAAGGATTATTCGCAATCCTTTCAAAACTTTAGAAGAAGTAGATGAAATAGCAAGCAGACTTGATAATAGCTGTGATACAGATGAAGTTTACTCAACAGTTACAAATCTGATTGATTTGTGCGAAGAAGCTGTATCTAAATTTGGCTGCATATCCAGTCAAATTCAGGAAATTCAAAGAAAGTGGGGTTTTGCAAGTGTCAGAAGGTTGCCCGTAAAAACTATAGCAGGCTGGGATAAATGGCAACGTGGTTTACAAGACAAGCTTCCTCGCAAGGAAAATTATAATCAAGACCTAAAAACTCTCTTAAACACTTGGAAAGGAGATAACTGGGGATTTTTTGTAGAGCAACAATTATCTTTTGAACAGTGGCACTTGGAAGGTAAAATGTGGACTAAAGAAGATATTGATAGTCCCTACTTGCCAAGCGTTATCACTCGACCAAAAGATCCAAGAACAGAAGCAGAAAAAGATTTTGATCGACAGATGTTAAAAGTTACCAATGTTGAAGGCTCTAAAGTCGAGTATGATGCTGTCAGAAAAAAAGAGCATCTTGATTCATCTTTAGCCAAAGAAGTTGCAGAGTTTAAGCTACGCGAAACATCTACAAGAATCAATCAAGCTAAGATTCAATCTGAAGATTTAGCGCGTGAATCAGCTAAACAGGGAAAACCTAGCCAAATTGCCTATTATTTTTACGAGAAGCCGTCAGATAAGGAAGTAAATAAAATTTTGGAGATATATAAAACCGCTTCTGAAAAACATTCTGGTGCTAGAGTAGATGTTCAATTTTTCTTTGCAGAAGATGGAGAGAGGAGCTAAACAAATGTTTGACTATAAAGTTGTAGAAAATAAACTCCATCAAGTCATTAATATCGTAAAACCACAACTGTCAGAAACTCAAGTAGAATTTATAATTTCAGATATTCACGCGGGCGAATGGAATTTAGCGTTAGAGATTCTGTGCGATATTCTCATTGAAGAAGAAATCCCCATAGATTTAAAGAGTTACGAACTATTGCAAGAAGTGGGCAATATCTTGAACATGGAACGACAAACTTGGGAAATGCTAAAAGTCCAGGTAACTTCTTGATATCGGTAATGAGGTTTTTATGTCTCGCACACTAGATATTTTTGTAGACTTTCCCCAGGAAATAGAACATTTAATCAAAGAATTAGAGTTGATATTGGCTCTAAAATTCGAGCTTTTTTCTGATGCTACTGACAACTGGTATGAGTTTCGTAACTCAACAATCACTCTTACTGTAGGAAAGCATGATTTTGAAAACGATCGAGATATCAAATTTGAAGAATACCATTATAACTTATCAATCAGATCGCTGAACATCTCGAATGAACTTGATAGGCAAAAGTGGCGTAATGATTTTGCTAGTTATGTTTTCCAAAAGTTGAAAGCTACAGAAAGGTATCGTTTAATGCTAGTGGATGACTTACAAGTGAAGTTAGAGGAGTTTGCGCCATTGGTGAAAGTTTGATTGAACATCATAATGCGCGATCGAGTTCAAAAGGAGATAGACTTATCTTTGAATATAAAGTGGATTATCATTAAATTCTGTCGTGACACAATCATTTTCAAATAATGCTCCCATTCCTTGCTTTTCCAATCAGTCTCCTGGGACTCTAAATGATGAACTTCGGTCAGCAGAACAATTAGGCATCAGACCTAAATCACAGCGGGCATTTTAGACCGACTTCAGAAAGCTTAGAACTAGGAATTACAGCCTTTAGGCAGCAAGGAGTTGACACAAATAATGCTGATATAAAATATGTGGAGTAAATAAATTATGACTCAATCTCCTACAACAATATCGCTCGATCGCATTCTCGAACAAGATGCTGAATCTGTACTGATTTGGGTAAACAACATATTTTCAGATCAAACCGCCCAACCACAAGACTTTAACTGGCTGCTATTAGCCGATGTTTCCTCTGCTAAGGCTCGAAAAGGTCAAAATGATTCAGGTTTACCCGATCGCACATGGGCAGAAATAGCAACTACAATTTACGATCGCCTAGCCAATGAAGCCGATCGCAAAAAACCAGGAAGTGGCGAGTCTTTTACAATTTCCTCAATGATGCTCCGGGCTGGCGCGATCGCTCTCAAAAGCTCTTTTTTATCGAACTCCACATTAATTTAATTCTACTGAGAGCTAAAATGCCTAATTTGCGTGGTTTTCGCCGGATCGAAAAAAAGTTTGCAAAAAAGCTTGACAAAACCCATATAGGTTCGGCTATAGTTACGGATGTGTGAGGAGCGAACCAGAAAGAGTACCGAGACGAAACACGGCCAGTCGTCGGTACTCTTTTTGTGTGAATATTTGGGAGTATGTTCGATCGCATTGGTGTCAACTTAAGGTCAAACCCTTAGTCCGACAGGGACTAAAGTCCCTGTCTCAAAGATCAAGTCCTCTTAAGAGGACTAATGAATTTAACAATTTTCTTCAGTCCTCTTAAGAGGACTTTACCTATTAGACAGGGACTTTAGTCCCTGGCGGGTTTCAGATGGCAGTTGACACCAATGGTTCGATCGCTATAGTAAAAACTTTTCAATGGCTGCTGCTGCGCCGTCTTGGTCAATATTTGGTGCTACCCATTGGGCGATCGCTTTCACTTCTTCTGGTCCATCACCCATCGCCACGCCAATGCCTGCATAGTCAATCATTTCGACATCATTAAAATTATCGCCGATCGCCATGACGTTAGCTGGTTGAAGGCCTAAAATTTCTTCTGCTATGTAGCGAATTGCCGCCCCTTTGTTAACTAAGGGGTTCGTAGCTTCAAAAAAGGTAGGGACCGATCGAGTTAAGTAGAGTTCGTCTGGGCTGTAGATTTGGCGTAAATTATTGAGGAGATTGGCAATTGCCTCTGGATCGTCGCACATAGCTAAGATTTTCGTCGGTTCGGTATCCAGAAACGATCGCAGATTGCCGACAGGTATGGGTTGAATTTTGGAGCGTTGTGCGTAATTTTTGGTGGATTCCAGAATTTCGCGAACATAAAGTCGATCGTTGATGTAACAATGCACAGAAAGAAGCGATCGCCATTCCGGTTGCTCTAAATAGTCAAGGAGCGCGATCGCCTTTTCCTTGTTTATGGCTAAATGAGACAGAATTTTCCCAGTTGCGGGATCTTGAATCCACGCACCTTGATAGCAAATCAGTGGTAAATTAGAACCGATCGCCTGATGGAAACGCAAAGCCGATCGATACATCCGGCCGGTTGCCAGTACAACATTAATTCCCTTGGTTTGGGCAGCCAAAATTGCCTGTTTAACGGTTTCTGTAATATCATTAGATGCACCTGCGATCGTTCCGTCGATATCTAATGCTAAGAGTTGAATATCTGCGGTATTTGGGCTGGAGGCTGCTAGATTTTGCATAATTTTTGTTTAGTTTTTCAGTTAAGATTTTAGGCTACTTTACCAAATCTGGATGCTTCCCGCGATCGTCACTTGTATCTTGAGTTCGATCGCTCTTAAGATTGCTCCCGATTTACCGTAGAAGATTCGCGATTTAACTGATTTAAAGCCCAACGCGCTGTTTCTTGAACTTCAGGATCTGGATCGTCTTTAGCTCGCTTTAATAAATGACTAATTTGATTAACTAATTCATAAATGCGTGTAAGATCCCGAATGGCATTTTTCCGCACTTCCGGGTTTTCATTTTGTAATGATATCACCCAAGCGCGATTCATAGGTTTAATGGTTTTAATACCGATTTCTGATAGACTTGACAAAATTAAGCTGTGCTGGTTCGAGTCGGATTCTAAAAGTAGATTTAGTAAGGGTTTAACTGCCCTAGAATCCCCTCGATCGCCTAATTCCCAAATTGCTTTATGTCGTTTGGCAGGATTGGGATCGGCTAAATCTTTGATCAGTCGATCGATTATATTAATTTGAGGCAGATGAGAGGTTTCTCCAACCACAATATCTGGTATATTATTAACTAGCTGCTCTGTTGAATTAATTTTTTCCAAACGGCTTAAATCAGTTTCTATGTAACCATTATTGTA
Source organism: Oscillatoriales cyanobacterium USR001 (assembly GCA_001698425.1). Classification (GTDB taxonomy): domain Bacteria; phylum Cyanobacteriota; class Cyanobacteriia; order Cyanobacteriales; family Microcoleaceae; genus Kamptonema. The sequence continues at coordinate 6,302 of MBRE01000070.1, read as the reverse complement.
GTTTTCTGGTGACAGTACCTCTGGGTTGCTACTAGGTATTACTGACTGAGATGCTATGTCAGCAGCATTAAAGATTAATGACGAATCGGGATCTAAATTAAGTTCAGAGGATGTATTTTCTTGAAAGTTTTGTTTTTTGGGTTGATTGTTAGGTGGGGTTTGTTTGGGCGCGATCGCCTGTTTTGATTTTAACTTTTCCCCTTCTCCATTATCGAGGAGTTTAAGCAATACAAAAACTGATGCACCCGTGACTAAAACAGCGGCTAAACTTAAGAGCAATAATACTTTTTGCCGATTTAAAACCTGAATTATACTATTAAGTGGTTTGGGAATGCGAGAACTAGATGGTTTAGCCTTTTGTTTTTTGGGATTAGGACTAGGTTTCTGCGTTTTGGGGGACGATTCCTGAGCACTAACAGGCGCGATCGCAAATAGCATCCTTGGCAATCTCGAAATTATTTTTCCTTCTTCTCTTTCTTTGTGTCTTCGTGTCTTTGTGTTTCCCCAAATCTCCATTAAATCATGCCGATGCAGCCGGAATTGATCTAAAAAGCTCCCCCTCTCGCCGGATGTCGCACCTACAGAGGCAGGATTTTTATTGTACAACCCCATGACAATGCGATCGCGATCGCCCTCGTCACGACTAGGAACAAAAATTAGACAAACAATACAAGTCAACAAAAACAAACTGAAGCGGTAGTGCGCCATAAGACTCAATTGGGGGGGGTTGGAAAGGCAACGTCGCGAGACGGGCTTTGGTGTAACCTTGAGCTAGGTCAATCCTAACTTTTATGCACCCAACTAACTAACGAACGTGAAACCATACAGAACAGTGGCAGTAAGTAAGAAGATAGAATGCAGTAAGTTTATTGCCACTGAGCCCCTGGGAAAAGGTGGAGAAACGGCCGAACAAAAAGTTTGGGATACCGTTTGCTGCGCCTTTGCCGATCGCGATTGTATTGCCTACTGGCGCTATCCTATTTTTTCTCAAGTAGGCGAATTTCGCAAGGAACCCGATATTCTCATTATTGATTGGGAACTAGGTCTAACTATTATCGAGGTCAAGTCGATCGCCATCGACCAAATTGTAGCTATTAAAGGCCATAAATGGGAATTCCAAAATTTTTACACTACCAGCGGTAATCCTTATCAGCAAGCTGAAAATCAGCTATTTGCAATTCTTGGGTATTGCGATCGCGAAATCACTCTGCGGAATCGCGTCAGAGCACGAGCGATCGTAGCTTTACCCCTGATTACTCAGCAACAATGGCATCAAAAAGAGTTTAACAAACTTCCTAGCAATCCGCCAATAATTTTTCAAGATTATTTTTCGAGCAACCGGGTGCTAAAATCTGACCTCTCGCACTCAAACAAAACTCAGACAACAGTAACTCCCCCCTCGATCGCACAACCCCTCATTCAATTAATTACCCAAGTCACCCCAATTATTCCCGGCACTCAACTCAACTACCAGCAATGGCAAATACTACAATCTATCATCAGCGGCACGCCAATTTTACGCCCAACATCTCGGAAATTTCACTTAGGGAAAACCCCAACATCCAGCCCAAACCAAAATTCTTTAATAATCTCCCATCCTCAATCCCCACCCCCCCAACGGATAACTCGCGCAGAAGTTTTATCTAAGTTACAAAATCGCCTATCAACACTAGATTTACAGCAAGAACACATCGGTAAAGAAATTCCCCCAGGTCCTCAAAGGATTCGCGGCATTGCTGGTTCTGGGAAAACTATTTTATTATGTCAAAAAGCTGCAATTATGCACTTAAAATATCCCCATTGGGATATTGCTTTAGTCTTTTTTTCCCGCAGTTTATACAACCAAATTATTGAGCTATTAGATAAGTGCTTGCGTCGCTTTAGTTATGGAGAAATTGGCTATAATTCTAGTAACCAGAAATTGCGACCTCTCCACGCTTGGGGAGCAAAAAATCAACCCGGACTTTATAGCACTATTTGTCAAGCCGCAGGGGTTTGGTCTTTGAGTGTTAATGATAGCAAATTTCAGCAACCTAGTCAAGCGTTGGGCGATGTTTGTCGCCAGTTATTAAAATCAGCCAAAATCCCCCAAATCTTTGATGCAATTTTAATTGATGAAGGACAAGATTTAATAGTTAATGATGATTTAAAATTTCAAGGAAAACAACCTTTTTATTGGATGGCATATCAAGCTTTACGCCCGATAAATTCTCCCGCAATTTCCCCTGAAATAAGCAGTTTTGTTAGTCCAGATTTACGGCGATTAATTTGGGCTTATGATGAAGCCCAAAGTTTAGAAAATCTGAATATTCCCACCGCCAGCGAGTTATTTGGAGATGACTTAGGACATTTAGTAAGTGGTGAGTATGGTAATGGCATCAAAAAGACAGAAGTTATGCACAAATGTTATCGCACTCCCGCCCCAATTTTAACCGCCGCACACGGGATTGGTATGGGTTTATTGCGATGGGAAGGAATGCTAACAGGGATTACTCGCGTGGAAGATTGGGCGGCGATCGGCTATCAGGTAAAGCTGGATAATTTAGAAATAGCAAATGAGGGAAAAGAAAGGGTAATTCCTAGAGATAAATTACTGCCTAGTAAGTTTAGTAATGGTCAAAAAGTAACTCTTTATCGTCCCTTTGAAAATTCCCCTAATCCGGTTCCTGAGTTATGGGAAAATCCGGTATTAGAATTTGAAGCTTATCATTGTAGATTAGCAGAATTAAAGGCTTTAGCCGAACAAATTCTCTATAATTTAAAAGTTGATAGTCTGCGACCTTCGCGGGAAATTTTAGTGATTGTTTTAGGTTCTAATTTTGAAGCGATCGAATTAGAAACTTATGTGGCTAATTTTTTGATGCAGCAAGGTATTGACATCTATATTCCTGGTGCGCCTGAGTGCAATATTTTGAAGTCAGATCGAGAAAGTCGGGAACCTAATCGCTTTTGGTGTGAAGGCGGAGTCACAGTTTCTCGGATTCATCGAGCTAAGGGAAATGAAGCTGATATGGTGTATGTGGTGGGGTTTGATTTGGTGGCAAAAGATGAGAGTAATTTGAGTTTAAGAAATCAGTTATTTGTGGCTTTAACGAGGGCAAAAGGTTGGCTGCGTTTGAGTGGGATTGGTGCTTATCCGATGTATGAGGAAATGTGGCGGGTGATGGAGAGTGGGGATACTTTTACTTTTACTTTTAGGCGGAAAGCAAAGCGAGAGATTAGTGTCACGGATACGGGGGAAATATTGCGGCGATATGCGAATGGAGATCGAAATTTTCAAGGGATAAATTTGGCGGGTGTGGAGTTGGTGGGGGTGAATTTGCAGAATGCTAATTTAATTGGGGCTAATCTGAGAGAGGCTGATTTGAGGAATGCTAAGTTAGATGGTGTAAGATTAGTGATTGCTAATTTGAGTGATGCTGATTTGAGTGGTGTTAGTTTAAGAAAGGCGAAGTTAGTGGGGGCGATTTTAAATGATGTACAGTTGAATAATGCTGATTTAAGTCGGGCGGATTTAAGTGATGCTCAGTTGAGGAATGTGCAGTTAGTTGGTGCTATTTTAAAGGAGGCTAATTTGAGTGGTGCTGATTTAAGTGGGGCTAATTTGCAGGGGGCTAATTTAGAGGCGGTTAATTTTAGTGATGTGAATTTGACGGGGGCGATTATGCCGGATGGGACGATTTAGTTTAATTTAATTTAATAATCCCAATTTGCCATACAATCAGGGCTGAGGCAGGTCGAGACCATAAACGGCACTTCCACCGCCAGCGTCAGCGATCGACTGAGCTCTTACCCCAAAGTCCCAACCGTTTCCTCGTATATCTCGTACTATATCCAGTGAAATTGGATAAAATTAAACATTTAAGGAGATAATGCTGCTAAATTTTAAAAGTATCGTATAGAAGTCTGAATTAAAGAAGAGTCGGGATTATTGAGGAGTAGGAGCAAAAATTTATGTCTCAGAATGTGATGACCAAACAGATAGCCTTAGAATCGGAGGCGATCGCTAAAAGTCCAACATCAGTTGATTCTTACGCAGAGCGATTGATGGACGAACTATTTGAAGATGTCGATCGCGCCTTAGAAAGTGGCAACGGTTTACCCACAGAGCCGGTGCAGCCAGCGGAATTCGTCTCTCTCAAACCGATCGTCGTACCGCAAATTATTCTGCCCACGCCGGAAAATTCGTTTCAGGAAAATAATATTAATGCCGAAGCGATCGCTCGTAAAGCCATATTAATCGCCAAACAGCAGGAAGCCAAAGAATCATTCGATCGCCTCCTCTTAGGAGCCGCCTTTGCCTCCCTCCTCCTCACCTTCGGGTTATGGATGGCCAGCAGAAACAGCTTACAATCAACCAAAAATACTGCCATATCTGCATCTCAAGCAGCCGCAGCCGCCAAAGTTGAAGCCGATGTAAAATTTGGGGCTTATATGCAGCAAGCACTTGAAGCCCTAGATCAAAAGAAAGCCGCCGCTAAATCAAAAAATACCAGCCTTCCGGGAGTTCCCGTCACCAACCTACCAACGATCGCAGTTCCCGCCTCGCCTCCCACCTCCGCAGGCCTCACCCAAGCGATCAACCGCGTTGCTGATGCCCTACAGGAAGCCTCCGCGCAATCAGGAGTTCCCCAAACTCAAGTGGTAATCGTCCCCCCCGCCCCTGGCTCCCAAGCTCCTGCACCCGCCGCTGTTGCTGTTAAGCCGGAAACTAAGGGTTCGACCGCCACAACTACCGAACCGACAAACGTGGGCGATCGCACCGCCCCGGAAGCAGCACCCCCAGCGAGAATCCTCTCTCCCCAAGAGCAACCAGCTTCAGCACCCGAAGCCACAACCGAAACTCAACCAGCAGCCTCAACCTCACCATCCCCAACTACCGCCGCCAGCGAAGCCTCCACAGTGACGCACACTCTGGTAGGAGTTTTAGAATTAGGAGAGCGATCGGCCGCATTATTTGAAATAGAAGGTGTCGCACGCCGAATTTATGTCGGTGAAAGCATCGGTGCCAGTGGTTGGACATTAGCAGAAGTGAAAAACCAAGAAGCCATCATCCGCAAAGGTGGAGAAGTTCGCTCTATTTTTGTCGGTCAAAAGTTCTAAAATTAGTTGACGGTTAACTACTAACAGTTAACCGTTAACTGTTAACAAACAACTAACAACCAACATGGGTTTATTTGATGACTTGAGCCGATTTCTCGAAACAAGATTAGAAGAATTCTTGCGAAACAATCCTCACCTGGAATTGCAAGCGCTAGAAGAACAATTACGCGAACAACAAGAAGACACCCTGCGACTCATCGCGGACCTTCAGCGACAAGAAAAAAAATTGCAGACAGAAATTCTGGATACAGCCCAAGAAATTCAACGTTGGCACGCTCGTTTAGACAAAGCAAAAGCCGCCAATAGACTCGATTTAGCTCAAGCAGCCCAAGAGCGAGAAGCAGCATTATTACGCCAAGGAAATCAACGCTGGGGACAAATGCAAGGTTGCAAAGAACGAATTGCTAAATCTAAAGAACTTTATCGACAGATTCAAGTACGGCTTCAGGAAGTGCGAGTCAAAGCCACCGAAACCACTAAAGCACAAGCCAATCCCAATCCTAATCAAAACGATCGACGTTCGGATACAAAGGGTTGGAATCAAAGCAGTAATTATAGCTCTGGAAGTCAATCAGATCCTTTAGAAGAACAGTTTAAACGGTGGGAAACAGATGAAGAAATTGAGAAACTCAAGCGGAATATGGGGAGATGATTGTTAGTTGTTAGTTGTTAGTTGTTATTTGTTATTTGTTAAGCTGCTACGCAGCTATATTGTATAATATAAAAATTAGAAAAGTCTGCGATGCCTGCGACAAAACACACAAAAAACCCGTCTTAACCAGGTAGAAAGGTTCATTACTAAAAAAGTAATAGTAATGGCTGTAGTTGTTGGCGATAGACTTCTGTGAGGACTAACGGCTCTCCCGGATGCTCGGTGTAAAAAGTAGTATTTGATACAATTCAAAGGTCAAACGGAGGCTGAAAACCTTGATGTGGCTAAACTATAAGTCTACTTTAGGGCTTGCTGAATCAGTGCCCAGATGTGATGCAGTATGGGTTATGCGATCGCAGATCGAGAGTATGGTGCAAGAAAAACAGGTAAAATAGGTCAAAACCTTTGCATCACCATAAGCGATCGTGTGCAGAAAAGTTGAGCTTGCCCCAAGCCCCCCATCCGACTTTGAACTCCCCAACGGATGCAAATTGGCAGAAGATAACCGTTGGGTGAAAATGGCCAAACTAATTCCTTGGTCGGAATT
>MBRE01000069.1 GCA_001698425.1 Oscillatoriales cyanobacterium USR001 | reverse complement strand
AATTTATTCAGCAAACCCTATGGTACTCTGGCCGCTTAAAAACTGTCCGGAGTATTGGTTTAAGGTTTTACAGACTTTTGGACTTGAGTATCCCAACTATAAAATGCTGGCTCAAGCAAAGAGTGGCAATCGTTACATTGTGTGGTATCCCGACAGTCTTGGGATAGATGTAGGTCAAGAAGTCCTGATTGATTTCAATGACGATTCTTGGCGCACCATTGATAATCCCAGAAATGGGAAAAAGTCTGATATTGCAAAGGTTAGTAAAGTCAATTAGCAGAAAAAAAGGAGTCAGTAAATTATGAACAATAATAGCTTAACAACTACTGCTGTAGGCGGTGCATTAGTCGCCGGTAAATTAGCCACCATCAGTGGAGCAACTGCCACTGGTATTGCCACTACTACCGGTGGAGTTGGCATTAGCACTGTGGTTACAGCAACAGGAGCAGCTACCTCAATCGCGATCGCACCAGTAGTTGCCGTAGCAGCACCAATAGTCGCTGTCCGGGCCTTAATTTGGTGGTTAGCACGCGATTAATTCTCACCAATAGGACTTACGCATGAGATCCAGAAACCGGGTTTTTTAGAGAATCTATGCCACAACGAAGTATTTTCGTAAAAAACCCGGTTTCTTTGATTGGGTGCGTAAGTTCTGACTAATTTAATTTTTTTGACAACAGGAGTATAGAATGAGATTGCCTTTATTTTTAATTTAATGAAATTGTGGCATAAGAAAATCTTTAAAGACTTTAACATTTCAAGTTGAATTTTGTGACATTTTTAAAGTGCGGCGTTAGGATGAAGGTTTTAGGCGTTGATTTAATTTCTGAATTTTTCTGGCGAAATACTCCTGTTTGTGATTCAGTTGTTTGGCAATTTCTAAGCCTCTTTGATAGGCGGCTAAAGCTTGGGGGTAAGCTTTTAATTCCATATAAACTAGACCTATTTGATCGTAAGTGTCCATGACTCCGTACAAGTTATAAGATTGTTGCTCAACTGTCAATTGTACTTGATAAATTTTCAGTGCTGCTTCCCATTGTTTTTGGGAGCGATAAAGGTTAGCCATTTTTTGTAAGGCTTCGCTGGCAAAGGAAAATTGTTGAACTACTAGGGCAGCGGTGTAGGTTTCCTGATAGTATTGATTGGCAAGATTTAATTGACCTAGTGCTTCATAATTGGAGGCGATCGCCATTTTTAAAGGAGGAATAGCTTTGAGATTTTGTTGGTTTAAATAAAGTGCGATTAATCTTTCTCTAGCGGCGATCGCCTGTAAAGGTTTTTTCGCTTGCTCGTAACTAAAAGCCAATTGTTTAAGGGCATCTTCTTCCGTTGGAATAGTTACAGGTGGCAGTACATTACCATTACCCGGTTGAGGTCTGGTAGAATTTGGGGTAGGAGGAATAACAACAAATAAATTGCGATTTTCCTGAATTAAAGTTGCTAATTCTTCATAGACAGCCGCCGCTTTTTCGTGGTTTAGCCAGTTAGTATGAAGTTGCCCGATCGCCTTTAAAGTTTGCGCTTCTGCTACTATATCTGAACGCGATCGCGCCGCCTCTATTATTTTCTGATAAACTTCCACCGCTGGCCCTTTTGCCCGCACTTGTTCAAAAGCTAAAGCTAAACTTTGCCACAATTCTACATTTATTGTAGGCTCAGATAAAACTTCTTTTTGAATAGCTTGTAAACGCTGAGTAATAAACTTTAATTGCAGTTGTTGACTCTTCTCCCAAGCAATTTTACCAACCCGATTCAACGCCGCCACTTCCGCCCCTGGACCAAGATAACGCCGCAGTCGTAATTCTCGGTTCCAAATTTCAAAAGCACCCAAAATATCCGCAGCTTGGAGTTTTGCGATCGCCTCCAAGTTTAACATATCCAACGCCGCCGCTAATTCTTGACTTTGTTCAGCATCAAGACTTTCCCCTTTTTTCGGAAGTATAGGCAACAACGGATCGGGTGTGGTAATCTCAAGTGGATTAGGAGAAAATTGATCTAAAGGAGGTTGATTAATTTGAGCATTAGCCACACTACCAAAGCCTAACCATAGGGAAAACAAAGTCACACTTCCCACCCGCATAATTGCCGTACCGCAACACAAAAGCCATTTTTTAACCATCAATTTCTGCATATCAAAACAATGCTACAAACAAATAAAAAGCAATCAGGGAACGCCATCAACAAGTTAACACAAATAATCAGCCAACGCATCTGGCGCTTATTCAGTATAGCGCTGATTTTATTGATTTTTGTCACTGCCTGTAGTTCTCCTCAAGCAGTAGCAAAGGATCGCACTTTCCTCGACATCTCTCTCGACTTCTTAAGCGAGTATCAACTGCCTAAAATCAAGTTTGAAAATGTCCCCGTTGGCGGTTTATCAGGAATTGTTTACAACGGCAAAGGTACTGCTACCCCAGATGCACCATCTTTTACATTTTACGCTATTTCCGACGATCCGAGCTTTTACGGTGACGCGAGATTTTATACTCTCAAAGTCGATTTTACACCACCCGATACTGGTAAAATTGCCATTAACAATATCAAAGTTGAAAATGTAACTTATCTGACAGATCGAGACGGTAAAACCTTCTCGCAAGATTCCATCAATCCCGAAGGAATTGCCCTTTCTCCCCGGAAATCAGTATTTGTTGCCAGTGAAGGCGTAACTCATCTGGGGATTCCACCTTTTATCAAAGAATTTGACTTGAAAACCGGAAAAGTGCGGAGTAATTTACCAATTCCCGATCGCTATATTCCCGATGCTAAAGATGAGAAACAACGGCGGGGAGTGCCAGATAATTTAGGCTTTGAGTCTTTAACTATTGACCCAGAAAGCTTTAGTCCTGATGGCCTAGATCCCTTTCGAGTTTTTACCGCCATAGAAGCACCTTTAGCACAGGATAGTGACCCGGAACAAAGTAAAAAAGTCCGTTTATTGCATTATGTCATAGTTAATAAAGCAGCACAATTAGTTTCCGAGAATTTTTACCAGTTAGAACCCGCGCCTTTGTCTATTTTCAATGGTTTAACAGAATTAGTAGCCATAGGAAAAGGCGGTCATTTTCTAAGTTTAGAACGCAGTTTTGGGGTGTCTGGATATAATGCTAAGATTTTTCAATTAGCCTTTGGCGGTGCGACGGATACTTCAAAAGTTTATAGTTTAAAAGGTAATGTGAAAATGGCTCAACCTGTGAAGAAAAAGTTGTTGTTAGATTTGCAGGATTTGGGTATTCCTCTGTATAATTTGGAGGGGATGACATTGGGGCCGCGTTTGTCTGATGGTAGTCAGAGTTTAGTATTAGTGAGTGATGATAATTTTGCTGATGAAGAAAAAACTCAATTTCTATTATTTCGGCTGAAATTGTAAGGAATTAGGACTATTGATGGGGTAGGCACGGGGCATTGGTGTCAACTTAAGCCGAAATCCCGCCAGGGACTAATGTCCCTGTCTAATAGCTAAAGTCCTCGCTCAGAGGACTGAAGAAAATTGTTAAATTCATTAGTCCTCTTAAGAGGACTTTAGCTTTGAGACAGGGGTTTTAACCCCTGGCGGACTAAGGGTTTGAGCCTAAGTTGACACTAATGGGCACGGGGGCACTACCCTACAATATTTGCAATTAATTTATTCATCCTGACTAAAATTGCGATCGAGAAAATCTAAAGCATGATTGCGAAGCTCATAATACTCCTTAGATTCCCGTAATTCATGGCGATCGCGCGGATGAGAAAACGGCACTTGCAAAATTTCCCCGATAGTTGCATTCGGTCCATTTGTCATCATCACAATGCGATCGGACATATAAATTGCCTCATCAACATCATGGGTAATCATCATCACCGCCTGTCGATGATTTTCCCAAATATCCAGCACCTGTTTCTGCAATTTTCCACGAGTTAACGCATCCAAAGCACCAAAAGGTTCATCCATTAATAACATCTTCGGACGAATAGCCAAAGCCCTCGCAATTCCTACCCGTTGCTTCATCCCCCCAGAAATTTCATCTGGATATTTATCAGCAGCAGCGTTTAAGTTTACCATCGCCAAATGTTCGTTAACCAGACTAATTTTTTCCGCACGAGTAGCCGTTTTTAAAACTTCATCAACAGCCAATCTAATATTTTCTCTAACTGTCAACCAAGGTAACAATCCGTAATGCTGAAACACCATCATTCTATCAGCCCCAGGCTTACGAATTTCTTTGCCTTCTAATCGCACGGAACCCGCCGTTGGTTTTTCCAATCCGCTCACAATTTTAAGCAGCGTTGATTTACCGCAACCAGAGTGACCAATTACCGAGATATATTCATCTGCCCCAACAGTTAAGTTAACATTATTGAGGACAACAAATTCACCTCCGCTGGGTTTTTTGTAACTCATAATTAGATTCTCAATCTCCAAAAAACCTGACTGATTGATGTTTATTTTGTAGGTGTTAGTCGATGCTGAAGTAGATTTTGTCATTTCAAACTCCTTTTGATTGTTATTTGTTATTTGTTAACTGTTATTTGTTAACTGTTAACTGTTAACTGTTATTTGTTAACTGTTATTTGTTAACTGTTATTTGTTAACTGTTATTTGTTAACTGTTAGCTGGTAGTTGGTCGTTGGTTTGGTAATCGGTAATCGGTAATTCCCTCTTCCCTCTTCCTTCTTCCTTCTTCCTTCTTCCTTCTTCCTTCTTCCTTCTTCCTTCTTCCTTCTTCCTTCATTTAAGACATAAAGAAAGATTGGGGACGGTTAGCTCGAATCTCAAAACTATTCAGATATCCCACCGGATCGCTTGGATCAAAACCTTTCTTATCTATAAATACCTCTGGTGGTTCAATCTTATAATCTTCCTTTGGTGAATCAATTCCCATCTCTGTGGCAATCTCTCGATAAAGATCGGTTCTCCAACTTTTACTAGCTAATTCTTCAGCATTTTTAGGCATTTCTTTGATTTGTCCCCAACGTGCTGCTTGAGTCATCAACCAAATACTACGAGAGCGCCATAAAAATGTAGAATGCTCTCCTGGCTCTTGGGGAATGTTAGCCGGAATATCGAAGAACATAGTAGTATCTTCTGCTTTGATTGTGCGATCTTTACCATCAAAACCACCATAATTATATTCCCCAACAATTCCCGGTCGCGTATATTTATCGATTAGTCCATTCTTCGGCCTTGCACCAGTAAACGATCGCTCTGTAATTAGTTTAGCAACTTCCTCGCGATTTTGGGGATTTCCGCAATATCGACAAGCTTCAATCATTGCCTTAACTAAACTCCGATAAGTTTTGGGATAGTTATCAATAAAAGATTCCATTACTCCCAATAATCTGTCAGGGTGTCCGAGCCAGATTTCTTTACCTTGAGCAAAGGTAAAACCTACTCCTAAATTACCTTGAATTGCCCGTGTATTCCAAGGTTCTGCTACCATGTAAGCTTGCATTGCCCCAATTCTTACATTCGTCACCATCTGTGGTGGCGGCACAATAATAATCCGAAATTCTTTGAGCGGATCGACTCCAGCAGCGGCAGATAAATAGCGAGCAAAGTATTCGTAAATGGAAGAACTAAGCACGACTGCCCAGACTCTTTTTTCTGGTGCTAACTGGTCAAAATAGGCTCTAAATTGTCTGCCAAATTCTTCTAAATTGCCGTTGTATTCGTGCCAAGGGCGAAGGCCAAAATCCCACATGGCTTTATTCATTGTCATGGCGTTGCCGTGATGGTGAATTGTCATGGCCGCGCACAAGGGAGCGTGACGAGCGCCTTCTGCACCTACTCTGGCATTAGTAACAGCACCGGAGACGACGGGAGAGGCATCAAGTCGTCCAAATATGATACCATCACGGGAGGTTGCCCAACTAGCTTCGCGACTAAGTTTGACGTTTAATCCGTATTTGTGGAAGAATCCTTTTTTCCACGCGATCGCAAAGGGAGCGCAGTCATTTACTGGTACATAACCGACAGTAATATCGGGTTTTTCCAAGGTTTCTGGCTTAATAATTTGCGCGATCGCACTTGCTTCTTCTGTTAGTCCTTTGGCAGAGCGATCGCTATTAATAGCACAAGAAGATAATGCCATTCCCGCCGCCATCGCTCCCATTCCTTGCAGAAAATCGCGCCGATTCCATTCATTCATAAAATTGTTAGTTATTAATTGTCTTCGTAGTAATGGCTTTAGCCGCTTGCATTGTTTTCGTAGTAGTGGCTTTAGCCGCTTGCATTGTAGAAAAGAGCGGCTAAAGCCACTACTACAAACAACGAAAAATTAAACATTTCGGTGCGTTACCAATTGTTGAACCTTGCCAACTGCGTAATCAAGAAGTAAACCAGTGACACCAATTACCAGCACCGCTAAAAATACTGAACTCAGATTCAGACGACTCCATTCATCCCAGACAAAAAAGCCGATTCCTATTCCACCCGTCAGCATTTCCACAGCCACAATTACCAGCCAAGCAATTCCTAAACTAATTCGCAATCCTGTAAAAATGTAGGGTAAACTTGCTGGCCAAATAATCTTAGTAATTCGCCTCCAGCGGGGCATTTCTAAAACTTGCGCCACATCCAGATAATCTTTAGAAACACTAGAAACTCCCAAGGCAGTATTGATAATTGTCGGCCACAGAGAAGTTATGAAAATCACAAAAATTGCCGAAGGATCTGCCAGGTTAAAAATAGCGAGGGAAATTGGTAGCCAAGCTAAGGGAGAAACAGGTTTGAAAATTTGAATCAGCGGGTTAAGCGCCATCATTGCTTCTTTCGACATCCCGATCAAAAATCCAACGGGAATCGCCACAACCGCACCTAATAAAAATCCGATTAACACCCGCCGCAAACTTGCTAACAATAGCCAGCCAATGCCTAAATCACCTGGACCTCGTTGATAGAATGGATGCAATATGTAATCTAAATTAGCGATTAATGCCTGATACGGAGTAGGCATCAAATCGCTTTTGAATAGGGCAACTATCCACCACAAAACGATAATTCCCAGAAATCCTGCGAGGGGAAGCAGTACGACATCTCGAATTACAGCCGGTTTAACCCGTTTCCAAACTGCTTGTCCGGCAATTGCGATCGCAGACAAATTAAGCTGAATTGACATAATAAAACTCCTCAGAGTCAGGGGCAGGTACAAAAACCGACACATATACCAACCAGAGACACTGACGAAGCCAAACTATCTATACTAGAAAGTTGACTTTTTCAGTCTCTTCTCATTGCCTACGAAGTTAGCTGACGGGCTCGAACTGAGAAATGTCCTTCTCTTATCAGAATTAAATTATTAAAAATTAAAAAATTAGACATATTTTAATTTTTAATTTTACATTTTGAATTTTCTAAGAGATACGCCCCTATAATTGGTTCCTCCGCTCCAGTAATACTTGATTGTGATTAGGTAAAATACTAGATTAGGCTGACTTTTTAACTACATAAGCTCAAGATTAGCATTAAAAAGTTATTACGTCAAGAGGCGATCGCATAAGTTTTGATAACCTGAGAAAAAATACCATAGGCGGAGTACATTTGACGTTGGCGATTATGGAGAGCAGTAGATTAATTATTCTAGTCCTCTTTGTCACCCTCCAAGATTAAAGATCGTCTTTCTATTTTTTAGGTTGCCGATCGTGCCTATGCAAACACTATCTGGAGTATTATTGTGAAAACCGCTTGCCATTTATTACTAATCTCAAATCAATTATGACTTATTGCCTTGGTATTATTACCCACACTGGTATCGTAATGGCCGCTGATTCCCGCACTAATGCCGGAGTTGATTACATCTCAACATATCAAAAATTGTTTGACTTTTCCCATCCTGGAGAACGAGTAATCTTAGTATGTACTTCAGGAAATCTATCAATGACCCAAGGAGTAATTAGCGGTCTAAATAAGGATATCAAAGTAGGGGCAGATATTAACCTCCACAATTTACCCTCCTTATATGAAATAGCCCGTTACATCGGCAGTAAAATCCGGGCGATGGTGGATCTCGATCAATCTTGGATGAAGAAGGACGGCATTGATGCTAATTGTAATATGCTATTAGGGGGACAAATTAAAGGACAAGAACCAGAACTATTTTTAATTTACAGCCAAGGTAACTGCATTCAAGCTACTTTAGAAACTCCTTTCTTGCAAATTGGAGAAACTAAGTATGGTAAACCTATTTTAGACCGAGCGCTCACTTTTGACACACCTTTGGAGGCAGCAGCTAAATGTGCTTTGCTGTCCATTGACTCTACAATGAAGTCGAATATTTCTGTGGGACCGCCGATTAATTTAGTAATGTATGAAACTGATAGTTTAGTGATTAAAAATCGGTTGTTGTTACGTTTGGGAGATCCTTATTTAGCTCAGATGCGTAAGATGTGGGAGATTTGTTTGAAAGAAGCTTTCGGCAGGATTCCTGATATTAACTGGCAGCAAAATTCAGGGAAAGAAACTGCGGAAGAGATTATTATTGATTGAGGGAATCTCAAGGGAAATTCTGAATTTAACCACAAAGACACAAAGAAAGCGGACATGATATTAAAGGTTAGTTACATCGGGACAATAGTAGCTAGGAGCGATCGTACTTATTAAGTCCATTTCCGCAATAAACGCCTCTCTAGCAATGGGATTATCTATTTTTTTAGCTTCGCTGAGTGTCTTCAACTTTGCTTCTGCTATTGAAATTCCGGCTCTAGCATCAGCGCAAATCTTTTTGGCAATTGCAATCTTATTTGCCGGAGATTTATTGATTTCTTGCAATAAATAATCGGTGGTTGCGGGAGAATATTGCTTTGCCAAACGCTTGTAATTTTCAATGAATTTCCCATCTTCACCGACGATCGCTGACTGCTCCTCAGATTTACACAAATCGTTTAAGTAAACAAGTTCCCCAGCATTATTAACCAAGAAGCAACCTTCATGCTCCTGAGCATTAGCAGCAGTGTGATAGTAAGGCAGAAAATTGAACAGAACCACTCCTAATGCGGCCATCAAACGCAAGTTACTTAGCATAAACTCTACTCTTATAGCCAAAGTAAGAAATAAGTGATTTTTCAGGATATCATAAATCTGGGTCAAAACGAATCTATCTTTGGTTGTATTCATAAAATTCGATCTTATGTCAAAATGATGTCTGACTTTATTTTTGTTGTCGCCACAATCCTCCTCAAACCAAAAATTAAATTGAGGGTGCAGTTTATTCAGGTAGAAAAACTTTTTTTCCTATAGTTGAGTTATTTTTGTTCAACTTTCTAATCACAAATCATACATGGGGTAATGATAATGAAGCTAAAACACACTGTACGGCGATCGCTACTTATCTTAGAAGTGGTTCTACTCGCCATGTTAACTCCAGCAATCATCGGAGCATCAGACCATGATGACGGTGAAGTGGATACTAAAGGTCGGGCCGTAAATTTAACTGACCTTTATGTATTCCGGGAACAAGATCAGAATCCAGGCGCAGGGCAAGGGGATTTAGTATTTATTATGAATTCTAGTCCTCGCTCTTTAGCCCGCTATCAATATTATTTTAGCCCGAATGCTCTTTACCAATTTCATGTCACCCAAGTAGCAGATGTAAATGGTACGCCAACAGGCCAAGGAGATGTCATCTTGCGGTTTGCTTTTAGTCCGCCAAACGAAAGAGGTCTTCAAGCTATAACAGTGACGGCGATTCGGAATGGCGTAACTACAACTACGACTACGACAACTGGTGGCGGTCCAATTGTGACAACTCCACTGAATAATAATACGATCGCCAATACAGTTTCTTTGGGCGGTGCTAACCTGACAGTATTTGCTGGTTTGCGGGAAGACCCATTTTTCTTTGATGTGGAGCAATACTTTCGAGTTCGTGCGGGGCTTTTAGGTGGTGGACCGAAAGTGGGTTTTCGTTCTCCAGACCAAGCTATTGACTTTACTAAAGGTTATAACGTTAATGCGATCGCCGTGCGAGTTCCCAGAGCCTTCTTGCAGGGAGGAACAGGAACGAATACCTTTGATGTTTAGACAACAATTTCAGTTAAAGATGCTGCTGGTAATTTTAAACAGTTTGAACGGTTAGCTCGACCAGCAATTAATGAAACCTTAGTAGTTACTCCAGCTTATCTGGAAGCCTTTAATAGCATTCCCCCCAGGCTCGACTTGAGCGCGGCGGCGGCTCCCGTGCGTCAGGAAGCACTCGCAACGATTACAGGAGTTAGTCAGCTGGGCGGGGGAAAAGTCGATCCAAATGCTATTGCTAGAGCTTTTCTGCCAGATGTGATGCGGATTGACACCACCAAGCCGAGCGGCTACGGTAGTGCTACTAATACTCAAGGGAGCTTAATTGGCGGTCGGAAAATCACAGATGATATTGTGGACATTACCTTTTCGGCTCTGGTAGGTTCTCCTACAAGTGATAACGTTTCCTATGAGGGAACGCCTGGAAATCCTGCTCAGGGACACAAGCGATTAGATACTAATTTTCCTTATTTGGCTCAACCGAATTAGTTACAGAAGTACGCAGGATTTACGCAACTGGCACAATTCGTAGGGTGCGTCAGAACCTAAAATCCTTATTCATTCGATCGAATGAATAAGGGGTCTGACGCACTCTACAAACCAGGGATCGAAATTTTACACTATATCATAATGTGCTAATTGCGTAAGTCCCGAACTTGGTTAACCCATTTTCCCAGATTGCTCAATTGCCAAGGCAAGGCTCATCTACTACAATTTCTTGTATCTAAACATCCTCACACACCAATATGCAGCACTGGGCACGGGGAAAACAACTGCACGAAGGCAAATATTTAATCGAAAACATCCTGGGCGGCGGCGGTTTCGGTGTCACCTACCGCGCTCAAAATCTTAAAGAAACGTGAGTTCGATGGAGTGCGATCGCCACACCGTTCGGCTGACGCTCACGGCGAAGCCACAAGCTGTAAGTTAATCAGGCGGGAAGTGAAATTAGCTTGTCAGTTTTAATGTTTATTTAATGCGCTTGAAATTTGAGTTCATTATGAGTCAAATCCGCTAGCTGTTCTAGGTACGTAGTCGATGCTCTAGCCCTCTTATGCGAGGCCAACGCAATTACTTACCTTTAAAGAGCGCTGAAGCGCAACTACGTACCTAAGAACGCTTTAAATAAAGCCTAAAGTCCAGCCAGAAAAACCTAAGCAATTAACTCACCTGTTTCTTGCAATGAGTGCAGTCGCTGATAAATTCCTCTTTGGCTTAACAACTCCTCATGGCTACCAACTTCAATGATTTTTCCTTGGTCAAGAACTACAATCTGATCTGCTTCCCGAATTGTACTCAGTCGGTGGGCAATAATAATCGTTGTTCGCGTACCTAAAATATTCTTCATTGCTAGTTGAATCGATCGCTCCGATTCATAATCTAAACTAGAAGTAGCTTCATCAAAGATTAGCACATCTGGATCGACCAGCAACGCCCTGGCAATTCCCAATCGTTGCCTTTGTCCACCTGAAAGTCGCACCCCGCGTTCGCCAACAATCGTATAATAACCTTGGGGCATTTGATTGATAAACTCGTCAGCTTTGGCAATCCGACAAGCTTCCTTAACTTGCTCAAAAGTAGCTTTCCGATTGCCATAAATCAAGTTATCTAACAAAGTACCATTGAAAACATCGACTTCTTGGTGAACGATCGCCAAACGCTGACGGTAAGCCGTTACATTTAGCGTACTAATATCATCACCATCAATCAAAATTCGGCCTGCTTTCGGTTCAAAATACCGAAATAATAGCTTCACCAAAGTAGATTTACCAGAACCAGATTTCCCGACTAAAGCCACAGTTTGACAAGGATGAATTAATAAATCAATATCCTGCAATACCGGCTTTTCTAGGTCATATCCAAATGTAAGGTGAGAAAATTCTACCTTGCCAGTAAATTTGTAAGATGGAGTTATTAACTCACCTTGAAAGGCAGTTTCTAGCTTTATCCGATCGGCACCATCTGGCAACTGCATAAACTCGTGGAATCGGATCATGGAGGCGTAGCGGCGAGAAAACACCTCAGCGAGATTGCTGATGGGAGTTAGTTCCGAGTAAGCCATACTTGCCAATGTATAAATCGTGACGAAGTATCCCAGAGAAATTTGACCGCCAGCGGTTGCTGCTAGGCTAAAACCTAGAACTGAAAACAGACAAAACTGAATAATTGTTTTCTGAGACATTCCTAATGTCACATATCCTCGATGGATACGATCGATTACAACTTTTAACTCACGATTAAGCCGTGTGGTTTGTCGTTGTAGTTCGCTGTTTTCGGTGGCAAAAGCTTTGACGGTTTTGATATTGGTGATAATTTCCGAGTTGCGACTTTCGGTATCTTCGATGTATTTATCGAGTATTTCTTCTCTATCGGTCAGGTTTTTCAGACTTTTGAGGGTGACACTGAGGATAAATAGGAAAGAAACCAAAATTAATAAGCCAATCCGCCATTCTATTAGCCAAATCATGGCAAAGATGCCTATTAATCGCACAACTTCGGGTATTAATTCGCCGGCAATTTCTGGGTATGTCCAAGTCTGGTTGGCGAGTCCTTTGGCGATGCGGCTGGCAATGCGTCCGGGGTTGTTTTCGTCGTAGAATTCTAGGGGTAATGTGAGAATTTTGGCGATCGCTTTTTGCGTTTGATCCCGACGTGCTTTTAACGGAATTAACCAGTGATACCAGGAACTAACCCAAGGCTGTATTGGTGCTTTGCAGACGGTGACTATGAAAGTTAGGCCCAGCAATACTGACAGGGAGAATGTCTGATTGGTGGGTTGTTGAGTTAGGGAGGCGATCGCGTTTATTGAATGCTGCGCGATCTCATCTGGCGGTTTACCCGACAAAATGTTTAACATCTGACCAATTGCGTAGGGAACAATTAGGTCTATCAGTTCAAAGGCGCTGGATGCTCCTACACTGAGGAGTGAAATTTTCCAATAACCCCCATAATATTTGAAGATGTCCCGAAATGTTGCCATAGGTTTTACTTGTAATACGTCCCATTGGGGCTATCAAATGTAAAGACGCACCATTGCGCGTCTTTACTACGACTATATTACAATAGTATTACATAGGTCGCATCTAACTTCAACCAGATGACTGATTGGGGAGTTTGTAGTAAGCGCTTTAGCGCTAAAGCGCTTACTACAAGCTAATTATTTAATTTCTATTCCTTAGCTTAAGGCATAGGCTGATTGTAGCGCCCACCAGATCAGGAAGCTAATACCGCCTAAAACTGCGATCGAAGAAATCGCGATCGCAATTGGGCTATCAGCACCTTTAAATTTCATTATTCCGCGATTTAAGTCAGACATATTACAGTTATCTCCTTTCTTACGCTGATTTTAGCGAATACTCTTAGGTTCTAGCATCTAACTAAGAATATAGTTATAAAATTAAAGTTAAGAATTTTGATTAAAAAAAGTAGGGGCGAAGCATTCCCGTAAATAATTTATTGGTTAAATCAAAGATTTACTACGGTCTTCGCCCCTACGGGTATATTGGGAAAGTTATACTTCTGGATTCGTTGCGGGTGCGATTTTTTTCCCGTATTCCTCTAATTCAATTTTCAGAGGTTGCACTTGCCAAATATCATTACAATATTCTTTGATCGTGCGATCGCTGGAAAAGAATCCCATCCGCGCTGTATTGAGAATCGACATCCGCGTCCAAGTTTCAGTATCTTGATAAACTTTGCTCACGCGCTCCTGACAATCAATGTAAGACTGATAATCTACCATCAGCATATATTGATCGTGATTCAGCAACGAGTCAACCAAAGGCTTAAATAAATCAGGATCTTCTGGTGAAAAATATCCCGAAGCAATGCGATCGCACACTGCCTTTAATTCCTGATTTTCCTCATAATATTTACGAGGATTGTAGCCATGAGCCTTCATCGCATAAACTTCCTCCGCCGTTAAACCAAACAGGAAGAAATTCTCCGCCCCCACTTGTTCGCGAATTTCCACGTTTGCGCCATCCAAAGTCCCAATTGTCAGGGCTCCATTCATCGCAAACTTCATATTTCCCGTCCCCGAAGCTTCCTTTCCGGCTGTCGAAATTTGCTCGGAAAGATTAGCCGCTGGATACACAAGTTGACCCAAAGATACAGAATAATTTGCCAAAAATGCGACCTTAATTCTCCCTCGAATCTCTGGGTCATAATTGACAAACTTCGCTACTGTATTGATCAACTTAATCACCAGTTTCGCCATGTAATAACCGGGAGCCGCTTTGCCACCAAAAATATAAGTCCGGGGCAAAATATCCACATTGGGATCTAACTTAATCCGGTTATATAGCGTGATGATATAAAGCACCATCAGCAATTGGCGTTTGTATTCGTGAATCCGTTTCACCTGTACGTCAAACAGCGAATCAGGATTCACTTCAATGTCATTGAAAAGTAGAATGTAATCAGTCAAAACTTGTTTATTATCCCGTTTAATTTTGCGCCAGCGATCGCAAAAATCATGGTCGTTAATAAACTCTTCTAACTGTTTAAGTTTTTCCAACTCCGTCACCCAACCAGGACCAACTTTCTCAGTAAATAACTGAGATAATTTGGGATTGCTCAAAGCTAACCAGCGGCGGGGAGTCACGCCATTAGTTTTATTATTAAACTTCTCCGGCCACAATTCGTTAAAATCTCGCAGCACATCTTGTTTTAATAACTCCGTGTGCAACGCCGCCACACCGTTAATTGAATGGCTACCAACGCAAGCTAAATTAGCCATGCGGACGAATTTCTCGCTACCTTCTTCAATTAGCGATAGTCTCGCTAACCGCGCGTCATCTTTTGGATATTTTGCCTTAACTTCATCCAAAAAGCGGCGGTTGATCTCGTAAATAATCTCTAAATGCCTTGGCAAAATTCGCTGGAACAAACTCACCGGCCACCGCTCTAAAGCTTCTGACAGTAAAGTATGATTAGTGTAGGCAAAAACATTGCGAGTAATGTACCAAGCGCGATTCCAACCTAAATGATTTTCGTCAACTAGGAGGCGCATTAATTCTGCTACGCCGATCGAAGGGTGAGTATCATTTAATTGGAGGGAAATTTTTTCGTGGAAATGGTCAAAGTTATGGTTAGTTTTGCGATATTTCGTGATGATATCTTGCAGAGAACAACTTACAAAGAAATATTGCTGTTCCAATCGCAATTGTTTACCCTGAGATGTGTTATCATTGGGATAAAGAACTTTTGAGATATTTTCTCCGAAAATCTTGTCAGTTACAGAACCTACATAGTTCCCGCTATCAAATACTTGAAAGTCAAATTCTTCGGAAGCGCCAGCACGCCAAAGGCGTAATGTATTAACTGTATTGTTCTTATATCCAGCGACTGGAGTATCGAAAGGTGTGCCGACAATTTTACGCTCTGGAATCCAACGCACGCGGTTTTGACCGTGTTCGTCTTGGTAACTCTCTGTGTGTCCGCCAAAACTAACTTCTACCATTAATTCTGGTCGACGAATTTCCCAAGGATTACCGAAACGCAGCCATTTGTCTGGTCGTTCTATTTGAGCACCATCGACGATCCACTGGTCAAAAATACCAAATTCGTAGCGAATTCCGTAGCCAATTGCCGGAATTTGTAAAGTAGCTAAAGAGTCTAAAAAACAAGCGGCTAAACGTCCTAAACCGCCGTTACCGAGTCCCGGTTCGGATTCGAGGGCAATTAAGTCTTTAAGCTCGTGACCGAGTTCGCGGAGGACGGTTTCTACTCGTTCGTAAAGCCCTAAATTGAGCAAGTTATTACCCAATTGTTTGCCCATTAAGAATTCTGCGGATAGATAAAATACTTCCTTGACATCTTGTTTGATGTATGCTGTGGTGGTGTTAATCCACCGATGAAGTAGGCGATCGCGGACGGTATAAGCTAAGGCCATGTAGTAATCGTAGGGTGTGGCCAAGAACTCATTTTTGCCCTGAATGTAGTAGAGATTGTCAGCGAAAGCTCGTTTGAGAGTTTCGATGCTCATCCCTGTGCGATCGTCTTCAACCTTTATTTTGAAATGCTCTACGGCGGGGATGGATTCGTCCAAGACTTTACCCGATTCCGGCTCTAATAATTGTCTATCCATAATTTGGGGTTTGCTCCTGTCTTACCATTTCCGATCTCTCGATCGCTTTAACTATTATCATCTTACGTTAGCTCTGTATATTCTAGGCAATTTTGGTACAAACTCGATCGAAAAATCAGAAACCTTTGTTTTAATTCCTACACTTATACAATTTATCTGTATCTTAAGCTACATTGACTGAAAATCTTACTAACCGTGTAACTCCTGACAGTTTAAACCAATGAATCCCAAAAGCCAAGTCATCAAAACTTTAAATTACTTTTTTCGCGCCACTATCACCACCCAAGATTGTTCGGCACAAGGCAAACCAGGAGGACGATAATAGTTCCTAATTATCTCAAATTCCGCTTGTTCCAAACAAGGAGCTAAAGTTTCATATTCCCATGCTACAGTATAGCGTTTACCGCTCGATCGCACGTCATAACCCTCCCAATTTCCCCGGCACATAGACATCACAATTACCCCCGCAGTCACCAGAGATTTGTGTAAATCTTGCAATACCCTCACCATTTCATCACGGGGAACATGAATTAATGAAGCATTAGCAAAAATACCATCAAACATCGCCAAAGGTAAATTAAGACTCAAAAAAGATTGCTGCCAAACTTCACAACCAGACAACTCTTTTGCCATCTCCACAAAAGCCGGCGTAGCATCCAAACCAATAACAGTATGACCTTGACTTTTAAACGCTACTAAATCCCGTCCCGGTCCACAACCTATATCTAAAATTTTACCAGGATTACGCGGCATTGCTGCTACTAAAGCATCTCGATTTTGAGATACATCATGGTTCCAAGTTCCCAAACGAAAAGATACCGCAGTTTGCTGATATTCGGCTATAGTAACTATTTCTCTTTCTTCCATTATTTTACTCCTAATTTTTTCTCCCCATTAGCAAATAAGTCATCATTTCTCCTTTGCCTTTGACTTGAATTATACCACGTTCTTCAAATAAATACTTATCTTGCAACAACTGATAAGTCACCGCACTAACTTGAATTTTTCCCGCAATTCCATGAGACTCCATCCGAGAAGCAGTATTGACAGCATCTCCCCACAAATCATAAATAAACTTTTTAGTCCCAATTACTCCAGCTACTACTGGACCCGTATTAATCCCAATTCTAATATTCAGTTTTTCCCCGCATTCTAGGCTAAATTTTACCATTTCCTGCTGCATATCGAGAGCCATTTCTGCAATAGCTTCTGCATGATTTGGGTGAGGCATTGGTAAACCGCCGGCCACCATATAATTATCGCCGATGGTTTTGATTTTTTCTAAACCATACTGTTCGCTCAATCGATCGAAAGCCGAAAATATTTGGTTAAGTAAATCCACAAGTTTTTGCGGTAAAACCCTTGATGAAATTTCTGTAAAACCCACAATATCAGCAAAAAGAATTGTCACTTCAGGAAACCCATCCGCAATATTAATATCTCCTTGTTTTAATCGTTCTGCAATAGCTTTTGGTAAAATATTGAGTAATAAACGCTCAGATTCTTCTTGTTCGCAACGTAAAATATCTTCTGCTTTCTTTCTTTGATTAATTTCCTTATATACTCGACAAAACATTTGGTTAAACGCTTCCATGACTTCCCCTAATTCATCATTCCGCTTGGCAGAAAAAGAGTAGAAATTAGTAGCTTTTTCATCGTTACTTAAAGCATCTCCAGCCGCAATTAAATCATCTCGTAATTTGAGGATAGGTGAAATAACTGTAACTCCTAAAACTAACATTGTCCCAGAGGTGACAACTATAGATATAATCAAAACTAAACCAGCAATGCGTCCAGTAAATGCGTATAATTCCTGTTGAACTGATTCGGCATTATGACGAACAATTAAGATGTATTTTCCTCCTAGATGGCGATTTGTCCAAGCAATATCATATCTAGTTCCATCTCGGTTGCGTTTGCGTAAAATATTCACATTTTTGACCTCAGAAAAATTAATTTCTGGTGTTTCGCCTAATTGTTCTATTAGTTGACCATCAGCTTGATAAATTTTGATACCTAAAATTATTTTAGAATCAGGATTGGCAATAATTTTTTGAGCTTTGGCTTGGAAAGTATTGCGATCTGATAAATCTTTTTTGGTTAAAAGCACTAGGGAGTCAATAGTTGCTTTGGAAACCTGTTCAAGTTGCAATAAAAGCTCATCTTCGCGGCGAAAATAAGAGGGAAATAGAATAATTATTTCAATTAAAACTAGACTAGCAAATACCCAAAAGGTGATTTTTCGAGATAAACGAGCTTTGAATGAAACGAATAATGCTAACATTTTAGATTGCATAAATAATGTTAATTGGTAATTGGTAATTGGTATTGCTAGGCGCGTACTTCACTTGATTCTCTAACAATAGTCTATAACAATTTTCTGTTAAATGAGGTGTGTTTGGTTAGTTTTTGGTTGTAAGTGATGAGTTGTTAGGTTTAATTTCTGAATAGCTGGCAAATCTTGCCAAGCTTCTATTAAATTACCTTGCATCAAAGCTGCTATACCATTTAATACTTGAAGTTCCGGTTGATTGGGATTAAGAATTAAAGCTGTTTTTAAAACAGATTGAGCAATTTTTGGCTGCCAATTATAGAGATGAACAAAAGCGAGATAAGCATAAGCATTAGGATTTTTAGGGTCTAACTTAGTAACTTGTTCTAACGCTGCGATCGCACCCTCAACTTTTTGCTGTAAAACCTTAGAAAATGCTAGAGCATAAGCCCATTCTACATTATCTGGTTCCTGTGTCAACCTATATTCTAACGCTTGTTCTGCCTGAACTGTATAATCCTGAGTTGGATCGTATTGATTAATCCTGCCAATTTCCTCAAAAATAGGTGCTAATCCTTTAATTCCCCAAGGCAAATTAACCGCCATCATTCGTAATTGAGTAACTAAATCTAACTCATTTTTAGCAACGTTGGTAGAAATATTTTCTTCAATTTTAATACTAATATTGGGAACCTCTATTTGATAACTATCTCCCGTTTCACGATTGAGATAAATTGCCTCTAGTTGATAATTTCCCAGTCTAATATTAGCCGGAATAAACAGCGCTGTCCGTTCAATGACTTGGAAACCAACTAAAAATTCTTCTGGCTTTAAAAATCCCGGATGTAAATTACCAAAACCAATACCATGATCGTGGATAAATTTGGAATTTTTGCTCTCTTTTTTTGTCAAGTTTGGTGATGTATTTCGCCAAGTCAACAACACTAAGCCATGCTGTAGCTGTTGCCAAGATCCTGACCATTCATAGCTGACAGATAATGGTACTCCTGGCGGCGATTTTTCGGGAATAACAACTCTTTCTAGCTTAACTTTAGTTCGGTTTTCTGCTAAAGGATGAACTTCAACTAAAGGGAATTGTTTATGATAAAGATTCAATTTAGTATTATCCGGCAACAACCAACTTTTTTGTAACTTAAAATCTCCGCCTTTTTCCACTATTTCAACAGTAGCAACTTGAGCTTTTTTAATTCGTTTACGAATGGAACCTTGTTCGCCACTTTTGGTGATAAACCAAGAAAGAGAGGCGACATCTTGGGGTACTTGCGATAATTTTGTACCGACTTGTCGGCCATAAACTTGGAAATTTTGCATCGCACCAAAATAGTTTAAATTATGCTGATTAATTTCTGATGTTGATGGCAAAACTCCCAAATTCGATCTTAAATAAGGTTCTGTATTAATAATTTCTGTAATTACTTCTTGATGTGGTAATTCTTTACCTAATTTTGCCCGATATTGAGCCGCAGGACTGCATAAATTTGTCAAGATATTTCCTAAATTGCCTCCGATTGGCCAAAGGTTTAAGAACATCAGTAGTATTGCTAAACCTGCGGTGCTAAATCTAATTTTTTGACCAGAATGACGCGGCCAGAGAGTTAGACAATATGCGAGAAAGATTGAGACTATTGGTAAGTATGGTAAAACATAGCGGGAATCTTTGTTAATATTTAGTGAGTTGATTAAATAGGCTCCTACCCAAAAAACTAGCAACCAGTTTATGGAGTTAAAATTCAATAAATTTTGGTTTATTTTGGAAGATTTAAAGTTTTTAATTAGATATAAAATTAATCCTGCTAAGGGAACGAGTAATAGAGGCCAGGAGATTTGTTCGGGTAGTTTATTCCAATAGTAAATCCAAGCATCTAAAGTGTTGAGGGCAGGATCGCCTTCGGCGATCGCGGAATCTATGGTTGCCCGTTTTCCGGCTGTTAGTATTAATAACCAATTGGTTTTTACCCAAGGGCTAAAAATGGCGATCGCAATTAACAAACTAGCAGCTAATTGGGTTAGTCTTCCCCAGGCTTTTTGATAAATTATGCTAATGCCAACCCAAAGGATCGGAGTAAAGAGAAATAATACGGTAGTCTGTTTAACTAAAATAGATAAGCCTAAAGATATACCAAAGGCGATCGCCCAGAATAAAGAATGTGATAATTTGGCATTTTCCTGGTTAATTTCTGCTTTTCCTCTCCTGGGATCTGTTGCAGTTTTCCACATTGTCAGACAATAGAAGCTGAAGGTGACAGTCGTAGTGAGGGGATAATCAAGTAAAAATTGGAGGCGAAAGCGATAAATTGAAGGAAAAAGTAAGCAAATTATTACTGCCCAGATACCAACTTGTCGGTTAAATAATTTGACTCCTAAACCATAAATTGCTACGATTAAAATAGCGGTGAAAAGTAGGTGAACGAGGGTGGCGCGATCGCTTCCTAATCCCCACAAATTCAGGAATGGAACTGTTAAAATATAGGTTAATGGGGGAATTTTGGACGAAAGCATCCAAAAATTGCTCCACCATTCACTAGAAAACCACTGAGGATTTTGTAGTATTTGCCAGTAATTCAAAGCGCCAGTCAAGTAATCTGCTTGATCCCAAGCGGGTACAGAATGGTCTAGGGCAAACCAAAGGCGATCGCTCGCCGCAGCCGTAAGCCATATAATTGTTAGGGTTAGGAGACTGCTTTGCCTATTATCTTGGTGTTGCTGTGCCATTGGGATTTGAGATTTAAGACTTGATTTTAGGTTACAGGCTGGTGGGGACATCCCCTCTCAAATTTTTTTGGGAAAACTACTTGACAAAGCCTATGGGGTTTGTTATGGTGATAAAGCGCTAAAAAAGCCGAGATAGCTCAGTTGGTAGAGCAGAGGACTGAAAATCCTCGTGTCCCGGGTTCAAGTCCCGGTCTTGGCATTCTTACACCCCTTACACCGATCGCCAGGAAAACGAAACTTTGGATAATTTACAATGGATAATATTGAACAAAGATTCTATGTCAGAGAATCTCGATTAAACAGGATGGATAGCGAATTTGCCGATCGCACAGCAACATTATTGGATGGACTGTTAGCGCTATCACAGCAGACTACCGCGATCGCGAATCGAATGG
The DNA here is from genome assembly GCA_001698425.1 of Oscillatoriales cyanobacterium USR001. Taxonomy (GTDB): domain Bacteria; phylum Cyanobacteriota; class Cyanobacteriia; order Cyanobacteriales; family Microcoleaceae; genus Kamptonema. The sequence continues at coordinate 31,489 of MBRE01000069.1, read as the reverse complement.
ATCAACTAACGGCTGCGGTAGCCCAGCTTGCCCAGAATGCAGAATCCGACAGAATGGAATTCCGTCGTATCTGGGAATATCTGGAGTCTCAGCAACGGCATCAAGGTAACGGGCATGGTTGAGTCATTTTTGGACTTTCCCAAATGGTTTCTAAAAACCGTTTTTGACGTGCAGTTGACGTGCAAGCTTCATTTTTTGCACAAAAGGGTCAGTGAGGAACAACTTTGACGGGCATAATATATGCAGCTATTTTGTGAGTACCGCAGGTAATACTTAAGGTAATACTTAGTAGTGATGTGGTTAAAAAATACACTGAGTTTACCACGTACCGAACTATTTTTATGAGCCAAGTTGTCATTGAAAATCCCATCATCAACTCCGCTTTCTCCGAGCCAAAGCGTCACTTTCGCTTTGACGATGACGGTATTACTGATGAAGAAGTCTTATCCCGTCGCATCAGCCATTATTTTATACCCATCGCCCAACCGAAGAAGAAAAGTAAGGAGTTTCAGCAACTAGAATTAAATCTGGGTGAATGGACACAAGATCGCGTAGCAGAAAATAAGTTTATTAACCAAGTCCGAGATCGCGTTGGCTTGTGGAGACGCGGTGGCTATCTCTACGTTACCCCTACTACTAAAAAATTACTGGAATATTGGACTAATCGCGATCGCGAACGTAAATTATATTTCTGCCAAATTGAAGCTTTAGAAACCGTTATTTATATCACCGAAGTTGCCAAAAAAACTGGCGATAACTGGATTGAAAATCAACTGCGACAATTTAATACAGATGCTAACCCGCTCCTATTTCGCATGGCTTGTAAAATGGCGACGGGTAGTGGTAAGACAGTAGTAATTTCTATGCTGATGGCGTGGCATACTCTGAATAAAGCTGCTAATCCTCAGAATAATAAATTTAGCGATGCGTTTTTAATAGTAGCACCGGGGATTACCGTGCGCGATCGCTTGCGGGTACTTCAACCCAATGATGCTGAAAACTATTATAAAAAACTTGACTTAGTGCCACCGGATTTAATGCCCGAACTGGAAAAAGCTAAAATTGTTATCACCAACTATCACGCTTTTAAACTGCGAGAAATTAATTCAGCCGCCAAGTTAACTAAAGATATTCTTGCTCAAGGAAAAGAAAGTGCTTTTACAGAAACCCCCGACCAAATGGTAAGACGAGTTTGTAAAGGTTTGGGGAACAAGAAAAACATTATTGTCATTAATGATGAAGCTCACCACTGTTATCGCCGTCGCGTCGGAGATGATGATGCCAAACTCAAAGGCGATGACAAGAAAGAAGCAGAAAAACGCAATGAACAGGCACATCTTTGGATCTCAGGAATTGAAGCTATACAGTCAAAAATTGGAGTAAAAGTTGTTTACGATCTCTCAGCTACACCCTTCTTTTTAAAAGGTTCGGGTTATCCAGAAGGCAATTTATTTCCTTGGGTAGTTTCTGACTTTTCGTTAATTGATGCTATTGAATCGGGAATTGTTAAAATCCCCCGCGTTCCGATATCTGATGATAATATGAAAGGGGAATTACCCACTTATCGCAGTATTTGGCCGTTGATTCGGGATCAACTTCCCAAGAAAGGACGTAGTACCCAGGATGAAAGTAAATTATCTCCAGAGCCTAAACTGCCTAAAGAGTTAGAGGGAGCCTTAGAAAGTCTCTACGGTAACTACAAAAAATCCTTTGATTTATGGGAGCAGGATACAGCAGCTACTGATAGCGGACGCACGCCGCCAGTGTTCATCGTTATTTGCAATAATACTAATGTTTCTAAGCTGGTTTATGACTATATTTCCGGTTGGGATACGGGTAAAAAATATCCCGATGGCAGACCTGTTTTAGCTCCTGGTAAGTTACCACTATTTAGTAATGTTCAAGATGAAAAATGGACAGCCAGACCAAATACAATTTTGGTAGATAGCGAACAACTAGAATCAGGGGAGGCGATGAGTGCTGAATTTAAAAAGATCGCAGCACAGGAAATTGAAGAATTTAAAGCTGAATATCGAGAGAGATATCCAGGGAAAGATCCCGAAAAAATTACTCCTGAAGATTTACTCAGAGAAGTCTTAAATACTGTTGGAAAGCCTGGGAAACTAGGGGAACAAATTCGCTGTGTTGTCTCTGTTTCTATGCTTACGGAAGGCTGGGATGCTAGTACCGTTACTCACATTTTAGGGTTAAGAGCTTTTGGCACTCAGTTGTTATGTGAACAGGTTGTTGGTAGAGGACTGCGGCGCGTTAATTATGCAGTAAATAAGGAGGGAATGTATGAGCCAGAATATGCAGAAGTTTATGGCGTTCCCTTTGCTTTTATTCCCTGTGCTGGTGCTAATAAAACGCCTAAACGGGGAGCATTACCTACCCGCGTTCGAGCTTTGCCAGAACGCAGTGAATGTGAAATTACTTTTCCTCGGTTGACGGGTTATCGTTATGACATTACGAGGGGAAAACTAACCGCTAATTTTACCGATGTTTCTCAATACGTTCTCTCTACTGCTGATTTGCCAACGATGACAGTAAATGCTCCTATTGTGGGTAAATCGAGTATTCATACATTGGATGAATTAAAATCTCACCGAGAACAGGAAGTAGCTTTTCTGTTGGCTAAAATGACTTTAGAAAAATATTTTCGTTGGGATGGGAGTCAAAAACAAGAGAAAACTACCGAACATTTTTTTGATGCGAATGTACAAGCTTGGTTATTTCCTGAAGTTTTACAAATTACTAAACAGTGGTTAAGGGAATGTGTCCGTTACAAAGATCATACCTATCCTCAGTTGTTAATGTTAACTGAGTTTGCCCACGATGCTACAGATAGAATTTATCAAGCTATTGCCGCAGGAGAATCTCATAAATCTTTAAAACCAATTCTTCGTCCTTATGATACTTTTGGTTCGACTCGTTATGTAGATTTTGATACCGCCCGTCCAGTTTATACGACGGACCCCCATAAATGTCAGGTTTCCCATGTGGTACTGGATAGCAATTGGGAAGCTAAAATGGTAGAATCTTTAGAACAAATGCAGGAGGTGATCTGCTATGTCAAAAATCAAAATTTAGGGTTCGCAATTCCCTATACTTTGAATGGAGAGCAGAAAAATTACTTGCCTGATTTTATTGTCCGAATTAATGATGGGCAAGAAGATTTACTCAATTTAATTTTGGAGGTGTCGGGGGAAGCCAGAAAGGATAAAGCGGCTAAGGTAGCTACTACTAAAACGTTGTGGATACCAGCAGTTAAAAATCATGGTGGATTAGGGCGTTGGGATTTCTTGGAAGTATCCGAAAAAACCAGAGATCCCTGGGATGCCCAAAACTTTATTCGGATGTATTTGTCGAAACAGACAACACCAACGGATACTAATATGAGTACAATTCAAAAAACCCCTGGTGTCTGTGGAGGAAATGCTCGGATACGCAATACACGCATTCCTGTTTGGACAATTATTTCTTTTGCTAAACAAGGTGCTGCTGATGATGAAATACTGAGGAATTATCCGGGGTTGACTCCAGAAGATTTAAAAGTAGCTTCATTATATTATGAACAGCATCCAAATGAAATTAATCAAATGATTGATGATTTGGATGAGGAGGATGATGAAGATAGCTAAGATTTATTCTAACGAAAATTTTCCGATAGATATCGTTAACAAACTCCGTTATCTGGGGCATGATGTTTTGACATCCTATCAAGCGGGTCAAGCTAATCAAGGGATTCCCGATGATGATGTTCTCAAATTTGCTCATCAACAAGATCGAGTTGTGATCACATTAAATAGGGAAGATTTTATTATGTTGCATCGAAATGGCAAGGAACACAGCGGCATTATTATCTGTAAAGATGACCGAGACTACGACGCACAATCCTCGAAAGTTCACGAATTAATCTTGGATGTTACTGAATTAAAATCTCGATTATTTCGGGTAAAAAAGCAGAATGTCAAAGGTGGCAAAACTCAAAAATTTATCTATGAGGAACTAACCAATGCCTAGAAAAAAAGATGACCAATCTACACCCAAATCTACTCCTATTGATAGTGTTAAACATCAGGATAAACGGGCTAATATTCCGACTGAAGAGTTACGAGATTTTATGGCTGATGATGAGAAAAAACCGCAAAAAGTTCTCTACCCCCGCGATGCGTCTTTAGATCCGCAGTTGGTTTGGAAAGGTAAAGATGAGCAGGATAGTCAGGATTTAGAAGTTCCGGCTGTACCGATTTATATTCAGGAGAAAATACACCCTCATGCGATTATTGAGGATTTTCGGACTCAGGTTAAGAAGGAACAACCACATCAACAATTAAGTTTATTTAGTGACTTTAATGGGTTAGAGTTTGACCAATTAATTGATTTTTATCAGCATAAAGATGGGGTAAAGTGGGCTAACCGGATGATTCTCGGTGATTCGCTGTTAGTGATGAACTCATTGGCAGAGAAGGAGGGATTAAAGGGTAAAGTTCAGATGATTTATCTCGATCCCCCTTATGGGATTAAGTTTGGTTCTAATTGGCAGGTTTCGACTCGAAAACGGGATGTTAAAGATGGTAAGCCGGAAGAGGTGACAAGGCAACCGGAACAGGTGAAAGCGTTTCGGGATACTTGGGAGTTAGGGATTCATTCTTATTTGAGTTATTTAAGGGATAGGTTGGTTATAGCACGAGAATTACTGACTGAAACGGGTAGTGTTTTTATGCAGATTGGTGATGAGAATGTGCATTTGGTTAGATGTTTGATGGATGAGGTTTTTGGGAGTGAGAATTTTATTGAAACAATTGCTTATCGCACCAAAAACATGACATTAGGTGGTCGCTTTTTAGAAGGTATTTGTGATACAATACTATGGTATTCAAAGAATATTGATTCCCTTAAGTTCAGACATCTATTTCGAGAGACAAATTCTCAGGGAGATAGTCATTGGAATCTGGTTATAGATTCTAAAGGATTGCCTCGAAAACTTTCAGCTTCTGAAATCAAAAACCATTCATTACTTTCTAATGACGAAAGAATATATCAGTTAGCAGCACTCTATCCAGCAGGATCATTTGCTACTGGAATATATACTTTTACCCTAAATGGAGTGGATTATAACCCTCCTAAAGGTCGTTCTTGGAAATCACCAGTTCAAGGAATGCAAAGGCTTGCCTTTGCTAATCGAATTGAAGCATATCAAAGTGGTGAAACTATACGTTACCGATTGTTTCTTGATGATTATCCGGTATCTCCATTACATAACATTTGGATGGATACTGCACCACCAGCAGACAAGCAATATGTTGTACAAACAGGTTCCAAATCTATTGAACGTTGTATCCTTATGACCACAGATCCAGGTGATCTAGTTCTTGATCCAACTTGCGGATCTGGAACAACAGCTTATGTTGCCGAACAATGGGGAAGACGCTGGATTACCATTGATACAAGTCGCGTCGCTTTAGCCTTAGCCAGAACTCGTTTAATGTCGGCTAAATATCCCTATTACCTACTAGCAGATTCTCCTGAAGGTATCCAGAAAGAAGCCGAACTCACTAAACAGATCCCCCCAACCCCCCTTAGTAAGGGGGGCAATTCTCCAACCCCCCTTTTTAAGGGGGGCGTAGGGGGGATCAAGACAGAAAACGACATCAGAAAAGGCTTTGTTTATAACCGTGTTCCTCATGTTACATTAAAGGCGATCGCGAATAACCCAGAAATTGATACGATTCACGCCAAATGGCAATTACAATCAGAACCCATTCGCACCGAATTAAACCAATTACTCAAAAAGTCCTGGGAAGAATGGGAAATCCCCAGAGAAGCCGAGGCAAAATGGTCTGATAAAGCTAAAGAATTACTAGCTAAATGGTGGCAAATTAGACAACAACGGCAAAAAGAAATTGATGAATCGATCGCCCGTAATGCCGATACAGAATTGCTTTATGACCAACCTTATGAAGACAATAAACGTATTCGGGTAACTGGCCCGTTTACTGTTGAAAGTCTGTCTCCTCACCGGATTCTTTCTACCGATGAAGAATACCCAGCGTCGGAACGGGAAGGGATTACCCAAGCATCAGATCAATTTGAAGTTAGAATTATTGAAAACCTGAAAAAAGCTGGTATTCAAAATACCTTTAAAAACGAACGCCTCAAGTTTGAAAATTTAGAATATTTAGAATCCCATGCGGGTACTTACATTCATGCTGTAGGCGAGTACGCAGAAAGCGATGAAACCATCAAAAGAGTAGCAGTTCACATTGGGCCAGAATACGGCACTGTCAGCGTCGATGACATCAAAGAAGCGGCTAAGGAAGCTGTAAAAGGCTTAGGATATAATGTATTAATTATTTGTGGTTTTGCCTTTGAACCAAATGTGAATGAAGAAGCTAAACGCTATGGCAAACTGCAAGTTTTAATTACTCGGATGAATCCCGATTTATTACTGGGTGATGAACTGCTGAAGAAAACCGGGGCGGGTAATTTATTTATGGTATTTGGAGAGCCAGATATTGAGTTAAAACAAGAAAATAATCAGTTAATTGTCACCTTAAAAGGTTTAGATATTTATGACCCTACTACTGGAGAAATTCGCAGTAGTTCCCCTGATGATATTGCTTGCTGGTTTATTGATACTGACTACAATGAGGAAAGTTTTTTTGTCCGCCATGCCTATTTTACGGGTGCTAACCAACCTTATGATAAATTAAAAAGAGCGCTGAAAGCAGAAATTGATGAAGATGCCTGGAGTCAGATTTATGCTACTACTAGCCGGCCTTTTAATTCACCTAAAGGGAAGAATGGTAAACCTGGAAAGATTGCGGTTAAAGTGATTAACCACTACGGGGATGAAGTGTTAAAGGTGTATGAAAGTCTTTAAAACTGTTGTTCTATTATCAATGACTTTGAATTGGGACGAAACGCTATGAGCAAATTATACCAATTCTCTAAATTAATATTACAGTCTTCGGGGCGGGTTTTTGNNTTGCGGTGATTGTTGGCGAACCCGCCCCTACCAAAACTGTTGCAAACTTTTTTAGAAATGGTATTACCCTTGGCTTGCTTTTATAATGGCTGATACTGTTAACTCCAATTCTGGAAAAGTGGAAGAGATGATGCGATCGCTTCCCGTATATTTACTCATTTGATATACTCCTTCTACTAGCTGGTAAACCAACACTGTCGGCACTTTCGGATTTCCCAAGTAACTCCGGGAAGCGATCGCCAAATAATCAACGATCCAATATTCAAAAATGCCCGATCGCTGATATTCATCCAGTTTATCAACATAGTCGTCTTCCCAATTAGTAGAGACGACTTCTACAGCTAATTGCAGGGGTTCGACTATGCCTACATAAGTGTTGAGATACCGCTGCCAAATCCTCTTTTCAACTACACTTACATCAGGTCTTCTACCTCGTTCAGTTCCAGAATTGGTAAAAGTTCTAATCGCTATATCTTTATCCACAACGTAATCAAGCGTAAGTCGCCTGATTTCATCATTTAAAGTAAACATTAAAAACCTTGATACACTTTTGTTCGAGCCTATAGAATCCACTTTGACAATCTCCCCATCGATTAATTCATAACTGCCATCTTCGGGACATACTTGCAAAAACTCTGCAAATGTTAGTGGTTTAGTAGTAGTGTAGGTCATATCAGCACGTTTCCCCTTACATAACTTTGATGATTATGGCACAGATTCTATAAAAGCGCGATCGCCATTACAGAATGCTGGCTTTCCAGAGGCTATGCGATCGCATATCCAGTATGTTCTCGGACTTGAATAGGATGGAAAGCGAGGACAATACAATCTTTAGGTACTCCAGCAGCGACAAGTTCATCTGTGATACCATCTTCAATCCCATCATAGTGAATCCAGATTTTGTCATTGCGAATTTCAGCATGGACGACACAGCCATGAACTCGTCGGTCATTTTCCCACCCTTCCTGTACCAGCATAAAATGGTTGCGATCGCGGCTGACAATAAGATAGGTAATCACATCACCATAACGATAAGGAAGATCGGCATAATATTGAAGAATTTTCTCCAGAATCTCACGCCACTTGTCTAAGGTTTGATTTGCGGTTTCCATTGGATGATTTCCTCACTTATGAAGTCAAAAACTATCATGCGGAAGTTAGGCTCTTCTAACAAAAGTTGTCCCGCTTCCTCTTGGAATAAAGTCTCAAAGGTGTTGCGACTAACGGCTAGATAAAGACGACGATCTGGCTCTCTTTTTTGGAGCGCTCTAGCATACAAAAAGAATTGTCCCCAGGCATTTTCAAGGTCATTGATAGGAGAAGGACTAAGAAAGCTTTTGATTTCGACAGCGATTTTTTCAGAATCTCGCTCAGCAGCAATCAGTTTTTCAGCCCCCAGATCGACAAAGGCGGATCGTCTCCCTATCTTGAGGATGAGCGGGTCATCAGTAATTGTCCAACCGTCTTTGATAATGCTATGGCTAATTCAACGCAAAAGCGCTATAAAATATTAAGTAATGTTTCAAATCTATAGATATATATGGCTTCCGCCGTTTTAATCGAAAATCTTCAGAAACGCTACGGTAATGTTGAAGCCGTCAAAGATGTTTCCTTTCAGGTGGAACCGGGGGAGATTTTTGGTTTGCTCGGCCCAAATGGTGCAGGCAAAACCACTACTCTACGGGCTTTGTGTACTTTGACAGCGCCGGATAGTGGACGTTTAGAGGTATCTGGGATCTCAGTTATAGAGCAGCCAAGAGCCGTCAGACAGCGCTTGGGTTATGTGGCTCAAGAGGTGGCTTTAGATAAGGTATTGACGGGGCGCGAGTTATTGCAATTGCAAGCTGCTCTTTACCATTTACCTCGTCCGATGATTAAGGAGCGAATCGATCGCGCGATCGCGTTACTCGGTTTAAAGGAATGGGCCGACAAAAAGACTGGTACTTATTCGGGCGGTATTCGTAAACGGCTTGATTTGGCGGCGGGTTTGTTACATCAGCCGGATGTTTTAGTTTTAGATGAGCCAACTGTGGGGCTAGATATTGAAAGCCGAGTAGTAGTTTGGGACTTTTTGCGACAGTTGCGCGAGTCTGGGACGACGGTTTTGATTACCAGTCATTATCTTGAGGAGGTTGATGCTTTGGCGAATCGAGTAGCAATTATCGATCGCGGTGTAGTGATTGCTGCGGGTACGCCAGAGGAATTAAAGAATCAGGTGGGCGGCGATCGGATAACTCTCCGTATTCGAGAATTTTCACCGATAGAGGAAGCAGAAAAAGCGAAATCTTTGTTACAATCTTTGCCTTTTGTCCAAGAAGCGATCGTCAATAGCGCTCAAGGAAATTCGCTGAATTTGGTGGTGACACCTCAAAGCGATGGACTGTTGAACATTCAGCAAGCGATTAGAGATGCGGGATTACCTATTTTTGGGATTGCTCAATCTCGACCCAGTTTGGATGATGTTTATTTGGCGGCGACGGGGAAAACTTTGTTAGATTCAGAGTTGGAAGCGTCTAGCAGTCGGGATTTGAAGGCTGAACAAAAGGCGGCGATGCGATCTTAGTAAAGAAAATCATCCGAATTTTCTAAGGGCGAAGCATTCCAGCAGATAAGTTATTGATGATCGCCAGAGATTTTCGGTGGGAATGCTTCGCCCCTACATCAAATCTGCGGTAATCTAAGTTTTGTATTACTTAATGCAATTCTAGGAGTTAATTTTGGAACGTACCTTTTTAGCTATTAAACCCGATGGCGTACAACGGGGACTCGTCGGTGAAATCATCGGCCGTTTTGAAGCCAAAGGCTTTACTCTCGTTGGTTTAAAGTTAATGTCAGTGAGCCGCGAATTAGCTGAAGCTCATTATGATGTCCACCGCGAAAGACCCTTTTTTCCAGGATTAGTAGAATTTATCATTTCTAGTCCTGTAATTGCGATGGTTTGGGAAGGTGATGGTGTGGTTGCATCTGCTAGAAAAATGATTGGTGCAACTAATCCTTTGACTTCTGAACCGGGAACGATTCGTGGTGATTTTGCTGTTAATGTTGGTCGCAATATTATTCATGGTTCTGATGCGATCGAAACTGCTCAACGGGAAATTAAGCTCTGGTTTAAAGATGAAGAATTAGTTAGTTGGCAACCTTCTTTAACTTCTTGGATTATTGAGTAATAGTAGGTGGGTGCTGCTGATTAGTGATGTTTTTTGGGAGCATCCCAATTTATACCAATTCTCAAAAATTTGGCAACAGTTTTGGTAGGGGCGGGTTCACCCAAATCCCTGCTATTCACCAAAATATTAAATAACCCGCCCCGAATACTGTTACACAACTTTAGAGAATTGGTATTAGTAGGGGCGAATGGCATTCGCCCACCATATATAGCGCTGCGATCAAAGATTGTTTTGGGTATTTCAGTTGAATCAGTAGTATTCCCTGAATTGAATTTGACGGCAGAGCAAATTTTTACTGGTGGCTAATTAATACTTTTGCTTTCATCGTTATATTTTTTTACTAATTACTCGATAAACGTCGACAGTTTGCTGTTTCCCTTTTAAAGCTAGTGGTCCCCAATGTTCTACTAGAAATTCTCCTCGAATATAACTTAAGGTTTGATAAGCAATTAAAACGCGGCAGGTAGTTGATTGTCGCTCTTTTTGGCAACTTTCTAATCGAGATGCAATATTAACGCTGTCTCCTAAAAGTCCATATTCCGAGCGTTCTTTTCCTCCCAAACTGCCGGCAACTATGGGGCCTGTAAAAATTCCTACTCGCATTTCAATTGTCGGTAAACCGCGTTGTTTCCAGTGTTGATTGAGCTCATCTAAGCGATCGCCCATCATTAAACCGGCGGTAACGGCGGATCTTGCGTCGGCGGCGATTTCTTCTGGTGTAGTGCGAGGAATTGGCACACCAAAGGCTGCCATAATTCCGTCGCCGGTAAATTTGTTAATAATTCCGCGATTAGTTTGCACTGATTCTGTTAAAATTCCTAGATATTCATTGAGCCATTCCATGAGTTTTTCTGGTGGCATAATTTCAGAAATGGTGCTAAAATCTTTAATGTCAGTAAATAACATAGTTGCCATTAATTTTTGTCCTGGCAATTTACCATCTTCGATAAGTCGATCGCGACTTTTCCATAAAAATTCTGCTACTTCGGGAGAGGTGTTTTGTCCTAATAATCGCATCACTGTTTGTTGCTGTTGTTGGGATTGATGGGCTCTATAGGCTGCCATAATTACCCCGGTAGAAATAAAAGCTAAAGCTGGTGTTGTGATTGGAACCCAGTGATAGTCTATAAATAAAGCAAAACCAATTCCGCCCACAATTCCTAATAGGATTGGACAACCAAAAACAAATTCTAAAGGATAGCGACTAAATAATGCTAAAGAGCTTCCAATTAGCGCCCAAGAACCGATCCAGAGCATTTCTGCCCATTCTGGCCAAAATTGAAATAGGGGGCGATTACCTTCAACTGCATCAACAATTTGGCTAACCATTTGAGCATGAATTAACACGCCAGACATTTTTGGACTTGCTTCTTTAGCGGGGCTATAGGGTGTTAAAAATAAATCTCTAATGCTGGATGCTGTAGTCCCAATTAGTATAATTTTGTCTTTTACCCAACTGGGATCGACTTCTCCATATAATAGTTGGGCAACGCTAATTTGTCGCGTTCCAGATTCGGAGGAACGATAATTTAATAAAATTTGATAGCCGCGATCGTCAATAGTTTCATAGCCGCCTGAATTAGTTTTTAAGGGCATAAATTCTGCTTTTCCCCATTCGATTAAATCCTTGTTTTTCTGACTATTTTTTGGGGTGATATTTTGAGCCTCTAGGTACTTCATTGCCAATCGGAGAGAAAATGAGAAGAAAGTGCCTTCTTTGGTAGTAGCAAACATTAAATTTCGGCGCACAGTGCCGTCAGGATCGAGTAAAATATCGTTAATGCCGATACGTTCCGGTGGGACTCCAGGGGGTGCTTGAATTCCCGAAGAGATATCATCTCCGAGATTTTTAATGGTGATAATTTTAGGGGATTTTAAGACGGCTGTAAGTTTTTGTGTGCCTGGTTCGTAGGGAATTTCTCGATATAAATCTATCCCAATTACTCGCGCCTGTAATTGTAATAATTTTTCTAATGCTTGGGCGATAATTTCATCGGAAAGGGGTAATCTATTGAAAATTTTGCCATCTTCTTCTGTGATGCTAACTACTAATAGGCGCGGATCTGAGTCGAGGTTGGATTTACTCCTTACCATAGAATCAAAAACCATGAGTTCTAAGGACTGTAAGCCTCCTAAATGACGGATTCCCAATAAAAAACTGGTCACGCCTAAAGTGGCGATTGCCATCATCTTGAGTCCTGTCAAGTTTGACCATTTTTGAATAAATTGGGGAAGCTTTATTTTCACGATCGCCTTAAATTTGACATAATTATGTTAATGGTTAGTTATTGGTTATTGGTTGACAGTTAACAAATAACAGTTAACAAATAACAGTTAACAAATAACCAATAACAATTAAGGATTTTTCCCATTTAATCTTTTAATGCTTTCTAAGGCCTGAGTTTCCCCGGCTTTGTCTCCTATTTGTTGGGCAATTTCTAAAGCTTGCTGATAGGATTCAAGAGCTTTGGGAATTTGACTCAAGCTTTCATAAATCGCACCCATATTGTTAAGCAAGCGTCCGACGCTAATTCGATCGCCGATCGCTTCTAGCATCACGATAGCCTGTTGAAAATAGATGAGAGCTTGAGAATTTTTGCCAAGTTTGCGATAGGTCAATCCCATGTTATTCAAAAGTCGTCCTACGCCGGCTCGATCGCCAATTTCCCGCCGAATTGCTAAGGCTTGCTGGTAAAATTCTAAAGCTCTGGGATACTCACCCAAGTTGTAGTATACGCCACCCATATTATTGAGGGTGCGACCTAAATCCCGGCGATCGCCAACTTCGTTGCGAATTTTCCGCGCTTCTTGGTAAAATTCTAAGGCTTTAGCGTACTGTCCTTGTTCGGCGTAAACTGCTGCTATGTTATGGAGAGATTCACCAATTCCCGCACGATCGCCTTCAGTTTTAGCTATTTGTAAAGCTTGTTGGTGTAGCTGCATGGCTTGGGCAAGTTTATCAAAACCCCGGTTAACTAAACCAAGCAAATTGAGAGTATGACTGTGACTACGGCGATCGCCAGTTTCCCGGTTGATCGTCAAAGCTTCCTGCAAAACTACCATTGCTTTTTCATAAGCTCCCATATCGGTGTAAACTTCCCCAATATTGTTTAGAGTTTCTGCTACACCTTTTTTATCTCCTAGTTGTCGGCGAATTGCCAACACTTGTTGATAAGTTTCCAAGGCATTTTGAAATTCACCTTTGCGATATTGATCTGTCCCCTTTTGCAAAAGTTGATCTGCTTCTGTTTTAGTATTTCTTGGGGTAACGGGACTGACATCAACTGGAGTTGCGGCAAATACCAAACTATCCGATACTCCGAATATGGTTAATGCAGGTAAGAGGAAAAGAGTAATTGCAATAAATTGGAATTGGTAACGGCAATACACCGGACAATCCTCCTGAAGTTAAGATGTAAATTTTACAATCGAGTTTTGTGTGAATTTCTACCTCTTGAGTCTAAGAAAAACCGGGAAACTGCAATTTAAGTATCCCTTATAAAATAGACTTACTCATGCTTCTTTGTAACGTCCCCTTTGGGCGATCGGCCTATTGCCCCAGACAGCGTTATGTTGTTGATGCGTAAGTCTTGCTTCAGTAAATACACCCTAACAAATTCAGAGGAGAATTTTTAATTTATGAGCATTGAACGTAATTATAATAGTTTACCCTGGCATTGGAAATCAAAAACGTTCCAGAACGATCGCTGCTGGTTAGAGTCGATTATCCGTAATGCTGCGCCTTTCTCTGACTGGTGGACAAAGGCACGTATCGTACAACTCGCTTATCTTAATCCTTCCGGTTATGTGTCCAAAACAGTTGATGCTATACCAACATATCCTGGTTTGACATCAGAAAAGGCGATCGCGGAGACAATTCGATCGCTATGCGATTTAAACCAGCATCCTCTATTTGCAGAAATGGTAAATGAAGATTATGTGATTAACACCCTCAATCGGTGGCATAACCATGAATTTGCTCGCGCGATCGGTCGCAACTTTGAGATTTATGCCGATCGCCAGCATTCTAACATTTTTTTAGTCACCAGCACTGCTAGTAGTTCCCTCAATGTCGATCGAAAATTGCCACCTTTAAATCGTTTTCGTCCCCTATTTAATATGGATGAATTAGTACAGAAAATGTCAGTGGCTAAGTGCGATCGCCTCACGATGAGAATTCATGGTTACGCCAGTCCTGACAATGTTTTCTACAACTTTTTTATCGATGAAGTAAAATCTCTGACACTGAAAGATCCGATTACTCATCTCTCTGATTTAGAAAACAATCATTTTTACATTGGCTACCACTGGCCAAGCGAGTTACCCCTGTTTAGCCCAGGACTTTGGGTGGATTATTTCTATGACTGGGGAATCATTTTAAAATTTTTATTTGTTGTCAGTATTATCGCCCTAATTTGTGGTTCCCTTCTGTATATTTTCCTATTATTTGTGGGAGTACCGCTACTTTTATGGCTGGGGAATTTTGGAGGTTTAGCCCATTTTTGGGAATGGCTAAAATTGCGAGAAACCGCCGACTTAGCAGTACAATGGCATTGGATTGTTTTAACAGTTTTGATACTTTCGCTATTAGTAGTTCAGATGATGCGCTTAATAGTTTATCAGCGCGATCGCTATCGAGCTATTCATTACGGTTCTCCCGATTTTTCCGAATTTTTTTGGCGACTCGATCGAGGATTAGAACAACAGCAAAGTCAAACATCATCAGCAGAATCCCCGAAAATAGCTGTCAATTTAATTGGTCACAGCTTAGGCGCTTTAGTAGTAGTAAATTCTTTACGAATTTTGTCAGATAAATTTGGCAAAGACGAAATAAACACAGAAGAAAAAGGCAATATGGGAGAATGTCTAACTTTAGATAAATTAATTTTGTCAGCGCCGGATATTCCTTTAGAATTTCTGCGGGAAAGCCGGAATAATTATGTCCGTTCGGCAATTTTACGCTCTCGGACAATTTATTTGTTATCAAGCGATCGAGATGTCATACTTCGCTATCTTTCTACTCTCGCGAATTGGTGGGTTGAACCCAGTTTAGAAATGTCAGGTTTGCGGTTAGGAAATGTTTATCTCAAAACAGTAAATAAACCCCACGAACCAATTGAATACCATCCTTATATTCGGATTATGATCGGTTCGGAGCCAGCCGCAAATCCCACCTCGGCTTATGAGCTATTTGAGAAATTTAATTATCTCGACTGTTCCGAAATGAAAGGCGTAAACGGTACAAGTTTGCGCCTGAATTTATGCAATGGTATTGTCATTGATTTGATTAATATGATTCTTTACCTATTTGGTAAAATTGATGCTCATGGCGGCTACTTTTGGATAGACACCCCTAGTTTTGCAGTGGTGAAATTCCTGCTGGTCAATCCTCACATTTCTGATGAAGATATGCAAGCAGGGATTAATCATTTAATTGCGAATACACCAATCCGTTTTTGGCCTAGTCAGAAGTTTATTTGCAAATCTGAGGGGTGACAACCAACCCAAAATCCTTATAGGAAATAACTTACCCAGTGTCTCCAGATTGGTTTGTAGTAAGCGCTTTAGCGCTCTTTAGCGCTTACTACAAACAAGCTAATTATTTAATTTCTATTCCTAACAACTAACAACTAACAAATAACAACTAACATTATTTCGAGATAATAAGCGCAAAGAGCGCTAAAGCGCTTACTACAAACAAGCTAATTATTTAATTTCTATTCCTAACAACTAACAACTAACAAATAACAACTAACAACTAACATTATTTCGAGATAAAATGTACCCAGAAATCACCATCAGGCATACATACATTGCGAATCAAGCGATAGGAATAATGTAGATATTCCCCACTGAGATCGTTGCGATACCCACCCTCAAACCACTCTCCATAGGGATCGTGAACAAAGAAACCATCAGAGTCATAACCAACTACAGGCATAATGTGACCAAAAGAGGTGAAATATCCATGTATCACTGCCGGATTGCCACTTGCCAACCAATCTTGAACATCCTCAATAATCGCATTTTCTGTGTAGTAATCTTGATAGCCATAATCTCTGACTATCTTGGCTAAATCGTAGGGATTCCAGCGACTATAACCTTTATCGATGGCGTATTCATAGAGTTCATCCTCAAATTGACCAACTTTAGTTCTACGGGTTGCGCCTAAGAATTGCAAACACATCGCGATCGAAGTTACATTACAAGAACCAGTAGGATTAAAATAGTTATCCAACTGGGACAGATAACGAACATTCAGCCGGACAGTCGGTGGATTTGGTTTAGGATAAAGCAGCGTTCCTTCTAAGGTAACTTGAGCATGAGTACCGAAGATATACCAAATAGAAGAACCATTAAAAGAATCGCTACGGAAAGCAACCCTTAAATGACCGCGAATTGGAGCAAAAGCCAGAAGTTCAAACTCTCTTCCGGCTGGCATTGATACTTTTTCCGCAGTTGAAAGCTGAGAAGAAGCTAAAGGTCTAGCTTTCAAAACGGTATCTTTCACAATCTTCAACACAGGGGGAGGAACGGGAATTTCTCCTCGCTTGGTTTCAATTAATTTTTTAGCGGTGACAGCACCCAAAAACCCCGATTCCCCACACTTCATTAAAGTTTGAAAGCGATGCAAAGCAGCAGTAGAACGCGGTCCAAAGATGCCATCTACTGGGGGATTGAGTAGACCTAAATCAATCAGGCGGGCCTGAATTTGGCGACTGAGGTCATCATCGGCGGCGATCGCCCTAACATCGTACCTTCTATTGGTTTTGAGAAAATCTTGTAGTCTCATTTACTTAATTTATTGATTTCACGTTTTATTGACTGTCAGCCAATCAAGGCAATTTTGCCACTTTACTAATTCCCATCATTTCCTACCACCTATTTTTCGGGGCGGAGGATAACTACACCGCAGGCATCTGGGGACAGATATTTGCGGGCGGCTTGTTGCACATCCGTAGCATCGATCGCTTGAATGTAGGCAGGATAGTTGAGCGCGGGTGCTAAATCTCCGACAATAGATTGGTAGTAGCCGTATAAATTGGCGCGATCGCTAGGCGTTTCATTCCCAAAAATAAACCGATTGGCTACTTGGGTACGAACGCGGGCCATTTCTGCTTCTGTCACCAGTTCTGTCTGGATAGTACGAATATGTCGAGCGATCGCTTCTTCTACCACCACCAAATTCTCCTCCATGAGTTGGGCTGAAATATAGAATACACCCTGGAGTCGCTGCGTCATATTACTGACAGAAATTGAAGAAACTAATCCCCGATCTTCTCGCAAATCCTGAACCAGCCGCGTCGTTCTACCGTGACCTAAAATCGTCGCCAAAACGTCCAAAGCATAAGTCTCTGATAAATCTGCCAATCCTGGAACCCGCCACATCATCACCAATCTCGCTTGCTGAAGACTCCCATCCACATATTCACGGCGGACGGTTTCGGTAAAAGCAGATTCAGCTTTCAGATTTAAGTAGTCTGTTTCCGGTTTGACATCTTGTGAATCAGTATTTGCCAGCGCTCCAGCAAAAGCCTCTGTTACAATCGCAATTAACTCATCCACTGGTAAATTCCCCACCGCCACAGCAGTCATCGACTGAGGTTGATATTTACTGCGGTGAAAATCTCGCATTTGTTGGGGTGTCAATTGTTCAATTACTGATACTGGTCCCAACACTGGGCGTTTGTAAGGTAATACCTCAAAAGCTGTTTCCATCGATCGCTGATAAGTCCTACGGCGGGCGTTATCCTCGGCGCGTCTAATTTCTTCAATCACTACCAAACGCTCGCGCTCAAAGGCTTCATCGGGAATACTAGCATTTAGCAGTACATCTATTTGTAAAGGCGCAAGCAGGGCAAAATCTTGGGGAGCACAAGTGATATAGTAGTGGGTGTAATCCTGACTGGTCGCGGCATTTGTCACCGCCCCCCGACCTTCAATTACGCTTTCAAATTCACCGGCGGCTAATTGGGGCGTACCTTTAAAAATCATGTGTTCTAAAAAGTGAGCCATGCCATTGATCTCATCTGATTCTACGGCAGAGCCAACATTTAGCCACACGCTGAGGTTAACAGCATCAACGGGTAGGTGTTCGGCGATGATTGTTAGACCATTGGGTAAGCGGCGGAATGTGGGGGCGTTAAGGGGTGTTAGGTCTGAGGGTTTTGTAAGGGTTGAAGTCATTTTAATTTTATATTTTCTTACTCTTTAATATATTAGAACTTATGGAGAAGCGATCGCTCATTGGTGTCAACTTAAGCTGAAACCCGCCAGGGACTAAAGTCCCTGTCTAATAGGTAAAGTCCTCTTAAGAGGACTGAAGAAAATTGTTAAATTCATTAGTCCTCTTCAGAGGACTTGATCTTTGAGACAGGGACTTTAGTCCCTGTCGGACTAAGGGTTTGACCTTAAGTTGACACCAATGGCGATCGCTCAATCCCTAAAAATGGAATAATTAAACTATGAATAATATAGAAGAATACGTCGATCGCATGGCGGAACTAATTCAACTACCATTAAATCCCGAACA
The DNA here is from genome assembly GCA_001698425.1 of Oscillatoriales cyanobacterium USR001. Lineage (GTDB taxonomy): Bacteria > Cyanobacteriota > Cyanobacteriia > Cyanobacteriales > Microcoleaceae > Kamptonema. The sequence goes on along the minus strand of MBRE01000069.1, from coordinate 12,798 downwards.
TCGTCCCGGTGTGATTGCTAATTTTGCCAGAATCGCCGCGATCGCCCAACTCGTTACAGAATTTACTCTACCACCAGAAATAGAAGCCGCCCCAGTATTTGAACCTGATTTTACTCTTGATATTTAACCACAAATGAACCCAGATGAATTACAAAAGGCTGATGCTATGGCGATCGCCACCGCCATCAAAACCGGTCAAGTCACAGCTAAAGCTACGATCGCCGCTACCTTAAACCGCATCGCCGCTAAAGATTCAACTCTCAACTGTTTTACTACGATCGCGGCCGATACAGCCTTCGCCGATGCCGATCGAATAGACAGCGCGATCGCCCTCAATCACAACCCCGGCCCCCTCGCTGGCGTACCCTTCGCCGTTAAAAATCTCTTCGACATCGCTGGAGTCACTACCCTCGCCGGCGCAAAAATTAACCAGGAAAATCCCCCAGCCACTCGCGATGCTACCTTAGTTAAACGACTTAAAGAAGCAGGCGCGATCCTCGTAGGTGCTTTAAACATGGACGAGTACGCCTACGGTTTCGTCACCGAAAACAGCCATTTCGGATCGACCCGCAACCCCCACGATACCACCCGCATTGCTGGCGGTTCTAGCGGTGGTTCTGCTGCTGCTGTGGCCGCCGGTTTGGTTCCCTTAACTTTGGGCTCCGATACTAATGGTTCGATCCGCGTACCCGCTGCTTTATGTGGAGTTTTTGGATTGAATCCTACTTATGGCCGTTTGTCAAGAGCAGGCGCTTTTTTATTTGCTGGAAGTTTCGATCGCGTTGGACCTTTGGCTCGGTCAGTAAGGGATATTGCGGCTGTGTATGATATTTTGCAAGGGAGTGATGCTGCCGATCCTGTTTGTACGAAACGCCCACCTAAATTGTGTTTTTCTGAGTTAAGTAAGGGAATTGAGGGGTTACGCATGGCTGTGGCTGATGGTTATTTTGCCCAGGGTGCGGAACCGGAGGCTTTAGCCGCAGTTGCGACAGTTGCCGACGCTTTAAGTTGTATTGCGACTGTTACTATACCGGAAAGTGACCGGGCGAGGGCGGCGGCGTTTATGATTACGGCTTCCGAGGGGGCGAATTTGCATTTAGCTAGTTTGCGATCGCGTCCTCAAGATTTCGATCCGGCTACTCGCGATCGCTTTCTCGCCGGTGCGCTGATTCCCGCTAGTTGGTATATTCAAGCTCAACGTTTTCGCCAATGGTATCGCGATCGCCTTCGTGAAATATTTGAGGATTTTGACATAATTATCGCACCAACTACCCCAATTTCTGCGCCTTTTATTGGCCAAGAAAAGATGACAATTGCTGGAGAGGAAATATTAATTCGTCCCAATTTGGGGAAATTTACTCAACCTTTATCATTTATTGGTTTACCGATAATTTCTGTACCAATTCAACGAGTAAATGGTTTACCTTTAGGAGTCCAAATTATTGCCGCACCTGATAATGAAGATTTAATATTTCGAGTTGCTGCTGTGTTAGAATCTCAAGGAATAGTATCGGTCGCAGTTGTTGAATAGGGAATTTTTGAGGAAACACAAAGACACTAAGACACAAAGAAATATTTTAGATAAGCAAATTAATTCTTCCTTCTTCCTTCTTCCCTCTTCCTTCTTCCCTCTTCCTTCTTCCTTCTTCCTTCTTCCTTCTTCCTTCATTACAATCGATCCCGTTCCCAGGCTCTACCTGGGAACGCAAATCTATGGCTTTAAGCCGCTTATGCTATTTTTCCGATCTCCCAGACGTTCTCAAATTAATTTGAACGCTGAAAACGTCTCTTAGGTCTTCTGGCGATCGCTTTACGCTTCCGTTTTTCCAGTGGAGTCTCAAAGTGACGGTGTTTTCTCATGTCTGGAAAAATACCTGCTTTAGAAACTTGCCGCTTAAATCGACGCAGGGCTGACTCAATCCCTTCATTTTCACCTATTACAACTTGTGTCATCCTATATCCTCAATACTCCAACTTAATTATAAACTACGCTCAATTAGCGAACACTTACAATCGCGAGTGAAAGAGGGCAGACTGAATATCTGCCCTCTTTGCTTTAGACTGAAAATTTCAGCCTTAATTTTTTAGTAGCGGCGAGAAGAGCGATTGTTGTTACCACCCCAGCCACCACCGCCAGAAGAACGGCGATCTTCGCGGGGTTTAGCCTTGTTCACCTTCAAGTCGCGACCCATCCACTCAGCGCCATCAAGCGCCGCGATCGCAGCCGCTTCCTCCGCTTCGCTGGCCATTTCCACGAATCCGAAACCACGCATCCGTCCAGTTTCCCGATCTACGGGCAACTGCACGCGACTTACGGTTCCGTACTCGGCAAATACCTCGGTCAGGTCTTCGGACGTGACTTGGTAGGAAAGATTACCTACGTAAATAGACATTTGATGAACTTCTCCAGAATCAGAGGTTGTAGAGATTTAGATTCGGAGAGACGCCTGTACATATAAATACAAACACACTACGCAACCGAACTCAATCCTTAGACTAAGACTATAACACAAAAATTTTGTAATGGACTATCCGAAATTATTAAATTACATTAACTAATATTAAGTTGTTTTTGGGGAAATTTACATTCTCTATTTTTTCACGTTCCTCACTTGGCGATAACTATACCCCAAAAATAATCTTCAAAGGTTTTTTGTACCAAATCTACGCGCATTTGTTTAGCCCAAGTGTAAAGATCGCAACTAATTCTACCGCGATCGCCCCTGCTAAAATTTGCCTGCTGAATTGTTATATTTCCCAATAAAGCCACCCAATGACTCGGAAAAGGCACTATTGATGGTTTATTTGTCAGCATCCCTTCGGCACTAATTAGGGGAAAAGCGACTCCACCGGCATTAATAGTATCTGCTGCTCGTTGTAGAGCGCTCACATCTCCAAAGATATAAGAATGATGGTATTTTACATCACTATATCCGAGAATTTCTCGCGCCCAGCCAACCATTTCCCAAGGTTTGGTCATACCGCTGATATTACGGATAATTTTGGGGGCGTTGGGCTCTACTGGGAATATTAAGTTTTCGGACTCTCGTAGGGTTGATAATACCATCCAATCGGCTTGAGGCATTTGGAATTTGCCTGTAGTTTCCAACAATCGGGGTGAAGGTGCAATCCATTTCTGAGATTGACTATGAAAACCGCCAATTTGGAAAAGATTACGACAGATTTGGACGTAATAAAGAGGATTTTTGCGGACAAGTTCAAATAAAATTGCTGCTGGACCGCAGAAAGGTTGAGATCCTTGGCTGATGTTAAAAGGGTTATGGATGCGCGATCGCATTTCGGCAATAATTTGTTCTTTATCTAACCCTGGCCAAAGACTGGGAAAGGTTGATTGCTCAAATTCAGCGATCGCAGATAAGGCTTGCTGTACTGCTATAGAAGTTGCCATTGGGTGATCTTGGTAGTATTGGCGGTCTTCTGCTTAATTTTACTACCATTGAGTAACGTTACTATATTTTATTAAAAAGGTATTTCATCCTCATCATCATCCTCTTCCACAGCCTTAGCTGTCATCCGCCAACTATTAATATACTCAATTTGCACATCAATTTGATTAATCGCCTCTCCTAAAAGTTTTTTAATATATTCAGTCAAATTTACCGTAAAATCTAACTCAATTCCCACAGACTTTACCAATCTCGCTAATGTTGCAAAATCTACCTTTAAAATAGAAGAATTACCTAATTTAAAATGAGGAGTATTCGATTTTTTCTGCACGATCATCGCATTTTTTACTCGCTCTTTCAAATGATTAACTTCTGACTTTAACAATCTCCACTCTGGCAAAAGTTCTCTATATCTTTCCCCTAATTCAATTAAATTCTCATTTTCTGGTGTCGGCATACTTTTCTGAGTTGATTTCTGTCGCTGCTTTGCATTGGAAGTTAACCGAAAACTAGGAATCTCCTCAATTTTTAATGATGGATGAGAAATTAATTGACCTAACTGTTTTTGAATTTCTTTAGTTAGCGTTATCGGAAAACTTAGCTCAAGTCCTTGATTTTCTGCCAAGTTTACTAAAGTCATAAAATCTACTTTCATTGTCGTATAACTGGATAATTTAAAATAAGAATTATCAGTTATTTTTTGGGCTTGCATTCCCATTTTCATCCGTTCTTTAATCTCTGTAATTTCTGTATCTAGCGATTTCCATTGAGATTCTATTTCCTGATATTGTTCGCCCAATAATGTTAAATTTTCTGTTGCTGAATCGGGGCAATATTCATTAAATATTTCTGCTAAGCGGCTATGGACTTGAGCTAAATAAACTACGTCCATTTTGGCATATTCTAGCTGTTTCTCCGTCAGCGGTCGTTTTCCCCAATTGCCCGCCTGTTCTTCTTTATCTACATTGGGAATGCTACAAAGTGCCTCGATTAATGTTTTGAGTTGGTGATTAGGTACTGGTAAAATATAGTAAGGAATCTTTTTTGCCAATTTTAAGGTGCAAGTGATGTTTTTAGCGCGATCGTTGCCCAAAAATCTGATGTCATAACTGGCATTGTGCATGACTTTCTCAATGTCAGAATTAACCATTATTTCGTCTATAAAATCTGCCGCTAGTTCTGGTTTTTCTAAGACATCTAGGATAAATGTAGTATTTCCGGTTAAATCATTGGAGTCATCCAATACCTGAATTAAAGATAATTTAGGGTTAAATTTATAGTCAGCTACTTCTGTATCAATCCACAGAATTTTAGCTTGAGAAAATTTAGCGATTATTGATTTAATATCGTTAGTTTCTGTTAAATAAGGCATTTTTCAATCATTAAAGCAGTTAAATCGCGACCAACTCCAACTAACAGTTAACAGTTAACAAATAACAGTTAACAAATAACAATTAATCCTCAACATACATTGGCAAAATTTCCAACTCTGGAAGTTGGATAAGTTCTTTTTCCTTTTCTTTTTCTTTAACTGATAAAGGTAAAAGTATCTGCTTTGGCTGTTCAATCCAACAACTTGCTAAGGGTAAAGTTTGTTCTAAATCTTCCAAAGGTCGAGGAATTACCATGACTGCATTTAACTCACCAATTCGTTCTGCTTCATACATTCCTGCCTCAACTGCGATCGCGACATTTGCTACTGCACCTCGGATAATAGCAGTACACAAACCAGAGCCAATTTTCTCATAAGCAGCTAAATGTACCTCAGCGGATTTTAGCATAGTATCGCAAGCTCCCACCATTGCCGGAAATCCTCGCGTTTCTAATAATCCGATCGCTTGATTGCTTAAACGAGAATAACCACCGCTGAGAGAAAGTGCGGACAAACGCGCACCAATGGGAAGTACCTCTTCTAAATTAGGTAAAGGTCTAGCAATTACTAACTTTGAGACAAATTGCCCAAACTGTTCGGCCGTCTGAGCTCCTGACTCAACGGCTAATCGCACATCAGCAATTCTACCGCGCACGATCGCCGTACAATAACCACTACCAATTTTTTCATAGCCGACTAAATTCACCCCCGCCGACTTCAACATCATGTCAGCAGTCCCCACGATCGCCGGAAAACTCCGGGTTGATACTAAGCCCAAAGCCATATCCTTAAAGCTTTGTTCGTGGTGCGATCTACGGGAAGCAACTGGTTTTGGCGTTTTGGTTTCCATATCATCACCAATGTTTAGAGGATTGTAAAAATAAAGACTTATCTATAGTTTTAGTTTGACAGAGTTACAGACAAATTTACAAAATAATCATAATTTTAATTATAGCAAACCACAGCGATCGCCATCTCACCGAAAATAGCCACCTCTGGATAAATTATCAACGTGATTGCTCCGAACTGCCAGAGAGATTACTATTTTGGTCAATATTAAAATGTACGCGGTGAGGAAACATAATCGTGAGCAGACTATTTATATGAGCTTGTCCGTGAAAAATAGTCGGCGGCGAATTAACTGTTTCCGGCGATCGCTCTTCTTTTACCTGCGCCCAGACATCCTCCGTCATCTCCTCCGCGATCGGCGGAACAGATTCAGGAACTTCCGACATTACCTTTTCTTCTTCTTGAGGACTTTCATCTTCAATTATAGATTTAGAAACTTCCGGTTTTACCGTTAACTCTTGATGATTTCCCTCTTTAACTATCAACTCAGAAACTTCTTGCCCTGCATTTAACTTGCGACTTTCATCACCAATTAAAGCACCAGCCGCCAACATTTCTGAATCCTTAATAGCCGGATTTAAAATAGTTACACCGGAACCAATACAAGCATTAACCCCAACTTTCCCCGCACCAACAATCAACACGCCAGTCCCTAGAATTACACCAGCTTCTATTACCAGAGAACCTTGACGAGCATGAATAATCGTCCCTAAACCGATACAAGCACCTGCACCAATCTTAATTTTACAGTTCGGTTCCGCTTGCAAAATAACACCAGGCGCGATCGCCGCACCTTCCTCAACAGTCACATCGCCACTCACATAAATCTGAGAGTTGCTAAGTAGTTGCAGTGGCGATACAAACATTTCGACTCGAACCTCATTTTTGTTATTTGTTAACTGTTAACTGTTATTTGTTATTTGTTAACTGTTATTTGTTAACTGTTAACTGCTAACTGTTATTTGTTATTTGTTAACTGCTAACTGTTATTTGTGGAGCGAAGCATTTTCGACAGTAAATCTTTTGTTTTAACCAATAACTTATCTACCGAAATGCTGCGCTCCTACCTACACAGGACTTCCGCAGTGCCACCAGATTTAGTAGGGGCGAATGGCATTCGCCCACCATATATAGCTAAGGACGTTGGATAATCTCTTCAAGTACCCGCCGTTTAGCCTTAGCGTCAATCCCGATCAAACGGACATATTCACCAGAATGCTCCCTCATACAGCTTTCCAGCGCACTAAACACTTCATTTTCCCGACTTGACTCAATAGGAGCGCAAGTATGCCAAGAACTTGTACGGAAACGACGCTGATCCGCGTGTTCCGTACCAATTTTGTAACCCTGAGCCAATAAACCCCGTACCTTTTCCACCGTACTCTGGCTCAAAGAACCACTAGCCACAGTAGAACTATAAACCGCCGAAGCTCCCCCACCATTACTCTTCGCAGTTTGAGCCACAGGCCCATCAGGACGCTGAATAATCTCTTCCACCACCCGGCGCTTCACCTTCGGGTCAATCCCAATCAAGCGCACATACTCCCCACTGTACTCATTCATCACAGATTCCAAAGCCGCCACCGCCTCACTAGCGCTTCTGGCCTGAATCGAAGCTCCACTTTGCCAAGAACTTGTACGGAAACGACGCTGATCGGCGTGTTCTGTGCCAATTTTGTAACCCTGAGCCAATAGGTTGCGTACCTGTTCGGCCACTTGAGGGCTAATTTTACCACTTGACACCGCAGCACTATTGTTGTATGACTGAGTGCCATTGCCATTAGACTTAGGAGCCGCAGCACCATTAGAAATCCCGCCTGGCCGTTGGATAATTTCTTCCAACACTCGGCGCTTTGCTTTCGGATCGATCCCAATCAAGCGCACATATTCACCTTGATGCTCATTGATCAAAGATTCCAACGCCGCGAACACCTCTCCTTCACGTTTCCCTTGCAAAGAAGGACCGCTTTGCCAAGAACTGGTACGAAAGCGGCGTTGATCTGCATATTCTGTTCCAATGTTGTAACCTTGAGCTAACAGATTACGGACTTGCTCAACGGTTTGTTTGTTTAATTGGCTGCTTGACGAGCCTGTATAACTACTTTGCATTTTTGGCGACCCATTATTAGATGATGATTGACCCGATTTGTTACGAATTGGCGATATACAAGCGATGTTCTCAGCACAGCGATAACCGGCTCTAAGAGCATCATTAATTCCCACTACATGATGGGCAAAATGTACATCTTCATCGTGAACATCTGGTAAGCGATCGGCTTGTTGTTGATTAGTGATAATTGCCCCCGAAGGTACATATTTACCTGCGGGAATTTCTACATCTTGAATTAAGGCGTGCATCATAATAATACAGCCATCATTCACCTTGGCATTAAACACAGTTGAGCGAAAGCCAATAAAGCAATCGTCGCCGACATAAGCCGGTCCGTGAATTAATGCCATGTGGGTAATAGAACTATTTTTCCCAATCCAAACGGAATAAGGCTTTCCATCGTCCCCTTCAACTCTGCCTTGTTCCAAACCGTGAATTACTACTCCGTCTTGAACGTTACTTCCGTCCCCAATATAGAAAGGAGTACCTTCATCGGCGCGAATAGATGTTCCCGGTGCAATCATCACGTTAGAACCAACTTGCACGTCTCCAATTAGATTGGAAAAAGAATGCACGTAGGCGGTATCGTGAATTTTGGGCTCAGCTAAGTTTTTCGACCAAGGAGTCGGGGGAGCCGCAATGCTGCGGACTGCCATAATTACATTTCTCCTAAACTGAACAAGTTTTTTACTTTTAGTATTCTGTTAACTGTTAACTGTTAACTGTTAACTGTTAACTGTTAACTGCTAACTGTCAATTGCTAACTGTTAACTGTTAACTGTTAACTGCTAACTGTCAATTGCTAACTGCTAACTGCTAACTGTTAACTGTCAATTGCTAACTGTTAACTATTAGCGGGAATCGTCTTTTTTACTGTAAATGAGGCGATTTTCTACACTGACAGTATCAATAATTCCTACTACGAGAGCGTCGATCGGACGATGTTCGTTCCCTTCTGCTTGACGGGCGGCGCTGCCGCGAGTAACTAGAACCCACTCATCAAAACCAGCGCCCACACTATCTGCTGCCACTTCATATCCTGACATGGGTACGCCTTCCTCATCTATGAACTGCAAGAGCAACAGTTTTGCTCCTCTGAGACTAGGCTCTTTTTGGTTGCTGACTACTGTGCCACGAACTTTAGCAATTTGCATTTGATGAGATTGGGAGGTTTTGATGTGTGAAATCTGAAGTTTGAAGTTTCAAGTCTAAAATCTTAAGTCTGAAGGCAATAAGTCTCAAATCTCAAGTCTAGTTTTATGCTTTAGGCTTCTATTGACGATCCGTCTTATGGTCTATTCAGAGGGCGAATGCCGCTGACGCTTTCCCGGAACTGTTCGACGGCTTCGGTGTAGCGGATGGGTAGAACGTATTCGAGGTTTTCGTGGGGACGGGCGATGATGTGGGTGGACAGGACTTGTCCGCCATTCACGCGCTTGACTGATTCTACGCCGGCGGCGACGGAGGCTTGGACTTCGGAGACATCTCCTCGAACGATGACGGTGACGCGGGCGCTACCGATTTTTTCGTAACCAACTAGGGTGACGCGGGCGGCTTTCACCATTGCGTCGGCGGCTTCGACTACGGCGGGGAAGCCGAGGGTTTCAATCATGCCAACTGCTATTGCCATTTGTTTGACTCCTAAATTAAGATTTGCTGAGGTATTTACGTTTGAGGAAAGGGTTTGCAGTTTGCGATCGTTCGCTGCTGCAATTTTTAGTAGCTGCGGAATTGTTCTACGGCTTCGGTGTAGCGAATGGGTAGAACGTATTCGAGGTTTTCGTGGGGACGGGCGATGATGTGGGTGGAGACGACTTCTCCGCCGTTGACTCGTTTGACTGACTCCACACCGGCGGCGACGGAGGCTTGAACTTCTGAGACATCGCCTCGGATGATCACGGTGACGCGAGCGCTGCCGATTTTTTCGTAGCCGACTAGGGTGACGCGGGCGGCTTTCACCATTGCGTCAGCGGCTTCGACTACGGCGGGAAAGCCTTTGGTTTCAATCATTCCAACAGCAATTGACATTTTTTATCTCCTCTGAGATTTAGCGGCGGTATCAAAGATGCAAATCTTTGACATTTCTGAATTTTGGGACGGGAAGACCCACCTTTTTCAGTTTGGAAAAACGGTTTCAACGTTCCTATTTCCAGAATAGGGGAATTTGGGTTCCCTTGACAATATAAATCTCTATGATTGTTTTTAATAAGAAAAATTAAATTTAGTAATCTGTTAGATAACTTAATATTTTTTTAATAAACTTAATATTTGCAGGAGTAGGCGATCGCATTTTTCTTAAACTAAGCTGAAATTAAGACCTGCAAAGTTACACAAATTGTGGACAATTCTTGAACAGGGCTTGCTTAAATTCTGCTGCACTCTTAAAATAAATCTCTGGATTATCAACTAAAGCTAAGTCGATCGCATCTGCTAAGGGTTTAGGAATTGCAGGATTGCGATCGCGCACCGGCACCGCATCACTTTGTAACACCGCTAAAAAGGGATCTTGACCGCTAAATATGTTCTGGGAATGCGGCGAACTCGCACACCTTCTGTTCCGCAAATATCAAAGGTTCATTACTAAAAAAGTAATAGCAATGGTCGCTGATTCCGAGTTTTTCTTTGATGATTAATGTCCCTAATGCCATCCTAAATGATTTGGCGGGTGCTCCCATTTCGGTTGGAAAGTTTTCCGCATATTCTGATTCAAATTCTGATCGCGGAATTAGTTCGACCATCTTTACCCAACGGTTATCTGCTATCAATCATGTCCTAAGCGCCTTGGGGACTGCTATACAATTCGCAATTTACAATTCGCAATTAGCAATTTACCATTAGCATTTCGCAAAATGTTTTTCAATAATTGCAGCAATTTCTGTTGGTTCGATGCGACTATAGCGAGTTTTATCTGGCATTAAAACAATGTTTGGACCGGCTTTGCACTGCTTGAGGCATCCTGTTCCTTGAATTGTTACTTGGTCTGTTAAGCCGCGATCGCTCAAAGCTGCTTCTAAGGCTTTACCAATGGCTCTACCGCCGCGTTTTTGGCAATCGGATTTTTGACAGACTAATATTTTAGTCTTCGCTTGAGGGTAGTTTGTGGGTATAGTAATTGCGGTTTGAGTGTGTGTTGAGTTGATTTGAGTTGGCGAAACTGGCTCGGTAAAAGATGTAGTAACTTCGCGATCGCTCTCTGGCAAATTTCCCATAGCTACTGGTATTACACTGTAAGCTTTGAGTTTGATTTCGCCACTTTCGGGGGAGAATTTCTTCTCTCCTATGACTAACACTGCTAAACCCTTTACTAAAACTGGTGTTAGAGACGATCTCAACTCTTTAGCAATTTTGACAGTGTACTCCTCACCCGAAAATGTGACAATTTGCAGGTACTTAAGTTTGTAACCATCTTCAAATAGAAAACCGAGGATTTGTCCTTTAAGGCTGAATTCTGAGACTTCTTTGCGTGATTTGCACATTGTTTTTAGTCCTATTTTTGAGGGAAGAAGGAAGAAGGAAGAAGGAAGAAGGAAGAAGGAAGAAGGAAGAAGGAAGAAGGAAGAAGGAAGAAGGAAGAAGGAAGAAGGAAGAGGGAAGAAGGAAGAAGGAAGAAGTATTTTAATTAAAAACACACCCTAGCCTCACTAACTTACTTATGATGAGCTTTTTTCCCAACAGCGCTCCAGCCATCTCTGCAACTCTGAGCGGGGGGATCTGTACTGTCTCAATACACTCTCCAACTGAGCCACTTGTACTCCACTGTTGAGTTGTACTCGCAAGGGCCGATCGATGGCACAGGTACAGGGAATCTCTAACTCCTGCAAACGCCGATATACTTGCCAACGCTCTCCCCAACCTACTTCAACGATATGAGAGAGTCCTGATTCTAGTTCTGAAGTATTCATAAATGAAACCTATTTCTAGTAATTTTTACTTACCGATCGAATATATGGAGGGGGAAGACAAAATATACAACACCCACACTCAGATGGATTTCTGCATTCAGAAGGCATAAATTTGGCAAAAATGGCTTTTTGCCTTGCATCCAGACTCTGGATGACACCTTCATGCTTAAGAAATTTTCTTAGATCGGCTACTTTAAACACTATAAACTAAGTGCAACTAATTCTCAATAGATTTAAGAAAAATTTTTTTTTACTTGCAAAGTCTTCTAGTAGTCAAGCTGACTCTGCTTGACTCCCAAATTTAGGGTAGTAGTATGAGGTTATTGGCAATAAAATCTAGCTGCTGAAAGGGAACATACTATGGCTGAGATTCAGAGTGCAGTACGTCCATTTGGACACCTTGCCGAAAACCCAATTTTCCTGGAGCATTCAGTTACAGCCCCCGTCTGTGAAGGAATGAATGCTCTGCTGGCAAGTTTTCAGGCGCTTTACCTGCAATACCAAAAGCATCATTTTGTGGTAGAGGGAGCCGAGTTTTACTCTTTGCACCAGTTTTTTCAAGATTGTTATGGAGAGGTGCAGGATCATGTCCATGAATTGGGCGAGCGCTTGAATGGGTTGGGTGGTATTCCTGTGGCTGGTTTTAGTAAATTAGCAGAGATCTGCTGTTTTGAGCCAGAATCTGATGGTGTTTATTTCTGTCGTCAGATGCTGGAACATGATTTGATGGCGGAGCAGGCGATTTTGAGTTTGTTACGTCGCCAAGCTGGACAGGCAGAAAGTTTAGGCGATCGCGGCACGCGCTTTTTGTACGAACAAATTATTCTGAAAACAGAAGAGCGGGCTTATCATATTTCTCATTTCCTAGCTCCTGATACTTTAGTGCGGTTAAGTTTGAATTAATTTGCAATTAAGTGGTCGGATATATAGCATTTATTAGGTGGATGAGGTATGACGGGTAATTGGTAATTCTTCCCTCATCCCTCATCCCTCATCCTTCTTCCTTCTTCCTTCTTCCTTCTTCCCCATTGGTGTCAAATTAAGGTCAAACCCTTAGTCCGACAGGGACTAAAGTCCCTGTCTCAAAGATCAAGTCCTCTTAAGAGGACTAATGAATTTAACAATTTTCTTCAGTCCTCTTACAGCTATTTGCAATCA
>MBRE01000068.1:35362-46216 GCA_001698425.1 Oscillatoriales cyanobacterium USR001 | reverse complement strand
AACCTGATAATAATTTGACTGACGCTGTGGGGGTGATTATCCACAGTCTCGGCAATTCAGTATCAGATATATTGCGTGAGTTACGATTAGTTTCTCTTTGCAATTCCCCTCTTACTTCTAGTAATTTTAATAGGCAATCACAAATTTCTGTAACTGTGACTGGATTGCGGAATGGTTCAAACAGAGCGGTGGTTGTCGCGAGTTTGCCTAATAGTCCGAGCGCCACGCGATCGCCCGTTGCTGTGGGATTTGGCACGAAGTAAACGTCAATTTGGCGGACTTCTCCAGCGACGCGGCGAGGTGATTGTATTTCTCCTAGCGGTGAGAGTAATTCCTCTAGGTAATCTTTGGCAAATTGGTCGTGGATGAACCGAGTCATTATGATAGGATGGGATAAAGCGCTGTTTTTATTTTAGCAAAAGGAAGTGCGATCGCGTATTGAGCGATCGGATTGGGTATGAAGTCCGCGATCGCCTGCCATAAATTAACCATGAGAGCTATAATTAAGGCGATCGCCCTCGCCAAATTTACAATAACTAAGGATTGGATTCTCGGAATCTAGCCAACAATTCCTCACGGGATAATTGCACCAGTAAGAGAGTAAATTCTTCTGGCGGCAAAGCTAATAATGGCTCAATAATTGCTGACAATTCCTCATCTAATGAGCCAAATCTGACCCGCAATAAATTTTCTACCACAAGTTGTTTACCTTCCTGTTTACCCCGCTGTTCGCCCCGCTGTTCGCCCCGCTGTTCGCCCCGCTGTTCGCCTCGCTGTTCTGCAAGTCGTTCCACTTCTGCCAGTCGTTCTTGAAAAAGAGGTCGCAATCGCATAACTAACTCCCTATCCTCTACTGCTAAACTTTGATTTAATCCTAAGCTTTCTTGCAATTGATAAAACAATTCTAACGCATTAGTGCGGATCTGGCTATCCACTGGCAAGTCTTCTAGTTCATCAATTGCCTGTTTTTGTACATTCCCTCTACCTAAAATTCTCAGCCACAGGGTTTCTGGAGTTTTAGGTAGTTGATGAATGACAATAATTCCTGTTCTCAAATATTCTTGCATTAAGTATACACCATTCGACCAATCCGCTTTGAGAGTAGCACCAAAACCTGATAATAATTTGACTGATGCTGTCGGCGTGATTATCCACAACTTCGGCAATTCAGTATCGGATAGATTGCGCGAGTTACGATTAGTTTCTCTCTGCAATTCCCCTCTTACTTCTAGTAATTTTAATAGGCAATCACAAATTTCTGTAACTGTGACTGGATTGCGGAATGGTTCAAACAGAGCGGTGGTCGTTGCGAGTTTGCCTAATAGTCCTAGTGTGCTTCTATCGCCCGTTGCTGTGGGATTTGGCACGAAGTAAACGTCAATTTGGCGGACTTCTCCAGCGACGCGGCGAGGTGATTGTATTTCTCCTAGCGGTGAGAGTAATTCCTCCAGGTAATCTTTGGCAAATTGGTCGTGGATGAACCGAGTCATTATGATAGGATGGGATAAAGCGCTGTTTTTATTTTAGCAAAAGTAAGTGCGATCAATTTTAATTGTTGGACTAAGGCCAACGGGCATCGGTCAGTAGGGTGCGTCAGACGCTAAAACTCTGACGATCTCGATCGATTCCTGTGTCTGACGCACCCTACAAGTGGATTAAAGTGTGACAATTGCGTAAGTCCTAATAAAAAAACAGTTATGAAACAAGTCCTGTCTAATTTTCCTTCTTTCCGCGTTCTCGAAGATAGCGATTTTGCATGGCTTGAATCTATTGGACAAACCCAAACCTATCAACCGGGAACAGTTTTAATTGAAGCAGGTAAATCTGCGGCATCTTTATATATATGTTTGAGTGGCAATCTCGCCGTCACTATGTCCCCCTTTGAAAGCAGTCAGCCAGAACTTGTAACATTTTCCTCTGGTGAAATTATCGGAGAAAATTTACTTTTAGGGCAGCAAGGAGTGACAATTACTGTCACCAGGTTAGCTGAATTTTTAGTTTTACCTCAAGGGCAAATCACCCAAAAATTGCAGCAAGACCGGGAATTTGCTACTCGATTGTATCACCTTTTGTCTATCTGTTTGTCGGAACGTTTGCGAAAGTTTACAAGGTTAATGGCAGCTAGGAATGTCAGAGAAGGGGAACCTTTACGAAAAGTTTTACTTGTATTTGCTACACTGAATGATAGCGATATCACTTGGATGGTAGCTAACGGCATTGCCGGAAAAGCTGTTTTAGGTCATACTTTAATCCGACAGGAACAGCCAGTACCGGCAGTTTACTTACTATTAGAAGGAATGTTAGGTGTTTACGTTTCTATTCCTCAAGATGGCAGATTTGTAGAGAAAGAAGTAGCTAAGTGTGTTAAAGGTGAAATTTTGGGGGAAATGTGTTTTGTGGATGGTGGTACGGCTTCTGCAACTGTCAAAGCTTTAGAAAATGCTTGGGTGTTGGCATTGCCACAAAAAATGTTGGCGGCTAAGTTTGAAGCGGATCGGGGTTTTGCTGAACGATTTTATCATTCCATTGCTTTAATTTTGTTTAATCGCTATTTGGATTTGCTAGTACGTGCCAGTTTAGGAAATATTCACCAATTCTCGGTGGAGATGCTCTCAGAAGATATTGAAGTAGAAGATGAATTGAATTTTGATTTTTTAGAAGGGACTGCGATCGCGGGTAGTCGTTTTGAGTGGATGATTCAACAACTCCGTCGTTAGGTTTGGGAATTATACCAATGAAATAACGGCTGATTATGGTCTTATAATGACTTAATAGAGGCAGGTAAATCTGCGGTATCTTTATATATATGCTTGATTTGTGTTAAAAAAAAGAGTCTGCGGATAGGGAATCATGGTTTTAGATCGCGACAAAAAGAAAGAAAGTATTTTTCGTCAAGAAGCTTTAGAGCGCTTATCTTCACCAGAACGTTTAGACCAATTAATGCAGGTACTTGCACCTAAAGATTGGTTAGCGCTAACGGTTTTTGGCACTTTAACAATTTTAGGCTTCGGATGGAGCTTTTTGGGTCGCATTCCTATTACTGTCCAGGGTCGAGCTATTTTTTTGCAACCTCGCCAAGTAGTAGATTTTCAATCTTCGATCGCGGGACAATTAAAATCATTAAAAATTAGTAGCGGACAATGCGTAAAAAAGGATGAAATCTTGGCAACTATTGAGCCATTAGATGTCCGAAAACTATTACAGTTAGCTAAAGAAAAACTGGCACAGTTGCAAAAACAGGCAAGTGATACGACATTAGTATCTAACCAGAGAATGGAATTAGAAAATAGCGCGATCGCGGCGGCTCAAGCCAGTCTGCAAAAACGGTTGCAAAATACTCGAACTATTACTCCAATTCTCAAAGAAAAAGGTTTAAATGCGATCGCTAAACAACGAGCTAGTTTATTACAACGTTTGCAGGAAACTCAAGCATTTGCTCCAGCACTAAAAGAGAAAGGATTAACAGCAATCCAACAACAGCGCATTAGTTTACAACAACGTTCAAAAGATGCTCAAGTTTTAATTCCCACCTTTGAAGAAAGATTGCAGAAACGCCGCGAACTTGCTACAGAAGGAGTAATCTCCACAGACTCACTTTTAGAAATAGAACAACAGTATAAACAGGCAGTGCAAAATGTAGCTGAAATACAAGCGCAATTAAAACAACTCGATCTCACAGAAACTCAAACTCAGCAAACTTACCAACAAAGCCTTAATACAATTCGTGAAATGCAGTCACAATTACAACAATTAGAGTTAGAAAGTGTGAAGAATGAACGGGAATATTTAGACAATCTTCGCTCTATTAATGAGATGGAAACACAACTACAAGAATTAAATACGAGGTCTAAGCGTTTGGAGCAGGAGAATTTAGAAGTTTCTAATCAGCGGAATAAGGAAATCCAAGAAGTTAACCGAGAAATTATTAAGTTGGAGCAACAAGTAAGGGAAAATAGTCGCATTTTAAGCCCTCAAGATGGCTGTATTTTGGAATTAACTGCTACTGTAGGACAGGTGGTGCAGCCGGGAAGTTCTCTGGGAAGTATGAGGGTTGGCAGGGAGGAAAAGTTAGGTTTAGCAATGGCTTATTTTCCGATTAAGGATGGCAAGCAAATTAAACCCAATATGGCAGTTTCTATTACTCCAGATACAGTCCAACGGGAGCGATTTGGTGGTATTGTTGGTAAAGTTATGACTGTTTCTCCTTTGCCTGTCACCCCTGCGGGAACTGTGGCACTCGTTGGCAATTCGGAAGTGGTAAAAAATTTGATGGGTGAGACTGGAGCCGCAATTTCTGTTACTGTTAATTTGGAAACTGACGATCGCAATCTTAGCGGTTATAAATGGTCTTCTTCTAAAGGGCCAGAATCGCAAATTACTTCTGGAACAACAGCAACTATACAAGTTACAATTGAGGAGCGATCGCCGATTACTTTCTTATTCCCTTTTCTCCGGGAATTGGCTGGGAAGAAATAGGCAAAATTTAGATAATCCACTATATGGCTTTGACTCCAAGATTTTTCGCCGCCGGGTAAGGGCGAAGCATTCGGGTAGATAATTTAGGGCTTTGACTCCAAGATTTTTCGCCCGAATGCTTCGCCCCTACAGTCGCGTCTGGAGCGATCGCCTGTTAAGCGATCGGATTGGGTAAGAAGTCCGCGATCGGGTGAGATAGTGATGAAAGGATGTGCGATCGCGAGTCTTGATTTGAGAGCCATAATCCAGGCGATCGCCAAAACATGGCGAAGTGTCAAGATTACCTGATATTAGGGTTGAAGGTAGCCGCAACCCAATCTAAAATTTAAAGTCTAAAGTCTAAAGTCTAAAATCTAAAATCTAAAATAATCATGCTCCAACTAGCAGCACGAGTGGGTGAGGTTCCTCCTTCTTTAACTTTGGCGATCGCCGCTAAAGCTAAAGCAATGAAGGCTCAGGGGATTGATGTTTGTAGTTTTAGCACGGGGGAACCGGATTTTGACACGCCAGATCACATCATCACAGCGGCGAAACTTGCCTTGGATTCCGGTAAAACTAAGTATGGTCCCGCTGCTGGAGAACCAAAACTTAGAGACGCGATCGCCCACAAACTCCGTGAAGAAAACAATTTGCCTTACCAAGCTGAAAATATTATCGTTACCAACGGCGGTAAACATTCTCTCTACAATTTAATGATGGCTTTGATTAATCCCGGAGATGAGGTAATTATCCCCTCACCCTACTGGTTAAGCTATCCAGAAATGGTCAAACTCGCCAGCGGTAAGCCTGTAATTGTCAAAACTGATGCCGCCACCGGTTATAAAATTACTCCCGAACAGCTTAACGCCGCGATTACCCCCCACACAAAGTTATTTATCCTCAATTCTCCTTCTAACCCAACGGGAATGGTCTATTCTCCCGCAGAAATTCAGGCACTGGCCCAAGTTGTAGTTGAGCGAAATATCTTAGTTGTTTCCGATGAGATTTACGAAAAAATCATCTACGATGGCTTTCAACACGCTAGTATCGGTTCCTTCGGTGAAGAAATTTTTGCCCGGACAATTATTAGCAGCGGTTTTGCTAAAGCTTTTTCGATGACGGGTTGGCGCATTGGTTATTTAGCTGGACCATTGGAATTAATTAAAGCCGCTAGTACCGTTCAAGGTCACAGTACATCAAATGTTTGTACTTTCGCCCAATACGGCGCGATCGCAGCCTTAGAAAGCAGCCAAGATTGTGTAGAAAAAATGCGTTTAGCTTTTGCACAAAGGCGAGAAGTAATGTTTAATTTACTCAATGCTATACCAGGAATTAATTGCACCAAACCTGACGGCGCTTTTTATATGTTTGTCAATATTGCCAAAACCGGAATGACTTCTTTGGAATTTTCAGATGCTTTACTTGAAAAACAACAAATTGCCGTAATTCCCGGTATCGCCTTTGGTGCTGACGACCATATTCGCTTATCCTACGCCACCGATTTAGCCACAATTGAAAAAGGCATAGAAAGGTTAGATAAATTTATGCAGCAATTGACAATTTAATCGCCAGTTACTTGTCAGTCATAGGGGCGGGGGGTTTATATAATTTGTTGATAACGATCAAAAACATAGGTGAACCCCCCCTAATTCCTTAGTGTCTTAGTGTCTTTGTGGTTCCCTAAAAAAGACATAATTGCGATCGCAATTTATCCCAAAATTCAACCACCAGTCATCATTTCCTTCAACAAATCCAAACCTTTCTTAACACGCCGAGAAACAGTCACGGCACTAATACCCAACCGTTCCGCCGTCTCCTTCTGCGTTAAATCGTAGAGAAAAACAAACTCTAATATTTCACGAGTCCGTTCTTCCAACTTACTCAAAGCTTGCTGTAAACGGATCTGATCCTCTTGGGCTAACTGAAAACTACGATAGCGATTATCTGGTACTAATTCTCCCAGACAAGTAGCCCCTTCTTCATCATCTTGCACAGGCGCATCCAAACTTAGAGGTGCGCGATTACGACAGGCTAACTTAATTTCTTGCCATTCTCCAACAGGAATATCTAAGGCTGCTGCTACCTCTGCATCCGTCGGATTTCGATTAAGCCGAACTTGTAATTCCTTCGCCACCACCGTCGATTGACGTTCCAATGTTAACCAGTGACGGGGAATTCTTACAGAAGGGCTTTTATCGCGTAAATAGTGTTGAATTTCACCTCGAATATAGGGAATAGCAAAGGAACTAAAAGCATTGCCCTTTGACATATCAAATCGTTCGATCGCTCGAATTAAACCAATACATCCTACTTGCAATAAATCATCATAGCTTTCAGTGCATTGGTGCAGCCAGTGGTGAACTTCTTTCCTAACCAATCCGATGTTGAGTTTGACTAATTCGTTGCGTAATTCGTTTGACGGAGCATTTTGGTAATCCCGCAACAACTCTAGGCTTTCAGTTTTCAGGTCATTTTTAACTCTGGTAGACATGGCGAGGTTTAGGTTGGTAGAGCAGACTACTGATAGTGCTTAATCTTTAGTCTGGGCAAGTTTAGCTCAAACTTTGGCGATCGCAGCACTTCACAGAAGCGATCCCAGACAAATTGGCAAATTAATGGATGCTTTGGGCTTTGGCCTACCAGGTATTTGCCAGTAGTTTGTACCTTTTCCCACACATCCTCAACTTACTATTGTACCCGATATGTGTGGCGATCGCAACCCCCTACTTAAGTATGCGGAGCAAAATTTTTTACCAGGATACGTAAGTATGATATCAAGCACCTCTGTTAATAGATGAGAGGCTAAGGACTAGGGGATGAATTTGAGTAATTTTTGGGAACTAATGGCGATCGACCCACCCACATAAGTAAAACACAGATAATCATAATTTCATGGCAAAATGTGTACAACGAACAAAATACCGGATCTTTTCAAACCCAAAGTGAAATTGCACTTAGTTTTTACATAAATTCTCTACCAAAAAAATCATGGCAACACTTTACGTCAATCCGGCAACAGGTAGCGACTCAGCCACTGGCAGTCAATCAGCCCCATTTAGAACCATCAGTCGCGCTCTACAGCAAGCGCCCGCAGGAACTATAATTCAACTAGCTGCGGGAAACTACAGCGTCGCTTCTGGTGAATTATTCCCCTTAGCAATTCCTGCGGGAGTAAAAGCGATCGGCAATGAAACCAACAAAGGTAGCGGTGTAATAATTCAAGGTAGCGGCAAATTTGTCAGTCCTACCGCCGCCGGTCAAAATGTTACAGTCTTGTTAGCCGAAGG
The DNA here is from genome assembly GCA_001698425.1 of Oscillatoriales cyanobacterium USR001. GTDB lineage: Bacteria > Cyanobacteriota > Cyanobacteriia > Cyanobacteriales > Microcoleaceae > Kamptonema. The sequence continues at coordinate 38,474 of MBRE01000068.1, read as the reverse complement.
TGCAGAATTGCGAGGAGCAACTGTCACCAACAACGAAACCAGAGGTACAGGAGTCTGGATCGAATCTGTCACCGCTACGGTTGCTAACTGCACTCTGGCAAAATCTAAACGAGAAGGCGTGTTTGCTACAGGTAGCGCTAAACCAGCAATCTTAGACTGCATATTTATTGAAAATGTCGGTAATGGATTAGCAATGGCTGGTAGCGTTAAGGGAGAAGTGCGCCGCAACAAGTTTCAAAACACCGGTTATGGTATTGCTGTCCAAGATAATGCAGCACCGCTGATTGCTGATAACCAAATTTTGGACAATCGCTCAGGAATTATACTTTCTGGTGACTCAAAACCAATTTTACGGAAAAATCGGATTGAGAAAAATATCCAAGATGGTTTGACTGTAACGATGAAATCATTTCCAGATATCGGTAGTAACTTGGATGGGGGCGGTAATATTTGGCTAGATAATGGTCAATTTGACTTGCAAAATGCTACTAGCTTAAAAATCTTTTCTGTGGGAAATCAGCTAAATCCAACACGGGTTAAGGGTTTGGTTGATTTTGGGGGTGTGGTGACACCGACACCGACACCAACTCCAACTCCTACACCAACTCCTACACCAACTCCTGCACCAACTCCTGCACCAACTCCTGCACCAACACCAACACCAACACCAGGAGGAATAAAGTTCAACGATATCACTGGTCATTGGGCAAAAGATTTTATTGAGCGATTAGCGGCGAAAAATATTGTTAGTGGATTTCCCGATGGGACTTTTAAGCCTAATGATAGTTTAAGCCGTGCTCAATATGCGGCGTTGTTAGCTAAGGCGTTCGATCTTACTCCTAGACGTGCGGGGACAACTTTTAAGGATGTGGCGGCGAATTTTTGGGGGAAAGAGGCAATTGATAAGGCAAACCGAGGCGGATTTGTAACTGGTTTTCCTGATGGGACTTTCCGGCCTAATCAAAATTTAACTCGTGCTGAGGCGATCGTATCTTTGGTGAATGGTTTGCAATTAACTGGCAATAATTTGAATGCTGTAAGTGTGTATAGCGATCGCGCTCAAATTCCCAGTTATGCTACTGATGAAATAGCAACGGCAACTGAACGCAAAATGATAGTAAACTATCCCAATCGCAATCAAATTTCACCCCTACGGGAGATTACCCGTGCTGAGATTTGTGCTTTAGTCTATCAAGCTTTAGTTGCTGTAGGTCGTGCCGAGGCAATTAATTCTCCTTACATTGTCTAGGTAAATCCCATATCACTTACCCAAGTATGTAGTTGCGCTGTCTTCGCTCTTTCCTATACCTAGAAAGCGCTGAAGCGCAACAACGTACCTTAATCAAGAAATAATTAGTATGGCAAATTATGACATCTTTGATGAACAATACTATCTATCACAATATCCGGGATTAAAAACCGCGATCGATCGAGGTATTATTAAATCGGGAAAAGATCATTTTGAACGTTTTGGTCAAACTGCTGGTTTAACCAAAGTATCGAGATATTTTGATGAATCTAACTACCTTGCTAAATATCCGCAAATCGCTGCCTTAATTCGCACTCCTGCCAACCCAAATTTACCTTTTGCTTCAGGACTAGACCACTTTATTCAATACGGTTACGAACAAGGCCGCACGGAAGTATCGCCTGAATATGATGAAGCATTTTATCTAGCAAATAACCGAGATTTGCTACCATTTATTCAGAATGGAAGTTTTAAAAATGGCTACCAACATTTCATTAAATTTGGTAGTAAAGAGAGTCGTTTTGGTACTTCTTTCTTTGAACCGACATATTTATTTAACAACCCCGATTTGAGTCAAGCAATCAGTTCTGGAATTTTGAAAACTGGTCGGGAACATTACTTCAAATATGGGCAATTTGAGACTGGCCGCAAAGCGACTTTTGTGGGAACTTCTGGCAATGATATTCTCACCAGTTTTGGGGTGGGAAATGTTGAATTAATTGGAGTTGAAGTAGGTTTGGCTTCTACTAATAGCTCTCTTCGTGGACAAATCTATGAAAGTGATGGTAGCCAAGAATTTGATACTCTCATTGGCGGTAGTGGTCGTGATAAATTTGTACTCGCTGATGTTTTATTAAATAGTCGAGCTTTTGTGGTTGGGACTGCAAACTTATACATCGGTGAGGGTTTTGCTACAATTAGGAACTTTACAAAAGGTCAAGATAGCATCCAGCTACCTGGTAATTCTTTCGACCAATTCTTAGTATTTCCGATAAATAATAATCGAGATTTAGCTATCCAAACGAATGGCTTACCCGTCCCAACAAATATTGGTTTTGGTGTTGAAATCAGTAGTTTTGACACAATTGCTATTATTGAAGGCGGCGGAAATCTGAGTTTGAATGTTTTATCACAATCTCCTAGTTTGGGAACTTTACTTGTTGGGTAAAAATATGATTTCACTAATTAAAATACCGATTTCTGGTAATGGAAATGGCAATTTTTACTAAAGCAATTAGGGTAGGTACGAGTATGATCCCCGATAAAACGGCTGAGACTGTGGCCTAAATGTGTGCTTCAGTCCTAGCTCTATTAACGACTTTAATCTGAAGTTTCCATATCGTTTTATGATTAAGAGTGGAAGTTTAAGCAATCTTTAAGGTTCGATCGCAAAATTATGGCTAAGATTCAATTTTCCAGGGGTATTGATGAGGAAGCAATCCCCGATGTACGTCTAACTCGCTCAAAGACGGGCAATCAGGGTACGGCGACATTTACTTTTGAAAATCCTAAAGCTCTTAGTAATACCAGTACCGAAGAAATTACTGGTATGTATATGATTGATGAGGAAGGGGAAATCTTGACTCGCGAAGTGAAAGCTAGATTCATCAATGGTCAGCCTGCTGCTCTGGAAGCTTTATACTTGATGAGGTCTTTGGCAGAATGGGAGCGGTTTATGCGTTTTATGGAACGCTATTCGGCGGAACATGGTTTAGGATTTAGCAAGGTTTAAGGTTAAATCTGGTTCGATCGGCATTGTCTGGGCGGGGCGGGTTTATACAATTCGTTGATATTTATCAAATATGTTGGCGAATCCGCCCCTACAATGCTTTAAGAATTGGTGTTATACCATTTCTAAAAAAG
>MBRE01000068.1:9734-35326 GCA_001698425.1 Oscillatoriales cyanobacterium USR001 | reverse complement strand
TGTAGCATTAATTTAGAGAAATGGTGTTAGTTGGGAGAAAATTTGATGAGAGAAATTCCTCACCCCGATCGCGCTACAATGACTGTGAGTTGTGCTGTGATTACTGTTAGCGATACACGCTTACCTGCAACTGACAAAAGTGGGCAATTAATTCAAGAGTTACTGATAGCTGCTGGTCATACTATCGGATTTTATACGATTGTTAAAGACGAACCGGAAGAGATTAAATTACAGGTGCGATCGCTTTGTCAATTACCAGATTTGAATGTAATGATTTTTAATGGAGGAACTGGGATTGCGCCGCGAGATACTACTTATGATGCGATCGAGGGTTTGCTAGAGAAAAGTTTACCGGGATTTGGCGAGTTATTTCGCTGGTTAAGTTATCAAGAAATTGGTTCGAGGGCTATGGGATCTCGCGCTACAGCAGGAGTTTGTCAGGGGAAATTAATCTTTTCTCTTCCTGGTTCAAGTAATGCTGTCAAGTTAGCTGTCGAAAAGTTGATTTTACCAGAGTTAGTTCATTTAGTTAATTTGTTACAGGATGTTGAAGATTCAAGCCCAAAATTAAATCGGAGCGACACGATTTGAACGTGCGACAAAACTTGTAATCTCCAGGTTAGTAGTGTGATGGTTAGGGTATGAAGCGGACGGTGGGACTCGAACCCACTGCAAAACTTGTAACCCTTGCTAATCGTACCTTACTTACGCTCAACTGCCAACCAAATTAAGGAGTGAGCGAAAAATGAGCGACAAAATGGACGGTAAGAAAATTGGTGGTAGTGGCACTTTCAACACCTATGAGGACGTGATTGCTTTCTGGGTAAAGCAGACTTCGGATAAAACCGGACACAAGGGTGTAGGCTTAAAACGCGAAAAAAACTCAACCATAAACTTGCAGTTTGTTGACCCCGCTACGGGTAAACGAATTAATAAAGCTTGTGGTGAGAAATTTACTGAACGTGGCATTTTAGCCGCTAAGGACAAAGCAATTAAGGTAGCTAATGCCCTAAATACGTTTACCAGTGCTAGTCAGTTTTGGGACTGGTACGATTCAACAATCTTAGCAAAAAACGTTTTAGATAAGGACTTAAAAACCTATCAAGAAATTTTTGCCGAGATAGAGAATAATTACTTCAATGGCTATCACCGCAATACAGGACGTAGTCGATCGCGTGATATTGTTAGTGATGTAAATAGTTTTGAGGGATCTTATGGACGGTACTTTAAACGCTTTCCTGACAAAGGAAAGTACCTAGAATGGGAGGATTTCGAGAAAGCTTTGTACGGATACCCGGAAACACCGCAAGGCAGTAAAACCTTTAAGGACTTACTATTCGTGTGTAAGCAAATAGCGACACTCGCTAATGCTCAGAAAATACTAGAGAGACTAGGTAAAATCAACGGTAAACAAACCGCGTTCCGAGTTTGCCAGTCCATTGATTTAGATACTTTTCTGAGCTTGTATGACAAGGTAGAGAACGCAGCGCTAAACTGTGTTAAATGTAATGAAAGTGAGGCAAAGCTTTCTTGGAATTGGTGCGCGGCAATGGCTGTTATGTATGGTCTACGCCCTAGTGAATTAGCGGCCGCTAAAAATCTAACTACACCATGTACAATCACCGTAGACGCTAAAGGTTTGCTAGTTTATCTAGCCGAATATAGCCCCTTGAAGGGTGATGCGTTTTACGCAATAAGCGATAACCGTAATAAGGACTTAGCATTAGTGCTAAGTGATTTTACTTACTTTGGGGCTTCAATTAAAACCGGTGGGCGTGTTTGCTACCCCATACCTAGTCCCAAATTACAAGTGCAACTAAAGCTACGCGAACCACGATTACCGCTAGTAGACTGTGCAAGACCCGGGGTTTTTTGCGAGGTATTTACATCTTGGACAGAACGAAATTATGGTATCAAGGAAGCCTATGTTTTCAGACATTTGTATAATGCGATCGCCCAACAGTACGGTATCCCTCAAGAAACTAGAGCGCTTAATTTAGGGCATACCGTAGCTGCTAACGAACGCCATTACAAGGGGCGTAATAAGCGCAATTTAAAGACTCGCAAACTACTCCTAACAGCTAAACACCCGTTACCTTATGAAGCCGCCAAAAGTGAATTAGAGTTATTAGGAGTTGACCTTCAAGCTCCTGATGTACAACTGCTTTTACGCACGATTTATCAGTTAGAATAGTGAGTTAGTCACTCACCGATATAACCCCTCTAGTTATTAACTAGGGGGTTTTTTAATTTGTTTATTAATGTCCCCATAATGCGTAGTTCTACCGAATGTTAGCGCGTCTAACTCTTTTTTCCAATCTTTATCTAAAACACCGTTTGTCTGTAATTTAAAAATTAATTCATTGAGTACCCAGTGATTATTCCAATCGTAATAAAGGTGTTCCGTTACCAAATATATTGATAAAACTGTTTCCACAAAATTAAAAACCACGAAGGTGAAAAATGTAAAAATTGCACCACCATCCGCACCCTTCTTAAAACCGATAAGAATAAAGGTTAAAACCGCCGAAATAAATAGTAGCCCAACTGATAAAAAAATCGACTGGACTACCAAATACTTAATTAATCGTGACTTACGTCTTTTCTGGTATTGATGTCTCATTATCTATGATTTAGCATCCAAAGGTTTTTGTTCGGGGCCGGAACTTCTAGCCTCACCGGAATCAATACCAATCTTAGCTAATTTTGATGCGTCTTTGAACGAATCGTTGATGTACCATGTTTTCCCACTAGCTTGGATGAAATAGTTAGGCTTGTTTTTCTTAAAACAGTTATTAATCCAAACCACCAGCGCGTCAATACTCATAGCGTAAGGAATACGAAAATAGAAATATTTTCTATTGCACGCTACTGTATTTTTCTTTGCACTACCCTTCCCCTTAAGCCTGTTCAGCTTTCTCGCGGGAGGTGACTGAAAATTAACTGGTATCCTAACTAATTTACCCCTAGCTACACCAGATCGCTGTTGAGCAGACTCCCTGGATTTTGTTTTTTCTTTATTGCCACTAGCCGCTTGTTGCCTTGGTTTCCATATAGTAGCCCCTGGTTTAGCGTGCGGGGTAATGTCGAAATATTCTAAGGCTTCCTGAGAAACCTTAATCGCAGCAACGTCATCAGGGGTGATTAGAGCATAAACCGTTGCAAACTGGTTGCCTACCTGTTGTTTGAGGTCTTTAATCTGCTCTTCGACAGTTTGTTGTGACGGACTTGTAGCTTGTGATGCGTCCTTAGCCATTGTGAGATATCCTTCTTGGTTTAATTGTGTATTTCTGACTAGAGGGCATTTTCAGAAAAATTGTAAAAAAAATTGGATTGATTCAATCGATGTAAAATTTTTTGCAATTTTCTCGAAATGCCCCTCTAGTCAGAAAATTGTAATTTGTCAAATTACGCTAAGACTTCCTGAGCGAAAATCTCTGCGCCATGTGCGCCTGGGATAACGTTAACTGGTATTGACAAGCTAACTGTTGTAACCTCGGCTTCGTGATCGGTAGTAAACTCGGTAATTAAAGTAACCGGATTGTCTGGTCTTGCTGCATTCTGCGTGGTTTGCGTGTCCTGTAAAAATTGAATCAATTTAAGCAATGCTTCTTCGGCAATTGTTGGCAATCCAGTAGGTGTAGTAGCCATAGCGTTAACTATCCTTATCGACGTTTGACTTCGGGCGTAAACCGCCTTATTACAAACGTAACATCTTTATAACGAAATTGTGTGGCTGCGCTCCCTAATATTCGTGCTGATTTTTTGCCAATCGGAAAGAATCTGTATGAAATCGTTTGGTCAAAAGTAGTCTGCAATTTACTACATCCTATCCTACGCATTCTCATACCACGCGGTAAGTAATCCAAATCACTTTCATTGGTTACTCGATCAAAGCCAAACATATCATTATCGCCTATTGCGGTATCTAGCCTAACAATATAGCTCCTATTATTATCTGTTGTGTAAATGTATCTACCCTTCGCCATAATTTAACTCTGACTCTTAAAATTAATAACGCATAAATCGTAGACGGCTAAAAAACTGATTTCAATAGGGATATCTGTATAGTAATTCCTACCTTGAATGCTATCTAAAGCAAAGTTAGATTTCTCCATATCGTCACCGAATTGCCCTAACTGAATTGCTAAGGTAAGCAATTGAACTACTTGTGGACAAATCACTAACTGTTTACCAAACTGTAATTTTAAACTATAAACGCTTGCAGCGGCTTTACTTAAGCTAATAAAACCTAACGGGAAGCTGTCAGACGGGAATTTACGAGCATATTGGACTTCCCCTATTTTGTAATCCCGTGCTTCTATTTTGACACCATAGAAGCCAATAGGCCGGGATACGCTAATTCTGTTAGCGAAAACTCGACTAACTACACCGCCATTTACAGCAGAATTAATTAACTTCTTTTCCCTATCAACATGAACTGTATTTAATTCTATTGGATACTTTATATTAATTAATTCACTCCTGATTAATTGCGGTGCAACAGTTTCTGTTAATGACGACATCTTCACAATTAGATTAAAAGATTCTTCAAAGTAATCAGACGTGGGCGCATAAGGCTTTGCCCAAGCAGGCACTAAATCGGCTATTTTTTCTGACATTAATAATTTTAACCCCCATCCCATCCTGATATAGTTTCGCGAACTAAGTGTGGTGCGTCATAACCGCCATTATCGTCACACTGATAATATTCTACAATCATTCCTAGCCACCATTTATCCGGGTCAACAGGAACACTAGAAACGTAACCGTCATTAACATTGAGTTCCTGCGCTTGTTCAAAACAAGTTTTTGGAATAATTCACCCTTAATTTTTATTTTTATATTTATGGGGGCTTGCTTTTCTGCCATTCCCAGTGTTGCACTTCCCAGACAGGTAGGAAGGATATTTCTGCCTCAACACCGGGCGCTAAATAACCATGTACCCTATTGGTTACGTGCTTATTAGGCTCACTATTAATTGATTCCATAGTCAACATCCGAACTATTGGACATAATATTAATTGTTGGGCATAATGAATAGATGCCTCCATTATTGGGATGTCTAGTTTACATAACGCAAGCGAACCAAAATTAGCGCGGTTTAAACTGTGTTTCCAGGTTGATAAAGAGCTTGGATCGTATGTCTTGACTTCCACATAAACACCCCAAAAACCTATTTCTCTACTAAATATTTTTCGTTTAGCAATGTTTTTATTATCAGAATTATCATAGCTCTCGCTAGTAGGATTCATGGCTAAGGCATAAGGATAAGTTTCGCTAAATGTATCCTTCACCTTTCTTGGGCTGTGCTTGTGCTGCAAGTCCCCAAAAATAATATCGTTTTGAACATTATCGCAGTTATCCCTATCGTCATCGTCGATATTGTCCTTAACCCAGTCCGCAGCATCTAATGACAGATCGGCAACGTCCACTGCCAACATTGCCTTTAGTAAGGCGGATGTACTACCTACGCCGATAGTGTTACCCGCCGCTGCGGATTTCATTAATCTTCCGCCATTGCGGGCTGTAAACTCAGCCCCCTGTAATGCGCGAGGCACTATCTTAGCGCTTGTGCGCGCTGCTAACGCCGCTCTACCACCCCACAAAGCTAAACTCCCGGCTCCGCTCGCTACGACCACTGGCACAACCATAAACTCTCCTCAAAATAAATCGATTCCTCAATGAGTAACCTAATTTTTTCAATCTTGTCAAGTACCTCAAACCTAGTAAAATCGTTAATATAATTAAATTAAATCAATCAATCTAATAATTACAATTTTCGATTAGTTAAATCAATCGATTAACGCTTGACACGGGGGGGGTAAATGTAATGATTCAATCAATCAATTGAATCAATCAAATGAACGAAGCAATTAAACCAAACGTTGCATCAGTGCCTTTAGTTAGTTGGCAAGAAATAAAAACTAATCCGTACAATCAGAGTCTGCATAAAAAAATGTTAGATGAGGGAGGTTATGTAATCAGAAAACAAGTGAAGTTGAAACTGTCAACACTCACGGATGAACCTGTCGATTGTTACGTTAAATATGACACACAGTTTGTACACCGCAAACTTTTAAGTGTCTTAAAGCCTCTACTTGAAGCGGAAGTAGAGGACAGGATAATTATCAGCTTGATCAAGCAAATGTTAGAGAGCTATCATAATTATGAGCGAATACAGTCCGACTACAAAGTACCGTTCTAAGCCATTTTATCAGACTGAAAATGGTGAACAATATCAAGGTGCTAGGCAGAATAAGGAAGATAAATACTTCGCTAGTCAATGGGAGTATGAGGTTTACAAGGAACTACTAAAACACTTTCCCAAAGAGAGGATAGTTAGGCAGCTTCCAGTTATCCTAATACCTAAAAACCACAACTACCCTGCTATAACTCACGTTATCGACTTTGCTGTTTTGGGTAATAATATCAAACCTGAGTTTTGGGTAGAAGCGAAAGGTTGTGCAACACAAGTGTATAAACTTAAACTGCAATTGCTAAATCACTTTCATCCTTTAATTTGGCGAGACTTGCAGATTGTTACCAAAAGTGCCAAACCTAAGCCAATTGATAGCAGTAGAAAGAGAACGATCGACTTAGTTGGCTTGTCTAATTTCATAGTCACTAGAAACCATTTGAGGATTTAACATGACCTTGTACTATAAACCACCGGCAGAAAACGAGACTTACGGAACGCTTACCTGTTATGACTATTCCAACTGTTATGCAGTTTTAACGTTCAAAGAATGCTCGATAATAGTAGATGATGACGCATACACTTTTTACGGTTTAATAGAAAATGCAACTGAGGTTAAACAGTCAAAACAACAAGAACCGCCTAACTTGACAGATAAATTTGTGGCAGTAAAAATACACCGCAAAAACTACAAAATTAACAAGAAAGTTAATGATGTCTGGACGGAAGTTACACAAGAATTAACTACTACTGAGCAGGCATTATGTAAGGCGATCCAGCTACGAATGCTAGACCCTTCATTAACTTACAAGGGTTCCATTTTATTTGGCTTGTCGGTTAACGAGATAAGTGTACTTGCCAAAGGCAAAAAAATAAATGGACAACCTGCTTCGGACGACCTAATTAATGATACGGTTTTCTCTGCCATTAATCTCGACCCTTGTCCTAGCCAAGAATTAGCTAAGAACCCCTATAAAGCTAGTGAGCCAAAAAGTTTTAAACAGTTTGGTGGGGGGTCCAAAGGGCAAACAGAGGCCGAACGATTAAACGATCGATGGGAGTTTGTTAAAAAACATTTAGAACCCTACTCGAAAGACGCTAATAATTTAGTGGAGGTTTTAGCTAAAGCAACTGTAACTTTTCAAGATGACGAAATAGAACTCTCGGAAAAAGAACTTTTTGAGGTTGTTTTGAAAGTGCTGTCGTCGCTATTAGGGCGTTAACTTACAATGGATATCCCGGATTACGCAAGTTTTAGAGAGGCTGAAGAGAAATACGAGTATTACGAGCCAGAATTATCTTTAGCTGAAAATTTAACTGGGTTAATCAATCAAGCCTTATTACTACCCCATCACGATATCCAATTACCGATAATCGTTAGCTATTGCTTAATCCCCTCTGCTTTAGCTACGATTGCACCCATTATGTTTTTACTAGGAGGTAGAGGTAGTGGAAAGAGTACCTTAATGAAGATTATGGGTGCGGTTCACAATCAACCTTTATTAAGTGCTAGTAGTTCCGCTGTAGCACTTAGGAACCACATTAACCAGTCAAGATGGGCTGATAAGGTAAACTTTGAAGGTGAAAAAAACACATTGTTGTTATTTGATAATGTGGGTGAAAATACACTTTTGAATGAAACACTTTATCTTTACTTATTGAATGGGTATGACCGCGAAACTGACTCAGTGATGATATCAGGAGTTCAAGGGTCTAATCAGGTATTTAAGGTGTTTGGCTTAAAGGTTTTATCAAGCGTTCATTCTGTCTTAAATAACGAGAAGTTTGTGGAATTAGTAAGGCGCTGTCTTGTAATTCGATTTAAAGTTTTAGAAGATATCGACACAGACTCTAAATTTTCCCCTTTAATGCTTGAGGTGTTTAACTTAAAGACATTTAATGAGAAATTCAATGAATTTTGGACGGAAACATCTAATATCCAAGCCTTCTTATCCGCCAAAAGAGCTTATATCAGGAATAAACAGAAAGGTGCAATTCCTGATATTTTTAGCACTTCTAGGTGGGCTATTAGCCTCGATTTATTGGCTACAGGTTATGCTCTTAATTTGTGGGATGGAGAGGCTGGAATAGAGACGGTTAGCAATTATTGGCGCTGGTTTGATGAAATAGGCAAACCAACCGAAAGTCCTCTAATTGGCATTTTAAAGCAGGTTGTTGAAACTGAGATGGGTACGATTGATGCCCTTAACAATCGATATGGTGAAGGCTCATTTAGTTATGAAATATCACCTAAAGTGATTAAGAATGCTTGCGTTAGTGCTGCAATTAGAGGAGCGTTAGATAATGAGCCAAGACCTAAAGTGATTGCCGAAGCTATGCAAACTTTAGGTTGGTCTTTAAAGATGGGTGAGGACAAAAAAATGTTTTGGCGTAAGGACTATTGATACCCATTTAAAATGGGGGGTATCAGTTTTTACCAAAACGTTAGTAATAGTTGGTTAAACAATAGGAGGTTTTCAGTATGTATTTACCATCGACAATCTTTATGGATGCCTTAGAGCAAGTTGATCAGGAATTGGAGTGTAGCAAACTCGCACTAAGTAATGCGGTGAGGGTGATTCTGAATTTTGATCCGGCTAGTGAGGATAATCTTGACAAAAAGGCAGATGAAACACAAGAGAAATACAGAGAACAGTTAATAACTGAACTATTTTGGGTTAGCCACTATTTAACTGTGTGTACCGCTTTATTACGACATGGTACAATTGGTGAGGCTATGGCAGAGGTCGATGTAAGGGTAGAGTCTAACGAATTTGACGATAACCTTCTATGACATTTTCTGAAAATTGCAATTTTTTTTGAATCAAGCAATCAATCAATCGATTCAATTTTTTGGCATAGGCATTTCCTGAAAATTACAAAAAAAATTACATTCGATTGATTGATTGATTTTTTTTTACAATTTTCAGAAAATGCCCCGTCATTACGAGAGCAATCCCATAATGTGTATGTTTCGATTTAAGGTATTTTTCGTCAATCCCAAAGTGTGTATTTAATTGGAGGTAAGTATGGCGGCCACTGAGCAGAGTCTAAAAAACCTAGTCAAAGGGCGTAAGGGAAAGGGTGCAATCAGAGTTAATCTGACTCTAAAGCCAGAAACCTACGAAGCCTTGAAGCGTTCGGGCAACATGAGCAAGGCAGTGGACAAGTTAGTGGAGTATGCGCGATCACGTGGTTTAATAGCTGAGATATTTTTAGACTAATCAGTCTTTGCAATCAATCGATCAATTCAATTTTGTATTTCTTATGTTGGGTAAGCGCTCAGTTAACTTGTTACAATTTGACCTAATTGAGCGTAAGTTGAGCGTAGCCAGGTGGTTAAGGCAGTGGTTTGTAATCTCCAGGTTAGTAGTGTGATGGTTAGGGTATGAAGCGGACGGTGGGACTCGAACCCACGACGTTCAGCATGGGAAGCTGACATTCTACCACTGAATTACGCCCGCATTACAACATTATTTATTGTACCTTCTGACTGAAGTAAGCGCAAGGGGATTAAAAAATATTTAATGTGTAAATATTTAATGTGTAAATAAGCGCGTAGGCGTAGCCAGCCCCAGGCATCGCGCCCTCAAACTAGATTATCAGCATTTTCGCCTGTTGAATCCACAACTGTACTAACTCCACACCCGGACACAAATCGCGCCGCTGCATATTCCCCACATAAAAGCGTAGAATTTGTTGGTGTAACCTTTGCACCGAAATTTCCGCCAACTGCTTCGTAGAAGAGACACCAGCGTGAAGCAAAAGACCGCAATATTCACATCCCACACTAGGAATTCGAGCCATATCCGCCAGAGCCACCCATTTATTAACATATTGAATATGCACTTGCAACTGATTTGAGAGCAACAACTTGCGATCGCTACTTGCAGCTTTTTTGAGTAATTGTCCCGTCGTCGCAATCCCATACTCCTGCAATAAAGATTCATTGTCAGCACTCAATCCCGGTAATTGAGCAATCGGCCAGTAATGGGGTTGTAAAGAGGTTGAGCTAGATTTATGAGAGATTGGCATAAACTTTTCTTGCTTTATAACAGTATAAATTATAAACTGTAAAATAGTCAAGTAAAAATTTCTAATTAACTCAATTGAAATTATGGAATATTCCCCTAACACAGATTTTCTAGCCCTAGCGCTCCGCCAACGTCGCCAAAAACTCGCCAACCTAATTAACTTTCCCGTCCTACTTTGGTCAGGTGGTAAAATTTCTCGTAATTATCCAGCTAATACTTTCCCATTTCGTGCCAGTAGTCACTTCCTATATTTTGCAGGTTTACCTTTAGAAAATGCCGTCATTTACCTCAAAGATGGCAAATTAGAACTATTCATAGATAACGCCCATCCCAGCAAAACATTATGGCAAGGAGAAACCCCAAAACGGGAAGAAATCGCCAATAGAATAGGCGCTGATGCGGCTTTTCCCCTGTCAGATTTAGAATCTCGCGTTCGCAATGCCGCTACCATTGCAGTACAGGATTATAGCACTCTTTTACAACAGTCTCAACTCCTCGATCGCCCTCTCCCGATCGCTAAATCTCCCAACGGAATTGACCTAGAATTAACCAAAGCAATTATCTCTTTACGCCTCACCCACGATCGCGCCGCCTTAGCAGAATTACGTCAAGCTACCGCTGTCACCGTAGAAGCTCATAAAGCAGGAATGGCCGCCACCAGTAAAGCCAAAAATGAAGCCGGAATCCGTGCAGCAATGGAAAGTAAAATTATCACAGAAAATATGACTTTTGCCTATCCCAGTATTGTCACAACTCGTGGAGAAATTTTGCACAACGAACACTATCATCATCCATTACAAAAAGGAGATTTACTATTAGCAGATGTAGGCGCAGAAACCGCAATGGGATGGGCAGGAGACGTAACGCGCACTTGGCCAATTTCCGGCAAATTTTCCCCAACACAAAGAGCTATTTACGATGTAGTTTTAGCCGCCCACGATGCTTGTATTGCTAAAATGCTTCCAGGTGTAGAATATGTGGATATTCACCTTTTAGCCGCTCAAGTTATAGCCGAAGGATTGGTAGATTTAGGGATTTTACAAGGGCAACCTGATGATTTAGTAGAAATGGATGCTCACGCCCTATTTTTTGTGCATGGAATTGGACATTTAATCGGTTTAGATGTCCATGACATGGAAGATTTTGGTGATTTGGCGGGGTATCAGGAAGGAAGAGTAAGAAGTAATCGTTTTGGCTTAAATTATTTGCGATTAAATCGCACTTTACAACCGGGAATGTTAGTCTCAATTGAACCAGGATTTTATCAAGTTTCAGGGATTTTAAATAGTCAAAAAAATCGTTTAAAATATCAGAATGTTGTCAATTGGGATAAACTAGAGCAGTTTGCAGATGTGCGAGGAATTCGGATTGAAGATGATGTTTTAATAACAGAAACAGGAACAGAAGTATTAACAGCAAATTTGCCTACTCATGCAGAAGAGATTGAGCAGTTAGTTAACGGTTGTGGAATAGAAATTAAATAATTAGCTTGTTTGTAGTAAGCGCAAAGAGCGCTCTTTGCGCTTACTACAAACCAAATCATCAAATTATTTAATTTTCATTCCTGTCAAAAGTTGAATATTTACTATCTGTAGTCATACTTTCAAGAATTGGTATTAAACTGCTAAAAACCTCTGAATCACCTCATTACTTAATTCATCAGTCGAACCAGATGCCACAATTCCACCCTTTTGCATCGCATAATACCAGTCAGCTTGACGCACAAAATGTAAATGTTGTTCTACTAACAAAACCGAAATTCCTTTAGTAGCAATAATCCGCTTTACCGCCGCTTCAATCTCCAGAATTATTGATGGTTGAATCCCCTCAGTTGGTTCATCTAAAACCAGTAATTGTGGCTGTCCCATCAACGCTCTAGCAATAGCTAACTGCTGCTGTTGTCCCCCACTTAAGTCCCCACCCATGCGAGAAAGCATGGTTTTTAAAACCGGGAATAACTCAAATATTTCATCAGAAATTTCCGCTTTTTTAGGGCGACTTTTTCTAGCTTCTAAGCCTAATAATAGATTTTCTTCAACAGTCAAGCGCGGGATAATATCACGACCTTGGGGAACATAACCAATACCCATTCTAGCCCGTTTATCGGGAGATTTGGATACAATTCCTTGGTCAAGAAAACTAATTGCACCGCTGCGGGGTGAAAGTAACCCCATCAGTGTTTTTAACAAAGTAGTTTTCCCTACTCCATTTCGACCAATTAAACAAACCATTTTCCCCGCCGCCACACTCAAATCTACATCGCGAAGAATGTGACTTTCACCGTAGTAAACATTTAAACCAGATATTTGCAGCATATTATTTGGTAATTGGTAATTGGTAATTTGTTAACAGTTAACTGTTAACTGTTAACTGTTAACTGTTAACTGTTATTCGTGTTCCGTTTCTGGCTTACCTAAATAAACCTCAATCACACGCGGATCATTTTGTACCTCATCCATACTTCCTTCACATAAAACCGAACCTTGATGCAAAACAGTCACCTTTCTCGCAATTTGCCTCACAAACTCCATATCGTGTTCAATTACTAAAACTGAATGACTTTCAGCTAAAGAAATCAACAAATCACCAGTTAAAGCCGTTTCTTCATCAGTTAAACCCGCCACAGGTTCATCTACTAATAATAAATCAGGAGATTGCGCCAACAACATCCCAATTTCTAACCATTGTTTTTCACCATGAGAAAGTAAACCCGCCGCAATATTAGCTTTCGCAACTAAACCGATAGTTTCTAATAAACCCGCAACGGTGCGCTTTTCTGCAACAGGTGGACGCTGAAACAGAGTCGAAAAAACATTTTTATTGCGGTTACAAGACAGTTCTAAATTTTCAGCCGGCGTTAAATTTAGATAAACTCGCGGCGTTTGAAACTTACGGCCAATTCCCAGGCGAACAATTTGATATTCTGACAATTGGCGCAAGTTTCTTCCTTTAAAGATCACTCGTCCTTCTGTTGGCTGAACTTTGCCCGTAATCACATCCAGAAAGGTGGTTTTTCCCGCACCATTAGCGCCAATGATCACTCGTAACTCACCAGCATCCATACTGAAATTAAGACCGTTTAGCGCCTTAAAACCATCAAAACTAACACTCAAATTTTCAATTTCTAAAATTTTCTCATTCATAAATTTGGTAATTGGTAATTGGTAATTGGTTAACAGTTAACAAATAACAGTTAACCATTATCTAACTCTTCTCTTTCTCGCTGTACTTCAGGGTCTTCTTCCAAACTTGGATAAGTAACAACATACCTCTTTCTTCCAAACAGATTTCTAAACATTTCCCATCCTTGAAATCGCAGCCATCCTACCAAGCCATTAGGCAAAACCATCACCACAATTAAGAATAGCGCACCCTGAAAAAATAGCCACACCTCCGGGAATTGTTCGCTCAATAAACTCTTACCAAAATTCACCAAAAGCGCCCCGACTACAGCCCCTACTAAACTAGCACGACCCCCCACCGCCACCCAAATTACCATTTCAATGGAAAAAGCAATATCCATCGCCTTCGGTGAAATAATCCCCGTTTGTACGGTAAATAAAGCACCAGCAAGTCCCGCTAAAGCAGCAGAAATGCCAAACACAACAACCTTAATATCTGTGGGGTTATAACCTGAGAAACGCACCCGCACTTCATCATCCCTAATTGCGATTAGCAACCGGCCAAAACGTCCGCTAGTTAGCCAACGACAAAGAGCATAGGAAGCTGCTAAAAATAATATTGTTAATGTGTAAAAAACAAACTGCGTTTCCGGTGAATTGACTGTAGCTCCAAATATAGTTTTAAAATCAGTCAATCCATTAGTACCATTAATTAGCTTTTGCTGACCATTAAAAAAGTTAAAAAATACAATTGTTGCCGCTTGAGTCAAAATTGAAAAATAAACGCCGCGAATACGATTGCGAAATACTAAATAACCGAGAAATGCACCTAAAAGACCAGGGAGAATTAGAACAGCTAATGCCGTAAAAGGAAAAGAATAAAAAGGTTGCCAAAACCAAGGCAATTCAGTTACACCATACAGAGTCATAAACTCTGGCAATTTAACACTGGCATCGGCAGGAATTTGCAATTTTAAGTACATCGCAAAAGCATAACCACCTAAAGCAAAAAATACACCATGTCCGAGACTCAGTAAACCAGTATAACCCCAAATTAAATCAATCCCCAGAGCCACAATTGCTAAAGCCAGAAATCGCCCTAACTGATTGAGACGAACTATCGGTAGTATCGCCGGCATAACGAAGATTAAAATTAGGGCAATTCCAGCAATAATCGCGGCTTCAGTAAGTAACTTTCGCCTCTTCTCATTTCCCCAAAAATCCGCTATTTTCTGTTGCATTATTCTCTCCTTAATTTATCTCTAGTTATTATGTAAACTTCATCATTCTATCAGGCTTAATTCTCCTTGTGAGCATCCCAATTTTGTAAGGGCGAAGCATTCCGGCAGATAAATTATTGGTTAAACGTAGATATCTACTGCCGGAATGCTTCGCCCCTACAGAGATATTTGCAAAATCGGGATGTCCCTCTTCCCATTGGTGTCAACTTAAGCTGAAACCCGCCAGGGACTAAAGTCCCTGTCTAATAGGTAAAGTCCTCTTAAGAGGACTGAAGAAAATTGTTAAATTCATTAGTCCTCTTAAGAGGACTTGATCTTTGAGACAGGGACTTTAGTCCCTGTCGGACTAAGGGTTTGACCTTAAGTTGACACCAATGCCCTCTTCCCTCTTCCTTCTTCCTTCTTCCTTCATTTCACCCCTCCACCGTGCGTCCTTTCTGCGGGAAAATCCCCCCAGGTTTCACCTGAAGAAACGCAATAATTAAAGCAAATACCATCACCTTTGCCATGCTAGTCGTAGCAAAAAAGGTAAAGAAATCAGCTAAAGGCTGAATCGGTGCGAATATTAAAGTTAAAGTTCCAGAACCGATTAAATAACTAATCGTACCAATAGCCATCGCCGCCACCACACTCCCGACTATTTTTCCCACACCTCCCACAACCACAACCATAAAAGTATCAACTACATAATTTTGCCCCGTATTTGGCCCTACCGAACCGAGTAAACTAATCGCACAACCAGCAACTCCAGCTAATCCAGAACCTAAAGCAAAAGTCAGGGCATCTACTTGCTGAGTAGGGATTCCCAAACAAGCACTCATACTACGATTTTGCGTCACGGCGCGAATGCGAAGACCCCAAACTGAACGCTGTAAAAATAGGTAAATACCTACTAAACAAATCACTGTCAAGACAATGATAAAAACTCGCGCATAGGGTAACTGAAAATTACCTAAAGGCAACCCACCCCGCAACCATTTAGGGGCAGTAACATCCACATTTTGAGCGCCAAACCAAGGCTTAGTTGCATCTAGTTTATAAGTTTGGGCTACAACTGCACAAGCTGCCCCAGAAACAGCCAAAGATAGAGGTAAAATTACGGCTATTATCCAATTACGAACTCGCTCAAAATCCGGGCGACGACGTAACACCCACATCCCACCAAAAAATAGCAGACAAAACAGGGCAATTCCGATTACTAATACCCAGCTTACACTCCTAACAAATTGCTGTAAAATTAGGCTTACGCCCCAAGTTGCCAGTAGAGTTTCTAAAGGCCTACCATAAAGATATCGAATTACCCCTTTTTCCAGAATTAATCCCATGACTGCGGCGACTAAAAAAGCCAGGGGAAGGGCAAATAAAATATAAGCTTCAAAGGCAAATCCGCCCACACTTTTGAAGTAGTTTTGTACCACAAAAGTAGTGTAAGCTCCTAACATCATTAACTCGCCATGAGCCATATTAATTACGCCCATTAGCCCGAAAATAATTGCTAAACCTAAAGCGGCAATTAGCAATACAGCACCAATGCTAATTCCGTTGAATACGCCATCTAAAATTTGTAGTAACAATAGTTTAACTCCTTGTCCGTAATAGGATTTTTAGGATTTAATGATTGTAGGATGAGGATGGGGTTCTTTGGTGTTAACTTAAGGTTAAACCTTTAGTCCGACAGGGGTTAAAACCCCTGTCTCAAAGATCAAGTCCTCTAAAGAGGACTAAGAAGACTTTTAAACTTAATTGGAGGCCGTGCGTAAGTTCTAAGTTTGTTTAAACTTACCGGGATCTGGTGCAGTTTTATTCGTCCAGTCACAAGTAAAGCCTTTAGTATCAGCCACAAACTGATTCCAAGGAATAGGTTTAACTGCTTCTGGAGTAGCAAAAACGATTTTAAACAAACCGTCTTCTCTAACTTCGCCGAGTCGCACAAACTTGGCAAGGTGATGGTTATTTTCCAGAGTAACTTTACCGCCTGGAGCATCAAAAGTTTGACCTAAAGCTGCTGCTCTTACTTTATCTAAATCATCCGCTGTTCCTGCTTTTTCTACGGCTTGTTTCCACAGGTAAACCATAATGTAAGCGGCTTCCATTGGGTCATTAGTAACTCTATCTTTGCCGTATTTTGCCTTGAAAGCTTCCACAAACTTTTTATTTGCTGGGCTATCAACTGTCATAAAATAATTCCAGGCCGCATAGTGACCTTTGAGATATTCCACGCCAATTGCTTTGACTTCTTCCTCGGCAATACTCACAGACATTGATGGATATTTATCCGGTCCTAATCCTGCACCTTGTAATTGTTTAAAGAAGGCTACGTTACTGTCACCATTCAGAGAATTAAAAATCACGCCGCCTTCGGGTAAAGCTGCTTTGATTTTGGTAATGATTGGTGTAACTTCCGTGCCTCCCAGGGGAATGTAATCTTCTCCAACTACTTCACCGCCTTTAGCTGCCAATTGTGCCTTGATAATTGTGTTTGCAGTTCGGGGGAAAACGTAGTCAGAGCCGACTAAGAAGAACTTTTTGCCTTTATTTTCTAACAGCCAATCAACGGCGGGTTCTATCTGTTGATTCGGCGCTGCACCTGTATAAAAGATGTTCTTAGAACACTCTTGACCTTCGTATTGTACGGGATACCAAAGCATATGATTTTTCTGTTCAAATACTGGTAATACCGCTTTGCGACTAGCAGAAGTCCAACAGCCAAAAACAGTGACAACTTTATCCTGGTCAATTAATTTTTTAGCTTTTTCTGCGAAAGTCGGCCAATCAGATGCGCCGTCTTCTACAATTGCTTCAATTTGTTTACCCAGTACGCCGCCTGCTTTATTTATCTCCTCGATCGCTAATTGTTCGGCATCCACAACGCTCTTTTCACTAATTGCCATTGTGCTGCTTAAAGAGTGTAAAATGCCAACTTTAATGGTATTTCCGCCACCTGCTGCTGGTGATGGAGATGATGTTGAGGGAGATGCTGAGGAAGTTGGAGAAGCATCAGGACTTGCTGTAGGAGTTGGTGTCTTGCAAGCTTTTAATAGTAAACTGGTTGCTAAGGTAGCAGAACTGTATAAAAGAAATTTCCGTCGATCGAATCGCTTTACCATGTCCTTTCTCTAAGTCCTAAATAGATGAGTTAGGTGATGTTACAGCCTATCACATTACGGTGTGATATTAGGACTAGGTTAAGGATTTAGTTGTATTTTCTGATACAAAAAATAATATTGACAAAATGAAGATTTAGTGCGTTAGGCGATTAGGCTTTTTTGGGGTCATTATTTACGCGATCGCCAATTACTAATTATATATGAAGTTTTGTAAAATGCAGAGGGGATATTTCCCTTGAAATCTCCCCTCTTTGAGATAGTTTAAAAGGCAAACTATCCCATTAAAATTACAGTATCGAGGACATGAATCACACCATTATCAGCTTCTATATCCGCCGCAACCACAGTGGCATTTTTCACTTCAAAACCGTCAGAACAATCAATTTTAATTGGCGAACCTTCCAGGGAAGTAACAAAATCTAACTTTGCCAAATCTGCCTTCATAAACTTGCCAGAAACCACATGAAATGTCAAAATTCTAGTTAGTTGAGGAATATTTTGTACCAAAGTAGTAATAGTTCCCGGCGGTAATTTGGCAAAAGCATCATCATTGGGTGCAAAGACAGTAAAAGGCCCCGGACTTTTCAGTGCATCCACCAAATTAGCCACTTGAACCGCCGTTACTAGGGTTGTGAAAGCACCCGCACCCACCGCAATATCAACAATATCCGGCATAATTCTACCTCAGTTCAGAAAAATACTTGATTAACTATCTATAGTAAACTTATGTGGTAACATAATTGCTATTACCTCTTAATCAGTATTAATGCCATGACTGCTTCACTTCTTACAGTCAGCAAAACAGAGCCTGACACGACTTTACCTCAGTGGCAACCCGCTACTTGGGAAGACTACTTAGCTTGTTGTGATGACCCAGAAATCAACTGGGTGAATATATACTTTAACCGAGGATATCTTTTAGTTGATATGAGCAATGAAGGAATTAGCCACGCTACCATCACTCAGCTTTTCACTATGCTGTTTGCATTTTGGTTCAGCCAAAAACCAGAACTACTATTTACATTAATGGGGGGTTGCTTACTGGAGAAAGCGAAAACCCAAGCCGCGTCTCCTGATTTAGTGCTTTACCTCGGCGAAGACTACCCCCGTAGGCTACCAGGAGAAAGGCGTTATGTCAACTTAAATCGGTGTCGAGTTCCTAACTTAGTTGGTGAAATTTCTGATACAAGTTTAGCTAGTGACCTTGATGAGAAAAAACAAATTTATGCGGATTTACAAATTCCTGAATATTGGGTAATTGATGTGCGAGCATTACGAGTTTTAGCCTTTCAATTGCAACCCAATGGTAAGTATCAAGAATGTACTGAATCTTTAGCTCTTTCCGGGTTACAAATTTCCCTCTTAGAGCAAACTTTGGAACGTTTGAATGAAGGAACAAATGGCAGTGCAGCTTTATGGTTTGCTCAACAAATTGCTAATTTAAAAGCCGAGTAACTGGCTTAAAATATTATTGTGACAGTACCATTTCTCGCTCATTGAATACCGATGATTTTTCGACACTAAAACTCCCATACAAAATTGAAATTTCAAAAATATCTGTATGAATTATCGCCGGTCTTTGGTGTTCATGCTCTCCCAAATGAATGCCAATCAAATCAGCTTCAAGCTCTTTTGAATCTTCAGGATGATATACATTCCAAATGATGTTGTGGCAGTCGTGAAATACTAGCGTGTAAGACAGTCTATCACCTGTAGGATCGTAAACACATTCAAAGAATAATTCATTTCCCCAGCAAGACATCTTAACATTAGTTACTAAGGAAGTTAGTCCACCAAGATTAAGTTTTTTGTAGTCATCAGACATATTAATCACTTACCTTTTCTTCCGTATTGTGTGTATGAGGCATTGGATTGCCAAGTCGATCTCGTGTTTGTAGTAAACTACCATCTTTATCAAGTCGCAAACCCTTATTTATTCTTCTGCCATCTTTGCTGTATTTTGGAGCCGGTATTCTTACAACTTCACCGTCTGGGCGAATATGTATTTGCGATTTATCAGCAAATGAATATTCAATATAATTACCTTGAGTAGTCTTTACTTTAGCACCAAATCCCCGCAAAAAATCATCAACTTCTTGGCGAGTCATCCCCGTTAAGTCTCCAAACTCAGATGCAGTTCCATTTCCCCCCACGCCTTGACTTGGCACGTAAGTCTCCTGATTCTACTTTTCACAGGTCATTGCCATTTCAACTTTAGCATAGGCGGACAAAGACAAAAGACAAAGACAAAAAAATAGGGCGAGCACCGCCCGCCCCAAACCTATTTAACTAACACTAAACACTTACCAAAAATTAGCCTAGCGACACCTTAACTACACGATTCTTTTCCGCTTCAGCCTTTGGTAAATTCAGCTTCAAAATACCATCTTTGTACTCAGCTTCCACATGGTCATTTTGAATGCGCGCAGGTAAAGGAATCACCCGACGGAAAGAACCATAACGGAACTCAGAACGAGTAATACCTTTTTCCTCCGTCTTAGTTTCCGAGCGACGTTCTCCACTTACTGATACGGCTTCCGCCGTCACTTGCACATCTAAATCCTTACTTTCTAAACCAGGAATTTCTACCTTTAAATGAATCGCCTCTGGAGTTTCATAAATCTCAGCAGCAGGTATAAATGCCATACCATTAGAACCTCGCTCCGTTGGAGTAAAATTGTCAAACAAGCGATTCATTTCCCGCTGCAAAGTATCAAGTTCACGGAATGGTTCAAAACGAATGAGAGACATATTCAAGACCTCCTATTTTCCGAATTTATTGGTAAATTATTGGGTTGAATAAACCTTGATTCAACCTGTCTATAATTTAGGCAAAATCTTCAAATTAGAAAAGTCGGTTCTCTGCTAAAAGCGAGTTCGCATTCCCGTACATTTAAAATCTAGGGAATCCCAACAACCCAGGTATTAATTTCCGAACCATCTATACGGTTAACCACCCCGCGAATTTTGAGAGAAAGCGTAGGTATCAAATAAAATTCCCACCAGACTAAAAGTAATCCCAATCACCAAAAATCCTTCGATGGGGCTACCACTACCAAAAGTAGCTAGGAATTTTAAAATTTGATCTGCGCCAAAGTGACCAACCCTTTGCAAGCAGGGTAGGTGACTAATCAAGTCAAAGCAACTTAACACCGCCCCGATTAACAATAGCGGAGCGATAAAGCTGAAAACACTTGCCAGCAGTAGAGAGCGAAGGAAATTAGGTAAAATACTCATATAGAAGCTCACAAATCCGCTAAAATGCCTATAGGCATACAACTTATGTTGACTTGTTCTCTTCTACGATAGAAGCAATCCTTCTGTTGGAACGAATCTGTCAAAAAACTTAAATTTTTAGTGATAAAACTTGTTTAAGATTTGTACATAGGTTTCATTTTTCTCAATTGTTGTTACATTAATTATTATTTTGAGTCAGACTACTACTACTTCCAGCCTGGGATTGTGGGGTCAGCGGTTACTAGCAGCAATACTGTTAGGCGGTCAAGTGACTCTACATTTACTCACCCGTAAAATCCATCGCCGTAACACTCTTGACCAAATGGTGGCTGTTGGCCCGGAATCTCTGCTAATTGCTTTGCTGACTGCTAGTTTTGTGGGCATGGTTTTTACTATCCAAGTGGCGCGGGAGTTTATTGCTTTGGGGGTAACGAATGCTGTCGGGGGTGTTTTAGCCCTCTCTTTGGCGCGGGAGCTTGGTCCGGTGTTAACGGCGGTAATTGTGGCGGGACGAGTGGGTTCGGCTTTTGCGGCGGAAATTGGTACGATGCAGGTAACTGAGCAAATTGATGCTCTTTATATTCTGAAAACTGACCCGATTGATTATTTGGTGATTCCTCGTGTTATTGCTTGCTGTTTGATGTTGCCACTTTTAACTATTTTATCGTTGGTGATGGGGATGGCTGGGGGTATGTTGGTTGCTACTAAGATGTATGGTCTTTCGGAGTTGGTGTTTTTAGAGTCGGCTCGTAATTTTCTTACGCCTTGGGATATTTGTGCGCCGGCGATTAAGGCTTTTGTGTTTGGGGCGTTAATTGCGGTGATTGGTACGAGTTGGGGTTTAACTACTACTGGTGGGGCTAAGGGTGTGGGACAATCAACTACTACTGCGGTGGTGACTTCTCTGTTGGCTATTTTTATTGCTAATTTTTTCCTTTCTTGGCTGATGTTTCAGGGTACGAGCGGTGTGGTGCTTCAGCATTTATGAGTTTAAAATTTTATTTAAAGAGTGTGAAACGTCAATAATATTGCCTAATTCAAACCCTGGGAAGGCAAAGCATTCGGACACAAAATCTTGGTTTATGGGGGTAATACCAATTCTCTAAATTAATGCTACAGTCTTCGGGGCGGGTTTTTGAAGATTTTGGCGAATTGCGGTGATTGTTGGCGAACCCGCCCCTACCAAAACTGTTGCATAACTTTGGAGAAATGGTATAATTTATCGCGTGAATGCTTTACCCCTACTTGGCACACCTGAAGGTTTTTTCGTGCTTCTGGATGGGTGACAAAGTAATCTTTTAGCCAGTCGCAACCCTGTGCAAGTAATTGATCTAAGTTTCTCACAGGCCGCAGTAAAACTTTACCGTTGCTACCACTTATTGCTACTTGTTTTCCATCCGGGCTAAAAGTTATACTTGTGGCTACACCTTGATTAGTCTTAAATTCTGCTACTTGTTGTCCTGAGAGAGTCCATAGCTTTGCAATTCCGTCACCGCCTATCGTAGCAAGTAGTTTACCATCTGGACTGAACTCGAAAAATTTTTCACTCTGCGGAACCTTAAATTCAACTAATTGTTTTCCAGATATATCCCACATTTTTACTGTACCATCCTTTCCAGATGTGGCTAAAATTTTCCCATTTGGGTTAAAACTAACATTGTCGATACTACCCTGATCATCTTTAAATGTAGCTACTAACTCTCCCTTGAGATTCCATAATTTTGCAGCGTTGTCGCCTCCTGCTGTGGCAAATTGTTTCCCATCGGGACTGAAGCTAATACTTGTGACTTTTTGCTGATGAGCTTTGAATGTAGTCAACTGCTTTCCGGTGAGATTCGATAGTTTTACAGTGCCATCTTCTCCTCCTGTAGCAAGTAGTTTACTATCGGGACTAAAATTTATAGTAGAGATACCATCTTGAGAAGCAAAAAATTGAGTTAATAGTTTTCCTCGGAGATTCCATAGCATTACGGTCATATAATCTGAAGTAGCAAGAAACTTGCCATCTGGACTGAAGCTCAGACTATCGGCTTTAAAAGGATTATTCATCGGATTCCTATCTCCGTCAAGGTCAAATACAGCTAAGTGCTGACCATGAAGATTCCACAAATTTAAATTGTAGTAGCTAACAGTAGCTAATTGCTGACCATCTGAACTAAACTTGACGAGTCTGAGCATACTAAATAGAGTTACCTTTTCATCTAATTCCCCTAAGTCTCTATCATCTAATTCATCTTTTTTAAAATCTATTTGACCATGCTTTTTAGCCTCAGCAACAAATTGGTTTTTAATCTCAGCTAACATACGATCTTTAATATTAAAGTCAGGAAACTCCTGTGCTGTGAGATTCCATAAGCTTATGGTATTATCGCTTCTTAACGTAGCAAGTTGCTTACCATCTGGGCTAAAACGGCCTTGACCACCAAAAACAGTTTTAAATTCATCTAAACGCTCGCCCTTGATATTCCATAAGTTTATAGTTCCATTATACCCAAAAGTAGCAAGCAAATTATCCTTGGGACTAAAAGTAACACTCGTAAGAGACCAAATATCGCGTTTTAATTCAGTTAATTGCTGCCCCTGTAGATTCCATAATCTAGCACTTCCATAATTTCCAGAACTGGCAAGTATTTTACCATCAGGACTAAAACTAACACTCCTAACTACCCTTTTATGAGCCTTAAATTTTAGTAGTTTCCGTCTCTCTAAATTCCAAACTTTTACGTATCCATTATTTTGTCCTATTGCAAGCAGTTTGTTGTCAGGGCTAAAATTTAAACTTATACTCTCGTCACTGTAAGAATGTGCTTCCAGTCGAGCTAAATTATTTCCATTTAGATCCCAAATTGCTACCTCACTACTAATAGCTGTAGCGATTAACCTGCTATCAGGGCTAAACTTAACTACATTTATATGCGAGACACTATTGCCAATGCCAACTTTAAATTCTCGTAACTTTTTACCCTTGAGATTCCACAGCATGACTTTGCCATCTAAACCACCTGTCACCAGCAGTTTACTATCGCTACTCAAATCGAAACTAGCAAATCTGCCATCACCTTTATCTTTAAATGTAGCTAATTGTTTCCCTTCTAAATTTGATAGCTTTGCAATCCCCTTTTCATCCTGAATCAATATCAATAATTTACCATCAGAACTAAACCTAATATAAGTTCTATAAAATTTATTGATTCTAACCTGATTTTTTTCTCGAATATTATCGAGAATCTTCTGTAAAGCCAACATCGGGCTAACTGTTGGATATTCTGCCAAAGGACGACCATCCTTAACTAAAGCTTTCAATTCCTGTCCACTCCCCATAGCTGACAACAAAGCCTCTATCTGTGCGGACTCAAACTGTCGCAAAGCATTAACTCCCTGTCTCTCCAATTTAGTAACTATCTGTGCTTCTCGTTGCCTATGCAAAGCATTTCCAGCCATCACCCCAGCTATGACAGCCCCCACCAAAGAAACTGCTAAAATCGCAGAACCGATCGCAATCCGCCGCCTTGCCTTTTGATAAGCTCGATCTAATATCTGCTGCGCCTGTTCAGTAGCCTCCTTCTCAGCCTGTTCCCGATCCCTTAACTCACCACTCAACCGAATAAACTCTCGCTCACCCAAACTCAATTCTCCCCCGCGATCCTGCAACCAACCTTCCGCCTCAGCCAAAGGAACCCGTTGCAACAAAGCCCCATCATCCCGCTGATTTTCCTGCCATTGTCGCAAACTCACCCGCAACCGTTCTTGCCAAGTGCGAAAACGGCGATTTGCGTGAATCCACTCTTGCAGTCGTTCCCATCCCCAAATCAGCGCCTCATGGACGATTTCCACTGTTTCCGAACCCGTCGTCTCTTTCCCACTACTCACCACCAATCGTTCAGAAGCCAATCGCACCGCCAAATCCCAATTATCTTCCCCCACCTCAGCGCGACTTGCCACCCGGCGCGTATCCTCGGTTCCTTCCCCCGGATGCACCAACTGGATGAAAATTCGCCGCATCCGTTCCTGTTCTTCTGGATACTTGACAAACACTGCCTCGGCATGGTTCGCTAACGCTTTCTCCACTCCGCCAATGCGATCGTAAGCCCCATGAGTCAGCGTGGCATTATTCATATTTGACCATAATTCAGTTAAGGCAAATTCCAATAAAGGTAGATTTCCCGGTTGCTTTTCTACCCCATCTAAAATGCGTTTTGTCAAGCCATCTTCAATCGTTACTCCCAATTTTTCTGCGGGAAGCGCGATCGCATTTTCTAATTCCTGACGATTCATCGGGCCAAGTTTCAAATCCTGATACTGCAACGCATCTACAAATATGCGATCGCCAAGTGCCACTCCTAAAAAATCCGCCCGTAGCGTCAACACCAGCTTAAAATTAGGCAGAGAAACCGCTTCCAGCAAGCGATCCAGAAAACACCGACGTTCCCCATCATCTTGACAAACCGTGTACAACTCCTCCCACTGATCCACCACCAATAGCAAATAACTACCAGAATTATCCCACAAAATTCCCTCAATTTCATCCCGCAATGCACCATTTTTATCCTGTAAATATGCAGCTAACTCTTGAATTTTCTGGCGCTTTTCGCTTAAGTTTAAATCATACCAATTCTCTAAATTAATACTACAGTCTTCGGGGCGGGTTTTTG
>MBRE01000068.1:0-9712 GCA_001698425.1 Oscillatoriales cyanobacterium USR001 | reverse complement strand
CCCGCCCCTACCCAAACTGTTGCAAACTTTTTTAGAATTGGTATCAGATGCCCGCAGTGATAAAATCGCAGTAGCCAAAGCAGAAAAAGGGCGATCGCTGGGACGTAAATGTACAACTTGCCAATTTCCTTCTCGCCGCAACTGAGGAATTAAACCCGCAAATACCACCGAAGATTTACCAATTCCCGAAGGCCCAACCACCGCGACTAGAGATTGATTGGCCACAGCTTCCACCAACTTTTCTGTAAAATCAAACCGCCCAAAGAAAAACGGCGCATCCTCTTCTCGGAATGCGAACAAACCGCGATAGGGACAAAGATTTGTTGGTCTTCTCCCCAAATTTTCCCAAAGCGGCGGAACCGCAACAGAATTTTGACAAATTACAGGCAATAAACTCGCACAGGGAAACCTATTTTCTAAACCTTGCAATCGTTCCCTTGCTTCTCGTACTGCTTGATAAAAAGAATAGGAATGAGAGGCAAAATTAGTCAGAAAATACTTTAAAAATTCCTGGGCAACTAAATCTGGTACTGGTTCGCGCATTACAATTACTTGAGGAATCTGTAAATCCTCCAGTTGCCACGCCAAACCCAACCCATCGCAAGAGTTAAAAATAGCTAATTGTAATCCCCCTTTAATCGCTTTTTTTAGACCATATTTTAACTCAGGAATCGTTAAGCTTTCGGTTTTACTGAGATAAATTACACCCGTTTCTCCTTCTGTTTGACTATGACCTGCAAAAAATAGGATATCCCAAGATTGTTCCCACAATCGATCGTTAATTTCCTTGCGTCCAGGTTCTACTAAAAAAGTGATATCTGCATCGGGTAATTGTTCTAATAACTCCCTGTCTTTCTGGGTATTAAGTCCCGTACTATCTCCCAAAATAGCCAGGATTCTGATTTTATCTTTTAAAGTTGGTGTCTTAGCTTGCGGTTGGATTTCCAACTCCGGCGTGCTAATCGCAATTTCCAGATGAGAATAACTTGCAAACAAATCCCACAAATGCCAGGGAAGGCGTTGTAAATCCCGTACAGAACTACGAATTATTACCCGCACTTCTTCATTTTTGGATACATTTTGTAGCAATTTTTCTCGAAGCGATCGCAAACTTTTTGCATCCAGCCAGTTATTGATATTACTATTCAATGTTTGGAACGATTGACTGATAGAAACATTAGTTACTTGTCCTATTTTTGGTTTTATTCTTCCTGAGCCAAGACTGCGATAAGCTAATTGCCACTGACTATAATTTTCGATAATTTGGGGCGTTGGTGGCAACTTGCCAGAAACTTCAATACTGGGTGATTTTCCCTCTTCCCCAATTTGCAACGTCACCGGTAAACCATCACCGATGTCACCCTCCGCCACTGTCAACACTACTAACTTACTCATAATTTTTTCTCCCCCGACTATTAGGATACCATCAAGACACTAAGACACCAAGAGATAATAACTAAGTTTTGTTTCGCAACAGGAAAAGAATAGATCGGAGAGAATCGACTGGATCGAGAACATTTATGCAAAAATATTCTATAGAATCAGATCCCCTAGCCCCCCAAGGGCAGCAAGAACCAAAAGTTAAAGTCCGGTCGAGGATTTCGAGGGATATGTGCAACTTCACATTAAATTGGTATAAAAGGTTTTGGGATTGCTTTGTCCCTCGCAATGACAAGCAATATACATAAATCATAATCAATTTATAATTACCTTGGGATTAACCTATGACCGTAACTCCATCTTCTATTGGCTCGACGCAAACAGTAGAGCTTGCGCCAAGCTATGTGATTCCTTTAATCTTGGTTGCTGTTTCCTTACCGCTGTTGCTGGTGCAAAAGGTGGTGAGTTTAGCGATCGCACTTTTTGGCTTGTTTTTGATGTATCAGGCCGCAACTATCCGCCTGAAATTCACTGATACGGCTTTGGATGTTTACCGGCAAACGGAATTGATCCGCCGCTTTCCCTATCAAGAATGGTTAAACTGGCGGATTTTCTGGCCGTCTGTACCCATTCTGTTCTACTTTAAAGAAGTTAAGAGCATTCACTTCCTGCCGGTACTCTTCGATCCTAAAATGCTACAGGCCTGTTTAGAACAGCGCTGTCCGCGAAAGGACTGAAGAATTTAGGAAGTTAAAGGGAAGGGGAAAGGTAAACAAAATTTCCCTATTCCCTTTGAATCCCCAGTCTTATATTCTCAAATCCCCTGTCCCCTATTTCCCATGAATTCAGACGAAACTCCAACTCAAGAAACACCAAAGCAAGTAGCGGAAGTGTTAGTTAATCCAGAAGAATCTATTGTAGCGAATGAGGTCGCAACAGAGCCGATTGAGGAGGCGATCGCGCCGCCAATGGTAGAAAATTTATCAATGTTAGAATCTAATTTAGAATCTAATTTAGAATCTAATTTAGAATCTAATGTAGAATCTAATTTAGAGGCGATCGCGCCACCAATTGCCGAAGACTTATCAGGTTTAGCATCTACTCCAGAGGCGATCGCGCCATCAATTACTGAGAGTAAATCCGCCGCAAAACTAAAGCCAATGAATGACCTGGTGACAGATATAAAAGACGATGTAACGGAAAAGTTGGTACAGCAAGTAATTAGCTTACAGCAGGAACAACAAAATTTAAGACAAGAAATTGAGGCGATGCAAGCTACAAAAGCTAAATTGCAGCAGGAAATCAGGGACAATCAAACTGCAATTGGAAATTTAGTGGAAGCAGCTTTAGGTCAATTAGAACAGCGCAAACAATCATTACAAATTGAAGTAGAAAAATTAGAACGCCGACGCGATCGCATCCAAAAAGAAATGCGAACCACCTTCGCCGGCGTTTCCCAAGACTTAGCAATTCGAGTTCAAGGTTTTAAAGATTATCTAGTAGGAAGCTTACAAGATTTAGCCAGCACCGCCGAACAATTAGACCTCATCCCCGAAGTTTCAGCACAACAGTCAAAACCAGTTATTGAAGAAGTTAAAGCCTCCACTGATACAGCAACAAATCCCCGATTTACCGAACAAGGATTTCAAGAACAAACCAAACAAATTCGCCGCATTCTTGACCAATATCGCACTCTTCCCGACTACTACGGCCCCCCCTGGCAACTACGTCGCACCTTTGAACCAATTCATGCCGAAAAAGTATCAAATTGGTTTTTTACCCAAGGTGGAAAAGGCGCTTTACGCACTATGGGTTCCCGCTTGCAAAATATCCTAATTTCCTCCACAGTAATTTCTGTACTTAGAAGTATTTATGGTGGCCGTTTACGCACTTTGGTACTTGCTAATAGTCCCGAAAGATTGGGAGAATGGCGGAGAGGTTTGCAAGACTGTCTGGGAATTACTCGAAATGACTTCGGACCCGAACAAGGAATTATCCTATTTGAAACAGCCGAAGCCGTCGCCCAAAAAGCCGATCGTTTAGTTAAAGAGGGGAAATTACCATTAATTCTCATTGACGAAACCGAGGATCAAATTAGTCTTTCAATGCTACAATTTCCTCTATGGTTGGCTTTTGCTCCCGATCCGCAAACATTAATTCCTAAAGACTTTTAGCCGAAAGCCCGCCAGGGACTAAAGTCCCTGTCTAATAGCTAAAGTCCTCGCTCAGAGGACTGAAGAAAATTGTTAAATTCATTAGTCCTCTTCAGAGGACTTGATCTTTGAGACAGGGGTTTTAACCCCTGTCGGACTAAGGGGTTTGGGGTTAAGTTGACATCAATTACGGGGCACTACCCCTACATATTTGTATAGATTGTTTAGACGTGCTATAACCAATAAATTAATTGAGGAGAATGTATTTATGGAATTGTGGTTAAGTTTAAATATTTTCCTGTTATTAGCTGCTTATTTATTGGGTTCTATTCCCACCGGCTATAGTGTAGCCAAATGGTTTTTAGGGATTGATATTCGTGAAGTTGGTTCAGGCTCTACCGGTGCAACTAATGTTCTGAGAACTTTAGGAAAATGGCCAGCATTAGGAGTTTTGCTAGTTGATGTTTTAAAGGGAATCGCCGCAATTTCTCTGACTCGCTACATTTATTCTATCGATATTACCCATCAGTTAGCAGCAACAGCGGGGATAGAAAATTTAACAATTATATTACCTTGGATGACAACTGCTTCGGGTTTAGCGGCGATTTTCGGACACAGTAAATCTATCTGGTTAGGCTTTACTGGTGGTAAATCTGTAGCCACAAGTTTAGGTGTTTTATTAGGTTTATATTGGCCTGTTGGTTTGGGAACGTTTGCTATTTTTGGTTTGTTTTTAGCTGTTTCTCGGATAGTTTCTTTGAGTTCTATTATAGCTGCGATCGCGGTTTTTGGATTAATGTTTGCTTTTGGTCAACCCTTAGCCTATCAATTATTTGGGATTGTGGGTAGTTTATTTGTAATTGTCCGACATCGGGCTAATATTCAGCGATTGTTGAATGGTAATGAGCCAAAAATCGGGGAGAAATTAGCATCGGAAGCTGAAAAAACCTAAAATTTTTCTGACAATTTTCAAATTCCCAATTACCAAGGGTTTCCGATGAGAGTAAAAGCGCTCCAATAGTAGGGATGAGTAAACTTTAAATTCTCTTGCTGACTTAAAGCGGGAGGTAAATCAAATGTCCTGGTAGTTGTTAACAATTTACCTTTTTCAACTCTCACATTACCTTTCAGCATCGCAATTTGGGCGGCCCTCAAACCATCAGCTTTAATAGCTGCTTTCCCTAAATCGTGATAAAACTGAGTCATCAAACTCAAAGTACCATAATCGTCAACATACCATAAACTTGCTAAAGCCGCTTTTGCGCCTGATTGCACTGTTAAACCTGCAAAACCTAATTCAGATTCGCGATCGCCTAACGCAGTTTTACAAGCACTTAACACCAGCAAATCCACCGCAGGATTATTCCAATTTAACTTTCTTACTTCATTGAAAGGTAACTTATAATTCCAAAGATGAATGAAAGAATTACCGGGTTTTCCTGATAAAAATTCAGCATGAGTAGCTAGGTGAATAATCCGATAATCTTGCTGCGATCGCTGCAAATTCAAATTATCTACAGTAAAAGTAGAATTAAGAAAAGATTGCCCTTGCCATTCAGAAGCAATAATCGACAACTCCACCGGCACCGCAGGTAAAGGATTTAGATCGCTAAATTCCGAGGCTCCCATCGCCAACACAGAAGCATCAGCAACGGATCTGTAGCTAGTATTAGTTAAACTAAAACTAGGAATTATACTTAAACTATATTTTTCAATCAGGAATTGATTACCATCATGTAAAGCCGCCATTGGGAGACTGCGTAAACCGGGATCTAAGGACAGTAAAAGCGTATCAATTTTTAACTTTTTCAAATCCTCATCTAAGGGCGATACAATCCATTTGTAAAGTTGTTTTGCTGAAGATAAATAAGTGGTGAAATTGCGTCGGCGAGAATTTGTTAACTCAGAGCGTAACTCATTTACCATCGGTAAAAGAGCATCTCTTTTCGCTTCTGGTACGCTGTAGCGAGTTGGCAAACCCGAAGGCGGAACTAAAACTAATTCTAATTGATTGAGACGTGAAACCACATAAACAACTCCTGAATGTTTACCAGTTTTATTCTCAATATTCTGCAAAACTTTTTGAATGCTAGAAACAGAAACATTTGGTTCTGGAATATCGGGACTCAACTCAAGATAATGCTTAAATTCTCTATTTCTAATCTGTTCGATTTGCACCACCATATTCTCGATATTTCCTCCATTAAAAATGGTATCAATATTAGCAATGTCATCTCGATCGGAATCTTTATTAGCAGAGGAGCCGTAACCAAGAACTATGTTAGCAGGTTTGTTAGATATCTGTGTAGAATTTTTGGAAGAGCGATCGTTTTGTTTGATAGCTACTGAAGAAGTTTTACGAGTAGATGGTCTAATAATTGCCGAATCGATCGCCAAAACTGGTTCTTCAAGATTCTCGATCGCATCTTTTTCTGAAAGCAAACTTTTGCGATGTTGCTCCTCTGTATAAAAAGTTGAAATTGAGGGACTATTATCTAAAGTTTCATCAGTGTTAAAATTATTAGATGTGTTCAATATGTTAGATGTATTAGATGCCGTAGGTAAAGTAGCTGCAATACCTCCATTTTGCTGCGTCAGTTCGGTACCTTGTGTCAAATTATCCCCAAATGTTTCTCCCGTCAATCCAGGTAAAGTTGTTGTATTTAAGGCAGTATTTTCTAAAGGATTTACCGGCGGTACAAGCGTTGTTAATGATGGCGTTTCCTGAGATAAAGGAGTTGATGCTAAAACTATTGGAGCGCGTACAGAAGTTGATAAATCCGTAGTTAAAGACGATGAATTATTACCATTAGCTGTTGAAGAAACGGGCAAAACAATAGTTGAAGGTACAGCATCCTGAGTCTCTATACCAATATTTCCAATACTAAAAGAACCTGGTAATATTTGCCCTGTTTTGATAGTAGAATTACCACTGGTAATAGCCGCCGCAGTACCATTCAGCGCGTTAGCATTACCCACTTCAAAAGGTTGAAGTAACTGGCCACCATCACCGCCAGCATGACGAATTGTGATAGTCCCGCCACCCAAACCACCCGCTGTAGAAATACTAGCAGATCCCTCAGTTGAAAAAGCAGTTATAAAAGAATCTGTTGCCCGGAAAAATCCCCCCGTTGATTCAATAAATACATTTCCACCAGTACCGTTAATTCCGCCTTCAGCGTTAATAAATTCAACTTGAATATCACCCAAAGGATCTAAGAAAACATTACCGGCATCACCCACGCTACCACTAGAATTAATCTGTCCTGCGGTGATAGAAATTTGAGCTTTAACGGTAATGTCACCGCCGCTAACCCCCGACGTATTAAGATTACCAGTAAGCACACTTCCCGCTGGAGTTGTCAATGAAATTGTGCCGCCAATTCCAGATAGTAAGGAAGCATCAATATCCCCAGCAACTAAATTACCATTATTACTATTTAGTATAACTTGTCCGCCACTAGAAATAATATTACCCACATTAATATTATTATCTGTACTAATACTAAGATTAGTAGCAGTAACATTCCCCAAATTAACATTACCAGTAGTATTTGAGCGAAAATTAGTAGCGGTAATTCCAGATACTGTAGTGACATTATTAGCACTATTAATGGTAAGATTTCCTAATTGTCCATTTAGCGCCGTGCCTACTGCTCCATTGAAAGTAATATCACCCCTACCTGCGGTTAAATTTAAACTGTAGCGTTTTAGTGCCTCGCTATCTATGGTGCTACGGAAAATAATATTTCCGCCTATATCACCCGTATTTACACTCATATCTCTGGTTAAAATAAGTCCAGTGTCAAAGGTAATGTCACTGTTAGCACTGGAAATATTACCTGATAACGTAGTATTCAATCCATTCACATCCAAAGCTAACAAAGGTGTAATATTACCAACATCTCCTTGGAGAAATATATTACCACCAATGCCGGCATTAATCTTTAATTTTTGAGTCCCATTGAGCGCACCAGCTATAGTAATATCTCCGCCATTGCTAACGAGATCGACATCACCAGTAAGATTAAGATTACCATTGAATGTAATGTTACCGCTGGCACTAATCCCAGACTTAATATTAGTTGTCGGTGTATTCAGTGTAATTGAACTATTGTCTAATCCAGTAATGTTAGCGTTAACTGCGATCGCACCTGTTACTGCTTGAATTGTGAGGGGATCTAAAAATGTTAGATTACCCTCTACATTAACATTCGCATTACTATTTTCACGTCCAATAGTAATTGAGCTAAAACCATTTTGCAAATTATTAATTTCAGATGCTGTCAAGTCTAAAGCATTCGTATTATTATCAATTCCGCCAATAATAATATCTTGTCCAGGATTGAAAGGTTGTAAAACTAGAGCATTTGTGCCAGATACTAGCCCTAAAAAGTTAATTTCTCCGGCGGTTAAAGTTAGAGGATTATTACCTGCGGCTAAACTAGAGCCGAAAGCAATTGTTGCATTGCCAAGACTAAATATTATAGGTGCATTTAAAGTGACTGGACCGCTAAATCTGATATCTTGATTAGCCGTAGTAATATTAGAGTAAATCGTAACTTCTCCCAAACCAATTTGGTTGAAAGCGCCATCTAATACAATTGGTGTGGCGCTTAAGGCAAGCTTACCGCTATTATTAATAGTTAAGCCGCCATTGGTAGCAGTTACACCATTTAAGTCAAAGTTAGTACCTGCTAAACTAATACCAGCACTGCCATTTGTGTTAATGATACCATTAAATTGTGTTGTGCCACTGCCGGCGATTTGAGTAATTGTGGAAGCGTTAATAGTATTGATGCCAGTGACATCTTTGGCACTATAAATAGTTAAGTCACCAATCCTGACTTCATTACCTACTAACCCAAAAAATAGAATGTTACCTATTCCTGCCGTTAAGTTCAAATCTACAGCGCCATTGAGGGTATTATTAAAGCTAATATCCCCTAAACCTGCACCTGTATTCAGATTAGTTGCACCGACGAGATTTACGGGACTTTTGAAACTGATGCTGCTATTATTTGTGGTAATATTTCCTGAGAGGGAAACATTGCCATTGCCAATTTGATTGAATGCGCCATCTAAGTTAAATTGGACTGCGGGAGTAATATTCAAGGGGGCATTATTATTAATTGTAAAACCGCCGCCATTGGTGGTTGAAATGTTGCCATTAAGGTTAAAAATATTGCCTATTAAGGTAATTCCGGCAAGGGTATTAGTATTAATTGTACCGTTGATAGTAGTTTCGCCAGTGCCAGAATTTTGGGTGACACTAGCGGCGGTAATTGCATTAGTTTGAATGTTATTCGCATTGTTAAATATCAGGTTTCCCAAGGGGATATTATTACCAATTGCACCACCAAGAGTAATGTTTCCCGTGCCTGCTTCTAAGATGAGATTACCGCTACCGTTAATATTACCATTAACGAGGATATCACCACCGGCTAAACTGCCTGTACTTACGGTGGGGCTATTACCAATTATGGCATTACCGTTGATGGTAATATTTTGTTCGGCAGTGCGAATGTCGCTGTTTAAAAATGTGGTGGGTGCGTTGAGGGTAATGCTAGAATTTCCAGTACCTGTGAGTGTACCATTGAGGGTAATTGTACCAGTGCCGGTGGTCATTATTAGCGGATCTTTGAATGTTGCACCGTTGGGTGAAACTAGAATATTTCCGGTGTTTGTATTGTTGCCAATGATGATGGAATTAAAGCCGTCAGCTAGGTTATTTAAGTCGTTAGCAGTTAAGTCTAAACTGTTTGCGCCGGTGTCAGTTAAGCCGCCAAGGGTAATATTTTGTCCTGGGGCTCCTGGGGTGAGTGTGAGGGTGTTGTTACCGGAAACTATGCCGTTAAAATTTATTTCGTTGGCGCTGAGTGATAAAGTATAATTACCACCATTGATGGCGTTAAATTCTACAGTGCCTGGACCGGCATTTAAGGTTAGATTTCCGGTGAGGGTGAGGGGAGAATTAAAGCTGATGCTGTCGTTGGTAAGGGTGATATTTCCTGCAATTGTTACTGCGTCATTATAGGTTTGAGCGCCGGTGGTTGTGACGGCTCCATTGAGTTGAGTTATACCGCCGGCGTTGGTGGTGACGCTAGTAGAATTGACATTATTAAATGTGGTAATTCCTGTGCTATTGGCGGTGATATTTCCTAATGCAGTTGTACCCC